>NZ_JBKFGI010000003.1:0-534524 GCF_056171995.1 Romboutsia sp. LXY-2 | reverse complement strand
AATAGCAAAAATAATAGCTAAAGAGTTAGGTATAAATTATATAGATACTGGAGCTATGTACAGAGCAATAACTTACAAATGTTTAAACAATAATATAGACATAAATAATGAAGAAGAAGTTATAAAACTTGCGAAAGCTACAGACATTGATTTTAAGGATAATAACATATATTTAGATGGTAATGTTATTAATGAAGAAATAAGAACAGTTGAAGTATCTAACAATGTATCAAATGTTGCTAAAATAAAAGAAGTAAGACATTTACTAGTAGATGTTCAAAGAGAAATTGGGAAAAGAAATTCTGGAATATTAGATGGTAGAGATATTGGTTCATATGTATTCCCTAATGCAGATTATAAATTCTTCTTAATAGCTACTCCTGAAGAAAGAGGAGCTAGAAGACATAAAGAGTTATGTGAAAAAGGATATGATGTTAGCCTTGAAGAAATAATAAAGGATATAGTAAAAAGAGATGAAATTGACTCTAATAGAGAATTTGCTCCTTTAGTTAAAGCAGATGATGCCGTTGAAATCGACACTACTGGAAAAACAATAGAACAAGTTGTTGAAGAAGTTATTTCTAAAATTAAATTATAAGAGTGTACTAAACATTCGAAAGGGAGATAAGTGTGAGTTTTTATAATTTTGTAATAAAAGTATTCAAAGGATTCTGTAATGTATTTTTTAAATATAAAGTAGTAGGATCAGAAAATATACCAAATGAAGGTAATATAATAATAGCTGCTAATCATAAGTCTAACCTAGATCCTATTTTTATAGCAGCAGCTATAGAAAATAGACAAGTTGCTGCTATAGCTAAAAAAGAATTATTTAATATTAAACCTTTAGGGTATATATTAAGTAAATTAAATGTAATACCAATAAATAGAGATAAGCCGGATATTTCCACTATAAAAAATATATTAAAGGCAATAAAAGATGGTTATGTCTTAGGTATTTTCCCTGAGGGAACAAGAGTTAAAGGTCCAGGCTTTGGTGAAGCTAAGGCTGGTCTTTCTCTCTTTGCAGTTAAAGGTAAGGCTATGGTAGTGCCTATATCAATAATTTCTAATTATAAAATATTTAATAGAGTTACTATTTATATAGACAAGCCTGTTTCTTTTGAGGAATACTACAAAGTAAAGTTATCGTCAGAAGACTATGAAAGATTGTCAAATAATATTTTAGAAATAATAAAAGAAAACTACTTTATACATTCAAAATAGGGAGAGAAAACATGGAAGTTAAAATAGCTAAAAATGCTGGATTTTGCTTTGGTGTAAAAAGAGCTATGAAAATGGCTTGGGATGAACTAGAAAATAGTAATGACACTATATTTGCATTAGGTCCATTAATACATAATAAACAAGCAGTATCTAAGTATGAGGAAAAAGGACTAAAAACTATTGAAGAAGTATGTCAAGTTCCAACTCAGAAAAACATGATTATAAGATCACATGGTGTAGCTGAAAAAATTTATACTGATGCGAAAGATAAAGATATAAATATAATTGATACTACATGTCCATTTGTAAAAAAGATTCACACTATAGTTAAAGAAGCGTATGAAGATGGATATGATATTATTGTAATCGGCGATAGTAAACATCCTGAGGTTATAGGTATTAATGGTTGGTGTAATAACAGTGCATTAATTTTTAAATCACTTAGTGAAATTGAAGAAATCAATTTAAATAAAGATAAAAAATACTGTGTAGTTGCACAGACTACTATAAACCTAGACAATTATAATAAAATTGAAGAGTTTTTATCAAAAGAAATAGAAAACATAAGATTTAATAATACAATATGCTCAGCTACAAAGGTAAGACAACAATCAGCTAAAGAATTATCTGATGAAGTTGATTGTATGATTGTAATAGGAGGAAGGCATAGTTCGAATACTCAAAAGCTTGTTTCAATCTGTGAAAACACAGTTCCTACTATTGCTATAGAAACAAAAGACGAATTAGTTTCAAAAGACTTATCTATATATAACATTGTTGGGGTAACGGCAGGAGCTTCTACTCCTAACTGGATAATAGATGAAGTAATTAGTTATTTAGAATCACTATAAAAGAATGTAATGAGCTTTAAAGGCCGTATATAGTAAGTACATATAAAAGTGTGTAAGCTATGTATGGCTTTTTTACGTATTAGGAAATAAAAGTAACAATTAATTTACAATTTTAAACAAAATATTATTAATGATTGCAAAACATGTCGTATGATGTATAATAATAATTGCAGTAATTAATAGGGGGCATATATAATGAGACTATTAGTAGTTATACTATCTATATTAGTAGTATTAGTATCATCACTTAATATAGCTGTTTCAATGGAAAAAGAAAAGGAAGAAATTCAAAGAACAAATATATTAAATTATAATAGCGAAGCAATAAAACAGGCTATGGAAAACAACAGAGACGTAAGTGAATATGTAGAAGGTAAAAAGCCATTATATATTGATGGAATAGTTATTGTTAACAAGGACTATGGATTACCTAAAAATTTCAGATCCCCTCTTGAAGAAGAAGCTTTAGATGCTTTTGGAAAAATGAAAAAAGATGCATATAAAAAAGGAATAGTATTAAATATAAGAAGTGGTTATAGATCTTATAGTACACAGGTTTCTTTATTTAATAGATATGCTCAAAATGATGGTAGTGAAGTTGCAAACACATATTCAGCCAAAGCAGGTTTTAGTGAACATCAAACAGGTCTTGCTTTAGATATTACTAATCGAAATACGAATAAAGCACCTGGTAATTGGTTTGATGATACACCAGAAGCTAAGTGGCTTTATGAAAATGCACATAAGTATGGATTTATATTAAGATATCCACAAGGGAAAGAACATGTTACAGGATATATTTATGAGTCATGGCATTATAGATATGTAGGTGTAGAGCATAGTGAAAACTTCAATATGAATAACTTAACATTAGAGGAATATGTTGGACTATATAATGAGTAATCTTTATATAGAAAAGCCTAAGCTTGGTTGCTTAGGCTTTTTTATTGTTTTAACAAGTAATACACAATATATAAATAACTATACAGTAATTAGCTTAATAAAATCTTCGATTTTTAGGTTATTAAAATAATCTTGAATGTTTATATTACAAAGAGCATTATTTATTTCTTTTTCCTCTATTTTACATCCCACTAATTTATTTGAAATATCTACATTGTCTCCATTTCCAAAATAATCACCAAATATTTTAATGCTATTAATTATACCATTATTAACTTCCATATATAATTCGATTTTCCCACAGCCATCAAAACGTCGTTCTTTTAATATATTATATTTTGGAGATGAGCCAAAGTTCCATTCCCAGTTACTATATCGATTATTCTTTATAACTTCGATGTTTTTTATATCAACATTGGTAAGTTTATATTCAGTTAAATCTGAGTCTTCAAACATATATCGAAGTAATAACTTTTTAAACTCATATATTGGTATATCTTCTTTCATATGTTCTTTAACATTAGTGACTCTACTTTTTACAGATTTTACACCCTTAGATTGTATTTTATCTTTAGATACCTTAAGAGAAGATGCAACTACACTAATGTCAGAATCATACATTATTGTTCCATGGTGCATTATTCTGTTTTTCTTTGCATACTGTGAGTTTCCTGAAAACTTCTGACCGTTAATAGTTATATCATTTCTACCATTAATCTCTGCCTTAACATCAAGTTTTTCTAAAGCTTTTACTATAGGATTACAGAATTTACTAAAGTTAAATTTACTTATATTACCATCATCTACAATAAATGTGAAGTTTAGGTTGCCTAAATCATGATAGACAGCTCCTCCCCCCGACAAACGCCTTACAACACTAATACCTTTTTGATTTACATACTCTTGGTTTATTTCTTCTATAGTGTTTTGGTGTTTGCCTATTATTATGGCGTTATCATTTTGCCATAACATAAAATATTCTTCATCTCTACTCATTTTATCAAAAACATATTGTTCTAATGCCAAATTAAAATATGGATCATTAGATGGACTTTCAATGTATTTCATTTTTAATTTCCCCCTAATACTAAAAAATTTATACAATTGTTGCCATTATTATATATTTTTCACAAATTAATGTAAATAATTTTTTGTAAAAAGTAAAAACTTTCAGTCTAAATATAAGAATACTATTAAGCATTATAGTAAAATATATAAAGATAAAATAAAGTGATATGAAATTATTAATAAAGAATTACAAAACATACAATTGAATATATTAAAAAACATTAAAGATAGTATTTAAAAATATATCTTAAGCTTCTATAATAATATATATAAATAAGTTAAGTAATTTTATTTATATCAAGTATAGGATGGTATGTTATATGAAAAAATATAATTTTGATTGTAAGTTATTTAGACAAGTTGGAAATGTCTATAAAATGATTAAGTATGGATATTTAGATGATAAACATATTAAAGGTGAGAGTATACAATATGGTAATAATAAAAAAAATTACTATAAGGTTTTTAAAAGTAATAAAAAAAGTAAGCTAACTATATTTTTTGTTCACGGCGGAGGATGGTGGCAAGGTAGTCCATCCTTATATAGTGGTGTAGGAAAGTTTTTCGCTAAAAAAGGATATAATACAGTAATAGTTGGTTATCGGCTAGTTCCAAAATTTACTTATCCTTCACAAATTGATGACTGCTTTGAAGCTCTAAAACATTATATCAATAATCATTGTAATAATGAGCATCTTGTAATAGGAGGATATTCAGCTGGTTCTGAGCTTGCTAGCCATTTAGTATTTGATTTGGATAGACAAAATAAATATAAAATAAGTCCTTCTATACTAAAAGGATTTTTTTCTATAGCGGGAGTTTTAGATTTTACAAAATGTAATTCAAGAGCTTCTAAAAAGCTTATTAGAAATTATCTAAATGGCATAGATCAATTTTATTGTAATCCAATTAGTATGATTAATAGTAAATATTCTAATATACCTGTATTATTTATTCATGGCGATAAAGATTCCTTAATTAACGTAGAAAATTCTATATCTTTTAGCAAAAGATTAAATAATAATTCAAGTCTAAAGATTATTAAAGGTATAGATCATGAACATTCAATAGATATTGTAAGAGGCCCTGGCAATTTATATTCAAGTTATATATTTGACTTTTTTGATAAAATTGCCATAAATAAAGAGGTGAATTGATGGGAGAAAATAATAAGAGTTACTTTATAGATAATTTGAAAGCTATTCTGATTGTTTTAGTAGTATTTGGTCATCTTATTGAAAGATATATAGATACTAGTAGTACTTTAAGAGGTTTATATATATTTATATATATATTTCATATGCCTTTATTTATATTTGTATCCGGTTTATTATCAAAGAATGTTAATAAAAGTAATAAAGTATTTTTTAAGAATTTATTAATTCCATATATTGTATTAAATATCCTTTGGTATTCTTTAGCTTATGCATATACTAGAGATATTAATATACCGATTATTTATCCTGGTTGGACACTATGGTTTTTATTAAGTTTATTTTTCTGGAGAATATCACTAAAATACTTAATAAGGATAAAATATATTCTTCCTATTAGTTTTCTATTAGGACTTATTGTGGGACTTATGTCTAATGGTTCTGTACTATCATTTTCAAGGACAATAGTGTATTTACCATTTTTCTTACTAGGATATTATACAGATTTAAATAGACTGAAAAGAATAGATGAAAAAGTGAATATTTGGTTTGCTATATTAGGAATTTCAGTATTTATTACACTAGCTTTAATCTCAGCAGAAGTAAACTTTATTGACTATAAATTTTTATATGGCTCATATTCATTTAAAGAATTGGGTATGAATAACTTGCAAGGTTTAATATATAGAGGTGTGCTTTATATAAGTAGTATTTTATTAAGCATATTTGTTTGTATAATTACACCAACAAGTAAAACTTTTTATTCTGAAATGGGAAAATCAACAATGTATGTGTATACTTTTCATATATATGTTGTGTTACTAATATTTTATTTAATTCCAACATGGGATGAGCACATATTTACAAATTTTATTATTTTAATTAGTCCTTTATTTGTAACCTTCATATTATCTCGAAAGTTTTTTGCAAGAATATATGATTTTCTATTTAATAAGATATTTAAACTAACTAGATTATAAATACCCAAAGAAAAGCTACAGCAAATACAGCTGTGGCTTTTAATTTTTATAATTTTTTAATAGAAATTATAGCACTAATAGGAATGTATAAGTATTTATTTTGGTTTTTTGATTTTTCTAAATGCGCTCTTTCTAGTACGATTTCAAAAGGAGTTACTTGAACAATTTCTCCATATAGTTTGTTTTTAGTAAGATAAGTGTATATCTCAACATATTCATTTTGTAATGATAGTGCATATTCATACATACTATCAACTCCTTATAAGAAGATAAATATCTTAATATAATATATGTATATTATTGAAATTTGGTGATATAAAGAGTAATATAAGTGTTAAAAGAAAGTTAGGTAATATATAATTGCACACATTAAAAATATATTTAATATAATTATTAATAGAATGGAAAATAAATGTATTTTTATAACGTCTTTACAAATAATAAATTAAGGTGATATTATGCATATATTAAATCTAGAAACACGTTGTAATTATGAAAATTATGAAGAAAATTTTTATAACAATGAACAATTATATCTTATGGTATGTGAACCAACAGAGCTTAATCTACTTAAAGATATTTTAAGCATTGATGAAATAACCATTAAAGATTGTTTGAATTTTGATGAAAGTATCAAGTTAGACTTATTTGAAAACTATGATTTTCTTAGTGTAAATACATTTGAGCTTATAGATGAGAAAGCACTAATAGAGGAAGTAAACATATATCTATCTGATAATTTTATATTAGTCGTTTGTAACAAGGAACATTTTATATATGAATTTGTAAGAAATATGATAACAAATAATGTAAAAATGGAAAATGCACCTACAGTTGTCAGTTTATTTCAAATAAACTATATGATTTTCAAATCTATTATTATTCATGAGTTTGAAAGTCTCGAAAAACTAGAGGATTTAATACTTAAATTAGAAGATGAAATATTAGATGGTTTAGTAGATAATCAAATAGAAAAAATAAGTGATATAAGAAGTATAACAAGAACGGTTGTTAAAAATACTCGACCATTATTATATATAGGTGAAAGAATACTAAAAGAGAATATTAGATATTTAAAGTATTCAGATGTTAAAAAGTATAACCTTGATAATTTACAAGGAATAGACTTTGGCATAGAGAAGTTATATAGCTTTGCTCTTTCAACAAGAGAATTGGCAGATAAACTTCTTGATATTTACTCTTCACAAGTTGCAGAAAAGACAAATAACTTAATTACAAAGCTTACATTACTAACTGGGATTGCAGCACCACTAACTATTATAACCGGTATATATGGAATGAACTTTAAAGTTATGCCTGAGCTTAATTGGTATTATGGATACCCAATTACGCTTGTAGCTATGTTATTAATAGTTGTTGTTGGGATAATAATATTTAAGATTAAAAAGTTATTGTAGAAGCTAGATTATATCTATATTAAACAATATATAAATAAGGTCTTCATTAAATGAAGACTTTTTTACGTATCAGAAAATTATGATGGCTCATAATATGTTTATAACTCATGAAACCAAGTGATATCAGTATACTAATAGTAAGTGAATTGAAATCGCCGACGTGGTCGCTTAAAAAAGCTTTTGAGCAACGGACGAAGTCGTTTGAGTAACGGGACATGAGCTTGCCGAATGGACGTTGACGATATGAAATTTTGGCGACATGAGCAAAGCGAATTTATTACATTAAAAATAGCGATAAATAACATAAAATGAAAGTAATAATATAACTTAATTAATTTAAGTCAGCCCATTGAAGAGAAGTTCATTTTACTTTAATAAATAAAGTTAATGTTTTGTTTTTGAATATTAATTAAAGTTATTGATTTAAGTTACAAATTTAAAATCTTATAAAAATCGTAAAAAATGTATATACTAAGTAATTTATAATCATAAATCTTTATATACATTGTTTAATAGTGTAAAATATAAATTATTAATAGAAATACTAGGAGGAATAAATGGAAAAATTATATTACAAAGATCAATACATAAAAGAATTTACAGCAGAAATAATAGATATTGTTGAAATAGATGATAAATACCATATAGAGTTAGACAAAACTGCCTTTTTCCCAGGTGGGGGAGGACAAGCATGTGATTTAGGTAAAATAGATAATCATAGCGTAATTGATGTATATGAAAAGAATTCGAAGGTATTTCATGTATTAGATAAAAAGCCAATAAAGATACATAAAGTAAAATGCTCTATAGACTGGGAACGTAGAGAAGATGGTATGCACCAACATTTTGCACAACACGTAATTTCTGGAAGCTTTTATACTTTATTTAAGGCTAATACTGTGGCAGTACACTTTGGTAGAGAGATAAGCACTGTAGACATAGAGGGATATCTAACGCCTGAACAAATAAGAGAAGCTGAAGCTTATATTAACGAAATAATAAGAGAAAACATTGAGGTAGAAACTTTACTACCTCCTAAAAAAGAGCTTAAGAAAATATGGATAAGAAGAGACTTACCAGATACTTCTGATGAAATAAGAATACTTAAAATCGGTGAACTTGATAGTAATGCATGTTGTGGAGTTCATCCTAAGTCTACTATAGATTTACGTATGGTTAAATTAAAAAAATGGGAAAAAAACAAAGGAGCAACAAGAATAGAGTATTTAGCAGGTAAGAGAGCTGTAGACTATTTCTTAAAAAGAGATGAAGCACTGATTGAAATATGTAGATATTTAAGTTCAACAGATGAGGAAGCTATTAATGGAATTAAAGGTATTCATGAGAAGCTAGAAGATGCTTTGTATAAGGTTAGAAAACTAGAAGAAGTAGTAGCTAATTATGAATTAAGAGATCTTATAGAGAACTCATCTAAAATAAATGACATATCAGTAATTATAAAAACATATGAGGATGAGAATTTAAAATATATTTCTAAACTAGCAACAAAAATAACAGACTACGAAAATACAATTGCCTTATTAGGTGTTAAGTCTGATGATAAAGTAAATTTAGTTTTTGCTTCGTCAAAAAATATAAAAAATGCAAATATGAATGACTTATTAAAAGATGCAATAACACTCGTTGATGGAAGAGGAGGGGGAAGCTTATCTCTTGCACAAGGTGGAGGTAAGAATAATGGGAATTTAGAAAACTCATTAGATTATGCTTTTTCTAAATTAGGAAGAACTTTATAATAAAAATTTTGATATACATAAAAAGACACATTATAATCTATGTGTCTTTTTTTGCACAAAATATATAAAATTAAAAACTAAAAGTATACAAAAGTCTCATATTAATATTTTATTTAGTTTACATAATAACGTTAAGGAAACTAAATATCGACTTTTTATTGTTGTGTTTTATAATTACCCATTTAAATCCTTTTTAAGGGGTTCGACATACTTATTCGACTAATTGGGTTATGAAATTATTTTAAATCCTTTAAAACAGAAAGATTTTAGAGGGATTTTTTGTTATTTTTAAATATCTATATAGTAAAAAATATAAGATGAATTTTTAGATAAAAATAAAATTTGTATTACTAGTCATTTTCTATCCTACCTTTAAAGTAATCTATGTTACTAAATACATATTCAAGATTTATTTATACTAAAGCACTAAAAATTATTTGATCACTATCGACCAAATGAAATAATTAATTTTTGAAATTATTATCGTATTAATCTTAATAAGTTAACATAATAATGCAAAGGTAACCATTTATAATGAATCAATATAAAAAAACGCTTAAAACTGATTTAAAGCAATTTTAAGCGTTTTTTATTTGATACACAGCTTATTGTATTGTGTTTGTAAAATGAAGGCTTTAAAATCGAAAGTATTTAGTCACAAAAAGTAAACTTTTTATCAACTTTATATAAAAATAATTAATTTATAAATATTATCCTAACTTAAATAAAGTTTCCGAAATCTTAATACTAGCTTCAGAATCCATTTCTTTAAGTGTATGAGCATATATGTTTAGAGTAGTATTTATATTAGAATGTCCAACTCTTTCTGATATAACTTTAATAGGTACTTTAGAATTAATTAATAAAGTAACATGAGAATGACGTAGATCATGAAATCTTATATGAGATAAATCATTGTCTTTTAAAAACCTATTAAATTTCTTACTTAAAACATCTTGAGCAATAGGTTCCTCATTTTTATCATAAAATAATAAGTTTTTCTTATTATCAAGTTTTCCTTGAAGCTTAGTTTCTAGCTGTTTTTTCTTATGATTTTTTAGCATAAGTATTATCTCTTTTGGAGCAGAAATGGTCCTTTCTGAACTTTCTGTTTTGGGATTTTTTAGAATAACTCTACCTTCATTACGTACTGTTATCTTGTTTATTGTTATACAATTTTCGTTAAAGTCTATGTTATCCCATGTTAGTCCAAGAACTTCAGATATTCTAAGCCCCAATCCAGAAGCTAAATAAATAGGCAACTCTAGGGGAGTATCCTTACATATTTCAAGTAATCTTATCATACTTTCTCTGTCGTATATCCTATTTTTGTATCTTTTATTCCTCGGAACCTCAATACATTCTATTATATTTTCATTGATTAGCTTTAATCTATAGGCCTTTCTTAGTGCTAAATTTAATATATTTATATGTATTTTAATAGTCTGTGGAGCTAAAATACCAACTAAATCATCAACATAATTTTGAATATGAATAGGCTTTAATTCATTAAGTTTATACTTTCCTAGGATAGGAATTATATATTTTTTAGTAATTCTTTTATAACAATTATATGTAGTTATTGATAAATTTATCTTATACTTTTCGAGAAAATCTAATAGAAAAATTTCTAAATTTAAGGCATTTGGTAGCGATAAATTATCATTAAATATGTTCTCTTTTATTTCATTTAATCTTTTTGAAGCATCTCTTTTTTTATCATAAGAGCCCATATTTTTTTGATATTTTTTACCTGATTCAACATCTTTATATTCTAAATAAACTATGTAGTTTTTACTTCTTTTTCTTATAAATGCAAAGCTCATTTTGTCCCTCCAATAATTAGTAAGTATTATTTAATTATATCATATCTATATAAATAAATATATTTAAAGTTCTGACATATAACTGACATAAAACCCAAATTAATCTTTAAATATGTTGAAAATACTAGTTTTATGATTTTTGGCATAAAAGTATATATTTTATGTCTTACAATCACAGTTATATTACATAAAGCATAAGTTGGTAAGAGATAATCCTATGTTCAGGAGACTAACGTTACAATGTATAGTTTAATAAATTATTTTTTTGTATCTAATTTTTAAAGAAGGGATGATAAGCTTTGGCAAAAAGTAATAATACAAATTGGATTAATAAGCATTTAAGATTTGCCCTAGCTAATGCCTTAAATAAGTCTGAGTCACAAATAACAAAAGAGTATTTAAAAACATTAAAAGAATTAGATTTATCACAGTGTGGCTTAAAAGATTTAGAAGGTATTCATTATGCTAAAAATTTAATCAGCTTAAACCTTAGTAAAAATTGTTTAACAAATGTAGAGAAGCTAAGAAAACTAAAAAAATTGGAGAACCTAGAATTATGCGAAAATAAGATTGAAGATGTATCTTTTTTAAATGAACTAAAGAATTTAGAAAGTGTAGGTTTGGAAAGTAACAATATATCTTTTATACCAGATTTAAAACCTCTCATTAATTTAAAACTACTTAATATTTCAAACAATAAAATATCTGACTTATCATTTATTAATACACTATGCTCTCAAAATTTGAAAGTCATAGCTAGTGAACAATGCGTATTGTTAAATCCAATATCTATAGATTATGGAGAAGACTATTTATTTAAACCATCTGTTACTTGGGATGAAGATATTCAAATACACTGTGATAACATACAAGTCACTGGCAGCTTTAATTATATAGAAACTGATGAGAGACCTTTTTTCCTTTATTCAGTTTCAAAAGTTTTAATTAAAAATGTATATTCTGATTGTATAATAAAAGCTGAGTTTTTTCACGAAGTCCCATATTTAAAGGGAGGAATCTTAAGTGGCATTTTGATACAACCAATTTTTATTAAGTTAGTAAATCTTACTTTTAATCTTAATAAGCTAAAAAAAGAAAAACCTCTTAGTGAAATCTACGGTAAGTTAGAATTGGATAATAAAGAAGATATAGATATAATATCTTACAAAAGGAATATAGTAAAAAATAAAACTATAACTATAATAAATACAAAAGGGGAGAAGCTTTCTTGTTTGACTAACTCTAGAGGGGAATACAAATTTAAAAATCTAGAAGATGGAAGATACACAATACTATTTCCTTTTATAAATGATTATAAATATATTAGTCCTAGTTTATTTGTATGTAATCTTAGAGAAGGGGAGTCTAAAGAAGTCAACTCTATATTAGAAAATAATTAATAAGTAATAAAATTAACAGAGTTAAAAAAAGCGGCTTATAAGCCGCTTTAATTATTTAAACTTTTAAATCCTTCACCTAATACTTCATGAACATTACTTACTATTATAAATGCATTAGGGTCAGTAGATTTAACTAATTTTTTTAGATACACTTCTTGATTCTTAGGAATAACAACTAGTAATACATCTTTCTTCTCATCTGTATAACCACCTTTACCATCTAAAATAGTAAGGCCTCTATCTAATTCATTAGTAATTACTTGTCTTAGACTTTCTGATTGATTTGAAATAATAAAGAATGCCTTTGAAAAATCAAAGCCTTCCATTATGGCATCAGCTACTTTTACTATTACATATAAAGCAATAGCAGAATATAGAGCTATCTCAATATTTTGACTTACTATACCAGATGATATTACTACAACACCATCTAAACACATCATAAACTTTGTTGCTTTTATACCTGGGAATTTTTTACTTAAGATTAAAGCTATTAAATCTGTTCCCCCAGTAGAACCATCTACTCTAAATACAATACCAATACCTATACCTACTAATATTGCACCAGAGATAGCTGATAACAATAAATCACTTGTAGCAACAATTGATGCTAATGGAGAAGTTATATTTACTATTAAAGAAAATAATACAGTACCCATTAAAGTTTTGATGAAGTTTTTACGTCCTAACATTTTGAATGTTAATAAAACTAAAGGCACACCAATCATAAGCATAATACTAGATACAGATAATCCAGTAACTTTACTTAGTACTACAGACATACCACTTAAGCCCCCAGGAGCGATTGTATGTGGTTTTAAGAACATATTGATACCAATACTCATTGATATACAACCCAGTATAAGCCCAACGCTTTCTATAAGCATAGACGGTTTTTGTTTTTTCATATAAGATCCCCCTTTCAATTATGACAATCAATATTATAACAATGTTTAAGGAAGAATAATAGGGGTATAATATAATATAATTAATTCTGAAAATTAGATATTCATATCAATATTTGTAAATACATGTAAAATTAATTGTTATTACATGAAAAATTTAAGAATATGGATTTTTTTATCAGATTTGGAAAAAATAATTTGATTATATACACCATATCGGTATATAATATAAATGATTTTAAGTTAATATTGAAAGGAAATGATTATATGAAGGTTACTTTACCAGAATCAGCTGTAAATACGCTGAAAGACATATTAAAAGATAATCAAGACAGACCTGGAAACATAAGAGTGTATTTTGCAGGTGTTGGTTGAGGTGGTCCATCATTTGGACTTGCTCTGGATGAGCAAAAAGAAGAAGATTTAACTTATGAAGTTGATGGATTAAACTTTATAATGAGTACTGAGGATCATACAAAGTATGGGAATATAGTAATAGAAGATACTGGATATGGATTCAGAGTTGCACCTGAAAATATGATTAATGATGAAGGTGGCTGCGGCGGAGGATGCTCTGGTTGCGGACATTAATAAAAGTAGAGTATTAGTTTAGGCTAATACTCTTTAATTTTTTAAGAATACAAAATTTACCATTTATATAAAGGAGAATATAGTGAGAAGAAGACGTAAAAAAGGATCAGATGAAAAATTATTAAGTTATACTAATTATGTATTAAGAGAAAATATAGAGGAATTAAAAGGTAATTGGCACAAACAGTTTAATAACAATAATCCAATACATGTTGAATTTGGTACAGGTAGAGGTAAGTTTATTACTACACTTGCTAAACAAAATCCTAATATCAATTACATAGCTATGGAACTTAAAGAAGAAGTTTTATTAAAAGCTGTAGAAAAAGCTGATGAAGCTAATTTAAATAACATACTGTTTGTATGGGGAGATGTAAGTAACATATTAAATTATTTTGAAAAAGGTGAGTTATCAAGAATTTACGTTAATTTCTGTGATCCATGGCCAAAAACTAGATGGGCAAAAAGAAGACTTACTCACACAAACTTCTTAAACATGTATAAAGAACTACTTGATAGAGAAGGTGAGTTACACTTTAAAACTGACAATGAAAAATTATTTGAATTTAGTTTAAATGAAATTGCAAGTAATTACTGGCTACTTAAAAATATTTCTTTAGATTTATCTAATAACGAATCTATAGAAAATGTAACTACTGAATATGAAGACAAATTCATGTCATTAGGAATGAAAATATATAGATGTGAAGCTAAGAAGCCTAAATGTTTGTAAATAATGACTAATATGTAAAAAAGCTGTGAATATCACAGCTTATTTTTATGCATTAAAATATACCATTTTTTCGTTTTGTAGCAAAAACGCCAAATACAACGACTAGCGAATAAATACTATATAATGCTATTCTAATAGACTCTACACTAAAACCCATAAATTCAACATTCTCATTAGATTGTGGTAGTACAACTAAAAGAGCAGCAATACCTAATAATAATGGATTTATAACTATTTGTTTATCTGTTCTTAATACTAATATTTTACTAATCCAAACAACAGTTAAGACTATAAAAATAATTTTAAGAAAAAATTCTATGTTGTCGAACATAATCAAAACTCCCCCTTAACTCAGTGGATAATATTTATTATTTCCAAAATAAGTATAAATAATCAACTTATTCCTAAATATCATAACAATCAGTATACACAAAATAACTTACTAATACAATAGAAGATTAAATATAGAAATATTTATTACTAAAAGCGCATATGATTTTATATACATCTTTAAGTAGGGGAGGGATGAACATGAAGTGCTCTTTTTACAAATGGTACTCACAAGCTCTAGGGGCAGCATTAGGTATCATTGCATGTATTTTCGCTTATCTAAATGGGTACATGTTTGTTTATACCAATATAGAAAATAACTTTGACTTTCTTGGATTTGAAGGAGTAATTGCTAGTTATTTACTTCTTCCAATGTGTGTAATTACATTAATATTAGCTGTTATAAGATCATATTCTAATGATACAGATTTCTTTAGCTTTTCTTTTGACACATTAAATAAAGTTTTAGCTATTTTTACTATTATCTTAGGTTTTCTAGGTGCAAAATTGTATTTTATTGTTCCATCTATACTAATTGTAATTAGTTTTATATCTATTACAAAGAATCATAGCATAGAAGAAGAATTAAATTCTACAGATTCTAAAGATAGTTCAGAGACAGTACATAGTAATAAAGACAATAAAGAAGCTTATAGTCCTAATTATGAATTAGAAAATACTAAAAAGTACTTAGAAAAAATTACTTATGATGAAGAAAAAGAAAGTAAAGAAGCTAAATTACTAAAAACTAGAAAAGATATTGCAATTAACTTATTAGGCAAAGGAGCTAACATCAACTTCATAACAGAAATAACTGGATTTTCTTTAGAGGAAATAGATAATATAGTAGAAAATGGTAAAAATAGTTAGTATTTTAGTGTTGAGTTACTCAACACTTTTTATTTTGCTAAAAAACGATATTAGATTTGCTATATTTTTTTATTTTTACATAAATATAAAAAAAACTTCAATATTAATAAAATAGTTATGAAAAATAAAGGTTTTTCTAACTATTTATAGAAATATACTAAAAAATGCCGTTAATAAGATTTATAAAAATATCTTATTACTCAAGGGGGGGATATTGTAATGGAAGTATTAAAGGTTTCATCTAAATCTAATCCTAATTCTGTAGCAGGGGCCTTGGCAGGAGTTCTTAGAGAAAAGGGGAGTGCTGAAATTCAAGCAATCGGAGCAGGTGCATTAAATCAGGCTATAAAATCAATTGCAATAGCAAGGGGCTTCGTAGCTCCAAGCGGTATGGATCTTGTGTGCATACCAGCATTTACAGATATTGAAATTGATGGTCAACAAAAAACAGCAATAAAATTGATGGTTGAGCCTAAATAATGAGTTTTAATAAGATATCCGAGTAAGCATATTGATTAAGATCATTATGCTTATTTTATTTTTTGAATGAATAAATGATTATTATATAGGTTAATATAATATTAAATTACTATATGGGAGGATTTTTATGCAACTAAGACGCGCTGCAGAAATTGTTAATTCAAATAATAACGATGCATCTGTATATTATAAAGACAAACAAGTACATATTATAAGTTTTGATAATAATATTGGTACTGCATATGTTGAAACTGTAAAAGATAATGTAAAATTTGAAGTTGATTTAGAAATGTTAACTGAAAAAAATAAATATGTATAACTAAATAATCCCTTGAAATAAAGGGATTTTTATTGTTATTGTCAATAATTGATTAAAGAGTGGTATATATTAAATGTATATGGTAATTATTTAAGTATAATCTAACTAGTCTTTAAATGTATATTTTGGGAATAGTTAGTATAAAATTTAATATAAATATATTAAAATGCCTTATTTATCATATTCTGGCTATATACATATATAATATAATATTTTTCACTATTTCTATTACTATTCTTTTCTAACTTTAATCTTCAGATCTTTTTATTTTAATAATTCTATTTATAATCTTTATGTGTGTACAGAATTGGTTTTCTCATAACAGATTTATTAAATTTAATATCTATTGTTTATTTGTATATGTTTCTCACTAATGTTTCACAAATTATATTCATTTTACTTATTATCTCTATTAACCAATAATTTTAATCTTATATTCTTAAAACTATCAATCATATACATACTTAATATATTTAAGTCGCCCCACTTGACGACATGTCATTTCTATTTAATTAATAAAGTAAAAATATCATATTCTACAATTAAATAAAGTTGTAACTATTAATTCCAATCTATATCTCTTTACCATATTTATAATATAAGCTTCTACTTGATACTATATTCGATTTTTATGATTATTTAATTTTAAGGAATTGTTGAATCAAAAAAAACAATGTGCTATTTTATTAATTAGAATAAAAATTATTAGGTGGTGATATTTTGAGTGATAAAAAAATGATAAAAATACATAATAAGTCTGATAAACCAGATAATATCGTTTTACGCGACAATGAGATTATTGAAAGATGCATTTCTGTAGAAAGAAAGCTTCCTCCATTTATGAAAGATTACTTTATATATTTAAAAGGCTCTGTTGCCGTTTCAAGCCGTTTGGCTTATTTAGAAGATATATACTTCTTCTGTACATACTTAATCGAAACTAAGGAGCTTACAGAAGCTTCTGATGCTTTAGATATTACATTAGAGGAATTTAATAAAGTTAAAGCTAGAGACGTAAATATGTTTTTAGGTGATTATTGTAGTAGATATTATAAGCATACAGATAAAAGTACTTTGATTTATGAAAATAATAATAGAGCTTTAGCTAGAAAAAAATCATCGCTATCTACTCTATTTAAATTCTTATTTAGAAATCAGCAACTAGAAAATAACATTACTGATGGATTTAATCCAATAAAATTACCTAAGCCTCAACCTGATGCCATAAAACGTCTTGAGATTGATGAAGTTGCAAAAATGCTTGATGCTGTTGATACTGGTGAAGGTTTAACTGAAAAAGAAAAAGTCTATTGGAGAAAAACTAAACTTAGAGATAAAGCTATTTTGGCTTTGTTTGTAACCTATGGTCTTAGATTAAATGAGCTTCGTGAGCTAAATATTTCATCATTTAACTTCTCTAGAGGTGAATTTAAAATTTATAGAAAACGTGGTAAAGAAGTGTTAATGCCAATAAACCAAACTTGTGAATTGGTTGTTAGAGATTATATTTTAAATGAAAGACCTCAAAGTGAAATGTTAAGTGAAGATGTTCAAGATGCTCTATTCCTTTCTTTACAAAATAAAAGGTTAAATCCTAAGGCTATTAGACAGTTAGTAAAGAAATATACATCAATTTCTATGGATACCTCTAGAGATAACGGATATAGCCCTCATAAGCTTAGAGCAACAGCTGCTACTTCCCTAATTCAGACAGGTTTTTCTATTTATGACGTTCAAAATCTTCTTGATCATGATAACGTAACAACTACTCAGTTATATGCAGCACATAAGAAGAATGTTAAAAGAGATATTGTTAATAACTTCGAATGGATTGAAGAGGAAAATGATGAGAATATTTAAAATGCTTCTTTGGAACAAATGTTTGTATTAAAAACCTCAATATGCTACAATATAGGTATACTTTAGATTACAAAAATTAACACAGAAATGAGTGATTATAAATGTATTTAGATTTAAGTAATAAACAAGTCATGATATTAGAGTTTATAAAAGATCAACTTTTACTTAAAGGATATCCACCTTCAGTGAGAGAAATCTGTGTTGCTGTAGACTTAAAATCAACTTCTACAGTACATTCACATTTAAATAAACTTGAAAAATTAGGATACATAAGAAGAGACCCTACAAAGCCAAGAGCTATTGAAGTTTTAGGTAGCGATAGAGGTGAACAAGCTTCTGGTGTAAATCAAGAAATATTAACACTACCTTTAGTTGGACAAATAACTGCTGGTGAACCAATACTTGCACAAGAAAACATTGAAGAATTTATTCCATTTCCTATTAACTTTGTAAAGGGAAATGACAATTTCGTGTTAAAAGTAAAAGGCGACAGTATGATTAATGCAGGAATTTTAGATGGTGACTATGTTATAGTTGACAAGAAAAGTACTGCTTCAAATTCTCAAATAGTTGTTGCTTTAGTTAAGCAAGAATCTGCGACAGTTAAAAGGTTCTTTAAGGAAGATAATATTATAAGATTACAACCAGAAAATGAATTTTTAGAGCCTATAATTTTAGATCCTAATGATGTAGAAATAATAGGTATAGTAACTGGTGTATTTAGAGTTATCAAATAAAAAAGATATGGTTTCCCATATCTTTTTTTATTTGATATTATTAGATTTATGTAATTAAGCTAATTCTAAAGCTATTTCCATCATCTTTGTGAATGCTACTTGTCTGTCATGTGCAGAACACTCTTCTCCAGTGAAAGGACAATCAGATATAGTTAATATACATAATGCATTAACTCCTGCTCTTGCAGCATTCATATATAATGCAGCTGCTTCCATCTCTACACAAAGTACACCCATCTTACTCCAAGTACTTAAGTTATCTAATCCTGCATCACTATAAAATACATCACTAGATAATATATTACCTACTGTTACGTCTGTACCATTATTCTTTGCAACATCTACAGCTTTTTGTAATAAATTATAACTTGCTATAGGTGCATAAGTTCCAGGTAAGTTATATTGATAAGCAAAGTTTGAATCAGTACATGCTCCCATACCTATTACAACATCATGAAGCTTAAGGTCTTTATTGATAGCTCCTGCAGAACCAATTCTTATTAAGTTCTTTACTCCATAAAAATGTATTAATTCATATGAATAGATACCTATTGACGGCATACCCATTCCTGAACCTTGTACAGAGATTTTTCTACCTTTGTAGTAACCAGTATATCCATACATTCCTCTTACTGTATTATATTGAACAACATCTTCTAAAAATGTTTCTGCGATAAACTTAGCTCTTAATGGATCTCCTGGAAGTAAAATTGTTTCAGCTATGTCTCCCATTTTTGCATTATTATGTGGAGTTGGTGTTAATTCTTTACTCATATTATTTCTCCTTAGTTTTAATTCTATTTGTTTATTACATATTATACCACTTTTCATAATTTTTATGGATGAATTAAAAAAAATTCTATAGTAATATTATAAATTCCGTATTCATTTATGAAAATTGCTATTTATTTTCAAGATTTAGTTCATTTTTCATTTTAGTTTAATATATTAATAATAAAATATCTTTTTATTCTAACACCTGTGTACATTCATCAAAGTATATTCTAGTACTTATTTATAAATAAGACTAAGGGGGAATGACTTCTGAGGAAAAATACACAAAAAATAGCTTTCTGTATACTTATACCAATGTTAGTATTTACTTTTGTAGTCACTGTTCGTTCAGAAAATCTTTCAGCAAATGACTCTTCTCAAAATATTATATATCAATATTTTAATTATAGAAATAATAAAGACATTGAATCTATTGAAAAACTTTTATTAAATTGTGAAGATATAGAGGAAATAAAAGCTGATAACAACTATCTTAGAAGTATAAAAATACTGAGCATTAAAGATGAACATAATGAAAGCATAAAAAAAGTATATATAA
This sequence comes from Romboutsia sp. LXY-2, assembly GCF_056171995.1. Lineage (NCBI taxonomy): Bacteria > Bacillati > Bacillota > Clostridia > Peptostreptococcales > Peptostreptococcaceae > Romboutsia > Romboutsia sp. LXY-2. The sequence continues at coordinate 513,782 of NZ_JBKFGI010000003.1, read as the reverse complement.
AAAACAATAACTTATCATCTGATAAAAGCTTCAAGATTTATAAAGTAAGATATGAAGTAACATATGATTCTAGTAGTAAGTTTACTAATAAAAGTGGTGTCTATGATGTTTGGTTTTTTCTAACAAAGAAAAGTTCCAACTCACAATGGTTAATTGATATTGGTGCGGTATAAAAAAAAAGTAGTATAAAAAAGTGACTATTTACTAGTCACTTTTTATTTCTTCATATTAACCTCATATTTAACTTCTACTCTTCTAGAAGCATCTCTATTTATACTTCCATCTTCATTTGTAATAAGTTCAGCCTTTGATCTTCCAATTGCAACTATATCTTTAGTTAATTGTTCTTTATATTCATAATCTCCTATTTCATCTCCAACAATATACTCCACAACCCTATATGCTCTTCTTTGAGATAAATCTAAATTATACATATATGAACCTACATCATCAGTATGACCTTCAATAACAATCTTTGAAACATAATCAGAATAATCTCCATATATTGTTTCTATGTATTTAGGAATAAATACTTTCAGCATATCCTTAGCTTCTTGTTTTAACTGATCGCTATCAACATCAAATAATGTACTATCACCAAAAGTTATATCTCCACTCTTTTCATCAACGTATACTGGAATACCACTATCTTTAAGGGTTTCTTTTACGGAGTCATTTACATTATTGGCTAAATCTTGTTCTACTGATCCACTAATACTTTCTGAGCTAAATAAAATTAAAATAACAACCATTAGAACTGTTGATATTAAATCTGTAAAAGTTGGCCAAAAGCTACTCTTTTCAAAATCCTTATTTACAGTTCTTCTATATTTATTAATCATGTAGGTCATCCTCACTTATCGATTTAATTACTGTAAACATTTTTTTATTTTTATTTAGTTCCATTTCATTATCTATTTCATATATTTCTTCATGATTATATTTTTCATCAGGCCTTGTGTTAATAGCTTCATGAGTTTTTATAGGTTCTTTACTTGATAGACTTAAAGCTTCATTATAGATGTCTACATAGCTAAAAACCATGTCTAATTTGTCTTGTACATCTTTAGATGTTACAGATACAATGTTTGAAAGGTTTTTAATACTATTATCTAGTATTATTTGCTGATCATTTAATTCTTTATGCTTTAATAAAACATTGTCTTCATGTGTTATTAAGTTATCTAATAGGTCTTTTGTATTGCTCTCGTATACAGAAAACTCATTATTTATATTTTCTAGGTAATCTTTTATTTTATTTTGATTATCTGTAGAATCATAAATATTTTTAGTACATTCTTTTATATCCATTAGTATTTCTTTATTAATTTCATCTTGGTCTTCATATTTATCAAATAAATTTGTAAATTTAATGTTCATTATATTAAATTGCTTATCTAATTTTCTTACGCTTTGATCAAAAGTCTTAATAGAGCTTTCAGAACCTTCTATAAGCTGTTTAAGAGTTTCTATTCCACCTATAAACTCCTCATTAAAGTCGTTAAGATCCTTAGATATTTTATCAAATCTTTCTATAGCTTCTATTGACTTACTTATTTGCTTAATAGTATCTTTTACATCTTCTATTTTAGAATCCATTACTTTTGCTTTAGCATGAGTTACTTCAGCAGTTAATAGGTTTTCTATTTTTAACATTAGTTGTATAAGTACATGCTCTGCATCTTTAACTCTTAAGCTTAACCCAAGTAATATAGAAAAAACTATACCAAATATACTTGTAGTAAAAGCAGTTTGCATACTGCTTATTGTTTGAGGCAACGAATTTATTATGTCATTAGTATTTACTGTTAGTAGCATTGTAGATAGTCCAACAAATGTACCTAAGACTCCTAATAGTATACACACTGACGACGCATTTTTTAATGCTCTAATCTTGTCTAGTATATATTTCTTTTTATATGTAACATTTGCAGCTATTTCTTCTGTAAAAGATGATATATTAATTTCAGCATAGCTATTTTCTTCTTTATACTTATTAAATTTTTCTAGGACTTGAGAATAGAAAATACTTCTCCTTTGATGTTCATTGATTTCTTTTAAATACTGATTAATAAATTCATAGATCATTTTATTTTCTACTATCTTAATTATTGAGTAAACTGTAATTATAACTAAAAAAGATACTGTTATTGGATTGCTAATTACTGAAGTAATAAAATTTTCTAACATATTATTCAACTTCATCCCCCCCTACTTTTTAAATTATTTTATTATAATCTATATGTCCTAGCTTAAATTAAAATACAATAAAATTAAAATAATCATATTTTTGTAAAAAAAATAAAGCAGCTGTTAACTACAGACTGCTTTATAAGATACTATTTATATACATTGCCTACATTAAATTATTAGCTATGGGTTTTATCTATAATATTTCCAGATAACTTTGATCTTTTGAGATATTGTAGGGAGTATTTTAATAGTTATTATTCTTAATAAATACTATGATTAGATTGGTAGATGTGTTACATAAATTAGTAATAATTTTACTTTTCTTGACATAGGCTTCTTTGAAAGATATCTAATTTGTCCATTTGTATTTAAATTTTATTTAAGGTAGGTTGGTGATAAATTGAGGTTGTTAAGAGCTTATAGAAGACCTGTTAAACTCGAAGTGTTTACAAGTGTTGGTCTTATTGTTGCAACTATTGCAGCGCTAGTTATATATAATAGTCCTTATCAAGATATATACACATATTATTTTGATAGCATTAAGATAGGCGATAAATTTACTATGCATATGTTTGTTAATGATTTTTTAATGGCTATTTTCTTTTTAGTAGCAGGATTAGAAATTAAACATGAAATACTTCATGGAAATTTATCTACTATAAAGAAAGCTTCTTTCCCTGTAATATCTGCACTCGGAGGTGTGTTGGTACCAGCATTTATCTTTTTAGTCATAAATAGGAACACTCCTTTTTTAAGAGCTGTATGTATACCTATATCAACAGATATTGCTTTTGCCGTTGGTGTGTTTTTTATTTTTAGAAAGAAGCTTCATACTTCATTAAAGATATTCTTACTTTCTCTTGCAGTAGTTGATGATTTGGTATCTATATTAGCAATAGGATTAGTATACTCTATCAATATTGAAACTACTTATTTATTTATAGCGATTTGTATTTTAATTATATTAATTCTAGCTAACAAAATATTTAAGGTTAGAAGTATTACATATTATTTACTTTCTGGTCTTTGCTTATGGTATTTTATCCATTTAAGTGGAGTTCACTCAACAATAAGTGGGGTTTTACTTGCTATGGTTATACCAGCATCCTCCGAACAGGGGGGAAGTTCTTTAGAAAGGCTCCAAAGACTATTAGTTCCAATTAATAGTATAATTATCATACCCTTATTTGCATTTGCGAATACTGGTATTTCATTAGACTTTAGTACAGTAAGTTTTTCAAGTGCCTCTACCCTATCACTTGGAATAATTTTAGGTCTATGTGTTGGGAAACCTCTAGGCATAATGTTATTTAGTTATTTAGGATGTTTATTAGGAATTACAGAAAAACCAAAGAACATTAGTTGGATAGCTGTATTTTTAGTATCCATAATAGCAGGTATCGGATTTACAATGTCAATTTTTGTTTCAGAAGTTGCTTTTATACATAACCTTGTGTTAGTAAATATTGCAAAAATGTCAATTTTACTATCAGCTTTAATATCTGTAATAATAAGTGCGCTTACAATAAATTTATACTATTATTATATAAAATTTAAAAATAAACCTAATCTAAAATATACTAGTAAACTATATATAAGATAAATTAGTGATAAACATATATGCCCCTTGCTAAGGAAAACTAACTATACTATAATTAACAAGTAATTATCATACATAAGGAGACATTTATGAGATTAAATAACTATATTAGCTCGACTGGAATATGTTCTAGAAGAGAAGCTGATAAATTAATACAACAAAGAAAGGTAACAATAAACGGTAAGGTTGCTGAAGTAGGTCAAAGTGTAGAACCTAATGATATAGTAAAAGTAAATGGTAAAAAATTACATCAGAAGAAAAATGATGTTTATATCGCTTTAAATAAACCCGTTGGGATTACTTGTACTACAGAAAGACATATTAAGGGTAATATTATTGATTATATAAATTATCCTGAGAGAATCTTCCCTGTTGGTAGATTAGATAAACCTTCAGAAGGGTTAATAATATTAACTAATGATGGTACTATAGTTAACAAAATATTAAGATCAGAAAATAACCATGAAAAAGAATATGTTGTAACTGTTAATAAAGATATAACTAAAAGTTTTATAGATGGTATGTCAGAAGGTGTACGTATATTTAACCCAGTTACAAACAAGCATGTAGTAACTAATAAGTGTAAAGTTACTAAAGTGAACAGCCGTACATTCAAAATAATCTTAACGCAAGGTTATAATAGACAGATACGTAGAATGTGTGAAGTCTTTAATTACGAAGTTAAAAAATTACAGAGAGTTAGAATAATGAATCTTACTTTAAAAGGACTTCCTACTGGAAAATGGAGAAAGCTTAAGCCACATGAAGTAGAAGGATTATTAAAGTAGTTTACAAGTTTTTTATTTAATGAGTTAGCCTTAAAAGAAAATATAATAAGTAAAACTTATGAGGTTTTAGATTTATATAATTAAAAATGCCAAAAGTAAAATTACTTCTGGCATTTTATTATTCTTTTAACTACTTAATTATTATTTAAAATTATCAACTATCATTGTCATCCAAAGTCATCATATATTCTTTAGCTTCATTACTTTGTCGTAGAACTATATCTAATAAGTCTTGTTGCCATTCTACATACTTTTCTTTATAGTCAAAAGGCAATGTTCTATCAATAATAGACTTATCAATACTCTCCTCTAATATAGCAACTAATTCTTCTCTTTGTTTTACAAATTCACTTAGTTGAACCAAGGCATCTTTATAGTTTTTGTTTTCCATATAAATCACCCTCCTTAGATATAATCTTCTATATTAGATATTTATCTCCTCTAAAAACATATTTTAAACAGTTATAAAATATTCTATATAAAGTATAAATTTAGTTTTATTAAAGTATTACAGTAGCTTATTAATATTTAAATCCTCTACTGTTTTATTCATGCAGCCTAAAGATTGATCTAATGTTTTAGCTTCTTTACCAAACTCACCATGGTCATCACTTCCAGAAGTAATTAGCAAATCATATTTTTTACAAAACTCAACGCATGTATTTGTTATAGACTCATCATGTGTTGGATAATAACATTCGATTCCTTTTATACCATTATTCTTTAAGTCTTTTAATTCTATAATTAGTTCATCTTTTTGTAAAGCCTTATAGTATTCATAAGGATGAGCTAAAACACTATAACCATTAGCCTTTTCTATTTCATCACATACTTCCTTTAATGATGGAAAATCATAAAGTTCATATCCACATCCATATTCTTGATAATATTTAAAGCCATCAAATAGTTTTGTTGTAACTTTTCTATCTAATAAATAATGTAAGCCTTTCCAACCACCATATTTAGGATTATAATTGTATTCTTCAAAGTCTTTAATAGAAACTTTTTCAGATTCTTTTGAAAGATTTATTATTAAATCATCACTCATTTTTTGCATTTCACTATCAGCTTTATTTATTAACCTTAATAGTTCAGGTGTATTTGTAAAGTTATAAGCTAATATATGTAGAACTCTATCTTTATGCCCTACATTTATTTCAACACCTTTTATAGGAATTATATTTTCTTTTATTGCTATACTTTTAAATTCTTCCCAAGAATCAATTTTGTTATGGTCAGTAATACTTATAACCTTAACATTTTTTTCTTTTGCTTTATCAACTACCTCTTTAGGTGTCATAGTACCATCTGAGTAGTAAGTATGTATATGTAAATCTACTAACATAAGCTCTCCTTTTAATTTAATATAAATTTATATAGTTATTTTCTCATGTTAGTTAAATTTTATCAAGTTAATATGATTTAGACATACTGAAATAAAGGTAACTAACATTATATAAAAATTAAGGGACTATTGAAATAATTAACTTTTATTATTTCAATAGTCCCTTAATATAATTTAATACTTATGTATTTTACATATATGTTGTTTCATTTCCACAAGACTTACATCTTTTCATTTCAACTGTAAATGTCTCATTGCTTTCATTTACATCTTCATAAGTTACTATCACATGTTTTCTATCCTTTTCGCAAAGACTACAAAATTGAGGATCTTTCATTTTTTTAGTATTAATTAATTCCACTTAATCAACCACCCTTCAAAATATATTCTTAATAATAGTATTGATTAAGGGGTATATTTTTATACAAATCTAAAAATATTCTATAAAAAATATTTATCATTATATATAGTATTTATTTTAATAGCAATTTATCTAACTTTTTCCTTTAACCTATTGACAAATCAAATTAATATTTGTAATATTGTATTAAGTGATTAATACAATGATATGGAGGTGTATATATGACTATAGAGTTTAATAACAATAAGCCCATATATCTTCAAATAGTAGATATATTAAAGCTAAAAATAATCTCTAAGGAATTATCTCCAGGTTCAAAACTAACGTCAGTAAGAGACTTAGCTTTAGAATTTGAAGTCAATCCTAATACAATGCAAAGGGCATTGTCAGAATTAGAAAGAGATGGTTTAGTTTATAGTCAAAGAACAAGCGGTAGATATGTAACTAATGATGAAGATATAATAAATCATTTAAGAGAGGAAATAGCAAAAGAGGAAATAACATCTCTTTATAATACTCTTATCAACTTAGGCTACAAAAAAGATGAAGTACCAGATATTATAATAAAAACAATAAGGGGGTAACCAAATGGAAAATATCGTGGAAATTAAAAACTTAAGTAAAAGTTACGGAAATAAAGCAGTAATAAAAGATATGAATTTAAATATTCCAAAAGGAAAAATAGTAGGACTTTTAGGTCCTAATGGAAGTGGTAAAAGTACATTAATAAAATTAATTAATGGATTATTACATCAAAATGAAGGTGAATTATTAGTATCAGGTATTAAACCTTCTGTTGAAACTAAGAAAATAGTATCTTATCTTCCTGAAAGAACTTATTTAAATGATTGGATGAAGGTAAAGGATTTATTAGCATTCTTCAATGATTTTTATGAAGATTTTGATATAGATAAGGCGCATGATATGCTAGAAAAACTAAGCATAAATCTTGAGGAAAAACTAAAAACAATGTCTAAAGGGACAAAAGAAAAGGTTCAATTAATATTAGTTATGTCTAGAAAAGCAAATCTATATATTTTAGATGAGCCCATAGGTGGGGTTGACCCTGCTGCAAGAAGCTATATTCTAAAGACTATAATTACAAACTACAACGAAGACGCTACTCTATTGATAGCAACTCATTTAATAAGCGAAATTGAAAGTATATGTGATGAAGTAATATTTATATCTAAAGGAGATATAGTATTACAAGGTAATGTAGATGAAATAAGAGAAGAAAAAGGAAAATCTATAGATACTTTATTTAGGGAGGAATTTAGATGTTAGGAAAATTATTAAAATACGAATTAAAAGCAACGGCAAGGATATTTATTCCTCTATATATTACACTACTTGTAGTAGCCTTAATAAATGGATTTTTTATAAATACAGAGCTTTACCAAGTACAAGGAATTTTAACAATGGTATTTGCAGCACTTATGATAGCAATGTTTGTTATAACTATAATAGTACTAATTCAAAGATTTAGTAAAAATCTACTTGGTGATGAAGGTTATCTAATCTTTACATTACCAGTAAGCTCTACTTCAATATTATTATCTAAGTATTTTGTAGTATTAATATGGACAGTACTAAGTGGCTTAGTAGCATTTTTAGCATTTTGTTTAATGACTATATTCCCTTTAATAAATGAATTTGGTATGGATTACTCTTATTATTTCAATACTTTTATGGATTTATTGAGATCATTAGTAAATGAAGGATTTTTATCATATGTAATAAATATATTATTATTAATGTTCTTAGGATTTTCTGTATTCGTGTTTACTGTTTATTTATCATTATCTATGGGACAATTACCTATATTTAATAAGCATAGAAATTTAGCTTCTTTTATAAGCTTTTTAGGAATAAATATAGTATTTAACTTTATCCAAAATATTATAGGTTCATTTTTATTTGATAATTTAGGAGATCAATTAATGTTATCTTTAGAAGCTAATCCTGTAGAAGGCTTTACTTCTTTAGTAAGTAGTAGTTTTTTAGCTGCTAACATATTTAATTTAGCTACTTTAATAGTATTATTCTTTGCTACTAAGTATATATTAGATAGAAAGTTAAACTTAGAGTAACATATATTAATTAAACAAAAAAGGTTATACAAGTTAAAATAACTTATGTATAACCTTTTTTAATGTAAAATTATATTGATTTAAATTTTAAAATAACTTTAAATAAATCACCATCTATATAAAGTTCCATACTTCCACCTTGTATAGAAGCTAGGTTTTGAGCAATTGATAATCCTAGACCTGAACCTTCTGTGTTTCTAGATACATCGCCTCGTCTAAATCTTTCAAGAAGCTCTTCTGGTTTCATATTTAACCTATGATTAGATATGTTTTTAAAAACTATATTTATATTCTCATCTTCTATATACATATCTATATAAACTCTTGTATTTGCTAATGAGTACTTTAGTATGTTATTAATAAGATTTTCAAATACCCTATACATTCTTTTACCATCTATCATAGTGTATATAGGATCATCTGGTGTATATATTACAAAATCAAGTTTACTTTTTTCTATTTTATCTTCTAACTCCACTATACTTTGAATTAGAAGTTCTTTTATATCTGTTTGTTCTATATTTAATTCTATATCACCACTACTTATTTTTGAAGCTTCAAAAATATCTTCTACTAAGGCTTTAAGTCTTTTAGATTTTCTATCTAAAATATTAATATAATCTTTTATAGTGTCATTATCTAATTCATTGTTTTTTAGAATATCTACATAATTTACTATAGAAGTTAATGGTGTCTTTAAGTCATGAGATACATTAGTGATAAGTTCTGTTTTCATTTTTTCACTTTTTATTTGATTCTGTAGTGCAATATCTAAACCATTAGTAATATTATTAATACTTAAGGCAAGGTTAGATATTTCATCATTCCCTTTTACATCTAGCTGGTATTTTAAGTTACCCTCTTCTATATTTTTAACATTAGATGAAATATAATCTACGTAACTTAGTTTTCTTGATAGCTTTCTATAAATTAAAGCTAAAGATACTCCTATTGGTAAAGTTCCAATGAAGGCATATATAAAAGCTGAACCATTGTAATAATATCCAAATATTTGTATAAATACTATTGAAAGTAAAGTAAAGTTTATTATTATAGTCAAAATAAACCATGCAGCAATTTTTTTATTTAAAGATTTTTTATTTTGCTTATTTATAAATCCTTTTATAAATTTATATACAAAAGATTTCTTATCTAAGTTCTTTTTATTAAAATTAATATAGATAATTATTATATATACTAGTGATAAAATAATACTATTAATAAAAATAAGTATGTTATCAAAAAAGTCTAATGTATTTGCCCATACAAAATATCTAAGAATTATTAATGCTACTACTAAAATTAGTATTGTCTCTAAAGACCTATTAGAAGTGAAGCTTTCTATTTTAATTTCTAATTTTTTAGAAGAATTTCTATTAATATAATAAAGACCTGCAAATATTAAAGTTATAACACCTAATATTATTGCTATTATAATGTAGTCATCTTTTAACTCTGATCCCCACACATTATTAACAGATCCAAAGAAGTAGTATCTAGGAATAGAAACATAGTTATACATGTTACTTCCTCTAAAACTAAATATTACATTAAATAATGTTTCAAAAAGAGCAGATATAAATAATATTAGTATACCTAAAGATATATACTTAACCTTAGAGTTATTAGTAAGGAAGTTTTTCGATTTTATATCCAATACCCCACACCACCTTTAAATATTTTGGATCTTTTGAGTTTATCTCAATCTTTTCACGAATTCTTCTAATATGAACTGCTACTGTCTTTTCGCAGTTATAAGCATCTTCTTGCCATACTTTTTCATATATGTCTCGTGAAGAAAATACAATTCCTTGATTTTCTAGAAGTAGTGTTAATATCTTAAACTCTATAGGTGTTATTTTTATATCTTCACCATCTAAGCTAACTTTTTTAGTTTCTGAATTAAGTTCTAGTCCACCACTTCTTAAAATTGATTTTTTATGAAAATTATTATTTTCATTATTTGTATAATTGTTCATGTTGTTTAGATTAATATACCTTCTAAGCTGGGACTTAACCCTTGCAGTTAACTCTAATGGATTAAATGGTTTTGTTATATAATCATCAGCACCCATATTAAGTCCCATTATTTTATCCATATCCTCTGACTTAGCAGATAATAGTATAATAGGTATATTTTTTTCTTCTCTAATCTTTAATGTGGTCTTAAGACCATCTAGTTTTGGCATCATTACATCCATTATAATAAGCTCTACATTATTTTCCATAAGAATTTCTAAAGCTTCTATGCCGTCATAAGCTTTTAATACGTTATAATTGTCTGGTTTTAAATAAAATTCTATTGCATCAACAATATCTTTATCATCATCTACAACTAAAATATTTTCATTCATAATATCACCCCAAGACAAATTATATCATATTTAGTCAATCCTATAATTCAGGAGTATGAAGTATAGCTTCTACAGACTTGTCATTTACTAAATTATCAAAAGACTTATGGTCAGACTTATATCCTATTCCTTCTCTACCATTTTTTTCATCTACTATCTTATATTGTTCACATGCTTTTTTTACTTTTTCATATTCTTCATTTGTATCTGCTTTATAAACTATCTTTTTACCTAAATCTATTTTGTGAGCAAACTGTGGTTTTACGAAATACTTAGCATCTTTTATTTTTCCAGAATTGTATAAACTTTGAATTACAGATCCATTTTTTATATGTTGTAAATGGTCATCTAATTTGTATGTGTGAGCTACATGTGTTACGCTTTTTAAGTTTTTTTCAAAGTCTAGAGCAACTTTTTCCATTAAGTTAAAGTCAGTTGTATCTGATTTATTTATTTCAGGTAATAGTATTATATTTTCTTTTTTTACACCTAAAGCTTCAACTGAAGCTAAAAACTCATTTTCTCTTAGTTTAGTTTTTTGTTCTCTTGTTAGATTTTTATATTGTTCATATCTATCAAACACTGATATTCCAGAGCCAGTAGATACTTGAACAACATAAACATGATCACTTCCTCGTTCTTTTATAGCCTCTACAATAGCACTACCTGCCCATAATACCTCATCATCTTGATGTTGAGGATAAAAAACAACATTGTCTTTAAATTCTCTTTTTTCGTAATGGCCAAAACTACTAAATCCTGCAACTGTAAGACTTAATATAATTATTATAGGAATAAATAAAATTCCTTTTTTTTGTTTTTTGCTTTTTTCTTTTGCTATAATGTTTGTCATAATTAAATCTTCCCCCTATGAATTCTAAATGTTTTTCTATAAAGATATAATATCAATAAAAATTTACAATGTTTTTTCAAAAATATTAACATTTTATTACATTTTCATCGGAATTATTACGAAATTATTACGAAACTTTTGTATATGTATATAATTTATAAATAAAAAAGTCCAACAATTAATTTGTTGGACTTTTTTATTAAAGCTATTTTAACAAAAATATATATTAAATTATCTTAATAACCTATTATTCCGGTTTCTAAATTATATAATTTTTCAAAGCCTTCCATATCTAGTAAAGTGCACGCAGTTATACTTCTATGGCCACTTCTACAGTACACTACTACATTTTTATCTTTATAATCTTCAATATCATCTAAATTAAACAAAAGTGTAGATATTGGAATGTTTATTGCTCCTGGTATAAATCCTTCTTCAAACTCTTCTTCTGTTCTTATATCTAATAATAAAATATCATCGTCATTATTCATCATATTATTTAACTTTTCTTTATCTATATTAACGTACATACTAATATCTCCTAACCTTAATTATTTACTAACTTTATACCCATAATTAGCTTTAATAATCTAAATAAAAAATAATTAAGATATAAAACGTTAGTTTAAATTTTGTCTCACTGGAAAATATAATTTTATCGATTAATTTTATTAACAATAACAATTAGAGGTGAAATATGATATATATAGAAAAACTACGAAAAGTCTATCCAAATGGGTACGAAGCCTTAAAAAGTATTGATTTACAAATCAATGAGGGAGAACTTGTATGTTTATTAGGTCCTAGTGGCTGTGGTAAAACAACAATATTAAATTTACTTTCAGGCTTATTAGATCCATCAAGTGGTGATATTAGGTTTGATAAAGAATCAATAATAGGAAAACATCCTAAAGATAGAAATATTGGTTTAGTATTTCAAAATTATGCCCTATATCCTCACATGACTGTTCTAGATAATGTAATGTTCCCTTTAGTTGTGGGGAAAAATAAAAAAACTAGAGATGAGGCAATGGAAGTTGCGAGAAAGTATATGAAAATAACTAGTATTGAAGAACTTTCAGATAAAAAGCCTGGTGAAATGTCTGGAGGTCAACAACAAAGGGTTGCAATAACCAGAGCACTTGTTCAAAATCCTAAAATATTATTACTTGATGAGCCTTTGAGTAATTTAGATGCTAGACTAAGATTAAAAATTAGAGAAGAAATTAGAAGACTTGTAAAGGAAATAGGTATTACTACAGTATTTGTTACACACGACCAAGAAGAAGCATTATCTATAAGTGACAGGATTGTATTAATGCACCAAGGTGTAGTTCAACAGTTTGACATACCTCAAAATTTATATTTAGAGCCTGCTAATCTATTTGTGGCTAAATTTATGGGTAATCCAATAATAAACATTTTTGAAATGAAAAAAGATGGCAATACTTTAGTTGGTGATGACTTCTCTATTGATTTAAGTTTACTTGATAAGAATAGATTCAAAATGGATTTAAATAAAGATAATTACGTGGTTGGTATTAGACCTGAACATTTTGTTATAAGCGATAATCCACTATTTATTACTACCGTAGAATCCAACGAACTTATAGGTAAAGACTGCATACTTAATTTTAATGTTAATAATAAAATAGCAAAATCAATAACTGAAATCAGCAAAACACTAAATGAAGGTGAAGAAGTTGGATTTAACATAGACTATAAAAATATTTACTTATTTGAAGAGGAAGGAGCTAGAGTGTACTGATGAAGACTCGAAGATACAGCGCAGAAAATTCACCTCAAGCTTGGTTATTTTTATTACCTGCATTAATAATTATTATAATTTTTAATGTATTTCCATTAATTCAAACATTTATTTTATCCTTTCAAAAAGGTACTTTAAATAATCTTGTATTTAATGGCTTTAGAAACTATCAAATTGTGTTATCTGACCCTAAGTTTCATACAGCATTAAGTAATACTGCAATATACTCATTTATTGTTGTACCTTTAGGTCTTATAATTTCAATGTTTATTGCAGTTACTGTTTTTGAAAAAATAAAGTTTAAAGATTTTTTTGAGACAGTATTTTTTATTCCTTATTTAACAAGTGTAATAGCTGTTGGTATAGTATTTAGATTTTTATTAAATGGTGAATATGGTTTTGTTAACTATTTATTAGGTTTTATAAATATTGGACCAATAAATTTTTTAGATAACCCTAAAATGAGTATTTATACACTTGTTATATTTGGTGTTTGGTCAAGTCTAGCATTTAATATTGTAATATTACTTTCTGGACTTAGAACTATTAATGGTGATTATTATAAAATAGCTGATATGTTTGGTGCTACTAAAATTCAGCAATTTTTTAAGATTACTCTTCCTCAAATGTTACCTATCATAACATTTTTATTAATGGTTAACTTTATAAGTGCATTTAAGGTATATGCTCAAGTATTTGCAATATTTAATGGTAAAGCCGGTGTTGCTGATAGTGCCACTACTGCAGTTTTTTATATATTTAATAAGTTTTATGTTGAAAACCGTTATGGTCAAGGTATGGCTGCTGCAGTTATTTTATTTGTTTTAATATTGTTATTTACCATAATACAAAATTACGTATTAAAAAGATTATCTAAGTAGGTGAAAATATGAAAAAAGTTTATACGTTTATTTCCTATACTTTTATTACTATAATGGCTTTTATTACATTGTTTCCCTTTGTATATATGATATTGTCAAGCTTAATGACATTCCAAGAGGCAACAAGTATACCTCCAACATTGTTTCCAAAAGATTTTCAATGGCAAAACTTTAGCCTTGCAATGAAACAAGCTCCTTTTGCTATATATTTCTTAAATACTATTTTAGTCGCAGGATTATCTACATTAGGAACAATAATAACATCAATACTTGCTGCATTTGCTTTAGTAAAGCTTGAGTTTAAATATAAAAATGTTTTAATACTTTCAATGATTGCTCTACTAATGGTTCCTTATGAAGTTGTTGTATTTACAAACTATCAAACAATTGCAAAACTAGGCTTACTTGATACTTACACAGCTTTAATAGTCCCTTCACTTGCGAGTGTATTTTATATATTCTATTTAAAAGAATACTTATCAAGTATACCTTTATCATATTATAAAGCTGCTAAGGTTGATGGATGTAGTGATTTAGAGTTTATTACAAAAATATTAATCCCTCTAGGTAAACCAGCTTTATTTACTATGGGAATATTAAGCTTTATAAACGGATGGAATTCTTTTTTATGGCCAATATTAGTTACAAACACTAAAGAAATGAGACTATTAAGCAACGGCCTTAGTGCCTTTGCAACTGAAAGTGGTACAAATGTTCAATTACAAATGGCGGCTTCAACAATAACTATAGTACCAATATTAATAGTATATTTCATTTTTAGAAAGCAAATAATCAGAGGAGTTGTTAAGAGTGGTGTTAAAGGATAAAAAAACTAAAATTACTTTTCATAATGGTATATTGACCATTGGAGGAACAATAATAGAAGTTATATATAAAGATAGCCATATATTTTTTGATTTTGGTAGTGAGTACAACCCAGCTTCTGAAATACAACCTAATGATTTACAAGGATTATTAGACAATAACTTGGTACCATATTTAAATAATATGTTTGACCCAGCGATACCTTTAAATAGTTATGAGTCTAAGGATGACAGTTTTATGAATACAGCTGTATTTTTATCACACGTACACTTAGATCATTCTAAGATTATAAACTATTTAAACCCCAATGTACCTTTATATACACTAGAAGGTACAAAGTCTTTGCTTAATACTTTAAATATTAACAATGATTTTTTATTCCCTCTTTATAATAATAAAGATAAAAATACAAGAGATATAATTGGTGTTAAAGAAAATGAAATAATAGAAGTTGGTGAAATAAAAGTAAAAGTAATGCCTATAGACCATGATGCTTACGGTGCATGTGCTCTTTTGATACAGACTCCTGACTTAAAGATATCTTATACAGGAGATTTAAGAATACATGGTTATAGAAAGGATGACACATATAATTTCTGCAAAGAAAGTAAAAACTGTGATGTACTTTTAATAGAAGGTGTTAGTGTTTCTTTCCAGGATTTTGATGATGAAAACCTTGGTGATGATTCTACTAATGAATGTGATTTAATAAATAGAATAAATAAAGTGATAAAAGAAAATCCTAATAAACAGATTACTTTTAACTACTATATTTCTAATATAGAAAGAATAATGAATATTATAAAGTATAGCCCTAGAAAAGTTGTTTTAGATGCATATTCTTCTTATGTAGTTAAAGAAGCTACTAATTTTGAAAGTCTTTATTATCAATTAGATGATAAAGACTATGGTTTAAGTATTGATAAAAAAGTAGATTTTAAAGATTTGTTAAAGGATGAAAGACGATTTTTATGGCAATTAGATACACTTGCCTTAAAATATATAGACAAATTAAAAAAAGGTGGACTATATATCCACTCAAATGCAACACCACTTGGTGAGTTTGACCCATCCTATGCTCCATTTATTAAAAACTTTGAAGATAGAGGTATTAAATTTATTAGGATTGGCTGTAGCGGGCATGCTCATCCAAATGACTTAATTAAAATAATTAATTTAATTAAGCCAAGGCTTCTTATTCCAATACACTCTTATCGTCCTGAAAAATTATATAACGAGCATGGGGATGTATTATTACCAAAGAAAAATCAAACTATTTAAGGAGGAAAAAATGAAAGTATCTAAAAAATTATTAGTTTGTTTACTGTCATTAGGTTTAATGACAGGATGTAGTAACAAAAAAGCAGAACAACCAGCCAATGAAGAAATTATAACAGAAATAACAGCACCAGTAGAAATAACTTTCTGGCATGCAATGAGTGGTGCTCAAGAAGAAGCATTAAAGAAGCTAACATCAGAGTTTACAGCTAGTAATAAAAACATAACTGTAAACCTACAAAATCAATCTAGCTATCCAGACTTACAACAAAAGCTTACTGCAACAATAGCTAGCCCTAAGAATTTACCAACTTTAACTCAAGCATATCCAGACTGGATGTTAAATCCTATAAAAGATGGCTTAGTTCTAGGATTAGATAACTATATTAATCATGAGAAAATAGGCTTTGAAAACTATGATGATATATTAGAAGGATTTAGAGCTGTTACAAAAATAGATGGTGTTACATATAGAATACCATTTAATAAATCTACTGAAGTTTTATGGTATAACAAAACTATGTTAGATGAATTAGGATTAAAAGCTCCAACAACATATGAGGAATTTACTAATGTATGTAAAGAAATAAAAGCAAAAAAAGGAATTGTTGGTGGTGGATTTGATTCTTTAAGTAATTATTATACTACGTACTTAAAAAATCAAAATGTAGTATATGATTCAAAATTTGATCCAACTAGTGAACCTTCAGTTAAAGCTGTTGACTATTACTTAAATGGTATAAAAGATGGATACTTTAGAATAGCTGGTACTGATAAATTCTTATCTGGACCTTTTGCTAACGAAACTATTGGTATGTTTGTAGGATCAAATGCTGGAGAAAGTTTTGTTACTTCAGGAGTTAGCGATAAGTTTGAAGTTGGTGTTGTACCATATCCTGCAAAACATAGAATGCAACAAGGAACTGATTTATATGTATTTACAAATGCTTCAGCTGAGCAAAGAACTGCAGCTATTGAATACTTAAAGTTTTTAACAACTAAAGAAAATCAAATAACTTGGGCTAAAGAAACTGGTTATATTCCTGTAAGAAAGAGCGCAATAGAATCAGATGAATATAAAAAATCTGGTAGCTTAGTTGCACCAATAGTATCTGAAGCTACTAAAGATTTATATACAAATCCTGTTATGCCAAATGCAGATAGTGCATACCGTGAATCAGCAATAATGCTAGAAGGCATATTAGCACAACCTACTTCTGATGTTAAAGCTAAGTTAGATGATTTTAAATCAACTTTAATGTCTATTTGGGAATAGTTTCTTTAAGATAAAATAAATTAAGGGTACTTCTAGGTACCCTTAATTATATTTAATATTTATTATAGTTGTGGATTTTCACCATTCATTAATTTTTTCATAGTTCTCATCGAACACATTTTACCACACATAGTACAGCTTTCCTTCTCATCAGGTATTGAACTTTCTCTATATTTTCTTGGCTTTTCTGGATCTAGAGCTAAATTTATCATTTCATCAAAGTTAATATCAGCTCTTGCTTTACTCATTTTATAGTCCCAATTTTTTGCACCATTAACTCCTTTGGCTATATCTGCTGCATGGGCTGCAATCTTAGCTGCTACTATTCCTTCTTTCATATCGTCTAAATCAGGAAGTCTTAAATGCTCTGCTGGAGTTACATAACATAAGAAGTCTGCACCATAGGTTGCTGCTATTGCTCCACCTATTGCAGAAGTTATATGGTCATATCCTGGAGCTACATCCGTTACTATTGGACCTAATACATAAAAAGGTGCTCCATGGCAAAGCTTCTTTTGAAGTACCATATTGGCTTCTATTTCATTTATAGCCATATGACCAGGACCTTCTACTATTATTTGTACATTTTTCTCCCAAGCCCTTTTAGTTAGCTCTCCCAATGTTATTAATTCTTTTATTTGGCAGGCATCTGTTGCATCATTTATTGAACCAGGTCTTAAAGCATCTCCTAAAGATATTGTCATATCATACTGTGCACATATTTCTAGTAGTCTATCATAATACTCATAAAAAGGATTTTCTGCATTATTTAGCTCCATCCAAGCATATAAAAGAGATCCACCTCTTGAAACTATATGAGTTAATCTTTTATTTCTTTTTAAGGTTTCAACAGACTCTCTATTAAGACCGGCATGTACAGTAATAAAATCCACACCATCTTCTCCATGTTTCTCAACTACTTTAAAAAATTCGTCTACTGTAATATCTTTTAATTCTTTATCATAAAACCCAATGGCATCATACATAGGCACAGTACCTATCATTGCACTTGACATATTAACTATATTCTTTCTTAAACCTTCTGTTTTTCCATAATTAGAAAGGTCCATTATAGCTTCAGCTCCCATATTAAGTGCTACTCTAACCTTCTCTAATTCTTTATCATAATCGCAGCAGTCTTTAGATATTCCTAAATTAACATTTATTTTAGTTCTTAAGCCTTTTCCAACACCTTCAGCACTTAATGATTTATGATTTTTATTTGCTGGTATTGCTATTTGTCCTTTTGCTACTAATTCTAATATTTCCTCTATTTTTTTACTTTCTTTAGTAGCAACAATTTGCATTTCTTTTGTTATTATTCCTTTTTTTGCAGCATCCATTTGTGTTGAGTAATTCATTTTATCCCCCTAATTTTTAGCTATACCTTGATTGAGAGTTTTATATACTAAAAAAAGCTATATTCCACATAGGAACATAGCTTTTTGATTACATTACAAAAAAGTATATAAATCTGCTTTCCTACGCTGGCATTATCCAGATCAGGTACAAGGGTTGATTTTCATCTCTCAGTCTTTCGACACCCCTAGCTAATATTTTATTTTACAATTGTATTGTAACTCTATTCTTTACAAAAATCAATTAAATTATTAGATTTATATGTATTCTTCAATTTTTTCTTTTAAGCTTTTTTCAGGAATAAATCCTACTAATCTATCTTTTTCTTTACCATCCTTAAAAACTATTACAGTTGGAACTGTAGTTACTGTAAATTTTTGTGCAAGATCCATGCTTTCATCTATATCAACTTTAAAGAAATCTGCTTTGTCTTCCATTTCTTCTGCTAATGATTCAAATACTGGTGAAAGCATTTTGCAAGGTCCACACCATGTTGCAAAGAAATCAACTACAACCACTCCTTCTTTATATTCTACTTCATTTACAAATTCATTTGTGTTTATTATATTAGCCATCTTTTACTCTCCTTTTATTTTGTTAATATAAATTCAGAAATTCATATAGTAATAATAGGTTTTTCATTTGTGTTTTTATTATACATTAAATAAATATATCTTTTTAAAATTAACTATAACTAAATTATGTAAACCATTTCGATTATATTTACTTTATAATAACGCTTTTTATACGTAAATAAGAGTTAGTATATGCTAACTCTTATTTACCATAATCTGATGAAATTACAAAGTCTTTAAAGGATTTACATATAGGTGAAAGATATGAATTTTTCATCCAACCCATATATATTATACTGTTTTTTATTTCTTCTTTAATTTTAATTACTGATACTAAATTTTTATTTATTAAGGGCGTATTAGGTATAATACTTATTCCTGCACCAGTAGCTACCAAACCTTCAAATATAGTAGAACTGCTTGGTTTAATTGAAATCTTTGGTATATATCCTAATGAATTTTTATACCACTGCATTTTATCTTCATTTATTTCACATGATGAAACAAAATACTCGTCTTTTAAGTCTTTTAAAGAAACTTCTTCTTCATTTGCAAGTTTATGATTTTTAGGAACTATTAAAACATATTCTTCTTTTTTTATTGGAATAAATTCTATGTCGCTATTTTCTGAAATAGAATCTTGTGTATCAAAAAAGCATAATTCAATATTACTATTTTTTAAATCCATTAACATATCTACTCTTGATTGATAATTAAACTGGAATTTAGCATTAGGATTATTATTAAAAAATACACTAATTACAAGAGGCATAAAGTACGTACCAACGTTAGAAGTTGAAGAAATTGAAATTGTTCCCGTATCAGCATCGGTTATTTTTTTTAATTCCTTTATACCCTTTTCTATTTCTTCTAATGCTTTACTTATATGATTTAAAAATATATTTCCAAAGGATGTAAGCTTTATATTTCTACCTTCTTTTTTAAAAAGCGGTACTTCAAGCTCTTCTTCTAATTTTGCTATTGCTTTACTTAAGGCAGGCTGAGATACTGCTAATTTTTGTGATGCTATAGTGAAGTTTTCTGTTTCTGCAATAGTTTTAAAATACTCTAACTGTTGTAAGTTCATATTACCTCCTTTAATAGTATAGAAAATATTTTATAATAATTTCATAAATTGGTTTTATATACAGTTTATATAACCAATAGTTATATAAGTATGAAAATTTTCAATTAGACATTACTGATTTACCAATGCTATAATTAAAAACATAGTAAATAAACTATAATTAATAATTATAGATATTTTATTAATTTATGTCAAATTCTTATTTGAGGAGATTAAATATTATGATGAATGTAAACAAAGAAAAATGTATTTCATGTGAATTATGTATTAAAGACTGTCCTACAAGGTGTATATCATTAGTAGATAATAAAGCAGATATTAATAATAATAATTGTATAAAGTGTGGTCACTGTGTAGCAATATGCCCTAAGTATGCTATTACTACAGACGAATATAACATGGATGATGTTATAGAATACGATAAAGAGAAATTTGATGTTGATAGTGATAATTTATTAAACTTTATTAAATTTAGAAGATCAACTAGACAATTTAAAGCTAAAGATGTAGAAATAGAAAAGCTTAATAAAATAGTAGAAGCTGGAAGATTTACTCAAACTTCAACGAATAGTCAAGATGTCTCATATATTGTAGTAAGAGATGATTTAGAAAAACTTAAAGAAATAACTTTAGAAGCATTACACGGTCAAGGTCAATACTTACTTAATAACTTAAATGAAAAAACAAAGCAATTTGAAAAATATGCAAGAATGTGGGTTTCAATGTATGAAAGTTATAAGAAAAACCCTAAAGAAAATGATAGAGTGTTCTTTAATGCTCCAGCTGTAATACTTGTAGTTTCTAAGACTCCGATAAATGGAGGTCTTGCTTCTACAAATATGGAACTTATGACTAATGCTTTAGGTCTTGGTACTTTCTATAGTGGATTCTTAGTAAGAGCATCTCAAGGAAATGAGAAAATGAGAGAATTCTTAGGATTACAAGGTGAAGAACAAATAATCACTGCTATGGTAATAGGATATCCTGCTGTTAAATACCAAAGAACAGTTCCAAGAAAAGATGTATCAGTTTCTTGGATGTAAATATATATAGAAAAATAGTTATTATAAAGCTATAAAAAATAAACAAAAAGGTCTGTAAATACAGACCTTTTTTCTTATATATAACTATCTTTTTATCTTTTTATCTTTTAATAGTAATCTTCCTAAATATAAAAATACTATCCCTATTAATATCATTTGAATAGATTGTATTAATGATATTGCATTTATTTGTGATACTTCAATACTACTAGATTGATTTGTTAAGTGCGTTACTACTACTGATAATCCATTATTTAATAAGTGGATCATCATAGCAACAAATATTGAGCCAGACTTATAAACGCTATATGCTAAAACTAAACCTAAAATTGTTGTTGGAACCATTCTTATAAAGTCAATATGCATTGATCCAAATAATATAGCACTAAATATTATAGCTCTCTTAGGTGATTTATCATTTTTATTAAATGATTTAAATATAAATCCTCTAAATAGAAGTTCTTCACAAATTGCTGGTAAAAGAGCTACTACTATTAAGTTAATAATAAATGAGTTTTCCATAAATAATGCTTTATTTAAGGATTCCACAACTTCTTGGTTACTTGGGAATAAATATAATAATATTTGTGATACTAATAGAGCTATTATATATCCACCAATCCAAAGAACTATAGAGCCAAAAACATGTTTTATCGAAGGTAGTTTTATACTAAATACCTTTTTAAAATCAGCTTTAATATAATAAGCAAGTAATAATGGTAATAATAAAAGCATTCCTTGAGTCATGGCTATTCCTGCCATTTTAAATTTCATTTGAACTATACTACCAACATAAATTAATGCAAGCAGAGCTGTTGCATAAAGTACTATACCATCACTAGGAGCAGGCATTGTTCCTTTTTTGATGTTTGATCTTTTTTCTAAGAATGAGAAGCTTTTGTTTTCTCCAAATAATACTTCCTCAGAGTTAAATATTTTAGATAAGGCTACTACTGATAAAATAACAAAAGCAATATTTGAAACTAATACTAATGATATTAATCCTAAATCACTATTAAATGACATTACACTTTTTATTAATAATGATATGTTTACTACAGGAATTACTGCTGTTGTAGAAGTCAATTTTAAAGTTGGAAGCATACAAGCGTAAGATGGTATCATAATTAATAACATAAGTGGAGTAACATAGTTTTGTGCATCTTTAAAGCTTTTTGTAAAGGAACAAATACACAAACTAATAGCTGATACTACCATTGCAAATAAACATACACATATTATACATACTATTATTGGTCCAATTAGTTTTGTAATATCAAAACTTTCTATGGCCATAGAATTTGCTAAGTCTTGAGAATAAGCCATAAATCCAAGAGTCAATGCTATTGATAATATATTTAGTATTGCTGTTACAATAGCACTAAAAGATACAGAAAGGTACTTACCTATAATAAGCTCTAAGTTCGATATTGGCAAAGTAAGCAATGTCTCTAATGTTCCTCTTTCCTTTTCTCCTGCCATAACATCTATTGCTGGGTATATTGCACCTAGTAATACTCCCATTATAAGAATAAATGGTAATATCTGACCTAATAGATATCCTGCTTTTTCTTCGCTTTTTGCTAAATCTATATTTTGATAACTTACTGGATTCAATATATATTCAGAATCTAAACCTTCATTTTCTAATTTGCCTCTAATTATTGAATCTTTATATTCTAATAATATTTCATCAATTTTACTTTGTACTGCTAAAGACTTATCATTGGAGTTACTAGTGTATATTTTATAGTTTATTTTATTTTCTATATTTTCCTCTTTAATATATGCATCTAGTTGGCCTTCTTCTATTTCTTTTTCATAGTCTTTTGAATCTATTATTTTTATGCCTTCACTATCTTCATTACTATTATTATAATTAGAAAACCTATTTATTAATTCTTTGTTTACATCTTTATCAAAGGCAACTATTACTTCTTGGCTTTCCATAGAGTTCATACTCATCATAAGTATTTGTGAAAAACCTACTAAAATTAATGGATATAATATAATAGGCAAGACTATCATCATAAACAAGCTTTTTTTATCTCTTAAAATATCTAGCATTTCTTTTTTAAAGATTTCAAATATTATTTTAGTCCTCATGTAACTCACCTCTTTCATTGGCAAGTTTTATAAATGTGTCTCTTAAGTTTGTAGAATTAGTAAGTTTTTTTAGCTCTGTAGCATTTCCTTGAGCTATTATCTTACCTTTATGTATCATAATGATTCTATCGCAAAGACTTTCAGCTTCTTCCATATAATGCGTTGAGTAAAGTACTGTTTTTTTATTTTTCTTTTCTCTTTTCATAAAATCTATTATTGATTGACTACTTATTACATCAAGTCCTAATGTAGGCTCATCAAAAATATATAATTTAGGTGAGTGAATAAGGCAACGGGCTATTGATGTTCTTTGAGTTTGACCTGTAGATAAATTCTCTATTCTATTATCTATAAATTTGCTCATATTCATTATTTCACATACATTCTCTATGGCATTTGGAATCTCATCTTTTTGCATTTCATATAAGCTTGCAAAGGTACTTAAAAGCTCTCTTGGTGATATTCTTCCATACAGTTTAGTATTTCCTGATAAATACCCAATTTCTCTTTTTGCTTTATCTTTATCTTTCTCATAATCATAGCCCATAACATTTATGCTACCACTACTTTGGCTTAATATTCCACCTAGCATTCTTAGTAGTGTGGTTTTTCCTGCACCATTTGGACCAAGTATTCCTATAATCTCACCTTCCTTTGCTGTGAAATTTACATTGTCCACTGCTAAAAATTCTTCTTTTTTTGTTTTTAGTTTTTTTAATTTACTTTTTTCATCTTTTACAACTCTAGTAAAGACTTTTGATAAATTTTTTACTTCTATTACAGTCTCCATAATATTCCCCCCTTCAAACAAGTTGATTTTTGCTATTAGTTCTATTGTAGCCTTCTATACCATTTTCTTCAATTATTTAGTTTATTTAGTTAGATTATTAACGTAAAAAGCTTAGAGTTTAACCTCTAAGCTATAATTTATATTACTTAACATTTTTTTGTCTCAATATCTCTATTGTTATTGTAATCAAAATTTGCGTAAACTTATTTAATTGTATATATTTTGTGCCTATATTACAATAAATACCAAGATTATAATCTGATATCTATAGAAGTTCCTTCCCCTATTATACTGTAAATTTTTATCTCTCCATTATGAACACTTATGATTTTTTTTACTTCTGGGATTAGTGATAATTAATTATATATCTACTTCTATTTTGCCCTTATAAATGCCGCCATGATAGCAAATAACTTTATTAATATCATAATTTAATAGCTTTTTTACTGATTGCTTAGCTCTTTCCATATCTAGTGTATAATGCGGGTTAGCTATTACAAGTTTATTACCTTCAATAACTAAAGCATCACCGCATATTAATGACTTACTTTCCCTTAGATATAAAGATATATGTCCTGGCATATGACCGGGTGTTTCTATTATTTCTAATCCTCCACACCAATCAAATATATCTTTATCTTTCACTTTAATATCTACATTAACTGGTTCAATATCCTTAAGTATTTTCTGAAAGCTTAGTGCCCCTTTTTTATCATCATCTGAAAGGCTATCGTAAATTCCTTCAGCTTGTTGTAACCTTAGTGATTTACATTTTCCATTGATATAATTTTCTTCTTTAGATGAAGATATAATTTTAAGATTAGGATACTTTAGCTTAAAAGCTTTGGCAGATCCCATATGGTCAAAGTCATGATGAGTTATTATCAGTTTTGTTAATTTACCTAAATCAATATTATTTTTTTGAGAACATTCTTCTATTAGTTTTAAAAAATTTGGATAACCACAATCAACAAGTATCATCTCTTTATCATCTTCTAATATTACTGGATATATTTTATCAATCATACCATTAGAATTAAATGGTATTTCTAGTATATTTATTTTATTCATTTTACTTACTCCTTCAACAATTTTTATATTATAAATAAAATTATATCATTATATAACTGAAATATTACTATTATAAACATTTCTGAATTAAAGTTGATAGGAATAAAAAAGAATGCTTATAAAGCATTCTTTTCTTGTTTTATTATTCTTCTAATACTACTTTCCGTAAGGTAGTATTCATTAACTAATTCTTTTATTTTTACACCATTTATATATTTATTAAAAATCTCTTTATTTCTTTTACTTAATTCTCTTTTTAACCCACTATTTTCTCCCCAGGATTTTTTCGTGTCCTGTTTTGTAGGTATATACAAATAACTACCATCTACATATTCTTGCACTAATTCAAGTAAATGCTTCGGTAATATCTCTTGTGCTTTTTTATACTTCATAATCTTTACTCCTATTCTATTTTAATTAACAAATAGTTATCGCAAAGACTGCACAAAACATATAGACCATATCTATTTTATGGCCCCAAACAACTTAACATTTTGTTATAGTCTTTGCTTGGAGCCTAATTCAATTACCAATTTAGATTTTCTAATCATATTTACACTTCCTTTCACTAAGTATATTATCATAAAAATAAAAACCATAGTAGATTTTACTATGGTTAAGGTTATTAAAATTATTTAATCATACTTTTTTAATCTTCTATTGGAAGATTTATTATAAACTTAGTTTCTCCATAATCACTATTAAGTATAATCTTTCCATCATGTGCTTCTACTAAGTTTTTAGTTATAGCTAGTCCTAAACCTGAACCACCATCATTTCTATTCCTTGATTTTTCTACTCTGTAAAATCTATCAAATATAAAAGGGATGTCAGCTTGTGGTATTGGTTCTCCGTAATTTTTTATTTCTACGACCGCAAACTTATCATCTTTTTTTGTTACAACATCAATATATTTTCCTTCATTGCCGTATTTTATTGCATTTGTTACTAAGTTTTCAAATACTCTAACTAATTTATCTGGATCTGCGTTTACTATAAGTCTATCATCTGAAAAATTAATTCTTACTTTCACATTAGCTTCACTTATTTGATACTCTAGATAAGATATTACCTGACCTATTAATTCTACTAAGTTTATATCAACTTTATTAAGTGACAACGATCTATTTTGAAGCTTAGTAAGCTCAAATAAATCATTAATTAATACATTTAAATTTTTTGATTTTTCATATGCTATTCTAGTATAATATCTTAAATGAACTTCATCTTTATACTTATCTTCTTCTATAAGATTTAAATATCCGATTATTGATGTTAACGGTGTTCTAAGGTCATGTGAAACATTTGTTATTAAGTCGGTTTTAGTTTGTTGAGCTTTTCTTTCTTCAACTGTAATATCTTCTAATTGTTTTATAATATGATTAATATTACTTGCTACTTTTCCTACATCATCACTAGATTTTACATTTATTCTTTTGTCTAAGTCACCATTAGCCATTATTTCTACACTTTCCATTAAATTTGCTATATTCTTATTGGTTCTATAAGATATTAGCACATATATAAAAACAACAAATATTAACATAATCGCCATACCAATATAGTATTCGAATGGTCCTAAATTATTAACTATAATTCTCAATAAAGGTCCTATTATTCTTATATCCAATATAACTCTAACTAAGTCATAAAACATGGCATTTACAAATATGGCTAACAGAAAACTTACTCCTATTAATAAAATCTGAGTAATAATATATTTATATACTTTAAATATATATCTAGTTTTATTTTTCAATTTTATAGCCTACCCCCCATACTGTATGAATAACTTTACTTCCACCCATGTGCTTTTCTATTTTCTCTCTTATCCTGCTCATATGAACCATAACCGTATTATTAGATTGGTAGTATTGCTCGTCCCATACGCGTGAGAATATTTCTTCTGTGCTAAACACTCTTCCTCTATGACTTGCTAGTAAATATAAGATATCAAATTCTCTCGATGTAAGCTGTATCTCATTGTCATCTGCAGCCACTATATGATTGATTTTGTCTATTTTTAATGATTCTATTAAAATTAAGTCTTTATTGCTGTCCGTTCTATTAGTAAAATAGTATGCTCGTCTTAAAAGAGCTTTTACTCTAACTGTAAGCTCTAAAGGATTAAATGGCTTTGTCAAATAATCATCTGCACCAGTCATTATACCTTGAATTTTATCCATATCTTCAGATTTTGCACTTAGCATAATTATCGGTACGCTCATTTTTTCACGTATTATTTTGCATGTTTCTATTCCATCCATCTTAGGCATCATTATATCTAGTACAATAAGATGAACATCCTTTTGCTCAATAATCTCTAATGCTTCTTCTCCATTGCTTGCTTTGCATACTTCATAACCTTCA
Source organism: Romboutsia sp. LXY-2 (assembly GCF_056171995.1). Classification (NCBI taxonomy): domain Bacteria; kingdom Bacillati; phylum Bacillota; class Clostridia; order Peptostreptococcales; family Peptostreptococcaceae; genus Romboutsia; species Romboutsia sp. LXY-2. The sequence goes on along the minus strand of NZ_JBKFGI010000003.1, from coordinate 485,766 downwards.
TTTAACAAATATATTTCCAACAGATTCCTTATTTCTGCTTCATCATCTACTACAAGTATTGTATTTTTCAATTTACTTCTCTCCTTACTCTACAATATAATTTATTTTATATATATTCTTCTTAAGTTATTCCTTACTGGTAAATATATTCAGTAACTTCGGCTAGTAGTTTAATTTTATAAAATAGATATTAAGATATTTATAAGTAAATATTAAGAATTCTTAAGTTTTAATTATAAATATATCTACATTAAGAAAGGTGTATTTTAGATTATTTCTAAAATACACCTATAATAAAATCAAATTAAATATATACTTTACAAACTCTTTGACCTATACCTGTAAGTGTTTCATTATTAATGGTATTGGTTAACTTACTTATCTTATCTATAGAAATATATTTATCTCCATCTTTACCTATTAATGTTACAGTATCACCCATATTAATATCATCAATATGACTTACATCAACTAACATTTGATCCATACAAATATTTCCTATAACACTAGCTTCTTTTTCATTTATTAAGACATTAAAGTTTTGTTTTGAAAGTCCTCTTGGATACCCATCAGCATATCCAATAGTTACTATAGCAATTTTAGAGTCTTTAGATGCTGTAAAGTTATTTCCATATCCTACTGTTTCATTTTTCTTTATATTTTTTACTAATCCAACTTTAGATTTTAAAGATAATGCAGGCTTAAGATTTAGGTCTTCTATGCTATCATCATAAGGACTACTTGAAACACCATATAAGATTATTCCTGGTCTTACTAAATCACATCTTAATTCTCTGTAATTTGTAATACCATAACTACTTTGTAAATGTATTTTACCTAGATTTATGTTGTTTTTTTCCAACAAGTCTATTATATCATAAAATCTATTAATTTGTTTTTTTGTAAACTCAATATCTTCTTCTAATAAACTATCTGCCCTTGATAAATGGCTAAATGTTCCCATAACCTTAAGTTTATTACTATTATATATATTAATTAACTCTTCAATGTCTTCTTTTTTTGTTCCTAGTCTATTCATACCTGTATCTAATTTTATATGAGCCTTAACTTGTCCATCACTTTCACAAAGCATGTTTGCATAGCTAAAGTTTACTATAGTTTGAGATATATCATAATACATCAAATCTTTTTTTCTATTAACATGTGTATATCCAAGTACTAATATTTCACCATTTATATTAGCATTCCTTAATTCTATTGCTTCATCAAGGCTTGCTACTGCAAAGTGTTCTACGCCTAAGCTTTCTAAGTGAGTAGCTACTTCTACTGCTCCATGTCCATATGCATCTGCTTTAATAACACCCATTATTTTACACCCATCAGATAATATAGATTGGATTTTAAGTAGATTATGCTCTATATTTGAAAGATTTATTTCTCTATACGCTCTTAAGTTATCTTTATTAACATTTTTAAAATTGTTCATAGTAGTTTCCTCATAATTAATTATTATTTTTAACTTTTAATTTATCATTTATATTTACTAATACTACTGATACCAAAATAGATATTAAAGTTACTGAAATATAATTTATTAAACTATTATTTATTAGAATATATGTGGTTTTAGTTATTTTACCTATTAATCTCACTAAAATAATAATCATTGGATGTAGAATGTAAATATATAAGCTTATGTCTCTTAATTTTTTCATACTTTTATTTTTTAGATCTATACATATTTTAAATAATAGATATACTGCTGGCACTAAAAAAACTGTCATACTGTCATGTTTAGGTATGTCAAATGTTTTTAATAGTGTAGCTTCTATACCTAAAAGCATAATTAATAATAAAAACAAAATTAAATCCTTTATAAATCCTTTGTTTTTTGTACTATATTTATTATCTTCATCTTTCAATTTGTCATTTTCTTTATTATCAAATTTTGTGAATTTAAAACCTAGTAATATAAATATTGGTGCAAAGAATATACCATTTCTTGTATAATCAAACACTAAAAACATATTACTATATAAATTATTTAATAAATCTATACTACTTGTTATTTTAAAATAACTATCACCTAATAATCCAAGAATATATAAAACTATAGTAATTATTAATGAGGTATTTATACTAAAATTATTGATTAATATAAATACAATACACATACCTAAGATTAATGCTGGAAGGTACCACAAATGATACATTGTTCCATTAAAAATTATGTCTTTCAGTATACTTATTAAACTAAAATCACTAGTAAAGTACCCATTATATATATTTATTGGAATGTATATTATTATTGATATCAAGTAAATACTAAAAATTCTTTATAAATAAGAAAACAATAGTTTATTATTTTCTATTTTGTTATCAGTCAATTTTAAAGAAAATAAATAGCCTGCACAGATGAAAAAGAATGGGACTGCTAATCTTGCAAGAACTCTTGTAAGTATAAAGTTTCCTGCTATGCTATAAGTTGTTAAAGGATCTGTATGAATAGTTATTACAAGTAATGATGCAACAAACTTAAACAAGTCTATATATCCATATTTTGTTTTTTGTATCATATTTATAACTCCTTTAATTCTTCAAAGAGAGTAACAATAAATCCATCTACATTATTACCTGATACATTATATTTTTTACTTTTCAATAACTTTACTTCTGTTATTTTATTTAGTTTTTCAGCATAAAATATTTCCACTTTATATCCGTTATATATTAACTTTAAAGAGTTTCTTTTATATTTAAAGTTTTTTAAGTAATCTATATATTCTTCTAAGCAAAAATTATTTTCATTCATTATTTTTGAATGAGGTACACCTACATATCTAAAGTGCCATACTTCTTCTGATATATTTGTTATTTTTTCTTTGTCTTTTTTATATCTCATTATAAAACCGTAGTCCTGGGCTAATTCTTTAAATTCTTTACATATACCATGGTTAGGAAAAGAAGGACATATAAAATCTACGTTTTCTAATACCTCACCTAAGTCAATTGCTAATCCAGTTTGATGTTCGCTTTGTCTAGGTTTAGCAACATATTTTTTTGTGAATTCTATTCCATTTTCTAGTATAGAATCTTTATATATTCTTCTTTGCTCTTCTTCACTTCTATAGCCACTTACTGCCACTAGTTTTTTCTTTCCATCTATATCATCTATTAAGTTTAAAAGAGGTTTTACCATTAACTCATTTATATATATTGGCTTTTTCCCATAAATTTCAAAATAATCATTATCTAAAGATAGTATGCTTACTATCCCTTGTCTAAACTCATTATCTTTGTTTACTAATATTAAGCTACCAGAGTATAGCTCCTTATTAGTTAGTTTTAGTGTTATATATTCATCATTATCCTTTAAACTTATTAAGTCTTTTACTTTATTTAATATGGAGTAATTGTATTTAGATTCTTTAATTAATTCATTCATAAGTAATATTCCTCTTAAACTGTTATAAGTTCTTCTACTAAAGTAACTTCTATTAATTTATCAATTAATTTTGTATAACTTAATCCTATTAAGTTCATCATTTTAGGATATCTACTATTTGCTGTAAATCCTGGTATAGTGTTAACTTCGTTAAAGAATATATCCCCTTTTTTATCTATAAACATATCTACTCTTGATATACCTTCACAAGAAAGTAGCTTATAAATTTTTGTAGCAGTCTTTTTTACTTCCTCTGTTTTTTCATTACTTATTCTAGCAGGAGTATGAATTTTTGAAGTTTCTAGATTGTACTTTTCATTAAAGTCAAAGAATCCTCTAGTTAACTCTATTTCATCAACGCCTCCAACTATTACATCACCTTGTCCAAGGACTGCACAACCAACTTCAAATCCATCTATTGCTTCTTCTAATACAACTTTATTATCGTGGGCGAATGCTTCTTTTATTGCGTCATCTATTTTTTCTAATCTTTCAACTCTTGTTATACCAATTGATGATCCTGATTTTGCAGGTTTTATGTAAATTGGTAATTTCATATTTTTTTCTTTTATTTTTTCAATAACATTATCTTCATCTTCAAATACTATTAATGATTTTGTTACGTTTATACCAGCTTCTTTTACTATATTATGAGCTATTGCCTTGTCCATACAAATTGATGATGATAGTGTTTTACAACCTACAAAGGGAATCCCTGATAATTCTAATAATCCTTGTAGTGTTCCATCTTCACCATTTTTACCATGTACCACTGGGAATATTAAATCTATAGCGTATTCTTTTATTTCATTGTTGTCTATCTCTACATAACCTTTATGACTTGTACATGGTGATATATATGCTTTTTTACAATTTTTATTTTCAAACCATGTGTTATTTCTTATTTCTTCAGTAGTTCCACTAAAACTTGACCATTCTCCATCTTTAGTAATTCCTATCATTGATACATTATATTTACTTCTATCTATGTTATCTATAACTGCTGATGATGATTTTAAAGAAACCTCATATTCATTAGATTTTCCACCAAATATTATTAATACATTTTTCATTTTTATTTCTCCTTAAATTTTAGTTTAGTATGTTAAATTAGTTATTTATTTTCCTATAAGACTATTCTAAGATTTAAAGATTAAGAGATTTATAAGTAAATCTTAAGTTTTCTTAAGTTTTTATTTTCAATTCTTAAGTTGAATTAATAATTATCTATATGTAGATATAATAAAAAAAGCTATGTTTTAATAATAATTATTAAAACATAGCCTATTTGTATACTTATATGATTCATATTCTATATCTATCTATTGTTAATTTACTTATAGCAGATCTATAATTTTAGTAGCAATTCTATTTCCGAAGCATTGATCATGTTCTACAAAAAGGATAGTTAGATTTTCTTCTAGTATCATGTTTTCTATTTGTATACGAGATATTACATCAATAAAGTTTAATGGTTCATCCCAAATATAAAGCTTTGCAAAATCACTCAAACTAGCAGCAATAAGCAACTTCTTTTTTTGACCTTCACTCCATTCTTCAATATTCTTTTCGTATTGAGTGTTGTTAATTCCTAATTGATTTAAACTACTTTTTAGTTTCTGTTCTTCTATTTCTCTATTTTTAGAAAAATCTCTTATATTTCCTTTTAAATATCCTGTATCTTGAGATACAAATGAGATATTATCACTTTTATTAAAATATCCAGTGTATTTAATTTCGTCTCCCATTATTAATTTTAATATACTTGATTTACCACTTCCATTTTTACCTCTTAGCCATACTCTATCTCCAGGTTCTATATTAAAACTTAGTGGTTGTTTAAAAAGCTCTTTTTCATATATTATCTGTAAATCTATAACTTTAAGTAATTTTTCACAGTTTCCACTTATATTTCCAATTTTTAGTTTTTCTGTATTTTCGATGTTTTTAAGAAGCTTAGACTTTTCTTCTATTGCTTTATTTTGACGCTTTTCAATGCATTTTGCTCTCTTCATCATTTTAGCAGCCTTATGTCCAATAAACCCTCTATCTACAGGTCCACAACCAATTTTTGTTGCTTCAAGTTTATTAGACCATCCTGCTTTTTGTTTTGATGCTATTTTTAATCGTTTTATTTCTTTTATAAGTTTTTCATTTTCTGCTTTTTCAAATTCATCTCTTCTATCATTGTTTAATTGCCAAGTGGAGTAATTACCTTTTTGAATATCAATATTACTTTTGTTAATTGATAAGACATGATTAACAATTTTATCTAAAAAATTTCTATCATGTGAAACTAATATAAAGCCTTTCTTATTTTCTAAGTAATTTGCCACACAATCCCTACCTTCTGCATCTAAATGATTGGTAGGCTCATCTATTAATAAGAAGTTATTCTTTCTTAAAAATAAAGCTACTAAAAGTAATTTTGTTTGTTCTCCGGAGCTTAAGGTATTGAATGTTCTATTTAATATATCTGGTTCTAGCCCTATTTTCCTTACTTCTTTTTCTATCATTTCATTTATAATATATCCGTCATTTTCTATATACTTATCTAAAATATCACCATAGTCCTTAATATACTTAGGATCTTTCATATACTTTTCCATTTCAACTTCCCATTTTGTAAAAGGTGCGATGGCTATTCTCATTACCTCTAATGCATACTTCCCATGATCTTCTACTTCCATAGGGAAGTAATCAAAATTTACGTGACTTGTAATTTTACCACTATACTTATAATCTCCTTTTAGGAGCTTTAAAAATGTGGTCTTTCCTCTCCCGTTTCTTCCTATAAAACCCAACTTCCAATCTGTGTCTATATTTATTGATACATTTTTGAATATATCTTCACCATGTGTATCATATTGAAAACTCAAGTTATTTATTTTAATTTGTGCCATAATTATCATCTCCTTTGTTAAGGAAATAAAAAAACTTCCTTAGCTCTATGGTATTTTTACTACCCAAAGAAAAGAAAGTTATATTATACAAATTTATGACATGTAAATAAAAGCTGTATTAGCTAGTACTTAATGATGATTATGTTATAATATTTAATCTTATCCTTAACTTTAAGTAGTTTATAGGCTTTGTTAATAAAACATCTATTATGATGCTTTTACCTATTAAAACTATCTGATTGTTAATTTGAATAAGATTAATTGTTCATTTTATCTAATCACCTCTATGTTTATTTTAATAATTATTATAGTAGTAAACTATATTTATTTCAAGTACATATTAATATTTTTCTAAATTCTAATAAAGTTTGTAGCTAATCGTTCTTCTAACTCAGGTCTTAAAACATTATTATTTTTCCCTAACTCTATACATTTTATTATCCAAGCCATATTTCTCCCTAAAACCCTCATTATTTGAAGTCCCTCTAAGTCTTGTTTTACTTCTTCAGGATTGTTTCCATGAACCATATTCCAATATTGAGAACTTACGATAGGCATATTTGAAATTGAAAGATATTTGTTCAATTGATCAAAAGTTGCTGTTGTTCCACCTCGTCTAGCACTACAGATAACTGCACCTGGTTTAAATGCAAGATGTTTACTGCCACTATAAAATACTCTATCAAGGAAAGATATTATTGAACCAGATGCTGATGCATAGTAAACAGGTGAACCAAATATAAATCCATCAGCTAACTTAGCTTTTTCAACAAACTCATTTACTATATCTTCCGTAAAACATTCTCCAGTTTTCTTACATGAACCACAGGCAATACATCCACCTATAGGTTTGTTTCCAAGTTGAAATATTTCAGTATTAATTCCATTTTCTTTCAAAGTTTTTGATAATTCTTCAAGAGCTGTATATGTACATCCTTTTTTATTAGGGCTTCCATTTACTAATAATACTTTCATATAATTCCTCCATTTTCCATCATAATATTTATGTCTATAATATTAAGACTAGTTATTTCTTATTATATTTGCAACTATAAATAATTTAAAATTACATTTATCCATATTATTTTATAGAGAATGTTTAGTAAGATAACCTATGTTTAATCAAAAAAGAGCTACAATTTTTATTGTAGCTCTTTTTAATATTTGAACTAAGCTTTAGAATATCCCCCTAATCTTTGAGTAATCACTACCAAGTTCTTTTTGCATTTCGTCTTTAAATATACTAGCACTTTTATAGAAGTACATATCATGGCGAACACACTCTGAAGCCATAGATATCATTGGCTTTGACTCTGTCCAAATAACCTCAGCTACGTTTTCACTAAGTATTTGCCCAAAGACTACTTCTTTTTTATCAGAAACAAGGGTAATAAATCGACCTCCCATTTCTTCGTACTTATCTTTTAACATACCATGTTTTACACAGTTTTTAAAAGGTAGCATAAGACCTTCATCTTCACTAAAGAGAACAACACCTACATTTACATCATTTTTATCTAATTCTTTAAGCTCATCGTAAACTTCTTGTATATCATCTTCCCAAATTTGAATTAGCAGTTCATGTTTTGTATTTTTAATCATATTTCTGCATTTAGCAAATACATTTTTATATTCTTTTATATGCCAAATATAGTCTAAGTCAGTAACTGAACCATAATCTTTTAATTGGATGGATAATTCATCTAAAGTGTTATTAGTTTCATGTTTAATTCTTTCAGAAACCTCTTCAATTGATACTGAAGCATATTTTGTTACTGAATCATTTTCAGAGAATAGTACAAAGCCTTTCCTCACTAATGACTCTAGTGTTATATATATTTTTGAACGAGGTACCCCTGATAGCTTACTTGCTTCATATCCTGAGATACTTCCTTCTTTTACTAAAGTTAAATATACTTTAGCCTCTGAATCATTTAAACCTATTTTATTTAATAAGTTTATTTTTTCATCTATCATTAATTATTCTCCCATATATTCAAATACTCATAAATACCTTTATTTATGCTTTTTACCATGGTTGCATTGCTCCGCCTTCTTCTGCAGGTCTACAGTTTTTAGCAAATAATGCAAGACACCCTTTTTCTTCTTTAAGTGGTGGACATACCCAGTTTTCTCTTCTTCTTGCTAACTCTTCATCACAAACATCTAGTGTTACTTCACCTTTAATAGTATCTACTATTATTACGTCTCCATTTTCTACTAAAGCAATAGTACCTCCATCATAAGCTTCTGGAGAAACATGACCTACTATTGCACCATAGTTAAATCCTGAAAACCTTGCATCTGTAACTAATCCTACACTTTTATGAAGTCCATATCCTACAAGGGCATCAGTTGTTAACATCATTTCTTTCATACCTGGAGATCCTTTACATCCTTCATAACGAATTACTATTACATCTCCTGGTACTATATCTCCATTTTCAATAGCTGCTAAAGATTCAAAGTCATTTGAGAAAACTTTAGCTTTACCTTTAAAGTACTTCATTTCTTCTGGAACTCCTGTCGGTCTTACTATTGCACCATTAGGAGATAAGTTACCTCTAAGTACTTGCAGTCCTGGTTCATTAAATAATGGATCCTCTAAACTTCTTATTATATCTGAACTTTCAACTTTTACTTTATCTAATATATCTTTCCATGTTCTACCATCTATTATTGGTACATCTGTATATAATTTATCTTCTATCATTTTCATTACAGCTTTTACACCACCAGCATAGTGGAAGTCTACCACTGTATAAGGTCCACTTGGTATTACTCCTGTTATACATGGAATTTCCTTTGCATATTTTTCAAAGTCTTCCATAGCTACTTTTATACCAAGTTCATATGCTATAGCTAATATATGTAGTACTGCATTTGTTGAACCTGCAACTGCCATATCAAACATAATTGCATTCATTAATGTTTCTTTAGTAATTAACTCTGATGGCTTACGTCCTGATTTTACTAGATCAACTGCAAAACTTCCAGCTTCTCTAGCTTTTCTTATTTTCATATTATCAGAAGCAGGTATTGTCCCTGTACCTGGTATTACTAAGTTCATTACTTCACCTAGCATTTGCATAGTATTTGCAGTACCCATTGAAGGACAAGCTCCAAATGAAGGACATACATGTTCTTCCATGTCTGAAAGTACTAATTCATCTTCACCAGCTAAAACAGCAACATCTAGTTCAGCTTCAACAACTTGTTTTCCACAGTAATTACCTGGTTGCATAGAACCACCTGTTACTACCATTGCTGGAATATCAAGTCTAGCTGCAGCTAAATATGTACCAGCTATTATGTTATCACATGATGCAACCATTACTATACCATCAAAATGATGAACTTTAGAAACAAATTCTACTGACATACAAACAATGTCTCTACCTACTTGTTCGTACTTTAATTCTTCAGCTCCATTTGCAACATTACCACAAGTAGCAGGTATTCCAAACTCTACAGGAATTCCTCCTGCTGCCCATATACCCTGCTTTACAGCTTCAGTAATTTGTCTAAGGTGTGCACTTCCTGGAGATCCTTCCATAAAAGAGTTTGCTACACCTATATGTGGTTTTTGTTTTATATCCTTATCTGTATATCCTGCAGCCTTTAACATAACACGTCTATGTGTTGCCTTTGGTCCATTCCAATATGCTCCATTAGTTCCCATAACATTTCTCCCCTTTGAATATTGTTATAATTTAATGTTTTATATTTTCCCAAGATATTTTATATTAATTTTTAGAAGTTAGGTTCAATTATTAAATCTTCAGCTTTTATTTGGTCAACTACTTCATCTTTCCAATTTTCTGGTGATATATCTTCAACAGATACTGATACATGTCCTGGTTGACATCCAAATTCTTGTACTGTTAACATTTGTACCTTTTTTGCAAAGTCCTCTTTTACTTCTTCGCTTCTTCCAGGATACATTTTTACTACTATATGTGGCATGATTATTCCTCCTTAAAATTTATTCCCACTCTGTTCCTATTCCTGCTTCTTTAGCTTTAAGGTTAATTGCTCTTGCAGTCATTAAGTCTAAAACTCCTATTCCAACATTTTCATAAACTATTATTTCATCATCATTTTCACGACCTACTACTTTACCAAGTAATACATCTCCTATATCCCCTGTAAAATCTTCTTTTGTTATTATTCCTTGTTCTAATGGTATTAATATATCTCCTGCTTCTGATAATACAGCTTCTTCTGAGTCAAAGTATATTTTAGATGTTCTTGGAAGTACAGCAGGGTCTAGTTCTTGCATATGATGTTGATATGCTCCTACACAACTTATTGTTGCTCCTTTTTTAACTTTTGTTCCGTCAAATACTGGTTTTGTTGATGGAGTAACAGTAACTATTATATCAGCATTATCAATTGCTTCATCTGAAGAGTTAGCTTTAATAATTTCTGTTTTATATTCTTTAAGGTCTTCTTTCATTCTTTCAACAAAAGCATTTGTTCTTTCTTCATCTAAGTCGTATACCTTTATTACTTCTAAGTCACGAGATACCATCATCGCTTCTAACTGAGCCGCAGCTTGTCCACCAGTACCTATTAAAGCTCCAACCTTAGCATCTTTTATTGCAAATAAATCAAATGCTGCACCTGAAGATGCTCCTGTACGAAGTTGAGTTACATAAGTACCATCTAGTATTGAACTTACTATTCCTGTTTTTCCATCTATTAATAAAACTTGAGCTGGTGCTGTTGGTAAATTTTCTTTAACATTTTCTGGGAAAATATTAACGACTTTAAGTCCAGCTACATCTAAATCTTCTACATATGATGGCATAAATAAAAATACGCCATTGTGATTAGGTGCTTGAATTGTTGTTCTTAGTGGCACCTCACTTTTACCTTGAGAAAATAACTTGAAAGCTTCTTTGTTAGTTTCTATAGCATCTCTCATAGTGAATACTTTTTTTATATCTCTCTTTGATAATAATAACATTTTGATCCCCCTAATTTATGAATATGATTTTAGTAGTTCCTTTTGGTTACTACTATTGTTAATTTAAGTGTATCAATTTTTTAACAAATGTCAATTATAAGATTTTTTATAATATAATTATTAATTATTATTTAGTAAATAAAAAAAGCTATGATAACCATAGCTTTTTTTACATCAGGGATATTTATTAATTTTTAATACTTACAATACTGAGTTCTTATATTTGTCATCTCATCTACTATCTCATCTACCTCTAAAACCATTTCCATCATTCCTATCTGTTCCTCATAAACAGATTCATTAAATAATTCTTTCATATCTGGTTCAACAACATGGAACACCTTTAATCCTAATTCTACACCTGCAAGTGGACCTGCAAATGTAGGATCTCCAGCAGTAACTGTTTCAGCTGCAAGACCTGCAGCTTCGGCTTCAGCAGCACCTAGTAATATCAAAACATTCTCTGCACCATATTTTTCAGCAGCTTCTTTAACTCTGTTTTGATTTTCTAAGTCCATAGCCCCAGCAGCCGTTCAGACAAAACATTCTGTTGATGAAAAAACTACTTCTGTGCCATTAACTGTCTTAACGCATTCTTCTATAGCTGGACCTGGTATACCATCTCGATCGCCTATAATAATTACTTTTTTATTTTCTAATAAGCTCACTATCTCTCCTCCAATATCTATGATTTTATTTTTTCTTTTTTATTTTCAGGAACCTTTTCTTCTAATAAGGATTTAGTTAGTGATATACAAGCAAATATCATTATAAATACAAATGGAAATGCTGCTAATAATGATGATGTTTGTAGGGCATTAAGTCCACCTGTTAATAATAAACTAACTGCTAGTAAAGACTGCATTAATCCTAACATAATCTTTCTTTTATTTGATGGATTTAAATCTCCATTTGAAGTGAACATTCCTAATACAAAAGTAGCTGAGTTTGCTGACGTAATAAAGAATGTTAGTAATAAGAATATTACTACAATAGATAAAATAAATCCAAAATCATAATGTGATAATACTTCAAACAGTGTAATTGATACATCTGATGACATATTTGTTAACTGTGCTAAATCAATAGTTCCATTCATAAATAAATCTATTCCTAGCGTCCCAAATATTGAGAAGAATACAAAAGATGCTAAAGCTGGAGCAAACATAACTCCTAGAATAAATTCTCTTATAGTTCTTCCTTTTGATATTCTAGCTATGAATGTTCCTACAAAAGGAGCCCAAGCTATCCACCAAGCCCAATAAAAAACTGTCCAACTGCTAAGCCATGAATTGTCTCCATATACACTTATATTCATACTATCAACAAGAATATTTTGAGTATAGTTACCAAAAGTACTTACAAAAGTATTTATAATATTTAATGTAGGACCTACTAAAAGTGCAGCTAAAGTCAGTAATGATGCAGTAAGCAAGTTTATATCAGATAAAATTTTCATACCTTTGTCTATACCTGACACTGCAGTCCATATAAATACTATTGTTGTTATTGCTATAATTGATAGTTGAGTCATAGCATTATTAGGTAAACCAAATAAATAACTAAGACCACTATTAATCTGTAATGTACCTAAACCTAGTGATGTTGCAATCCCTGCTATTGTAGCAAAGGCTGCTAAAGTATCTATTACTACACCTATTGGACCATTAACTTTATCTCCTAGTAATGGTTCAAATAATTGACTTATTAATCCTGACTTTCCTTTTCTATATTGGAAATATGCTAGAGAAAGTCCTATTATACTGTATCCTGCCCAAGGATGAACTCCCCAGTGTAAGAAGGATGACTTCATAGCAAACTTTGCTGCCTCAATACTTGCAGGATCTATACCTTCTTTAGGTGATATAAAATGTGATATTGGTTCAGCAGCGCCCCAGAATACTAGACCAATACCCATACCTGCACCAAATAGCATAGCAAACCATGAACCAGTCTTATACTCAGGTTTTGAATCATCTGGACCTAGCTTTATATTTCCAAACTTACTAAAGGCTAGCCATATTGCAAATACTACAAATATCATCATAGATAATAAGTATAGCCAGGAAAATTTTGATGTAAAAAAATCAAAAGCGCTTGATACTACTTTACCTAAACCTTCACCATCTATTACAGCCCATAGACATATGGGTATAGTAATAATCAATGATGAATAAAATACTTTATTATCTACCTTATTTTTTTTCTCATCAGCTCTTATCATAGTTCCCCCTATATTTTTAGTAATAAAGTCTACTTAAATAAACTAAATGAATAAACAAGATGATAGGTAGATAACTATTTGTGTTTAAATACAGTTTGTTCTTCTATTTCTGTACATAAGGCATCTAAAGCTGTTTTAACCATATTATGTCTCATTGTAAATTGCTCTTCTTTTGATAATGATGGGTTACCCATAGGATATGGTATAGATATAGTCGGTACTATTCTATTTGCTCCTACTGTTTTTGCTACTGGAATAAGGTTACACATTTGAACAATTGGGAATCCAGCTTTTTCAAATTCTTTTACCATCGTTGCACCGCAACGAGTACAAGTGCCTCATGTAGAAACCATGATTATTGCATCTACATTATCACTTTGTAAAAATGGTATTATTTCTTTAGCCATTTTGCTAGCTTCACCTTGTGTTGTACCTGTTCCAACAGTAGTGTAGAAGTAATCATGTAATTTACCTATTACACCTTCATTTTCATACTTTTTAAGAGAGTCTATAGGAGTTATTACATTTGGATTATCATCTGCTACAGCTGGGTCAAATCCTGCATGTATAGTTTTATATACTCCTGATTGTAAAGATTCTAAGTTAGATATATCATACCTTCCCCATCTTGTTGCTGAAGCAGATTGTATTCTATCAGGATTATCTACTGGTACTATTCCACCTGTGTTTACTAATGCTATTTTTGCTTTGCTTATATCTTTTATTGCATCAGCTATTTGCACTCTATCAATTTTTGGTACTATAAGTTCAGTCTTATAGCTTTTTCCCGTTAATTTATTTATAAGCATTTCTACTGCTCTATCTGATGCCATTATCTTATCGTCTCTAAAAGCTTGATGTCTTTTTCCTCTTTCAAAAATTCCTTCAGTATTTGCATCTAATATTTCTTCGCCATTAATTACTTTATTTCCTAATTTAGCCATAGTAGAAAGGTCACTTCTCATCTTTCCTGCACTGTTTCCACCCTGTAATATATACATATCTTTTTTAAACATTTCTACACCAGGATTTTCTATGTGCATTGATGTTACTACTTCTACACCAAACTTTTCTTTAACAGCCTTACATATATGTCCACATGCAACTCCATATCTACCTGCTTGGAAAGCTGGACCTGCAAAGAATATATCAAATTCTTTATCTTCAAGATAATTTATTATTTTATCTATTGCTTCATCTGTATTTGAACCCATGAAATTATCTCCACATATTATTGTGTGTGTAATTTCTGCGTTTTCTAACAGTTTATTAAGTTGTAGTGCAGGACCAACTAGTCCTTCTCTAATTTCTGGCTCAAAATCAGCCTTATCTTCTCCACCTATTTGACCAAAGAATTGATTAAGATATAATATAGCTTTTTTCATTTTTAGCACCCCTTCCTAGAATTCCTTCATTGTCTTTGTTGACCATCCTAATACTTGGTCTCCACAGAACATTGAGTTATTTTCCATAATAATTGATCCATCTTCTCTAACTGAAGGTCCTAGTATCTCATCATTTGACCATCCACCAGAAAGACCATCTCTACTTAATGCTTTTAATTCTCCAAGTACTACATCCATTGCCGAAAGCTCTATAAGCTCTGATACATTACCACAAGAAACTACTGCATCTAATTTTTCATCAAGAGTAACAAGTGGTTGTGAATTTCCATCTCTTCCTGTACATTCATTTGTTAAACCTACTACCTTAACTCCTGCATTTTCTAAAGCTACTACACATCCAACAAAGTCAGCATCTGGATTACCATATCCTTCTTCAGCAACTATAGCTCCATCTGCTCCTAAAGATTTTGCTATTTGAGCAACAAATAAAGCTGATCTTTCTTTTTGTTCTAAGGCAACATTTAAGTTTGATAATATTACACCTAAGAAATTTAAACTTTTTCCGTGTTCATTATAAATTCTTTTTATTATTGGTGCATTTTGCATATCATAAGTAGACCATTTTGATGAACATGGCATGAAGCTTCCAGAAATTAAAGCTCCATCTAGTATTTCATTTGGATGCATTAGAGTTGGAACAAAATGATTCATATCCCAACCATATACTAAGTCGTTATATCCCATCTCTTCCATTTGAGATTGCCCTTGTAATACTAATACCACACTTGGAAGACTATTTACTTCTTCACTTCTCTTTGTTATAGGCTCAAGTTCAAAAGTTTCCACTTCATCAGGTTGTAAATCTCTTAGACATTCAGCTATATACTCTGCCATTTTATGTCCTGCTTTTCTTAATGCATCATTTTTCTTTTGTTGTTCCTTTTTCTCAAAATCTTCGTTTGTATCAGCAACTAAAACTACATTTTTAAGTTTTGAGAAGTAAGTATAATCTGCTCCTTCCCCACCCATGTCTATAAGTCCATCTTGGAAGCCTCCCCAGTGCTTTCCAACAACTAACACACTACAATCTTTAAGTGCATAAGTAGTTCCTTCACCACACTGTGCTATATCTCCAATATATCCTGGGAATAAACTATTCTTATCTAACTTTATTCTTGGCTCTATAGCCTCTTTAACTGGACATAATCTAACCATATCTCCTGGATTTACAATATGTAAATCAGCATCAGTTATTCTTTGATCTGATTTTACAAAATTTAATACATCTTCTTTATCTATGGTAAGTATCCCATTATTAAAAGATGTTTCTTTACCAAATACAATGTCCTTAACATAAAAGTTCCCAAACTCTAATTTCACAATATTCCCCTCCATGATTTTTTCTTATTTGTTACAATTTGTTGTTTCTTAATATAATTTTACTTTTTTAAGAAGAAGATATATTTGTAAAATTTACAAACATTTAATCAGACTTTTAAAATTTTTATAAACACTTTTTTTAATTACCTTTTTTTGTTAAAATAAAAATAAACAAAATACTATGGGGGAATTTCTAATGGGAATATTAGTAAGAGATATATTGAAGCTTGATATTTTTAAAGATAGTAACTTAATAGCTGGCAAAAATGGATTAAACAATACTATAAACAGAGTTTCAGTATTTGATTGTCCTATTCATGAACAAAGAGATAGATTAGTATTAAAAGAGGGGGATTTTTTTATTACTAATTTTTTTGCTTTTAAAGAAAGCCTTGAGTATTCAATTTATGCTATTAACTTTTTAAAGTCTTGTAATAGTAGTGGTTTATGTATAACTAACGAATATTTAGATTTTTTTACTCAGGATTTGATTCATCATTGTAATAAAATTAATTTCCCAGTAATAACTATGGATTATAGTGTATCTTATGGGGATATTATAAGAGATATTTCCTACCTTATATATAAAAATAAAGATTTTCAGATGCATGAATTATTACTTGCTGATTTAATTAATTCTAATAGTTTAATAGAAACAAAGAAAATTCTTAACTCTATAAATCCACATTTTTATGATTATACAACGGTATTATATTTTCATGCTAAAGAGATAAATAATAATTTATTATCAATACTGAATATAAATAAAGAAAATATATGTATTCCATATAAAAATGGATATATTTTTATATTAAGTTATTTTGATACCAATTCTACTAATATAGATTCTTTACTTTCTTATTTTATAGAAACTATAAGAAACAACTCAAAAGATTGTATTATAGGGGTTAGTAATAATTTTAAAAATCTTGTAGATGCTAAAGATGCTATTAATCAAGCAGTAATTTGCGCAACTTCAATTAATTTTACTAATGAAGATGTTGTATATTATAATAATCTTGGTATTATGCCTTTATTGCATGCTTTTAAGCACACTTCTGAAGCAAAAAACTTTTATCATGACACCATAGACCCTATTATTGCATATGATCTTAAGTACAAAAAAGATTTATTGCATACATTAATTACCTTTATAGAATGTGGTAGTGATTATAAATCCTGTTCTAATATTTTATTCCAACATGAAAATACAATAAGATATAGAATTTTAAAAATTAAAGCTATACTAAATTTAGATGATAATTTAGTGGAGTTTTATGAAAGGATATCATTGGCTGTAAAATTACATAAAATATATAAAAAGGATATTAATTAATATCCTTTTTATATTTATTTATTAACTTTTATTAAGTAAATACCTTATTTTATATATAATCTGTTTAAAAGTACCTTTAAAATAGTTAACTCTGCCTTAGGTTTGCATCTTCCACAAGCTTGTCCAGCATGAGTTTCTTTTACTATTTCTCCTACACTTCTACATCCCTTTTCTTTTGCTTTTACTATATCTTCAACTGTTACATTAAAGCAACCACATACTCTGTTATCATTACTCATATATAGTACCTCCTATTGCTAGTAATATTTATATATATACCAAGTAAATATACTTTTAAACTTATAATATATAATACTAAGTTTTAGTTATTTTTTACTATAATCTTATTTAAATTATAAGTTTTTGATATAATAAAAATAATTACTTATAATTAGGAGATTTTAAATGAAAAATGAATTATCAAAAAACAACAACTCTAATAAATTTGCATTTAATGATGCTATGATATTAGATAAAATACAAGAACTTTTAAATGGCCAAGACTTAGATGATTTAGATTTAGCCCCTGAAAAATTAGAGCTTTTAAAAAATCAATTAATGGAAAATATATCTTTAGATGAAGTAAATGATTCGGCTTTCATACTTGCAAAAAATATTGAAGACCTTTCAGTTTTACCTGATGAAGATATTAAAGATTACATAAAAAGACTAAAAAATTACTTTGATACCACTTCTGTAAAATGTATTAAAGCAGAATACAAAGGAGTAGAATTTGAAGTATATAAAGACTCTAGCATAGATGATGTATTTAAGGATTATTATTCTAAGTATGATGAAATGTATGGGATTACTGATATGCTTCATTATTTAGGTCTAAAGTAATATATTATTACATTATAAAAATCCACGTCATTTCTGACGTGGATTTAAGGTTTCAAAGTGTTTAACAATATTTTCTAAACTAAACAACTATTTTCTATTTCTTTAATTATATGATTTCTCTAAACTCTTACATAAAATTTTGAACTAATGCCTTGACAATATCTTCAAAGTCTCCACTTTCATCAACTTCTAGTAATCTTGGTTGGGATATTTGTCCACCATGTTCAAAGTTAACTAGGGATATAACTATTTCCGAGTCATCTATATCAATAAGTATACTTACTAAGTGACTCATATCTAACATCAAGTCACCAATATCCTTTAAAACATTGTCTTGATAAATATCATCAGCATAATGACTTAAACTATATTTTTTTCCATTTATAAAATCTAATTTATCTAAATTTTCATTTGTTTTACCTATAGTTAATAATAATCCGTATTCTTCATCTAACAATAAATTAGCATAGTCCTCTGGACTATTTACGTCTTCATAATCTTCATCAAATAATATTACATCTAAGTAATCTTTATCTACTAAACTTACTCTTGATATTTCTTTTGGATATTCATAAAGTAATTCTTCTTGGTTATCACTTATATATTCTATAAAATTAGTTAATTTAAATTCTTCTGGTTTTATTCTTATGGCTTGCATATTATACATCCTTTCGTTTTTAAGCATAGAGTATAATTTTATCACATTTATGAATTATTTTGTAGTTTTTTGTCATATTTATTGTATAATGAAATAATTTTACCAGTTCACTATTTATGTATAACTCATGTAACATATTAAAAAGCCTAAAACAGTTTAGTTTTAGGCTTTTACAGTACTATATAATGTGAATAATGTTATATTTAACATTTGATTCTAAAAGTTATTTTTAAATAATAATTTATATTAAATACTTTCTTGTCTTATATTTTCTATTATATTTTCTTTATTAAGCTTCTTCATAGGAATCATAGCTGATAATAATGTTATAGAATAAACAGCAACTATTGAAACAATAACAGCTTCCCAAGGTAGTATTGTTCCAAAAGAAATAACTTCTCCTACAATTTTATTCATTAGAATACTTACTCCTACACCTATGGGGACTCCATACAATAAAGAAATAGTTCCATATAAAATACTTTCTAAGTAAACCATTCTATTAAAGCCTTGTGGAGTTACGCCTATAGATTTAATAATAGCTAACTCTCTTTTTCTTAAGCTTATATTTGTACTAATTGTATTTATAATATTTGTTGTACTTACTAGAGATATTACTATTAAAAATCCGTATACAAATATTTGCATCACAAGATATGTCTGTCTTAATTCTTCAGCACCTTTTCTTTCATCGTAGAAGTTCCATTCATATTTCTCAGAAAGTTCTTCGATTTTTTGTATTGAAGTTTCGTTATCTACATCAATATATAATGTATCCTTTTCAAGCTCAACTCCTATATTTTTAGCAACCTCATCGTATGTTATAAAATCTAATCCCCATTGTCTATATGAACCATAACCTAAAAGTTTTTCATCAGTTATTCCCATTATCTTAAGATTATAGTCACCTATTTTTTCTCCAAAGCTATTTTCAACACTAACTTTAATTATATCTCCAACTTTATATTTTGTTAGAGTTGCTTCTCCCTTTTTCCCAGGAGCTGAATATGAAATCTTATTTATTAATATCACTCCATTATCTTTTATTGCATCATCTTTATTAAAATTACCTTCATTAAGAGTAATACTACTTATAAACTCTTCACCAGGGAAGTTTATTACGTTATTTTTTGTATTGTAAACAAAATCATTTCCTATTTTTTCTTCATCAAACTGATCTTTGAATAATTCCTTTTCATTATTTTTCAGTTTATTATTTAAATCACTGTCTTTCATGTTAATACTTAAGTATGTTGGTAAATTCATGCTATCTTCAGCAAAATTATTTACACCATCTAACTTACTTATTTCATCTCTTATATTAGTATACTTTTTATTTTTAGAACTTGAGATTGATGACATATAAACATTATAGTTCATTTCCTCACTTCTAATTGATTGAGCCTTTAACATTACTTTCATAAATCCACTAAATGAAATAAATATTACTATACTAACTATCATTGAAAGAATTATACTTCTGTATCTTTTTCTATTTCTCTTAATATTTTTATATGCAAGTACACCTTCTGTTTTAAATATAGCTTTAACTAATTTAGAGTCTTTAACTTTTTTAAACTTAAAATCACCAGTGTTTCTAATTGCCTCAAGAGGTGATATTTTTGCTGCTTTTACAGCAGGTATCATTACTGCAATAAATATTGTAAATAATACTATTATTGTACTAAGTATTATAATTTTAGGAGAATATATTACTTGAAGGTTTAAGTCTGCAATAAATGAATTTTCAAAGAATTTTTTTATTACTTTAAAAAGTACATCTATGGCAACGGTACCACATAATAATCCTATAGGAACACCTATTAAACTAACTATTACCCCTTCAGTTACAACCATTTTAATTATTTGGCTTTTAGTTGCTCCTATTGAGCTTAGTACACCAAACTGCTTTTTACGCTCAACTATTGATATACTAAAAGTATTGTAAATAGTAGATATAGTACATATTACTACTATTGAAGTAACTAAAGTTATAATAGATATTATTGAAGAGCTAATATGTTTATATTTACTTCCACCAATTAAGTTTAGTAAGTGATTGTTATAATATATTCCAGGTTCTGTTTCAATATTTGATTCTATATTTTTAACTTTTGCAGACCCAGCAATTTTTGATGAATTATTATAAACTGTCTTAGGGTCTTTCATAATACATCCAATGTTTACAGTGTCAAAAGGTAACTTATCATTTATATTAAGATAAGTGAATCCAGTAGTAACACTTTTACCATATTCAAATCCTGGCTTTTTAGCTATCCCAACTACTTTAAAAGCATATTCTTTTGTATTTTTAATAGTTTCATCTTCTTCTACACTTGCTCCATTAACTATCTGTCCATCTGGAAAAGTTCTATCACCTATGTCTAATTTTATAGTGTCCCCTATTTTAATATCTTTTTCAAAGTTTACTAAACTATCTTCACTTAAAACTATTTCACTATTATTAGTAGGTAATCTACCTTCTTTTAATTCTATTAAAAAACCTTTAAAAGCATTTTCATCATATTCTTTTACTGTTAGGAGCTTGCCATTTTCTTTATCTATCATAGCACTTCCTAACAAACTACTTAATCCGCTTTCTTTTACGTCAGCATTTTGTTCAATATATTTTAAGTTTTCTTTTTCAACATAATTGAAAGATACATGGTAACTACCTTTACGCTTAGCTGTTTCTCTTATTTGAGAGTCCATTAAGCTTTCAAATATGTTTCCTATACCACAAATAAGTGCCGTTGATAATATTACACCTATAATAGTTATTATTGTTCTTCTTTTATTTTCCTTAAGATATTTAAGTGTTAAAGATGTGTATAAATTCATTTATATCACCTCATCACTTTTAATCATTCCATCTTTTATTGTAATAACTCTGTCAGCTTGACTTGCAATGTTTTCATCGTGAGTTATCATTATTAATGTTTGGTTATACTTCTTTACTGATAATTTTAAAAGCTCAATTATTTCCTTTGAGTTTTTACTATCTAAATTTCCTGTAGGTTCATCAGCAAGTACTATCGCAGGTCTATTTATTAGTGATCTACCTATAGAAGTCCTTTGTTGTTGACCTCCACTTAACTCATTTGGAAGATGGTCTTCTCTTTCTTTTAGACCTAATGTATTTAGTAGGTCATCTAGATATTCTTTTTCTATTTTTCTACCATCTAGTTCTGCTGGAAGTAGTATATTCTCTTTTACACTTAATACAGGTATTAAATTATAAAACTGATATACAATCCCTACATTTCTTCTTCTAAATATTGCTAGATCCTTTATTTTTAGATTGTATATATTTATATCGTTAATGTAAACTTCACCGCTTGTTGGAGAATCTACACCTCCTAGTAAGTGTAGAAGAGTACTTTTTCCACTTCCACTAGGTCCAACTATTGCTACAAATTCACCTTTATTTATTGTTAGGTCTATGTTTTTTAGAGCATCTACTTTTGTCTCATCTTTTCCATAGCTTTTGCATAGATTTTTTACTTTTACGATTTCCATAATTCCCTCCATATTGAATAGTTTATACTCTTATTCTAGGTTAGTAATGTGACTACAATGTGAATAATATTGTGACAGTTTAGTCACATTAGTTGTATAAAAAAAGAGTTAGATATTTTATCTAACCCTCACCATATATAGCTAATTTTTTAATTAATTATATCTTATTCTATATTTACTCTAAAACTTGATAAATACTTAGAAGTATCTTCAATATCCATATAACTTTCAATTACAAAGATATCGACATACTTAATCTCTTGTCCAATACTCTCTAGTTCATATATTTGGTTACTAATTCCATCACTACCATCTATACCAGTAGACATTCTTAGCTCCCTACCTTTATCATCTTTAACAATAATAAAATTATTATGAGGATTACCTAAAGAAGGCTTAACAGGAAGCTCCATAAATACCTCAACATAAGTATTAGTAACATCTATACTTAACAAAGTATAATCTCCATCTTTTTTATTAATATCAAAATGCTTCTTACCATCATCCATTGCAGCTATATCAAAATTAAAATACCATTCTCCATCAATTTTTCCTTTGAACACTTGATTTTTATATCTTGGTATACTAAATCCTATATTAAAGTTAGCTTCTTCAATATCATTATCTACATTCAACTCTAATAAATAACTTAAGTTTACAGTATGCTCATCAACAAATTCAACCACTCCCGGCCCGTATCCATAACTAATTGGCTCTACTCCATTAATAAGAAGCTTTAAATCCTCTATGTACATATTTTTCTGACCATCACCATATGGAGAGTCTGAAACAGCATTTATAAAGTCTGTATCCTCAAAAGGCTTGTCAGTTTTTAATGTCATATCTAAGTATAGCTTCTTTTTATCATACATTGCCTTATCTATAGTAATCTCAAGACCATTACTCTTACTAGATACATTTATAGGCGTTGCTATTAATTTATTCTTTTTAATCTCTTCTTTTTCTTCTTCCCTTTCAGGATAATTTTTGGGGTTATATTCTGCTTGAGTATCCTCTTTTATTGACTCATTTATTTTATCTAGCATACTTTGAAACTCTGATATATTTTTTATTATATTGTCAGCTAAAGAAGGGTTCATAATTCCTACCCCTAACATTATTACACTTATAGATGCAGCAGTTGTAATTATAACATTTCTTTTCTTTCTTTTATTCTTCATTCGCTCAGAAGAATATAATCGTTCTTTCATTTTTATTTTTAGATCTTCATCATTATCATTATTTATTTCTTTATACTTATCTGTATCTATTTTTACTTTATTAAAAACTTTAAACTTATCTATCATAATCTCACTCTCCTATTTTAAAATACTATTTCTAATCTTTTTTCTTCCTCTAGAAAGCCTACTATGTAAGTTAGTTACATTGGTATTGTTATCACTAGCTATTTCTTCTAACTTGTCTCCATTTAAATAGTATCTAGTGAAAAGTTCCTTATCTTTATCATTAAGAAAGCTTAACATTTCATTAATCTCTTCTTCGATCTCAAGTTTTGCTAAGTTTTCATCTACATAAAATAAATCATTGTCTAACTCAAGATTTACTTTGTGAATATACTTCCTTTTATAATCTATTGCTTTATACTTAGCTATTGCACAAATCCAGTTTTTAAAGGAGCTTTCCTTAGAATTAAACCCTTCTATATTTTCCCAAATAAGTAATAATACATCACTTATACATTCTTCTTCATAATTTTGTAGTGGGTTAAGATGTGTTCTAATTATGGAGGTTAATAATCCGTTATAATTATCTATTAATAACTCCATCCCCTTTGGATTACACTTTTTAATATATTTTACTATGATTTTATCTTTCAAATTTATACCTCCCTGTAAAAGCTTTTACAACAGTTAATACGAATTTTAGCACAAAAAACTGGCAATTATATAAAATTTTTTTATAAATTTTAAAAAGCAACTAATTAGATATTTATAATCTAGATTAGTTGCCCTTTATTTACCATATAATCAAATACTTCTGTATAATTATAATTTTATTTATATAGCTTTTTCATCTTTTCGATTATTTCTATATATAGCTTTTCACTATTATCGCTTCTTATTTCTTCTGCTATTAATCCATCCTTTAACCATATTATTCTATTACAATAACTAGCTATAAGTGGATCATGTGTTACCATTATTAATGTTTTATTAAGCTCAACATTTGCATTAACTAAAATATCTACTATCATCTTTCCTGTTTTTGAATCTAGATTTCCTGTTGGCTCATCCGCAAATATAACACTTGGTTCATTTATTAAAGCTCTGCATATTGCTGTTCTTTGTTTTTCTCCACCTGATATTTTTGATGGCTTTTTATTTAGTATATGTTTTATACCTACTTTTTCTGAATAGTAGTTACATTTTTCAAACATAGTCTCTTCTTCTTCTCTATCTATTATCATAGGAAGCATTATATTTTCTTGTACAGTAAGGCTATCTAGTAAGCGAAATTCTTGAAATACAAAACCTATATCCTTAAGCCTTATATCTGAAACTTCGTCACTGTACATTTCTTCTTGGTTTTGCCCCTTATAATAAACATTACCTTCACTTGCTTCTTCTATTAAACCAATTATTTTTAATAGAGTAGTTTTTCCACAACCAGAATTCCCCATTATAGCTATACGTTCACCTTGATTAACACTAAAAGTTATCCCTTTTAAAACCTCAACTTCTCCATAGGATTTTTTTAAGTCCACTACTTTTAAAATTTCCATATTACTTACCCCCAATCTGCTTAATTAATAAACGAGATATTGTAAAAGTTGAAATACTTAATAATATTAAAAATACTAATGTAATAATTATATATACTTTAGCACATGTAATAATCTCAACATAATTAAATCCACGCATTGAAATATTCATTATTATAAATACTAGTGATGTTAATATTGCTAATGCACATGGTACAGTAACAAAAGTTCTTACTTCTTTCTTTATTATAGAATCAGATTTCTTTTTCTTTTCTCCTAAAAATCCTAATAACTCATAACGATTTTTGTAGTAATCTATATTTCCAAAAACGTGAACAAATACTATAATTATACTTGCAATAGCAAAGGTAATTAAAACAGAAATATTAATAATCAAAGTAAAGATCTTCTCTCCTTGGAAAGCTTCTTCTAAATCTTTACCAATATATACAGACTGTACATGCCCATCTACTATTTTTTCATCATTATGTGTTTCTAAGTAATTATCAAAATAAGCATCTAATTTTTCGTCATTATTAGTATTACTATTTACAGTCATTAACCACTTTATACCATCTGTATTTTTATGTTCATTACTAAAGTATTCATCTGAGAATACTACTATATTTTCATACATTATATTAGATAATCGTCCTAATAGTATTTCTCTTTTTTCGCCAACCAAATTATAATCAAAATCAAAAATAATTTTTCTCTCCCCTGGTCCATACAGCCTAGGTTCACCTATTCTAATACTTGGCTTTGATCTTTTTACATAAAAATCTAGTGGGTGAGCCTTATTTGATTTATCTTCTTGATATAAAATATATATATCTTTATTCTTTAAATTAAGTGTTTCTCCAGTCAATTCTTTATAAGTACTTTCTGAAATTCCAAGATGATGACCTATAGGTAATGTTTTATAATGATAACCATATCCTCCATCTTCACCTCCAGGTACTGTTACTCTTAATACTTCATATAGTTTACTATCAACATCAAATTTTTCTTCTAAATTTTCAAGCTCACTTTTATCCTTATCATATGCTAAGCATATATAATCATAAGGATAAAGCCCTTCTGTATCTAAAGGAAATAAAGTTGCTATTTGGAAAATATAAGTTAAAAACATTACAAATATTAGTGAATATAACACTAATGAGTTTTTTAAATAACTTTTAGGTTTATACATTATAAGGTTATAAGTTAAAATGTTGTTTAGATAATGTGTTCTTTTGCTTTTTATCTTTCTAATTATATAACCTGCTCCATAATATATTGTTACCATCGCTACTAAAATCCAAGGATAAATTATATATATGGATTCTGCTCTATGAGGATCTGAGTATAATAATAGTAAAAATATAATAGTAATTGGTAATAGTAAAAATAGCTTATTTGCCTTAGGAGTTTTTTCTTCCATATCAGAATTTGAAATATTTAACATACTAGTTTCAATAGCCATTTCTTGAACTATTGCCATTATAAAACCTAAAACTAATACACATAAAACAAAAGATATAATAGTTATCATTATAATATTAGGCATAGGAATTATTAGGTTTTCTAGATAAATACTATATACTTTCCTAAATATAATAATCATAATGTTTCCTAAGATAGCACCAATAAAATAAGAAATAAATAAGCTTATTCCTAATATAAATCCCATACTTTTGTATATTTCTCTTTTCTTCATCCCCAAAAGAACTAATGTCTTAAAGTCATTCATTCTATTTTGAATGTAGTTTTTTAACGCATAAAATTGAATTAAAATATTTACAATTGTAATAACTACTAAGGCGTTAAGTACTACAACCGTAATTCCTTCACCAAGGTTTAAAGTATGTGTTTGTTGGATACTATGAACTACGAAAAGGTTTCCTAAAAAACCATAAACATATGTTACCGTTAATACTGCACTTATTATAAAAACTATATAATTTTTAATATGAGCTTTAAAATCCCTTAATAAAATCTTATAAACCCACTTATTATTTTTTTTAATTTTTATTTCACTATCAGTTTTAATTTCATCTTCTAATTCTACAAATTTAACATTATCTTCAAAAATTTCTTCATCATTATCAGTCTCTTTAACTAAACTTCCATCTTCATAATAAATATGCTGGAAAAGAAATACTGAAAAAGCAACTAGCCCCCTAAGAATAAGTACCCATGGTATAATTACAAAATTTGACTCATAACCATAAACAAGTAATATTACATAGGTTACCACATGCGCTACTAAACTCCCTACAAATGATAAATATACTAATATAGACTCATACAGCATATTTCTTTTATTTTTAATTACCTTTAAAAATTCTAATAAATATAATACAGAAATTATTAAGTTAAACCCTGTGTAGAATATTACTAATTTTTTATCTACATTAGTAAAACTTGCTGATGGAATTATCCATAAAAAAATTCCACATAAAAATATTATATTGAATAATTTTTTCATGTTCATAATTTTCTACCTTCTTTTATATATATTTGTTGTGTAATAGTAATTTAGCTTCACTCCCCCTTTGTTTCCTTTTTTTACCTATACAATAGAATTGTAGAAAATCTTGTAGTAAAAGTCTAGTAAAGTATATAATTTCACTAATATTTCTTAAATATGAAGTTCTTTTTTTATATTTAAGAAATACAAAAAAGGCTGTCAATAAAGACAACCTTTTTTTGCTACCAAGGTTTTGCCCAAGGTAGACCATAATATTCTTCTTTCCAAACTAAATCTGTAGATACTCTAAATATATCTGAAGATAAAGCTGATTTGTAGTAAATGTTAATTACATTTATTTTGTCAGATAAATCTTTGTTTAAAATAATAGTATAATCATCAGATTCATAAGTTACATCATTATCTGTTGCCTCATCCAGAGCCAAACTAAACATTGGACCATATCAAGCACTTATTTCTTTCATATATATTCTAATAGATTTGTTACTAATGTTATAAGCATCAAACATTTTATTTAATTCATCCTTAGCAGGATTACTTATGTTTACAATCATTTATACACTTCCTTTATTTTTTATAATAGTATTTTTATGTTATATAATAAATTATAAACTATTAACCTTCTTTACACTATAAGTTTATATTCTTTTTACTAGTATCAATATTTTTTACTATTTGATATGCAAACATACTCATTTCACCTGCTATTATTAATGTTTTATAAAAATTTTTTTCTAAGTAAACCATTTAAATTACAAAAAAAGTTAAGTTATTATTTTTCTTTAGACATCATAACGGCGATACAGATTATAGCTACTACAAATATTCCATATAAATATATGCCATTTAACAATATCTTCATAATTTCCCCCTTGAGCCTTAGTTTTCAAATTCTAAGAATTCAGTTACTATTATCTTTCAGCACTTTTTAATTTTATATAATTATCTTTCTTCCCTGAAAATATACCGATTAGCTTTAAGTATTATACTATTACACCAGTTTCTTCAAATACTTCTCTTTTACTAGCTGACTAAGTTGACTAACCTAACTCTATCAATCCTCTATCTAAATTTTAAAAAGTTTTTGTGAAATAATGCCTCTTTCCTACTATAGGATAATTTTCTAATGTAAAAACTTCCTTATATCCATGCTTTTTATAAAATACAGGTGCTTGAAAGCTAAAGGTATCTAAAAATGAGTACTTGCAACCTCGTTCTTTTGCTGTTTTTTCTGCCTGTATTAAAATATTACTTCCTATATTTTTACCTCTCAATTCTTCACTTACCCATAAAAACTTTATGAATAACCAATTACCATGTGTGTTTCCAATTAGACCAGCAACTATTTTACCTGATTCATCTTGTAAATAAATTCCTAAATCCCTTGGATTTTTATCTTCTATTCTTTCTAGATTGTAATCTATTAACTCTTTTAAAATAGTATCTTCATCCTCTTTTGTAATTTTGTCAGTAACTTTAAACTCCATATAAATTTTCCTCTCTTTTATAAAGATTAAACACTTACAAATTTCTTCTTTACATTTTATGACTTACAATACCCTCTCCATTTCATTAAAATTTGTTATAGAAAGTTCTAGATTATGTTTATTTAATGCTATTATTTTTAATCTTTTTGTATTAATTTCTAACATTTATAGTCTTCTACTAATACTATTGTATTTATATAAAAAATATGAGTATCTTTACCTACATTAACTTCTTAATATTAAGATTGCTAATTATTACTTTTGTATATACTATTTATTATCTAAATTTCCATTTGGCTCATCTGCAAATATTATTTCAGGCTTATTAGCTAATGCTCTTGCTATTGCAACTCTAATCCTAATATCTTTCTATTCTGTAATAATTACTAAAGCTCTAGTTTAATTATAGCAATCATCTATAAACCTATGGAGTAATAAATTATATAAGTCATATTTAATTAACTTTAAAATAGCATTTAAAATAATAAAATGCTAGGTTTTAACGTTATTAAAACCTAGCATTTTGCTTTTTAATTACTCTAATTTATATTTCAATATTAAAATAAAACTATTATTACTGCTAACTTTTTATAAAGATATCAGTTGTTTTATCTTAATCATTTAAAACTGTTGTATATATATAATTGTACAAACTTCCATGTCTTAACTCATCGCTTAATATATTAAATACCATATCTCTATAAGCTATATTAGGCATACCTTCCATTATTTCACGATATCTTTTTACTGCATTTAATTCGCCATTTAAAGCCATAATTATTCCATCTATAAAACTAGCTGGAGCTACAAATTCCTTATTTTCTGGAGTAGCCTCTTTTCCTGTCAGTCTTTTATACATTTTCTTAAAAGCTTTATTGTGAGACATTTCATCCTCTTTGATAGATATTATAGTGTCTTTTATGCTTTTTACTTGTTCAGATTTTAACCCTTCTGTTGGAATATTATTTATTAACCATTCATAAAATAATGCGTCGTATTTTTCCCCTTCAACGGATTGTTCTATAAGATTAACTGAATTAATAAACCCCTGAGGTGTTGGGTAATTATAGTTGTAATTAAACATATCTGTCCTCCCTAATAATATATACTTCATTATATATTACTAAGTTTTAACAAATTTTGTTACATACTTTTATATTAAATAGACTTAAATCTAATATTCTACTTTTCTACGACAAAAGACTAATTTATAGTAATCATTCTCTTACAAGTAAAAAAACTGTAGAACATATTACTGTCCAACAGGTTTAATCATTAATCGTTTTTATCTAACCAATTATTTAATACCTCAATATACTTTTCAGTCTCTTCAACAAAAGGCATATGTCTTGAATATTGGAATAATTCCCACTGGCTGTTAGGAATTCTATCATACATTGTCTTTGATATAAATGGTGAAGATAAATCTATAGCTCCACTTGTTATTAAACATGGCTCTGTTATTTCATGTAATCTATCTGTAAACTCATATCCAGCTAAAGTTCCTGTAGGAGAAAACTCATTATGTCCCCATCCAACTACATATGCTTCACTTCCTGATTTTTTAGGTCGTCTTAAACATTCAGGATCATTTTCTGTAACCGCACCTGCACAGTACATATCCATAAATCTACCTAATGCATCACCATATTCTTGGCTAGAATAATCTCCTGTTTTTTCTGCACCAAGTAAAGCCTTTTGATCTTCTTCATTCATATAAGATATTCTTCTTTTTTGCTCTTGTTCCCAAAGTTTTGCAGAAGAAAGTGTAGAAGATAAAATATAAGACTTTATACCTTCAGGTTTATATTCTAAAGCATACCATATAGCTTGCATACCTCCCCAAGATTGACCTAAAAGATGCACTTCATCAAGACCAAGATGCTTTCTTAGTTCTATAAGTTCTTTTATCCATGTATCAGCATTAAATAGTTCTGGATGTCCTTCAACAAATGAATTTCCACATCCTATTTGATCATACATTATTACTTGTCTACCAGTTTCAGCAACTTTATCTAATACTTCAAAATAGTTGTGTGTAGAACCTGGTCCCCCGTGAAGTAGTACTAATGGCTTCTTACCTTCTTTAGACTCACCTACTATACGGTAATAAGTTTGAAATCCTTCAAATGGCATATATCCTTCTGTTATCTTCATTTTATACCCCTCCAATTTGTCATTAGAAATAATATTAACTTCTAGTTAATATTGTTTATTTCTTGTCAAATATGTTTAATATATATGTATATTTTTTTATACTACATAAACAGTATAACATAAATCTTAAAAATCTCATAGAAAACTCCCCCTTATTTTCCTTTAAAATCCATTAATAAACAATACCGTTAATATTTTTAGATAGTTTATTTATACTATCCCTAAGATTCCAAGAATAATGTTAAATCATATTTATCGAATTTTCATTGGCTAATTAGTAAAAACATATTAATATCTACTAGGAATTATTTTTTCGTATTATTTTATGTATGTTTTTGCTAAGATATAAGCGTGAAGAACTTACTCTATTTATTTCTTTATTAACAAAAAGAAACCACCTAACCGTTAAGATTAGGAAGCTTAATTTGGACTTGCATCTAGTTAATAGATGTATTTATTAATATGGAGGGAATAGTTATTTATATCTGGTAAGAATTTTTAAATATATTCTAAAAAAGTATTTAGATACATAATATACTTAATTTATATTATGTATTTGTTTTAAATCTGTGATTAAGTTGTTAATTATTTAAGAACATGTTACAACCTGACTAGTTATATCTGAGTAAATTTGTAATCCCTTAGTATCATATACCTTAATTACATCCTCATTTATTTCATCAGAGTCTACTATATCTCTTACTATGTTTTTATTATTCAATAACTTACTTTCATTAAATACTACTTCATCTTTTTTATCAAATAATGCTACATAGAATATCCCTGTCTCTACTAAGTCCTGGAAGAAGTGACTCCCATAAGACAATTCAGGTGTTAGACCTTCACTACTATAAGCTACCTCACACATAACAGACATATTACTAAGCTCTGTAAACCTAACTGGTACACCTAATGATGGACTTCTACTTCCCCATCTTCCAGGACCCATAAGCATAGCATTTTTCTCTTTTAGCGAATTATTAATCATTCCTATCTGTCTAGCTATAGAAAACTTTTCACTTCTACTTAACTTAACATATTCTTTAGCAGAAACAAAAACAATATAATCTATTGGAAGTCTTACATTACCTCCCATAAAGTTTCCTATTGATGAGAAAATACATTCACTTTTATCTTTAAACTTAGGAAGTTCTACTGTCTTACCTAATCCTCTAGTTTGAAGAGGTCTACACTGAACTATATTAAATCTAAAGTTGCCATCTTTATTAAAGTTTGCTGTAAATTCCACATCTACAGGATGTTCATATTCTCTTGATAATACAGCTAAAACCTTCTTCATAACTTCAGGGTACTTAGTATTTTTTAATAGAGTTTTGAAATCTAATATAAAAGGTGCTGCACTAGGGTCTCTACCAATTTGTTTTAACATTTTTTCTGTTTCTTTATCTTTTACTCCAAACAAGTTAACATTTGCTTTTATATCATTTTTTAATGCATCATTAATATAAACTGTACTTACTTCATTTGTTCTTAAGTTCAATAAATCAACATAATGCTGAGAAAACTTACTTGGATCTTCACTAGTCATAGCTGGCACTCTCATAGGGTCATCTAATGTTACTATTCTTGCATAGTCTTCATTTACCCTATCTACTGCTCTAGTCCCTAGGCCAAATACTAGTCGAAGCATTCCTGCATTCATATCCACTTTTTTATTCCACACATATAAATTTGATGAGTTGCCAACACCTGCAACATGTGGGAAGAAATATTCTCCATAATAATCCCCTGATACCCTTTGAACTAAGATTGCCATTTGCTCATCACGTTTATCAAGGCCTCTTATTTTTCTATAATTTAATGCCTCATCATTCATTGTACTAGCATATACTTTTCGAACTGCTTCTTCAAATGCTTCTAGTCTTTGCTCTGGTGTACCTTGATTTACACAAAATACACTTTCATACTTACCAGCAAAAGCATTACCAAAGCTATCCTCTAATAATGAACTAGATCTTACAATAATTGGAGATTGACCATAATATTCAATCATATGCATAAACTGATCTTTTATAGCTCTTGAAAAATATCCTGATTCTAGCTTTTCTTTAAGTTCTGGTCCGTATTTAAAATAACCTTCATCTGTTTTTTGCTTAGTTCTTAAATCCCATAATCCATTATCAACTATATAATAATAAAATACATCAGCACCTATATAAAAAGAGTCATGAGGTTCTATTAATGGACTAAAATAATTTCTTGCATCCTCTACTTTTGTAAGTATTCTCGTAGCAAGTAACATTCCTATACTTTTCCCACCAATTAACCCTGCTCCTATTTCTCTTGATGCTATTTGTACTACATCAGCTAAATCAAAATACTTCATACACATATCATAAATCTTAGAGTTCGAACCAACTAACATATTAATTAGAAGTTTTTTCATTTTTTCTCTGGTTTCAAAATCTGCATTTAAAGATTCTTTTGCCTTATTAAAAGTTCTTCTCCAGTAACCCAGTCTTTCACTTCCCCAGTTAAACTGTGAAAATAATTGTGCTGCATCAGCACTTGATGTAACTGACTCTACCTTATCTCCAACTATCTTATGTGGGAAAAACATTGTTGGAGAATATCTTTCACATACTTTTAATGGATGTATATATATTTCACTATCTACATTATATATATCTAAATACAACTGTGTAATTTCTCTTATTGATGCAACTGTCTCAAAAGTATGAGAGTTTCTCATTACCGCAAAGTATGCAACTGTATCTAGTTTATAAAGGTATGGACATGTCACTTTGAAAAAATTAGTAGTCATCAAGTCTGAATACCAACTTTGCTGTAAGTATGTTAAACAGTCAAATACATAAAAACTTCTAGCTCCCTCTAACCCGATTATACTATGAACTGTTGTTGCAAACTCTTCAAAGCCTAAAAAAGGATCTAGTTGATAAATTTTTACACCACTAATATCTTCTATTACTGGCTTATGATCTCCAAATCTTATATATACAATTTTTCTATTATCTTTTTTTGCTTGATCTACATATGGACCCACTACATAACAATACTCATCTATAGAATTGATCTGCCATACTACGTTATCTCCTAGGCGTAAGTTATCAATCGCTTGATCAAGGCCTTTTATTCCCGTACTAACTGTGTCGTATCTTACCATAACATACCTCCTTGCAGATTTTATTATTTGGATGATTACAGATAAAATCTTTATAATAATTAATATATATATTATATCATAGATACGTTCAATTATCAGAAAATTCAAATAAATCAATATCGAAAATACATAAAATTATCCACATTAAAATAGCTAGAATAATAATTTCTAGCTATTTTTCATATATTCTATTTTAGTTAAAAAACTTATTTATTCCTTCTAAAATAGTGTCACCTCTATATTGAACTATAACAAAGTTACTAAACCTCATATACTTATCTTCTAAACTTTCACATTGTATATAAGCTCCTAGCTCTTGTAGAGATAAATTATAATCTGACATTACTGCTATTATTGAAAGTAAAACTTCATACACATCTTCTATCCCTTGACTTTTATAATAGTTATAGTCTTTATATATTGAATCACTTAAGCTTAAAGATTGAGATTGAATGTAATTTATATTTTTCAAATGTTCATCTAGCTTCTTTTCATCATTATTTTCTTTAGCGCTCATTACGTGCTTTCCTATTAAATCAAGATTTTTGCTTAATTTTTCTGCTTCATTAAGGTAGGCTTTTATAACTTTTACATTTTCATACTTTGCTGGTTCTAAATTGTTTGCAAATGAATAATTGTTAAATTTAATAAAACTACAAGTAAGTGTTATAGTACATATAAGTAATATTGAGATTATGCGCTTCAAAGTTGATACCTCTCTTTTTAAAAATTATATATATATTTTGTTCTTTAACCTTCCTTATTATTCACTATCAATAAAGGCATATTATTTATCTCATTTTAATTTTTTTATAAATATTAGTTTAATAACTTATTAAAAAATATTCCTATAATTATACAAAATTTTATAAGATATAGAACCATATGAATATTTTTAGAATAATATACTATAGTATAATAATTCTATTATCTATTGAAATTGGCAGATACAACTTCATTAATTAAAGAGGTGATATAGTATTAATAAAATAATTGATAAAGTTAGATATAAAAACTCTAAAAATAAAAAATTATATATTCCAATGAGAGTAAAATTTTACATCAGTATAGCTATATCATTTTCTTGGACTATTTTTTCATTATTATTGGCTCTACCCTGGGCTTATGACCTTTATATTGTAACAAATAGCTATGTACTTTCTTGGTTAATAATATGCGGTATTACTACAGTGCCAGGTTTCTTAAATGCTTTTTTAATAACTAGTGTACTACTTGATAGGCAACCAGAGTATAAAGTCAATAATCCTTTTAATGAAGTAACAATATTAATAGCGGCCTATAATGAAGAAAATTGCATATATAGAACTTTATCTTATGTTAGTAAACTTGTTTACAATGGAAATATCAAAGTTATAGTTGTAGATAATAACTCAAATGACAATACATATTCTGAAGTTATTCGTGCTAAAAATGAGTTCCATTTAGACTTAGTTATTATTACAGAAAGTAATCAAGGCAAATTTAATGCTTTAAACTCTGGACTTAAACATATTACTACTGAATATTTTATAACTTTAGATGCTGATACTATCTTGCATAAAGATGCTATAAACAATCTTATATGTAGAATGTTAAGTACTCCTAAAGAAAACAACATAACTGCTGCTGTTGCAGGCTCAGTACTTGTAAGTAATAGTAGAGATGGAATTCTTGCTAGAATGCAAGAATGGGATTATTTTCTAAGTATTGCGGGAATAAAAAGAATGCAAGGTATGTATCAATCTACATTAGTGGCTCAAGGTGCCTTTAGTAGTTATGATACTTCTATTGTTAAAGAAATAGGAGGTTGGTCTGATTCTATAGGTGAAGATATAGTACTAACCTGGAAAATGCTTGAAAAAGGATATAAAGTCTATTACGAACCATTTGCTGTTGCTTTTACTGATGTACCAACTAAGCTTAGTCATTTTATTAAACAAAGGTCTAGATGGGCTAGAGGAATGATTGAAGGAATAAGAGAGGTTAAGCCTTGGAAGCAAAAGACTATAATGAGCATGTTTACAACAGGTATGGACTTCTTATTACCTTATATTGATTTTAGCTATACCTTTTTTTGGACTACAGGTGTTATACTTGCTTTATTTTTCAAAAACTATATTATCGTAGGTATTATGACTTTACTAGTTCTTCCATTAACAGGTGTAAGCTTTTATGTTCTTTTTAGTTATCAGAAAAAACATGTTTTTGAAAAATTAGGCCTTAAGGTCAGAGCCAACAAAAGAGGCCTTATACTTTTTATTTTGGGATATCAATTAATAATGAGTCCTGTATCTTTGTATGGTTATGTACAAGAATTATTTAGATTTAAAAGAACTTGGAAATAAAATTGGAAGTAAAAAAAGGAGCTTTTGCTCCCTTTTTTTACTAATAAATAATTATATTATCTAATAATTTCTTTTATTTTTTCTTTTGTTTTTTCAGGTAAATCTTGATTTAAGTATCTATTTACTAATTTAATATTTTCAATACCATTATTTCTAAAGTAATTATTAAGAATCGGTATTCTATTTTTAGGATCATTCATAATTGTGTATGCTACAACCCAGTCTTCTAGCGATGCAAAGTTTACTATTACTTCATCAATATTTTTCTTAATATGAATAGATTCTTCATCTAGTATATAATTGTATATTTTGTTATTTCCTAAATCTATACTAAAACCACCTAGAAACTCTATTACTGTATCATCTACTAAATATCCAAAAAACTCTTTTGTTAAAAAAGGCTTCTTAGATTCTAACTCAATGTAGGTACCTATTTTATTCATTTTTCTTTTTATTTCTTTCGCATAATTTGGATCAATTAAAATATCTATATCATTTGGTTCTTCTATTAAGTTATACTGATTTAATAAAACAGAACCTCCAATTGCCCATTTACAATTTATATTATTTAACACTTTTGATACTTTTTTTACTACATTAAAGTCCATTTTGCCTCCTATTGCTCTTCATTTAAATCGAATATTTCTTCCATTTGTTTCTTTGTTAGTATCTTACTTCTAGATATTAATGTTTTGCACACCGTACAAAAATAGCTTATAGATCCTCAGCTATCCATTACTTCAAGTTTTAAGCCGCATTTTGGGCAGTAATAATCCTTCATCTTTTGTCACCCTTCAAAATGTATTTTTGAGTATATTATTTCATAAGCTTATGATAATTACAACTATAAAATTTAAACAATGTCTGTTTTACAGAAAATGTATATTCCTTATTATATATTAAATTTATTATTTTACCACTAACTGTAACTGCTATTAATGTGGAATTTATCGTGTACAGTATTACAAATATATCTATTATTCACCTTACTTTTAAATATATTTGATTTACTTATGAACCATTTTTCTATATTAACATATCTTATATAGAATGTACTTTATAATATCATAAAAAGGGGAATGAACAATGGACAGAAACTATTGGCAAGAATATTGGGATAACTATTATAAATTTATGGCTATGTATGTTAGAGAGTTGCAAAATGCATATCCAGGAGAAGATTTTACTGATGAATATATTGAGGTAGCAAAAATATTTGAACCTTCAATGGACTTCGATCAATATGAAAGTTATGAAGATTACTTTGTTGACAATGATGAATATTACGATTATCCAGATGATGGATATCATAAAACAACTCCAAAGATATCTCCTGGTGGAGGGCAATTTACAATAGATAACTGTAAAAAGATGACTGTCGTTAGAATAGAAATGAAAAAAGGTTATAAACCTTCAAAATTTTATATGTTAGTTGATAAGTATGATAAAAGAAGTATACAAGGATATAGAATAGATTGTGATGATGATAAAATAGAATTTAAAGCTATAGCATTAGAATATTATGATATTAGCTTAATTGAATGTGTATTTTAAGTAGTTGATAATTAAATTTATATTTAAACAATAACAAACACCTTTATATTTTTTAAAGGTGTTTATTATTTAAAAATTTATCTAAATGCCATGTTATAATGTAATGATTGCTATCTTTTATATTACTTTACTCAAATTTTTCAGGGAATTGTTTAATAATCCCTTCTGTTAATACATCTGCAAAATTTATCATATGTTTTTCACCTTTATCAAAGGCTTCTATGTCCGCTTTCCAGTTGGCAATTAGTCTTGCCATAACTTCATCTGTAGTAAGTTTTAAGTGTGTATGTAACATATCTTTTAATTGTTTTTTATCGTAATTTGGGTTAGATTCACTTAAAAAATCTGCTATTTTGTCAGCATTTTCATACCAAAGCTTGTTATTGTTTGCTAATTCTGTTTTATTATTTCTTTTAGCTGCATCTATAACTTTACCTGCTATAACGATATGCTCTTTTAATAATGCTGTTAATTTATTCCCTGCTTCCTCTCCATAATAAGACTTTATAGAATTCCCTATGTCTTCTTGATTTTTAAGTAGTCTTCTTAACACGTCATCCCTATCTCTTAAAACTGAAAGGTCACTTATTATAAATTCTCTAGTCCAAAATACGTGATCAATCCATAGTCTTTCTTCAATGCATTTTAAATCTTGTGCTGATTTGCTACACACGTTGCCTGATTCAGTTGTTACTTCTTTTGCGTAAGCTTTAATTGGAGATATTATTAAAATCGCACTTAAAAATATAAACATTACTTTTTTAAATAAGTTTTTCATGTTCATATCCTCCTTAATCATATTTCTAATATTTTGTTCAAGATTAAGTATCAATATGCAACTTGTTCCATGGTTAAAAGTAAATGGCTAAACTATAAAAGTTCAGCCATTTATATATCTCGTTCAATCTTTATATTTTTTTAGAATTTAAAATTAAATTTTGCTAATAAATAATCCTATTAATGCAGACACAAATGATATGGTCAAATAAATAAAATACTTTTCTATAACTCTATTATAAAGTAAGAATGGCATATCAATATGATATTTAATACCTACTTCATCTCCTACATTGGCAAATCTTGATACTAAAATCCTGTTGCTTGATATATAGTGCGTTTTATCTACATAATAACCTACAGTTGCAAGTTTTAAGTAATACAAAGGCTCACTTCCAAGTATATCAATATTTATTATCGTTCCCATAGCTATATCGATTTTCTCTTCATAAAACTTATTAAGCTTTATAGTATCAATAATAGCCATCACTATACCTATAGTTGCTAAAACATAAAATATTAATACTTTAAATTCCATTATCAAGTCCCCTTATAAACATTGTTGTATTTTATTACTTATATCACATCTAATAATATAATCAAAAGTAGATACTATTTTGTTTATATAATATACTATGTTTTAATTTCAATTAATGATAATAAAAGTACAAATTAATACTAAACTAATATACAAATTGTTCAAATATGTTCATTAAACTTAATTAACAAATAGTATTTTGCAAAAATAATGAATTCTTATATTTATTAAATTAACATATTATTTTTGTATCTATAATAGTTGCATCTGCAAATTCTTCAAGTAAATTTTTACCTAGTTCTAAATACTTTTCTAAATTCTCATCTTCATCAAAGGCTATTATATTCATAACTATATGACTAGTATATTCATTAATCATTGCTTTTAATGAATCTGACGTTGTACTTCCAAACTTACCTTCATCATCTTTAAATACTGGAAGATTTTCTAAATTTATTGATCCTCTTCCAATACCAGCATATCTTTCTCCTTCTCCTCCAACTGTAAATATTATATTTCCTTTTATATTATCTAAATCATAACTTCCTACTGAGTAACAAGTTTCTAATGATATTAAGTTATTTATCTCTACAATGTTATTTACAAAGTATAGACCCATTCCCTTCACTACTCTTTTTACAAGAGACTCAGAAGATAGTCTATATCTACTTGGATCTTTTCCTAATGCTTTATAAGCTTTTCTTGAAGAATCAATATTTTTTAAGCCTAGAATTTCACTTTGCTTAATATTAGTTTCTATTTCCTTGCATTTATCGTTTATTAACTTTACTAATTTTGCATCAGATTTTTTCACTTTAACTCTAGCTTCTATTGATGCTATATGTACATTACACTTTTCTTTAAGTTTTTTATCAATTGTTATATTAATCATTTTCTATTCCCTTCCTTTTTATATGTCATTTATTTACATTTTGTTATATTTTTATTATAGACAACTTTTTATATATAGTCATCATAGATAAATAAATTATGTTATAACTTATATTTATAATTTTTACGCAACAAAAAAGCACTGGTTTGTAAGCTATTGCTTTCAAATTCAGTGCTTTTTATAGGAAGTAATATAAATTACATCCTTGTCCTCTATGACTTTTATTAAATATAGTTTGCAAATCAGCTTGGCTCCAACCTTTGGCAATTAGACAGAAACTATTTGCACGGTAGTAGGTTGAGGTTTCCTAGTACCTTCATTATATTTAATATGATATTTTCACAAATATCTAGCCACCATCACTTCCAAAGGTACTATCAAAAGGTTAGAAATAATCTAGCTTTTGCATAGTTAGTGTTGGTTAGACAGTTAAGCTTTATTAACTATCTGATTATATATTAACCATTTCTGATAATAATATCCTAATATGATACTGTTAATAATTAGTATATAAGTAAAGAAATATCAAGTATGATTTACTTATATATTGCTGATAAAGTTAATGTTTATTAACATTAAATTATAAGGATATTTTTATTGTAAAAGAGTTATTTAAATTTTAAATTATAAGGTGAT
Source organism: Romboutsia sp. LXY-2 (assembly GCF_056171995.1). NCBI lineage: Bacteria > Bacillati > Bacillota > Clostridia > Peptostreptococcales > Peptostreptococcaceae > Romboutsia > Romboutsia sp. LXY-2. The sequence goes on along the minus strand of NZ_JBKFGI010000003.1, from coordinate 444,453 downwards.
TAAATGAAAAGATATGAAGTACTTAGAGAGATTTATAACTCTTGTTCAGGTATGTATTCTATAGATTATTCCTTCACTAGAGATATTGAAACAGACAATATAGAAACTACTCTTAAAAGTTGGATTTCAGGTGTTTTTCCTGATTATGAAAAAAAAATAGTTGATGATGAGACAGTTATATATGTTTTAAAACTACCAATGTTAGAAAAATATACTTTTACTGAATTCTAATTTTTTAAGTAGATAATAATTATTATTGCGACATTCTATATAAGTGACTATAATTATTGTTAGGTTTTCATTTTTTAAAGGGGGGATTTGGAAAATGAGAGATATTTGGAAACACTTTATGAGAGGAGTTTATCTAGGCTATACTAGATAAATAATACATAAAACTTTTTAAAAGTAATAAAATAAAAATATAGAACTGCTTTATGTAAGTAGTTTTATATTTTTATTTTATTACCATCTCCTATTTTTAAATCAAGCTTATAGGAATCTTTTTCTTCTCCATATTTTTAATTGATAACTTCAAATCCTAGTTTCTCTACATAAAATTCTTTTGATTTAATATAATCAGAACTATTTACAAGTCAATACTTAGCCTTATCATATCAATACATTCAATACCATTTTCTACAATTTTTTCATCATAATGTTTTCTAAAAAAGTCCTTATCAATTCCAACTATTCTAAATCCACATCTTTGATAGAAGGCAAGTTGAGATATACTAGAATTCCCCGTACCAACTTCTAATACTTTTGCTTTATATTTTCTTGCTACTTTTATTGCCTTATATACTAATAATTTTCCAATACCACTACCCTGATATTTTTCATGGACAGAAATATTTACAATTTCTAAAGTAAATGGTCTAGTATTTATAAGTATAAATACCCCTATGATTTTATCACTATCAAATGCTAAATAACAATCTCCTCTACATATACATTCGTTTATGCTTTCAATTGATGGATCAGCTTCTATTAATAAATAATAAGGGATTTTATCATTTATAGATAACTTTCTAATAATTATATTTTCCATTTTTTATCTCCTAGTTTACGTTTATCTTATTTATTTTAATTCCAGTCTTTTTGAAGTTTTTTTTAAACTATTTAATTTTAATTTAAATTTGTCTCCATTAATAGTTGCCTTACTATTTTTATTATAACCTAAATAAACGAACCGTAGTGTTTTATCTCCATATTTCAACACATTATTCTTTTTCATGTGTCGATAATAAAAGAATTGTTTTTCACCATTTATCTAAAATTTGTACTACCATTATTACTAATGAATAATTTTGTTAAATACATAATGAAGGGTGGAATTTAATCATGAAAAAAAATAAGTATATTATTATTGCTTTATTGTGTGTCTTGCTATCTCCATTTTTATATAAATACTTTCTTTATTATAAAATTCCAAACAATCCATTAGTCAAATTGTCTTCAGATGCAGTAAGTTGTAGTTTTTCAGAAATCAAGTACAATCCTGAAAAGTACAAGCATCACTACAATTATCATTCTCTAGACTGCTCCGTTATCTTTAATTATATTAAGGGTCTAAAACTAAAGCCCCTAGATAATAAAGATTATTCAAGTATTTACGATGTTATAAAGCCTGACTACGACTATTCTATTAAATTATCTGAGCCTGATTGGAAATATGACCTAAATATTAAACTATGGTTAAAAGATTTAAGTGTTATTTATATTGATTGTACTAAACCTGGCTTTAAAAGTGGATTTTATAAACTTATAGATTCTGAGTTTGATTATAAATACATAAATGAATTAATATTATTGCAAAGTTAATGGTGGTATCGTAAAATCATTATTATATATAAGATAATTAATTTGACTAATGAAAGGAGTATAATATGGCTAAATTACGAAAAACCTTAGGAAGTTTAGACTCTCCATATATAATTTCACTTATGAGATTGATAGAAACACAAAGTAATAATACAATTGGTAAATGGACTGTTAACTATGCCCTAGAGCATATTGTTCCAATATATGAGAAAATTTATCCTACTGATAGTCGCCTTAGAGATACGCTTAATGCATCTAAAGATTATCTTGATGGTAATATAAAATTAACAGGAGTCAAAAAGCTTATTTCAGATCTTCGTTTAGCTGCAAAGGATGCTGAAAGTAACCCTGTAGCTCAAGCATCAATAAGAGCAGTAAGTCAAGCTGCAGCAAGTATTCACAATCCAACAAATTCACTTGGTTTTGTTTTTTATGGTACAGCTGCAATTGCATATGATACAGTAGGGTTGGAAAAATCAGCAGACCTTTATGATCACTTAGCTTTTGAAGAGTCTACAAAAATGGAATTAGCGCTACAAGCAATTTCTGTAGAAAATGAACCAAATCCTGCAAAGATTAATTGGTATTGTTAGTATAATATAAGTTAAGGTTAACAACTAATACAGTTTAATAGTTATTAATAATAAATTAGATTTCAATTAAGAGAGTAAAATTTACTCTCTTTTTTATTTTTTTAAATATTTCTTATTATATTAACGATATATATAATGATACTTTATTAAAATGAATGCACATAAAAACAGAATAATAATTTTAATTACTACCCTGTTGGTTTACAATATATAAAGTTATTAATTAAAAAAATTATTTTGCTGATATTATTTATTGACTCACCTCATCCCAGTGTAATTTACCATTATATAAGTTATGATTGTAAATTCATGCATTTTGCTTTTAATATCTCAATAAATTTCTCTTTCTCTTTAGGAGATACATATCCACCAAATCTGCCATTGCATATTATTTCTATCCTATCTGTAGACAAACAAGAAGATGCTACCATAGATTTTTTAGAATTTATTCTTTTAATATCCTTAAAAAATATTTTTTCTTTTGATGGACCTGATTGAATTAGTAAATAATCTTCATTAAACTCATAATATGTTCCAAATAAAATCCAACTTATAAAGATAATAACTACTATGCCTATTATGTTACTTAATACTGATTGTAATTTTATAATTGCTATGACCTCATATATTATTGTAAAGCCAAGGAGAATCCATAACCACCAATCTACTTTTGAATAAAATCTACTTTTCAACTAATTTGCCCCCTATGTTCATATATATTTTATTATATAAATTATTTAATAATAATCTATCCATCGTACTTAAATACAATTATATTTACATAAAATACATATAAATTCTAAAAATAAGTTCTATATTTTAAATATCTATGACTCTAATATCCAATTTAGATTTTAATTTTTCTTTAACCTCTTCAAATCTATTAATATTTTTAAGATCTTTACAAACCCATCCAAATTTATCATCTATATACCTAGGAAAAATATGCATATGATAATGACCAAAGTCTGTAAATATACCCCCATTTTGCATCATTGTATATCCATCACAGTTATAAACCTTTTTAATAGCTTTAGTTATACATTTTGAAAGTTTCATAATCCTCAATAAAATTTCATCTTCAACCTCATCAACATTATGGCAATGCTTTTTAGGTACTATCAACACGTGACCTTCATTTATTGGATCAATATCTAAAAAGCAACACACAAGATCGTCTTCATAAACTATATTTGAATCAGCTTCCTTATTAACTATTTTACAAAATACACAGTCTTTATTATCCATTTAAAATATTTCCCCCTTTTATCACTTTAAAGTTAATTTGTTATATTATACATACATGCCGAAAATATTACTATCATTATAATTAAAATAAAAAAAGCTTGTTTTCTCTCTCCGTTTTTATAACTTTCCCATCTATCTATACAAGTTAGCATGAAAAATCCTGTAAGCATAACAATAGAAAATAAATCTTGTTGCCCTGACCAAATTAATATCAATTCAATGATGAAAAAAATAATCAAAATTCTAAGCCTAATTTTCTTCATATGTATCCCCCTTTGGACTTCTATTTATTGCTTTTTATATTATTATAGCATTTGTAATTAATTTATATAAAAAATGATTTAAATTGATATATGTATTATACTTAAATAGTAAAAAATATTTTTAGTGGTTTAAGGAGAATATATGAACATCTTAGCAAAAGATAAACTAGAGTTAAAAACATCTAGTATTAATGAACTTAATGAATTAAATATCATACATAATGAGGCTTGTGAATACTTCAGTTTTGATGAAAATCATAATATCACTAGTCCTAGTGATTGTCTAACAATAGGAGACTTGCCACCTAATGGCACGAAAGATAATTTCTATATATTATCAGTTTATGAAAATAATCAAATTATCGGATATACTACTTTATACAAAGGATTCCCATCAAAAGATACTTTATATATCTGTTTTATGTATATTTCTAGCAAAAAACGTGGCAATGGATATGGCTATAGTATAGTTGAAAGTATCTCATCATACTTTAAAGCTAATAACTATAAGAATATAAAAATTTCAGTATCCTTAAAGAATTGGCAGGGTATTAGATTTTGGAATAAGTGTGGCTTTTCAACTATTACTAATGTAGATATTGATGGTCCATTTGGTAACAGTAATTACGGTTCATTTGAACTTGAAAAAATAATATAGTATGGTGAATTTAATGAATAGATTTGAATTAATAAAAAATGATAAAAGAATTATTAATATATATAAGCAAATAACAGAATTTGAAGATTTAGATAAAGGATGGGCGCATCATAATTTTGGCCATGTAAATAATGTTTCTAATTTAGTTGAATCCATACTTAATAAGCTAAATTATAATGAGGATTTTATAGAAGAAGCAAAAATAGCAGCACTACTACATGATATTGGTGCTATAGAAGGTAAAGATAATCATTCTTCAAGAAGTTATAATTTTGCTAAATCCTATTTTAATGATAATAATATTATATTAGAACATAAAGATTTAGTTTTGGATGCAATAAAAATCCACAGTGATGGGTTTAATAGTGATAACATAATAGCACTTACTTTAATATTAAGTGATAAACTAGATATAAAACATACTAGAGTCGCAAAAGAAGGCTATAATGTAAAAGGCATGAGACAGCTACAATACATAAATGATATATTAGTTGATATTAATAATAGTAATTTAGAAGTTAAGTTTATTTGTAATAATAAAATTAACAAAAGTGAATTAGAAGAATTCTACTTTATTCTTAAAGTCTTCAAATCAATAATAGCTTTTTCTAAAAAAATGAATTTAGAACCTAAAGTATTCTTTAATAATATAGAATGGCAATTATTTAATAATATTTTAGAAAATAATTATTAAATTAGTAAAATATAAAATAACCAATAAAAGGCAACTTATATAGATTTTAAATCAATATAAATTGCCTTTTTACATACAATTTTGTATACATAATTACTTAACTAGGTTTAATATATAACATTACTTATTTACATGAAGATTTCTATTTATCATCTCAACAACTGCAAAGCTAGCAACATCTTGTGCAAACTTGCCTGGTCCAAACCCTGCATCATATCCAAGTTCTTTAGCTAATTCATGACTAATTCTAGGTCCTCCACAAATTAACACAACCTTATCTCTAAGGTTTTCTGCTTCTAAAAGCTCTACCAAGTTTGTAAGATTTTCTATATGAACATTCTTCTGAGTAACAGTTTGAGATACTAAAAGTACATCAGCATTTAATTCTACAGCCTTCTTAATAAACTCCTCATTAGGAACTTGACTTCCTAAATTATATGCTTCTATTCCATCATATCTTTCTAATCCATAGTTACCAGCATATCCCTTCATATTCATGATTGCATCTATCCCTACAGTATGAGCATCAGTACCAGTACTTGCTCCAACTACTACTATATCTCTTTTTATATTTTCTTTTATATAAGTTTCTATTTCATACTTATCCATGGTCTCTTCTTGTGCTACTTCAACATGGATTTCCTCATAATTTACGCCTTTTTCTATATTTCCATATACAACATAAAAAGTGAAATCCTTATCTAATGGTTTATGATGAGCAACATTTATATCATTTAATCCCATGTTTTTAGCAGTTAGTTTTGCAGCCTCAATTCCTTTTTCATCGTCATTTATTGGAAGTGTAAAACTTACTTGTACCTTTGAGTCATTCATAGTATCTCCATAAGGTCTTAAGTTTTTAAGATCTAAATTTTTATCAAATTCCTTAGTCTCCATTGAGTATAATCCACTCATTAAAATCCACCTCCTAACATAAGTCCTATAAATGGGTTAAAATAATTAGCTTCTTTCATAACTACTCCATCAAGACCTTTCCCACCATCTATAGGTCTTTTTATTCCTGCAAACTTGCCTTGTTCTAATGTTTTAAATAATCCTTCTTTTTCTATCTCTGTAAGTAGTTCACAGGCTTTGTTTAAAACTTCATCAGCTCTGTTTGCCATTATTCCATCTTTCTTAAACTCTATTTCATCTCCAAAGTCTTTCATAGTATTAAAAATATAACTAGCATTTTCTATTGATATTGCTCGATCTGAAATAAATGGTGTGTGGATTGCCTCTGTTAACATTCCAAGTAAATGTAGTTTCTGCTTTGTCATTATAGTTACCATATTAAAAAGTGCATCTTGTACTTGCCCTTTAAATATATCTCCAGTCATAAACTTTGTAGGAGGCATATACTTCAGTGGTGCTTTAGGGAAAATCTCCCTAGCCATTTGTGCTTGTGCTAGTTCATATAAAAATCCATTTTCTACATCTGGGCTTATTTCAAAAGCATGACCAAGACCCATTTGCTCTTCTGGTAGTCCTGCTATAAGTGCAAATTGTTCATTAATAAATTGAGATGCCAATACTGTATGTGCTTCTTCTACTGCATCTGCTGTAGTTAAATAGTTATCTTCTCCAGTATTTATTATTACTCCTGCAAATCCATTAATTATTCTTGAAAAATATTGGTCTATCATAGTTCTTTTCATGTTTATATCTCTAAACAAAATTCCATATAATGCATCATTAAGCATTACATCTAGTCTTTCTTTTGCACCTAATGCTGCTATTTCTGGCATACATAATCCAGAGCAGTAGTTACAAAGTCTAATATATCTTCCAAGCTCTTCTCCGACTTCATCTAGTGCTTCCCTCATTAGTCTAAAGTTTTCTCCTGTAGCGTATGTTCCTCCAAAGCCTTCTGTTGTTGCTCCATAAGGCACATAATCTAGTAAACTTTGACCAGTAGTTCTTATTACTGCAATTATATCAGCGCCTTGTTTTGCTGCTGCCTTTGCTTGGATTATATCTTCGTATATATTTCCTGTTGCTACTATTACATATAAGTAAGGACCACTCTTATCGCTATACTCCTCTAAGTAATCATCTCTTTTCTTTCTATTTTCTTTAATTTTCGCCACAGTTTCTCTTGCTATTTCATTTATCTTCAATTTAACTTCAAAAACGTCATGTTCTTTCAAATTACATAAATCTAATTCACCTTTGCTAACTTTTTGGGCTATTTCTTGAATACTAAGCCCAGTATTAATCATAGCATTCCCTAGGTAATAAGCTATACCTAATCCTAAACTGTTTTTTCCATGGTCTTTTATAATATCGTCCACTACCACATTTGGAAGCGGCACATTAAATTCATCTACTCCATCTACTCCAAGTAATCTACATATTGTTCTCTCAACAGCAACAGTAGTATGTTTGTCTATAAATTCTTGAGTATCCATTGCAATACTTTTAGCGCTTTGTCTTGCTTTTTCAACTACACTAAAATCTAAATTTAATTTACTCATCTTGTCCCCCTTGTAAAACTTACTTAATATTTTTAGCTATCTCAACAATTTCATCTTCTAATCCTAATAACTTGCATATATTTATAGCATCTTTCGGTACTTCTCTTTCATTTCCAACTTTTTCTAAATTATAATCCATATTTTCTTGAAGTATGTCTATACTTGTGCTATTATAGTTTTTGTGAGAAATTTTCAGATTCATTTGACGTTTTAGCTTATCAAAATTGACATTCTTTAGACCAACCACTTGATAGTGGTCAATTTCCTGGTCAATGATATCATCATAATGAGTACACATTAAACTAAAAGAGTTGAAGTTTTTAAAATAAGTACATATTGATTTTAGAAGTATTCTTCCTTCACATGGATTAGTACCTCTTGCAAATTCATCTAGAGCTATAAAGCCATCTTGTATTTTCATAAGTTTAGTTATTTCTTTTAACTTAATTATCTCTGCTCCAAATGTAGATAGACCTTTGTTTACATCTTGCATATCATCACTTACTAAATATATAAAGTCTAGTATACATAAATCAGCTTCCTTAGCAAAAACATAAAATCCACATTGGAATAGATATAAATTAAGTGCAACAGTGTTTAAACTAACACTTTTACCACCCATGTTGGCTCCAGTTATTAAGGTAATCTTCTTAGTTAACTCTATACTAATTGGCATGTACTTTTTATTAGCTTTATTTAATATATTAGCTACTTTAGGATTTATTATTTCTCTGAAAATTATCTTATTATCAGTGTTTATATTTGGCTTAATCCCATTGTATTTGACAGCTAACTCTACTTTCCCCAAAAGTAGATCTAGTTTCCCAATTGAATTTATATTTGTTTTAATATTTTCTAGGTAATAATATAAGCTTGAAGTTATATGTTTTTTTATTTTCAAACATTCATTTTCTTCTTGTACAACTATGTCTAACCTATCATTTTTTAGTTTTTCAATAATATAAATATCATTTTCTGAGAAGATTTTACTTTCAAGCTTAGCCTTTTCTTTTCTAAGATTTGTTAGCTCTTGGCTATATGAATCGTATATGTGGAAGGTTGATAGATTTAAATCATCAGGATCTAGCATTTTAATAATTTTATTTAAGGATATAAAATTAATATAATCTATCTTAAGATTAAGCTTTGAATATTTTTTTATAAGTTCTTCATTGTTTATAGCAAAATTTTTTATTTCAAATAACTCTATTTCATCTAATATTTGTTTATTAGATAATCTTGTTATGCTATTTTTTATATCTTTGATCTTATAAAGTATATAAATTATTTCCTGGTAAATATCATTATTTTCTGATAACTTATTTTTAAGAGTTTCAATGTTATCTAATTCTTTTATTAATTTATCAGCATTAGCTTTTTTATAAATTTTTATGTTTCTTTTTTCTTCATGACCAAAGGCTGTTATAGTATTTAGTTCCTCATTAATAAAATTCTTAATACTCTCACCTACTTTCACTATATTTTATTAAACTTATAATATTTATATATTTCAATAAGTTTTTATTTATCTATAACATTAAATACTTTTGTTTCTGTTTTATTTTGTATACAATATATAAAGTTTTCTTCATTAAAAGCATATCCATCTATTGATGTTGGGTTTATACTAATTCCTATTAAATTTATAGGATTAATAACCTTAATTTCTCCTTTAAGTTTTAAAAATTTATCGTATACTTCTTTATCTAAAAATATCTTCGTACTATCGACAACTAACAAAGTCACATTTTTGTATTTAGTGCCACTTTTTATTAAACTTTGGATAAAGGTATTTGTAAGTATCCCATTTATCACTATATAACTTGTATCTTCATCTATCCCATCATAAACTTCTTTATGAGCATCTAAGGTTGTCATTATATTTAACTTTTTATAAGAGTAATCCTCATTAACCAAGGTTATCTTACTATCTAAAAGTTCTTCATAAATCTTATAAAATTTATCATCATCTATCTTATCAGTACTAAGCATGTTTGCTTCATAAGCAATTTGCTCAACTGCCTTATTCATATTTTTATTAATTACGGCTCCACTACAAAATATTGTAGCTTCTGTTACACTAGGTGAACCTAAAGTCTTTCTTGATAATGCTCCATCTACTATACTTAAGTTGGCACCTAGATTTAGTAATAAATTAATAATAGTTTTTATCTGACTATTAATAGATGGACCTGCTAGCTCTACATATCCATCACTTAAAGCTCTAAATATTACGATCTTACCTAAAGGAGTGTTTATATTTGTTACCTCTAGTATCTCTTTAGTAATATCGCTACTTAAAACACAGCTTTTTGCTGTTGCAATAATACTTCCTGCCATAACATAAATTCTTGGCTTTTGTGTATTAGTTACTATATCCTGACTTTCTCCATCTACCCCTATAGAGGTAAGACCAAGGGTAACCTTACCCTTAGTCTTCTTATTAGCTATTTCATTTATAATATAATTTAAGGTTGTGGTCTTACCTACATTTTTATAGTTTCCTATTATAGATAAGCTTTTATATTTTAAAACTTCATCTAAAATATTCATAATATATCCTTATTTTATTTAACTTTGTAATTTATTTTATAAGTCAAATTATAAAGTTAATAATTTAGTATTTATTCCTTACTTAAACCTCTATTTCTTCTATCTAACTCTACTGGCTCAAGTACTGTTTTTTCATTATTAAGTAGTCCTGCTATACCTACCTTATGTGTTTTAGATTTTCCACTACACACTTCACAATTACATTCGTGTTCATACTTAGGTGGCTCTATGTAAGTAGTTATTACACCTTCAAAGTTTCTAAGTATTACTTTGTCATAACTTTGAGATATTACGTAGTTTGGCATAACTGGTGTTTTTCCACCACCACCAGGAGCATCAACAACAAATGTTGGAACACAATAACCCGAAGTATGCCCTCTAAGACCTTCTATTATTTCTATTCCTTTTGCTACTGGAGTTCTAAAGTGTTCTATTCCATTTGATAAGTCACATTGATAAATATAATATGGTCTTACTCTTATTTTTACTAAATCATTTACAAGCTTTTTCATAACATGCATACAGTCGTTTACTCCTTTAAGTAATACGCTTTGATTTCCTAAAGGTATTCCTGCATCTGACATTTTTTCACATGCTATCTTTGATTCGTCAGTTATTTCATTAGAATGATTAAAATGAGTATTTAACCAAATTGGGTGATATTTTTTTAGCATGTTTACAAAATCGTCAGTTATTCTTTGAGGTAAAACTACAGGCGTTCTACTTCCTATTCTTATTATTTCTACATGTGGTATTTCTCTTAGTTTCTTTATGATATATTCTAAATTTTCATCACTCATTAGAAGTGCATCTCCACCTGATAATAATACGTCTCTTATTACAGGAGTATTTCTTATATATTCTATAGCTCTATCTATTTGGCTAAATGGTAGAGCATCATCATTTTGTCCTGCAAATCTTCTTCTAGTGCAGTGTCTACAGTACATTGCACATTGGTCTGTTACTAAAAGAAGAGCTCTATCTGGATATCTATGTGTTAATCCTGGTACTGGAGAATCTCCTTCTTCATGTAATGGGTCATCTAAGTCAGCAGCAGATATTTTTAATTCATTATAAGTTGGGATTGCCTGTTTTCTAATAGGGTCATTTGGATTAGTGGGATCTATTAATGATAGGTAGTATGGTGTAATACTCATTCTTAAATTTTCAAGACATTTTCTAACGCCTTCTTCTTCACTTTCTGTAAGTGGTATATATTTTTTTAATTCTTCAACAGTAGTTATTCTATTTCTTACTTGCCATCTCCAGTCATTCCAGTCCTCATTTTTAACATCCAAAAATATCTTCCTATTCATATTTTAATCCCCCTACTATACATATAAATTTTTAAATATTTCTCTTAAAGTTTCGCTTTCTCTTAATGAACTTATAGTTACATCTGCATGACCTTTTGTGTATCCGTTTCCTATTATCATGTTTACATCTTTACCTACACCCTCAGCTCCAAGTGCTGCCTTTGTAAATGATGTAGCCATAGAGAAGAAGTATACTGTTCCTTCATCTTTAACTGGTAATATAGAAGTCATTTCTGTATTAGGTACATTTACACAGTTTATACATAAATCAATTTCTTTTTCGTCATTTGCTTTTAAAACTTTTTCTAATACTTCATTTGGATTTTGTGCGTCAGCTACTATTGCTATATCCACTAATTTATTTTCTAATAAGAACTTTCCTTGTTCTTCTTTTCTTACTAATCCCATAACTCTACCATTTTTACCTGCTTTTTTCTTAGCTTCATAGCAACATAACATACCAGACTTACCTGCAGCTCCTAAAACTAATACACTATCGTCCTCTTTTACTAGTCTTTGTGTTTGAGCTGGTGCCCCTGCCACATCAAGAGCAGCTAGTGCTAAAGTTTCTTCCATATCTTTAGGAAGTTTTGCATATATTCCACTTTCAAATAATATTGCTTTTCCTTTTATTTCAACTCTATCTATATCTGGTTTAATATCTATTATTTCATCTATTTGTAGTGGAGTAAGAGATAATGAAACTAATGTAGCTATTTTATCTCCAACTTCTAAATCAATTTTTCCTATTAAGTCAGATCCTATTTTTTCTATAGTACCTATTAACATACCACCAGAACCTGTTACTGGATTTTGCATTTTCCCTTTTTGTGATACTATTTCAATTATTCTTGATTTTATTTTTTCTACATCGTGTTTACATTCTTCTTCTATTTGAGTAAAACTTGCTGAATCTATGTTTAAAGCTTGAACATCTATAAGTACTTCATTATCATAAAGTTCCATACTATTGTTTATTTTCTTAGCTGGTTGTGGTAGTACATTTTCTCCTATAACTCTGTGTGTTCCGTATTTGCATCCTTTCATGATTAAATCCCCCTATTTATTAATTTACTTAACCTATTAAGCACTTTTTATTATTCATTATTCTTCCATTATTTTCACATTCTCAGGTATTATTAAATATGCTTCAGTCATCGCTCTTAATTCATCAACACTTACATCCTTACTAATTTCTTTTACTAAAAGACCTTCGCTAGTTACTTCCATTACAGCTTGTTCTGTTATTATCATATCTACAACACCTTTAGCTGTTAGTGGTAATTTACAGTTTTTTAAAATCTTAGACTTACCTTTAACAGTGTGAACCATTGCAACTATTACTTTCTTAGCTCCCACAACAAGATCCATAGCCCCCCCCATACCTGGAACCATTTTTCCTGGAACTATCCAGTTTGCAAGATTTCCATGTTGATCAACTTCTAAAGCACCTAGAACTGTTATATCAACATGACCACCTCTTATTAGCCCAAAAGACATAGATGTATCAAAGAATGCACCATCTTCATTTATAGTTACGTATTGTCCACCAGCATTGGTAATATCTACATCTATTTCATCATCTTTAGCTAGTTTTCCCATACCAACCATTCCATTTTCTGATTGGAAGGTAACTTTTATACTTGGATCTATATAATTAGCTGTTAAAGTAGGTAATCCTATCCCTAAGTTTACTAAATCATTATCTTTAAGTTCTTTAGCTACTCTTTTTGCTATAATCTCTTTTGCATTCATTTTATTTTTCCTCCCTAACTATAAAGTCAACTACGACTCCAGGAGTCATTATCATATCTTTATTTAAGCATCCACATTCTACAAGGGTCTCAGCTTCAACTACTACTAAATCACTAGCCATAGCAATCATAGGATTAAAGTTTTTAGTAGTTCCTTTATAAATTGTGTTACCAAAGTCATCAACAATACTTCCTTTTATTAAAGCTAAGTCTGCTCTAAGAGGTAACTCAAGTAAAAACTCTTCTCCATTTACAACTATCTTTTCTTTATTTTCTTCTATTATTGTTCCAACACCAGTTGGTGTAAGTATTCCACCTAAGCCATAACCACCAGCTCTAACTCTTTCTATTAAAGTACCTTGTGGAGATAATTCAACTTCTACCTTTCCTTCATTCATAAGTCTTCCTGTTTCTGGATTTGTGCCTATGTGAGATGCTATTATTTTCTTAACTTGATTATTCACTATTAGTCTTCCTATTCCCTTATCTACAAAGGCAGTATCGTTACCTATTATTGTAAGATTCTTAACTCCTGAATCGATTACTGCATCTATTAATATCTCACTTGTTCCACAACCTAAGAAACCACCAATCATAATTGTCATATCATCTTTTAATAATCTTTTTATTTTATCTAAAGAAACTAATTTAATCATTTATTTCCCCCCATTTAGGCTTAAGATTTCACGAGCTTCCTTAGGTGATGCTATTTCTCTTTGAAGAACATTAGCTATTTTTACTACTCTTTCTACTAACTCACCATTAGATTTTGCCAAAACTCCTTTTTGCATATATACATTATCTTCAAATCCAACTCTTACATGACCACCTAGTAATATAGAAAATGCAGCCATTTCAAATTGAGATCTTCCTATACCGCTTACTGTAAAAGTAGCATTTGAAGGAATACTTTCTTTCATAAAAATTAAATCTCTATATGTAGCACTTATTCCTCCATTAACACCCATTACAAAGTTAAAATGCATACTATCTTTTATAAATCCTTTTTTATTAAGTCTTAAAGCCATATCTATCATACCTTTATCAAATACTTCTATTTCTGGCTTAACACCTAAAGCTATCATCTTTTCCCCAAACTCTTTTATAGTGTTTTCTGTATTGACAAAGATATCATCTCCACCAAAGTTACAAGTACCACAATCTAGGGTTGCCATTTCTGGTAATAAGTTTACAGGTTGAATTCTTTCATTATTACTCATTCCAACTGCTCCACCAGTAGATGGCTGAATAATAACATCAGGACATACTTCTTTTATTGCATTTATACAATCTCTAAATCTATTTATATCTTGAGTTGGTTTTCCATCATCTTCTCTAACATGAAGATGTATTATCGATGCACCTGCATCATAAGCCAACTTTGCTTCTCTAGCTATTTCCTCTACAGTGTATGGAACACTTGGATTATGCTCTTTTGTTACTTCTGCTCCACAAATAGCTGCCGTAATAATCAACTTTTCCATATTAAGACCCCCTATTTTATATCTATTATTAAAAACATTTTTAATATCTTTGTTTATCTTTAGTTACTACACAAGTACCACTTGCCCTACAAACTACTATTGGATCACTCAAAAGTTCTGCTGCTGAATCATTTATATCAGGTCTTGGTATAATAACTTTTCTAGCTTCAAAAACCATTTTTCTTGAAGAATTTCCAGAGTTAACTATCTCACCAACTGCTTCAATATAATCCCCTGCATAAACCGGTGCCATAAATTCCACATTATCATAGGCTTTAAATAAACCTTCATCTCCGTCATTTCTTATTAATAATTCAGTAGCCACATCTCCAAATAACTGTAGCATCTTTGCACCATCTACTAAATCACCTCCATAGTGAGCATCATTACTACCCATTCTTACTCTTATCATAGCCATCATTAAAGTCCCCCCCCCTTAGTTTCTTAATTCTTCTATAAGGTTTTTAATTACCTTATTAACATCTCCAACTATACCAACATCAGCAACTTCAAATATCGGAGCACTTGGATTTTTATTTATAGCAATTATAAATTCAGATTCTTCCATTCCAGCCAAATGTTGAATAGCTCCAGATATTCCACAAGCTATATATAAGTCTGGTCTTACTGTTTTTCCCGTTTGACCAACTTGTCTTGACTTATCTAGCCATCCAGCATCAACTACTGCACGAGATGAACTTACCTCTGCACCTAGTATTTCTGCTAACTCATAAATATCATCAAGATTTTCCTTACAACCCATACCACGACCAGCAGAAATTAATATTTTTGCATCCTCTATATTAACCTTTTTGATGTTTTCACTTACAAACTTAATAATCTCAACATTCTTATCACTTTCCTCAAAATCAACTTCAAACATTTCTATATTTCCTACAAGTGAGCTATCTTTTTCAAGCTTTTCCATAACTCCAGGTCTTACTGTACTCATTTGTGGTCTGTGCTCTGGGCAAACTATTGTAGCCATTATGTTTCCACCAAAAGCAGGTCTAGTCATAAGTAGTCCTTTAGTTTCTTCATCTATATCTAGAGAAGTACAGTCTGCAGTAAGTCCAGTATGTATACTTGCACTTACTCTTGGAGCCAAATCTCTTCCTATCGTAGTTGCTCCTATTAAAACTATTTCTGGTTCTTTTTTATTTATTACTTCACATAATGCTTTAGTATATGTGCTAGTCATATAATCTTTTAAGTTTTCATTATCTACACAAATTACTTCATTTGCTCCATAATAGATAAGATCCTTACATAATTTTTCTACATCATTACCTAATAAAACTGCACTAACTTTATCATTAAGCTTATGAGCTAATTCTTTTCCTTTTCCTAACAATTCTAAAGAAACTTTTTGTATATTACTGTTTCTTTGTTCAATAAAAACCATTACACTCATCTTTATCCCCCCTTAACTATTTCGTTATAATATACTTTTCACATAAAGCATCTACTATCAACTTAGCTCCTTGTTTTTCATCAACATCATGAACTACACCACAAGCTTTTACTCCTTTAGTGAAAGATTTTTTAACTTTTGTAGGAGATCCTTTAAGACCTATTTCTTCTAAATTAACTTCTATTCCATTAACACTCCAAGTCTCTATTTTATCTTCCTTCTCACAATCGTATATTAAGCCTACTCTCATATATCTTGGAGTATTCATTTCCTTTAATGTAGTAATAAGAAGTGGCATTTTTGCTTTTATTACTTGGTGTCCATCTTCAAAAGCTCTATTTACTATTACGCTATCACCTTCTATATCTAACTTTTCAACATAAGTTATTGAAGGTATATTTAAGTGCTGTGCTATTTGAGGTCCAACTTGTGCTGTATCTCCATCTATTGCTTGTCTTCCAGCTATTATTAAATCATAATCTAATTTTTTAATAGCACCAGCAATAGTAGATGAAGTAGCTAAAGTATCTGCACCTGCAAAAGCTCTATCAGTAAGTAATATTCCTCTATCAGCACCCATTGCTAAAGCTTCATTTAAAGCATGTTTAGCTTGAGGTGGTCCCATAGTTATTACTGTTACAGTAGAATCTGTTTTATCTTTTATATTTAAAGCCTCTTCTAATCCTGCTTTATCATCAGGGTTTATAATACTTGGTACTCCATCTCTTATTAAAGTACCAGTCTTAGGATCTAATTTTACTTCCGTAGTATCAGGAACTTGTTTAATACAAACTAAAATATTCATAATTTACTCCTCCAAATATTTTGCTATTTAAGTAAATCTGCACTAATAACCATTTTTTGAACTTCTGAAGTTCCTTCATAAATCTCGGTTATTTTTGCATCTCTTAACATTCTTTCAACATCGTATTCACGAGTATATCCATATCCTCCGTGAAGTTGGACAGCTTTAACAGTTACTTCCATAGCTACCTCTGAAGCATAAAGCTTTGCCATTGCAGCCTCTACACTGTATGGTTTACCTTCATTTTTCTTATCAGCTGCACTATACACTAAGTGTCTAGCCGCTTCTATTTTCGTTTTCATATCAGCTAAAACAAATTGAGTATTTTGAAATGCTGATAAGCTTCTTCCAAATTGTTTTCTTTCTTTTACATAGCTAACTGTAGAATCTAGTGCTCCTTGAGCTATTCCTAAGGCTTGAGCTGCTATTCCTATACGTCCACCATCTAAAGTTTTCATGGCTATTTTAAAGCCTTGACCTACTTTACCAAGTAAGTTTTCTTTAGGAATTCTACAGTTTTCAAATATTAATTCACATGTTGCAGAACCTCTAATTCCAAGTTTTTTCTCTTTCTTCCCTACAGTAAAACCTTCAGTATCTCTTTCAACTATAAATGCTGATATTCCACGAGTTCCCTTAGATTTATCAGTCATTGCCATAATTATATAAATATCAGCAACTCCTGCATTTGTTATAAATATTTTACTTCCGTTTAATATATAATGATCTCCATCTTCAACAGCAGTAGTTTGTTGTGCAGAAGCATCTGTTCCTGCGTTTGGTTCAGTAAGTCCAAAGGCTCCAATCTTTTCTCCTTTAGCAAGTGGAACTAAGAATTTTTGTTTTTGTTCTTCACTTCCAAACTCATATATTGGTGTTGCTCCTAGAGAAGTATGTGCAGATAATATTACCCCTGTTGTGCCACAAGCTTTTGATAATTCTTCAACAGCCATAATATAACCGACTACATCTCCCCCTTCTCCACCATATTCTTTAGGGAAGGGAATACCAAGCATTCCACACTCTGCCATTTTCTCTACTGTCTCATAAGGAAATTTTTCTTCTTCATCTATTTCATGTGCAATTGGTGCAACTTCATTTTCAGTAAATTCTTTATACATTTGTTTTAATAATTCATATTTTTTCATACTTTTCACCTCTTTTTAAAATCGATTGACTCTAATTTAATAGCTTTATATAATAAAATTTAGCATTAAAGTTTTATAACTTATTAACTATTAAGCTTGTACCTTGTCCTCCACCTATACATAAAGTAGCAAGACCTAAATTACAATCTTCTCTTCTATGCATTTCATGAATAAGCGAAACTAAAATTCTACATCCACTAGCACCTATAGGATGACCAAGTGCTATTGCTCCACCATTTACGTTTACTTTTTCCATATCAAAATTTAATCCTTTAGATACTGCTAATGATTGGACTGCAAAAGCTTCATTAGCTTCTATTAAATCTATATCTTCTAAAGATAAGTTAGCTTTATCTAATGCTTTTTTAGTTGCTGGTACTGGCCCATAACCCATTATTGTAGGATCTACTCCAGCAGATGCGTATGATATAATGCTAGCTAATGGTTTAAGTCCTAGTTCATCACATTTTTCCTTAGACATAACAACAACCATTGCACCACCATCATTTATTCCAGATGCATTTCCAGCACTTACAGTTCCATCTTTCTTAAAAGCAGGTCTCAGTTTTGATAGCTTTTCTATAGTAGTGTTATGCTTTGGATGTTCATCTGTAGAAATTATTATTGCATCACCTTTTCTTTGAGGTATTTTTACTTCTACTATTTCACTACTAAATCTATCTGTTAATTGAGCTTTTTTAGTTCTTTGTTGACTAATATAGGCAAATTCATCTTGTTCTTCTTTACTAATATCAAATTTTTCTGCTAAATTTTCTGCAGTTATTCCCATATGGTAGTTATTAAAAGCATCAGTAAGTCCATCATTTACTAAACTATCTATCAATGTGTTATTGCCTAAACTGTAACCATATCTTCCTTTTGGTATTAAGTAAGGAGAGTTACTCATACTTTCACATCCGCCAGCTAATACTACATCACAGTCACCTAAAGCTATAAATTGTGCAGCCATTGTTACTGCACGAAGTCCAGAACCACATACCTTATTTATTGATAATGCTGGAACTTCAACAGGTACCCCTGCTTTTATAGCTACTTGTCTTGCCACATTTTGTCCAAGTCCAGCACTAAGTACATTACCTATTATTACTTCATCAATTAATTCTGGATTTATGTTTGCTCTACTTATTGCTTCCTTAGCTGCTATACTTCCAAGGTTAACACAACTTACATCCTTTAGGCATCCACCTAATGTACCTATTGGAGTTCTAACAGCTGAAACTATTACTACTTCTTTCATATTAAAGCCCCCCTATAACTATTTATAATCATAAAAACCTTTATTAGTTTTTCGTCCTAGCATATTTCCTCTTACCATTTTTCTAAGTAGTGGATGAGGTCTATATTTTGTATCTCCAAATTCTTTATATAAAACTTCCATAATATTTAAACAAACATCAAGTCCTATTAAATCTCCAAGTGCTAATGGCCCTATTGGATGATTAGCTCCTAATTTTAATGCATTATCAATATCTTCTACACTTGCTATACCTTCAGCATAAATTCCTATACCTTCATTTATCATAGGTACTAGTATTCTATTTACTATAAAACCTGGTGATTCTTTTACGTTAACTGGTGTTTTATTTAGACTGTTAGAAAGGTTGACTATTTTATCGTGAGTTTCATCAGAAGTAAAGATTCCATCTATTACTTCTATAAGGTTCATAATTTGTGCTGGATTGAAAAAGTGCATTCCTATTACCTTTTCAGCTCTTTTAGTACTTAGAGAAATTTCAGTTATTGATAGAGATGATGTATTACTTGCTAGAATTGTTTTCTTTTGACATATATAATCTAGTTCTTTGAATAATTTCTTTTTAGCTTCTATATCTTCATATATTGCTTCTATTACTAAATCACATTCTACGGCTTCTCTTAAATTTGTTGTTGCTGATAAGTTATTAATCATTTTCTTTTTATCTTCTTGAGATATCTTTCCTTTTGCTACCTTTTTTTCAAAGCTTTTAGATATTACTTGTACGCCTTTTTCTATTAACTCATCTTTTATATCATGCAAAATTACTTCTTGATCATTAGACATTAGTACTTCACATATACCACAGCCCATTGTGCCACTGCCTATTACCATTATTTTCATAGTTTGTCCCCCTGAAACTCTTAATATTTTTATAACGGATTTCTACTACTTCTAATTTTGTAATAAATTATTTACTTTATATCTTTTTTCAAGTCAAAGTTAGCTTCTCTCTTTTCTAAAAAAGCTTCCATACCCTCTTTTTGATCATAACTTGCAAAACACATACCAAATAAGTTGCTTTCTAATTTAATACCATTATCAATACTCATATCTAAACCTTGGTTTATTGCAATTTTTGCATATCTTACTGCAAGCTGACCCTTAGTTGATATATCCTTTGCCATTTTTATAGTCTCGTCCATTAATTTATCTTCCTCTATAACTGTATTCACAAGGTTAATTTTTAATGCTTCCTTTGCATCAATAATTTTAGCACTATATGTAAGCTCTTTAGCTTTTCCTATCCCTACTATTTTTGGTAACCTTTGTGTTCCTCCAAATCCGGGAATTATTCCAATATTTAATTCAACTAAACCTAACTTTGCTTTTTGTGATGCTATTCTTATATCGCAACTCATGGCTAACTCTAAGCCTCCACCTAAGCAAAATCCATTTATTGCTGCAATAATTGGTTTAGGTGAAGATTCTATTTTTCTAAATACTCGATTTCCTTCTTCTGAAAATTTACGTCCTTCTTCAAAGTTCATATCTTTCATTTCATTAATGTCTGCACCTGCGACAAAAGCTCGACCTTGTCCACTTATTATTCCCACAAAGATACCTTCATCATTGTTTAAAATATCTATTGCTTTATCAAGCTCTTCTAAAACGTCCTTGTTAAGAGCATTTAATTGTTTTTCTCTATTTATAGTTATTTTATAAATATGATCTATCTTTTCACAGATTATATTAGTAAACATAATTTTTCCCCCTATAATTTAATCTTTTGATTTTCTACCTTACTTTCCAACCGTTTTCTACTGTATTTATTAAATTATATGAAGGCTATTTTTGATTATGACAATAAAAAGTAAAATTTCCTTAACTTATATAAAATTATTTTTATTAAGTAATAATTAATTTTGAATAACCAACCTATAGCTATCTGGTTATTAATATTTTTTATTAGTTATCTTTCATGAATTAATTTTATTTGTGAGTTTTTTTCTAAAAAAAATAGTTAATAATGATAAATAGATATTTTTAACTTTTAATAAGCTTAAATTATTTTTACTTGATATAAATTTGGAGGTTACATATGAATTATTTATCTTACGCCATTGTGGCAACATTAGTTATCTTCTTATCTATAAAGACTGCTAAGTATATTGATTTAATTGATAAGACTACAACCTTGTCTGGAGCATTTATAGGAGGGATATTATTATCAGCAGTTACATCTTTGCCAGAGCTACTAACTACTGTATCAGCTACTATTTTGTTGGATAATCCTAGTCTTTCTATTGGCAACATACTTGGTAGCAATTTGTTCAACTTAACAATTTTTTCTATTTTAGTTTTACTTAGTGGTAAAATATTCAAAAATGCTTCTATTTCTAAAATCCATAGTACTACAACACTACTATTATTTTTCATTTATATAGCATTAATATTAAACTTATTTAAGCTGGCTAACTTTGAAGTTTTAGGTTTAAGCATAACGTCTATATTTATACTCACTTTATATATAATAGGAATTAAAACAATGGCAAGCGATGATAATGAAGAAATTGAGGAAGATAATACTAAAATTGACTTGAGTTTAAATCAAATAATATTTAGATTTGTAATTTCAAGTATTGGCTTAGTTTTATTTAGCATTTTAATAACATACATAACTGATATTATATCTACAAAATTGAACTTAGGCGCAGGACTAGCCGGTGCATTATTCCTTGGAATTGCCACTTCCTTACCTGAAGTTACTACGTGTATTACCTTAGTAAAAAGAGAGAACTTTAACGTTGCAGTTGGAAATATCTTAGGCAGTAATATATTTAACTTTCTTGTGATTTTTATTGCTGATTTTATATATACTAAAGGAACTATCTATTTGTTTGACGATAAAAATATAGTATATCTTATTCTATTTGGAGCAATAGCTACTCCTCTTATGTTCTTTGTCTTAAACGGTAAGAAAGAAAAATCATACATATTCCCTTCAATTGGTATAATGATTTGTTACTTGTTGTTCTTAACATTATAAGCAAAGGTTAGTAGGCTGCCCTTAGAATATAAATATAATTTCTATAGATTTCCCTTTCTATTGTTTTATAAGCATGTATAATTATAGAAACTATGCACTCATACTGGCTTTATGATAATCAGCGAAACTTTAAAGGATACAGTAAGATGAGATGTTATGAAGAATGAATTAGCAGAGGCTATTTAGTTTAAAAGAATAGAGAAATTTTTATTAGATAAATACATAAGCCTAAACGCTAAAATGATTAATAATTTTATTAATCATGATCATTAATAACTAACTATTTAAAGATGGTTGAATATATCTTCTTTATTAGAAAAACTGTATCTCATTTACTATAATAAATAGTAAGAAGATACAGCTTTTCTAAAAATATATATTTTCATTTAATTAATTTTGTTTATTAAAAGAATGTTATCTGTCCGTCTATATAGCTTTCTTGTTTTGCTTCTTTTATAACATCATTCTCCATAATATTCCCAATTAATAAAGGTGAATTTGGATCATGATTCTTAATATTATCTTTAACTATATTATGATTATAATTTGCATAGCAGTATATACAACCATGAGCGCAAGTATTATATACCCCTATATCATTTCCAAGAAGACAACTACATCCTTTTCTTGTTGCTATTTTATTTGTTAGTACTTTGATATTATTATTAATTGCACGCTCAATTACTTGTTTAGTCATGCATCCACTACAATCAACACCACATTTAGAGAACTCTTCACCTTCTAAGCAGGTTTTAATTCTTATGTTGTATTTTTCTCCAATAGAAACAAATTTCTCTGCTAAAATTTTACGCTCTTCATAGGATACCTCTTTAATATTAATAAAATTACGCTTTGTACTTTCATACAGATCTACAAAACTAATTATACAATAATTTGTATATCCACTAAGAGAAGAAGCCATTTTTTCAAAACTTTCTATATGAAATTGGAGACTATATTTTTCATTAATAAAAATCGGATCATATCTCCATTCTATATTTTTTAAACCTACAATATCTGATAACTTTTTGAAACTTTCTATAACTTTTTCTTTTAAAGGCACATTAGGTTCTATGTCTTTATCATATGGAGTGATTGTTATAAACCAAAATTGTGAAAAATCCTTTATTTCACTAATTCTTGTAATAAAAGGTTCTGGATTTTTACTACAAAACGCTAAACAATCTACTATATCAGGTGTTAACCTGTATTTTGTTACCTGATTAAAATAATATGGATTTCTAACATAAACATATCCATCCTTAATTCTATTAAAAAACCATTTACTAAAATAAGCTGGTATATCTGTTCTATTTCCTGTATTTATTATCATAAGTCATTTTCTACCTTTATCTATTAATTGATTTTATATTATTGTTCTTCAACAATATATCCAACTATTGGCGCTACTTTTTTTAATGATTCTACGTTCCCATAATGACAAGAATTAAATTCATTAGTAAGGTTGTTACCTGCT
Organism: Romboutsia sp. LXY-2; assembly: GCF_056171995.1. Classification (NCBI taxonomy): domain Bacteria; kingdom Bacillati; phylum Bacillota; class Clostridia; order Peptostreptococcales; family Peptostreptococcaceae; genus Romboutsia; species Romboutsia sp. LXY-2. The sequence continues at coordinate 420,483 of NZ_JBKFGI010000003.1, read as the reverse complement.
AATAATCCATGGTGCATTCCGCCACCCCAAGAACCTACATTACTTACATCATAAACTATTTTGTTAACTACAACGTATGATGGACTTCCATTTTCTCCATTATAATTTTTTTCTATTTCTTCCATTGTAAATGAATTATTTGAATAGATCGTCTCAACTGTGTCTTGCTCTTTGACCATTTCTAAATAACTTATTTTGTTTTTCAAATACAATCTTTGCATTCTTAAACAGTTAAGCATATATTGGTTATCAGCCATATTCATATATTGCTCTGTCATTTTTATAGCATTTTCTAAATTTCTAATTTGTATATCGATATAACTCTTATTCATATTTTCACCTCTAAATTATAAGTTCATTATTATATATATACTTAAAATATTGAGGTTCTATGATATTAATATATCTACTATCACCTTTTATTAAAAAGAAAAACTAATGACTTTCCTTTATTTGTTAGTATAATTCTTTGTATATATAAAAAACTATTATAACTGCAAAAGGTACTTAATATCTTTTATTCTTGTGTTTAATATATTTTTTATTGATACCTAAATACCTTAAATTTTTCTCTTTATAAAAGATCAATTCTGGTATATTATCAATAAATATTCTCAAAATATTTTATCTGTATAAGATTTATTATTCTAGTTAATATCTGTAACATCAATTAACATAGATATTAAATAACCACATTTATCATAATTACTCACTACAGTTTATATACATTTTTGTTATACTTGAAAACATCATAATGTCTTAACTTATGTTAAAAAGCAATACTTTCTAAATATCTAAATTAATTCGCTGAAATTTTTCAATATTATAATCTTCTAAGTCCAAAGGGTATCTAAAGTTATTATAAAGACACTTATTAGCATATATTATTCTATTGTTTTTATCCTGAGTTCATACAGCACACTCCCTATTGTCAAAAATCTAATATACAGAATTCGTAACTTACCATCATTCTAATTTTAAAATATAATGATTTACTACAATCTCTAATGCAATGTTAAATACCCATTTATCTAAAATTTAAAATCATTATTCATTAATAATATAAATTTTAACCAACAATATATATTATTCACAAATATTTTTGATTAAATTGCCATATATAAAAAATTTATACAGCAGCTTATCATATCTAAAATATAACAAACAAGAAAACAAGTCTTTACTATACTTAAAAACTTAACATATTTTAAATTTTCTATATTTTCAATAAATTATAAAAAGTAAATGTACCACTTACTCTTCGAATAAAATATAATTATCTTATATATCTAAAACACTTAGATTATTATTACATAAATTCATGACTAAACTTATTTTTATATAATAGGGGGTGATTTATTGAAAAAGTTAATCTCAGGATCTATCACTTTAATTGTTCTACTTGCTTCAAACTATTTATTGTGTAATCTGTTTAAAGTGGAGTTTTTAGAATTATCATTTATGACTGGTTTGTTATTTACTATTATAATTTGGTTTTTCTCTAGTGAGGGTGGGTTTACTACAGAATTAACTAATGCATCTCATAAAAGATTTATGGCTAGCGAAACTCGTACTAAAGATCATTTTGTAAAATTCCATTTCAATGTCCCATTTGTAGTTTCACTAGCTTATACAATAATTTTTGCATTAATTAGTATAGTTATTTATTGGAAATACTTCTAATATATTATTATCTACTTAATAAAAAGCAGTAACTTTTCTGCTTTTTATTAAGATAATATTTATCATCTATTTTTATCAATTTATAAATATAAAGATTTAATTATTGAATAATTACAGGTGTTGTATCTAATATATTCTCATATATCCACTTTGCATTCTCAGTCTCTAATCTTATACATCCATGACTAAGCGCCTGACCAAGTCGTGAATCTATTACATAGCTTCCTGTTGAATCATATAAAATAGAATGATAATAATAACCATCTTTAATTCTTGTTGCATACTTTACAGAATAATTCTCTGTTCCAAATGATGGCTTTCTACCATTTATATAAAATATACCTGTAATAGTAGGTGTTTCAGCCTTTCCAACTGTGCATTTCCATTTGTGTAACTGTACCCATTTACCATCTTCCTTTTTAAAAACATAAGTATATTTGCTCTTTAGGTCAGTTGTTAGTAAATAATTGGTAGGACTTTTTATATTATTTTCATTAACAAATCTAGTCATGTCAGTGTAAAAATATTTATAATCAAATGCATTTGGTTTATTTCCATCATCTGATAAAAAATAATTAAATACATAACCAACCATATCATCATATACTACCTTAGACCAATCACCATCATCTTCTAATACCTCAACTCTTGACTTTTCAGGAATTACAGTTATTATATCAGTACTTATTGATTTATCTTTTCTTAAATTAAGATTGCTCCAAGTATATTTACTTTTAGATACAAAATCCCTATAAACATATCCTTTGTTATTATAATATACTACTTTTAACCAATATTCCTCAGAATCTAAAACTTCTATTTTAGCCCCCTTAGGTATTACTGTAATTATAGGTGAGTCTGTTGATTTTTCAGATCTTAAATTTAAATTTACTAAAGTGTATTTATATATATTTTCTCTTGCTTTTTTTATTATTCTTTTACTTTCATACACAAAAATACATCCCCTCATATTCTTTTACAATATTTTATGAGAAAATGTATTTTTATGTTCTATTTTTATTTTTCTATATTTATAACTTGATCAAATACTACTTCTTTATCTACTTCATCATAAGTTCCTTCTTGACCTTCAATAGTAACTAATATTGGCTTTTCAACTACCACTCGTATATTTTTATATTCTTCAGATGGAGGCATATAGATACCCATCTCACCTTTATTATCTTTACTTACTCCACTTTCTGACATTTGAAGCACTTTACCATTTTCACTTTTTACATTTATTACAGTTCTTAATTCTTTATTTACTTTTACATGCACCTTAAAAGCCCACGTTCCAATGATAACATGATCTTTATCATTTCCACTAATTGCATAGTTATCTATTACATTAATTTTTATTTGGAAGTTAAATTCGTCTGGTATTTCATCTTCTATATCCATTGTACTAAGCTTATATTTTGCATACCTACAAATGTATATTCATCTATAAACTTTCCTTCTAACCCTGCAAAACCTGATGTATCCAGTTCTTTATCTATAAAATCGACCTCTATCTACTGGAGAGAGAGTATTTATTACACCCATTTAACTCTTCTCTTTCTTCTATTGCTAATAATTCATCTTCAACCAAGTTGCTTTCACTACTAATCTTATCTTCTAGCCTTGCTTCTTTACTTCTCTTCTGTAACAATCTATAGCTTTAAACTTTGCTATTGCACATATCTACTTTCTAAGATCTTCAGATTCACCTGTGCATTTTTTGAATTATTCTATACTGAAAGGAATACATCATTTATACACACTTCAATTACCCCATCGTTATTAAGTGAATATAATACCTTATAATACACACCTTTAACTAATGGTAGATATTTATCTACTATATATTCTAGTGAGTCCTCTTTCTCTTTTTATATAATTTGCTTCATTACATGCCATATTCACCTCCAAAATTCCTATAAATTGTGCCACAACTTATTAATAAAAGATTTACAATAGATAAAATGAAATAAAATAAATTTATTATCACTTCTATTAAATATTTTTTATAAATTGCATTTTAAAATTATCAACCACTTAATATTGTAATAAAATAACCCATAATACTTCTTTAAAAATAATACTATAAATAAAAAATCTTTTTTAGGTAAAAATATTTAAGACATTATAATTATTATGGCTATAAAACTACTCATTATGGAGGTATTACTTTGAAAAAATACTATTATTTATTTTCTATTGTTTTAATACTTTTCTTATTTCCTAATTCTACATATGCAAATTCAAATAATATAATTGAACCATGTAAAGAAGCGACTACAACATATAACAAGGAGTTAGGAAAAATATATTCTGAAATTGTACGTGTAAGAGATTATCTTTATGCAATTGACATTAATCCATATGATATTAAAAATGACTCAAAATAATTATATAAACAATTAAACTTTACTTTAAGTAATCTTAATACAATAAGAAGCAATTTGAATTTTCAGAAAAGCAGCTCGAAGAAATCTAAAGATGATGTCTTATTAATAGCTAGGCTATATGCTATTGTAGACATTTTAGAAATTAGTATCCAAGAACAAATTAACCTAATAGATCAGCTTCTAATAGATGCTAACCAACATTCTAGGATGTTTTATTCTGAAATGATGACTCATATATATTACTACCTGACTTCAGCAAATGATATGATAAATTATGTTGCTGACGATTATGAGTTTTAAAAATTAATATAATAAAAGCCTGAGTAAATATAAATATTTCTCAGGCTTTAAAATTATCTATGCTAAAACGTCTACTAACTCTTCTTTTACTAGAAATTTTTGTTTATTAACTTCTATTTTAACAACTATAAATGTTACTACACATGAAATAAAATCTGCTACTGGTTGTGCAAACCAAACACCGTTAAGTCCAAAAAATCTCGGTAATACAAGCATCATAGGTACTAACAATATTACCTGTCTTAATAAACTTAAAAACATTGCGTGTTTTGCTTTACCTATTGACTGGATATAGTTTGAACCTATCATAGACATACCTATTAAAGGCATAAACATTAAGTATTTTCTTATTCCATCAACAGATATTCTAACTAGTTCCTCATCACTATTAAACATAGCTACTATTGGTTCTGGGAAGAACTGAACTATTACCCATCCAAAACATAAACCTATAGTTGCCGCAACAACGCATATCTTTAATGTTTTTGTAGCTCTATCATATTGCTTACGTCCATAATTAAATCCTATAATTGGTTGAGCACCTTGACTTAAACCAACTATTGGCATGCCAACCATCATTATTATTGAGTTTATTGTAGCCATAGCTCCTATAGCTAAATCTCCACCGTAAGTCTTAAGCGAATTATTGCATATTATTTGAACACAACTAGCTGCTATTTGCATTGCAAAAGGTGCACTTCCTATAGCAAATATCATATTTATTAGTGATTTATCTAATTTAAGGTTTTTCTTATCAAACTTCAAGTTAGACTTACCTCTTATGAAATAAGATACTCCCCAAGTAGCTGTAATAAATTGAGAAGTAATAGTAGCTAATGCAGCTCCTTGTATTCCCATTTTGAATCCAAATATAAATAACGCATCAAGTACTATATTAGTTAAACAACCAACTATCATTATTGCTGCAGAAAGCTTTGGACTTCCATCCCCTCTAATAATATGGTTTAGAGAAAATGCAGTAATGTTAAATACTGTACCTAATAATATTATGTTTATATAAGATTTTGCATAAATTAAACTGGCATCACTTGCTCCAAATAAGGAAAGTATTTGGTTTTGGAATGTTAGACCAACTACAGTAAGTACTATTCCTATTATGATTGCTAATGACAATACGTTACCTAAAAGCCTTTGTGCTTCATCTTTCTTCCCTTGACCTAATTTAATAGATATATTTGTTGCTGTACCTATTCCTATTAACATACCAAATGCCATTATTATCGTCATAATTGGCATTGTAACTCCTAGACCTGTTATAGCTAGTGGTCCAACACCAGGTATATTTCCTATAAATATTCTATCAACTACATTGTAAAGACCATTTACCATCATCCCTACTATGGCAGGTAAAGAGTACTTAAGTAATAATTTTCCAATAGACTCTGTTCCTAAAATTTGTTGACTATTGTTCATTCATTCATTCATCTCCTTATCTTAAATTATGATTAATACAGATCTTCTTTAAGATTCTTGTAAAAGTTTCTTTTTCTTCTTCTGTTAAATTTGTTACTATTTTTTCATCCCATTCTCTAAGTATCTCAAAAATGTTGCTTTCGATAGATTTTGCCTTGTCAGTTAAGTAAACTTTATATGCTCTTCTGTCCTGCTCATCTTTTATTCTAGTTACTAAGTTTTCTTCTTCAAGCTTTTTTATCGCTCTTGCAGTAGTTCCTTTATCTATTCTGAGAATTTCAGTAAGCTCTTCTTGGCTAATACCATCTTGCCTGTAAAGTTGTGTTAAAAACATTAGTTGCCCTTGACCAATTCCAAAGGTAGAGATTTCTTTACTAATTTGTGTCCCTCCTTTTCTATATAATTGAGAAATATATTTCCCGATAGGTTCTCTTGACTTTCTTTCCATATTAATACTCCTATTTAATTTAGTTGCAAATGCAACCTAATATTTATACTTTATCATTAGTTGCATTTGCAACTTATATAATACTAACACTTTTTAGTTGTGTCCGCAACTACTTTTTCTTGTATTTTTTTAATGTTTTTCTTACATATTTGCAAAAATCATTTTCCTTATCTAAAAAAGCTATGAACTTATTAATTATCATATAACTTAATAAATTCATAGCTTCATCTTTTTTAAACATTATCTTGGTATTTTAATAATAAACTCAGTGCCTTTTCCTATTTCACTTTTCACTAATATTTCACCATTATGCTGTCTAATAATAGTTTTAACAATCGTTAAACCAACGCCAATACCACCAGTCTCTGTATTTCTTGACTTATCAACTCTATAAAACCTTTCAAATATATTGTATATATCTGCTTGTGGTATTCCTATTCCACTATCTTTTATAGAAATATGTACATAATTATAATCTTCATAAAGTTTAATGTCTATTTTACCACCATAATCAGTATATTTAATAGCATTAGACAGTAAATTTACAATAGCTTGTGAAATCTGATTTTTATCAACTCTTGTCCATATTTCCATTAAATCATAATTTATCTCTATGTTTTTATTAATAGCTTCTTTTTCATAGTTGAAAGCAATGTTTTGTATTAGTGCTTTTATATTAGTATTTTTCATATCTAATTTATTTTTTTCACTTTCGTACTTAGCAAGCTTTCTAAGTTCTCCAATTAGATAACTAATTCTTGTAATTTCTTCTCTTATACTCATTAGCCTTTCTGGTGTAGGCTCCCAAATACCATCAATAATGGCATCTAAATGTCCTTGAACGCTGGTTATTGGTGTTCTAAGTTCATGAGATATATCCGTTGTTAATCTTGTTCTTAATATTTCTTGATTATTCAATGCTAGTGATAATTTATTTATTGAGTAAATAAGTTCATCTACTTCTTGGATACTACTATCACATTCAAGTGTAGACTTAAGCTTTCCTTCTCCAATATCTTTAGCCATCTGTGATACCTCTTCTATAGGCTGAGATATTGACTTTGATATCACAATTGATATTGCTACCACACTGCCAATAGAAATTATACTTATCATTAATAGTATCTTGTCCATTATTTTTAAGAATGCAATATCTTTGTCTAAATAATAAATAGATTTAAAGTGATAAATCTTTCCGTATCCTATTAATTTATCATCATCATTATAAATACCAAATTTGTATTCTTCAAGATCTTGGCTCCAGTTATTATCAATTTTTTCCATATTTTCACTAATACTATTTAGCGTATCATTAAATAACATCTTATCTTCTTCAAAGATACTCCATATAAGCTTATCATTGCTATCATATACTTCTAGAGCCATGCCCTTATCTATAGCTCTTTCGCCTAATACTTTTATGCTATCTTTACTAAATCCTTTTAAGGAGTACATGTTCCTAATATCATAAACTAAATGTTCTACTTCCTGTTTGTTTCCTTTATCAACATATTTACTAAATTCAGATTTAAAAGTATTATGAATAAAACCTCCAATTACTACAATAGTCAGTGTAATAATCGTAACAAAAGATATGATTATATGCTTATTAAGAGATATTTTATTAAACCTGTATTCCAAATTTATAACCTACCCCATAAACAGTTTTTATTATCTTACAATTTCTTGAATCAACTTCAATCTTTTGCCTTAGATTTTTTATATGACTATCAATTACTCTATCCATTTTTTCATGATAACCATCAATAACTTTTTCTAATAATTCTTCTCTAGTAAATACTTTTGTCGGATTCAATGCCATCATCAACAATATCTTATATTCTGTATTCGTTAGTATTATTGAATTCCCTCTTACCTTGACATCATGTGAAGCTGTATTAATTATTATTTCTTCATTTAGATTTATGATTTCATTATTATCTAATTTTCCACTTCTCTTTAAGAATACTTTAATTCTTAAGATTAGCTCTTTAACGTTAAAAGGTTTGCAAATATAATCATCACAACCTAAGTTAAAACCTTCAATTCTTTCTTCATCTTCTATCATTGCTGTTAGCATTATTATTGGTGTATTAGATTTGCTTCTAATATACTTACACACATCTTCACCACTAATATCTGGTAACATCCTATCTAGAATTACTATGTCAAATATGTCATTATCAAAATACTCAATAGCACTTTTGCCATCGTATGCTACCTTTGTATTATATCCTTCATTCTCCAGATATGCTTTTACAAATTCACATATCTTTTTTTCATCATCTACAAGTAATATTTTCATCATGTTAAACTCTCCCATTAAAAAATCACCTTACTAAGAATATATATATTAGTCTTATATCACTTTTCGATTATTTTTAAATATAATATAAATCTTATTTAAAACTATCAACTTCTATAATACTATAATTACGTATTATTATGTACCATAATTTAAATTACCTCAGTATTTTTATCATATTTATGAATAAAAATCTAATATACTACTTCTTAATGTTTATGTTATTATCTTATTAATATTAATATACGGTAAAATAGAATGCTTTATTTAGTATTAACTTTTATCTTATATATAAAAAATCCTATAACGTAAACATCGTAACTGTCTACTGTATAGGATTTTCATATAGTCTATTAATTATTTATTTTACTTAATCTATATTCTTTGTACTTAGTTACTAGTTTTCTAGCCAATCATTCATGTTATCTATATTAATCCTCCAGAAGAAACTACTTTAATTTTTTTATTAATAGATTTTACATTTTTTATATATTCAGGATTAGCCAGCTATGCAGGATATAATTCAAATACAGAATTGCCTGAGTTAAGAACTCTATGAACCTCTGTAATAGTAGCCACTATTTTAGATTCTTCTAGTAGTTCTCTTCTTAGTATCCCCTGTACCGTTAAGTCCATCTGCTATTATCCCTAATTATTGATATTTTATCATTTGTAAGTTATCCATTGAATAATCACTTACTCTAAAATAAGCTGTTCCATCTTTATCTTCATATACGGCATAATTGTCTTTCTCATAAATAGTTATAGTTGTATCACAATCATCCTTAATAATTAAATATGGTGATTCCTCTACCTCACTCTTGTCAATTTCTTCCCAAGACTCAGTATCTAGATAATAATAGACATCATAAAAAGTATTACCTTCACTATAAATCTCTAAAAATTTATCTTTCTTAACATTTTCTATAGTCAATTTTTCAGTACTATCTTTAATCAACATATTACCATAAGAAGGGAATCATAAATAACAGTCTGTACTTACTGATTCAGTTTGCCCTTCAGTAACTCTTTCCATTGGCATGTAATTTATCTTAGTCCCTACAAGAGGTAACTCTCTCCTTTTTGCCTTTCTATATAGAGTACCATCATCTGACTCAATTATATAAGCTATACTATTTTCATACTCATCAGATGCTGTAGTTGTATCATATGCTGAATAAACCACATCGTAAGTTGCAATATTTTTATTTTCTTCTAAAGTGGATTTTGCAAACTCAATATTTGAAATTATCTTCATAAACTCATCTACATTAATATTTCTATAATCATCATCAAACCATCCCCAGGTTGATCCACTTTGATCATCTCTATATTTTTGAACTTGAATATGATATCTTCCTTCAAGATCATCACTTACCATAAAAAGTTTATTTTCATTTTCATTAATAAAATAATAATATACATTCTGAATATTATCATCTTTATCGTAAGATATCCTAAACTCCTCAAGCATATTATTATAATCTAAATACAGCTTTTCTTTAATATAGTTCCACTCATCTTTAATATCTCTTACATTAGCGCTATAATTTTTAATTCTATAGTCTCTATATTCTAAAGAGTTATAAATTAATCCATTTAAAAATCCAACATAAAGCATAGCAACTCCAAATACTGCACACTTATGCTTTACGATTTTATTGTTTCTCTCATTATCCTTAATAAAAAAATGGTAAATACAATAACCTAAAGGTAATAATATAGGTATACTAATAATTCCATTAAGGCTGAAATTGAATCCTCCTAAGATATAAAAGCCTATCATCTTCAACACTAAATTCGACTCATATACTTCTCCATCTTTTTTTTTATATATTTTCATAAACACGAAAATAATTAATGGTAACATCTAAATCCAAGCATACTCAGTTATAATTTTAATAAACTCTAAAAAATAAAACATACCTTCCCCACATAATTTTATAGACCTGAAAAATAATAAGAATCCAACTCTATAATACCATGATATTCCATATATTTAAAAAGTATCTAATATACTAATTTTTATAAAAATATAAATAACTATTTTAAGCAAAGCGCAAATACATTCATTATTATAATATAGGATCTTATCTTTTAATTTTTCCTCCCATAGTTCTTTAACAAAAAAATTGTTTGTAATTTAGCGTAGGGGATGATATATAAGTTCACTTGCCATTTTCAGGCACGCCCTTAGCCTGCATGGCAAAGAACTTATACATCATCCACGGAGCTATAATTACTAACAATTTTTAGTTAATTCAACCTAATCACTATATCGTACACGGTCTATTAGGCTTTCTTTGTTAAAGTTTTTACTAATCAAATAAGTCAACAACAATTGTGCAATTACAACACACACAACCATAATTAATATCTGAGCAATAGGTAATGTAAATACAGCATATGATCCTCCAGTTTTTCTAAATACATAAACTGCTATATATCCTAATATATTTCCTAAAGTCAATGAAGTAAATAACATTATTGATGTATAAAACATAGCTTCAATATTTAACATCTTTACTAACTGCTTATCAGTTAATCCTATTGCTTGTAACATACCTAGTTCTTTCTTTCTATTAATAATACTGCTTATCATTGAGTTTATTAAATTGATAAATCCTATTATCCCAATTATTACGACTAAACTATATCCAATAGCCTTTGTAGTACTTACTAAGAACTTATATGTATCTATTTCATCATCAATGTAGCTTGCTTCAAAATACTCATTGCTTTTTACTAAGTTCTCTACATAAGCTTTAACGCTATCATACTTATCTTTTTCAACATATAATCCTAACGATGTAGTTGCATCTGTTTTCACTAGTTTATCTAATACATCATCATGTACTGCAAAACTACCTGATCCACCACTTATTGCTTGCACCTTAAAATCTTTATCTACTTGTTTATCTCCATCGTATATTGTTAGAGTTATTGTATCTCCTACTTTTATATTTGCTTCTTTAACAGTTGAAGAATCATAGATTATTATTTCTTCACCTGATTTAAGTTTTTCTAAATCAATCTTTCCATCTTCTAAATACAACTCTAACTCTTCTAAATCATTTTCATTTGTTCCGACTAAACTATGATATTTATAAGATGTTTCTTCCCCTTTTAACTCTACTTTTAAATATTTTGATTTGTCTATTTTTGCTACTCCATCAATACTAAGCATTTGATTTACAAATTCTTCTCCTAATGGATTGTTCATTTGAAGTAGATTTAATTCTGTTTGATGACTTTCATCATCTCCAAAAGTATAATTAGTTAGAGATATTCCAATATCAGATGGGAAATGATTTCTAGCCATAGTCTCTCCATCTATACTATTCATCCAACAAGATATAACAATAAATATAATTCCACTAAGAGATAAAGATATTATTGTTACATAAGTACGCTTTTTGTTTCTACTTAAGTTTGCATAGGCTAGCCTTTTTAAGTTTATGGCATTATAGCCTTTTCTAGTTTTATTTTTAGTATTTTCTTGTCCATTGTATCTTACAGCATCAACTATTGAAACCTTCGACGCAACCTTCATTGGTTTTAATAAAGATAGCATAACTGCTAATAAACTAATAATTATTACTCCAATTACTATAGGTAGTTTAGGTACATCTTCAGTAAATGCAAACATCTGAGATAATAAGAACTTATTTAAAATAAAGCCTATGGCAATTCCTATAGGAATTGCTATTATTGATAAAATCATTCCTTCTTTAAGAACTATTTCTTTTATTTGCTTTTTAGTAGCACCTATTGCTCTTAATTTACCAAACTCTTGAACTTTAGTAACAATAGATAAATAGAAAATATTATATATTACTAAAATACTAGATAGTAATACTACCGCTCCTATTACTACTCTCCAAAGCATAACTTCTTCATCAGGATTTAAAGTGTTTATATAATCTTCATTTATTTTTCTATTAATCTTTGCTATTTCTAAATCTTCACCTATCTCTTCAATTTTATATTCAATTTCACCAGAAGATAATTTATTTACTCCATTAAGTGTTATATATACAATATAGTTTTCTTTTGACATATCTCTTGTTGATGTCATATAATCTTTTGAAACTGTTGCTGTATATGCTTTTTTCATTTTAGCCATTTCACTAGCTTTTGTAATTCCAGTTAATACAAACTCAGATGTCGTTTCTCCCTTTTTAGAGAAATCTTCATAAGTTAATACTATCTTTTGACCTAACTTTTTTTCATATCCTAATTTTTCAAGTGCAATATCATCAAGAACTATTTCATTAGATTTAGTTGGGAGTTTTCCTTCTAATAGCTTTGTACTATTAAATTCAATGGCATTTTCATCTAAATACATTATTCCAAGTTTATTTTCTTCGCCAATCTCTTTTATTCCAATACCATTTGATACTCCTGTATCTTCTATATCTGCATGAATCTTGATTTTCTCATAAGTAGCATCATCCACGCTTGCATATGCACCATGAAAAGTTCCTGAGTACTTTCTTACTCTTGCTTTATTACTTTCACTCCAGTCAACACAAGTCATTGCAAGTGCTGATAATAAGCCTGTTGATAAAATTATTGTTATAAGTATTAATATACTTTTTGATTTATTTTGTTTAAGATTACTTTTAGCAATTTTTGTAGTGTTAATCATTTATAACACCACCTTTTATTACTTTACCATCTTCAATATATATTACTCTATCTGCCATTTGAGCTATAGTTTCATCATGAGTTATCATTACTAGTGTTTGGTTGTATTTCTTTATCATTGTTTTTAGTAAGCTCATTACTTCATCTGAAGTTTTAGAATCTAAGTTTCCTGTTGGCTCATCAGCTAGTATTATTGAAGGCCTTGTAGCAAGAGCTCTAGCTATTGCAACCCTTTGTTGTTGTCCTCCAGATAAAGTATTTGGAAGTGACTCTTTCTTACTTGTAAGTCCTAGTGCTTCAACAATATCATTTACAAAATTTGTGTCTACTTCTTTGTTATCAAGTCCAATTGGTAATACAATATTTTCCCATACATTTAGCGATGGTATTAGATTATAGTACTGAAATATAAAGCCTATTTTTCTTCTTCTAAATATTGCAAGCTGTTCATCTTTTAGAGAAAATATATCTTTATTATCTATATAAACCTTACCCGCTGTTGGTCTATCAAGACCACCTACCATATGTAATAAAGTACTTTTACCAGAACCTGATTTTCCTACTATAGCAACAAACTCACCTTCATCTATTGAAATGTTTGTGTCATCAATTGCTTTTACTAAACTTTCACCACTTCCATAATATTTTTTTAATTTACTTGTTTTTAGTATACTCATATTTATTTGCCCCTTGTCTATGTATTATTTATACTTTAATAATACATAGATAGTCTTTCATTAATCTTACAAGAAGTCTTACACTTTTGTAAGAAACAATGAAAACTTACTTCCAATACCTTTCTTTGATGAAACAATAATATTTCCACCTTGTCTTTCTAATATTTTTCTACTTAAATATAATCCCACACCTGATCCTTCTATACTTTCAACTTCTTCACTTCTATAAAATCTTTTAAATATGTCGTTATATTTTGAAGTATCTATTCCAATACCATTGTCTTCAATATCTATTCTAATAAAATTAATAGTATCATTTACTGAGAGTTTAATTTCTCCATTTTCATCAGTATACTTTACACCATTATCAAGTACGTTAAATATACATTCTTCCGTCCACTTTGAATCATGTAATATAAAGCTATCTTTAAAGTCTTCATAGTTAATATTGATATTCTTTATGTTTGCTTTTGCTTTTACACTACTTATAGCTCTATTGATAGTTTCTTTAATACTTTTATTTTCTTTTTTAATACTTATCATTCCAGCTTCCATTCTAGAAATATTAACCAATGAATTTATAAGATTGTGTAATTTATTAATAGACATTTCATTGGTTTTTAAAAATTCTAATCTATCTTCTTCATCAATTTCTTCTTCAATTAACAATGTGTTATATAGCTTTAGTGATGCTAGTGGAGTTTTTAATTGATGAGATATATCTGTTACCAACTCTTTAATACTTTCTTTTTCTTTATCCAAGTTAATAATCTTTATATGTAAACTTCGTGATAACTTATTAAGGTCGCTATTAATAACACTAAATATTCCATCGTCATCACTTTTTATTTCTGAATAATCTCCATTATTTATTATTTTTTGTAGTACTCTACTTAACTCTTCAAGGTTCTTAAATACATATTTTACTAAGCTAATTAAAAGTATAATTATTGAGGCACTTATTGCTAAAAATCCAATAATATTTGTAATCATAAAAGTTGATAATTGATTGGTAAAGTTAATATTTTTACCCATTTCATAATTTTCATCATAGCCAAGTTTACTAAGTGTTATTTCACCTAATTCTTTATAATCATCATTAGAATAGTATATAGACTTTACTATATCTACTTCATCTTCTGGGTATTTATTTACTAAAGTACCGACTATTCTTTTATTAATTTCATTTTGCTCTTTATAAATGCTTTTTAAATTATTGTACTGAAAATATGTAAATATAGAAAAAATCAAACTTATGGACAATACTGCAATAATAAAAATCTTTTTAAAGATAGGTTCTCTTCTTAATATAGTAATCATTTTTTTAAACACCTCTTTGCAAAAGAATATCCTAATCCACGAATATTTTTTATATATTCTGGATTTGAAGGATTGTCTTCAACTTTTTGTCTAAGTCTTCTAATATTTACTGCTATAGTATTTTCATCAACAAAGTTTCCATCTATATCCCAAAGTACTTCTAATAATTGTTCTTTAGTAACTGTCTGAGTTGAGTTTTCCATAAGATATTTTAGTAACTTAGCTTCATTATTGCTTAGTAGTGTTTCGTAATTTGCCTTAATAATCTTGTTATTTACATAATCAAATCTTATTTTTTCACAAGTTAATATGTTTTCAGTATTAGTTGAGCCAACTCGTCTCATATACGCGTTTATCTTTGATATTAATACTATTAAGCTAAATGGCTTAGTAATATAATCATCTGCTCCTATATCATAACCTGTTACTATATCTATTTCTTGATCTAGTGCAGTTAAGATAATAATATAAACGTTACTATTTTTTCTTATTTCTTCACAAAAATCTAATCCGGATCCATCTGGTAATCCTACATCAGAAATTATTAAATCTATTTTACTATTATTAAATACGTCTCTTGCTTCACCTATAGTAAAGGTATTATAAACCTCATATCCTTCTCTTTTTAGTTTAAAGCTTATTCCTCTATTTAATGATTTATCATCTTCTAAAAGTAAAATACTTCCCATGTTTCCTCCTAATATATTAAGTAGTCTTTCCATTATATAATAGCAAAATATTTCATTATTAGCTATTTCGCATCAAAATTAGTACATTTTAGCCTTTTTTGTGTATTTGTCATGTAATTATGGACATATTTTGCAAACCCATGTAAAATACAATTATTGGAATAACTTCTGTAATAAATTTTAAGGAGTATTGATAAATGAACATAGAAAATTCTATAGATATATATAAATTATTTTTACAAAACATGCCCTACCCAGTTTGGATATCTGGAGTTGATACCAGGCTTCTTTTTATAAATGAACACTATGAGAAAATGTACAATGTTAATGCTTATGACGTTGTAGGTAAAAAAAACATTGATGCCTTTCCCTTTGAAGCAGCTAATTTATACAATAGATTGTTAGATGAAGTTTTAGTAAGCCAACAATTAACAATTTCTGAGTGCGAAATTAATGGTTCTCAAATGGAAGCATATATCTTCCCAATGATTGACTCTAACAATAAGATACAAGGTGTTGCCGGTATAGTTATTGATGTTAATGATAAAAAACAAAAACAAATTGAAGTAATAAATCAAAAGAATATTTTAAGAACTATTATTGATACAGTTCCTGAAGCAATTTTTTATAAAGATAAGGACTGTAGATATATAGGATATAATAAAGCTTTTGAAGAAGTATACACTAAAATGGGAGTTACAGAAATACTAGGAAAGACTGATTTGGATCTTCTTGATAATCAATCATCTGCCATGCAATTTATTGAACAAGATAGGTTGATTATGGAAAATAAAAAACCACAACACTTCCAATATAGTTTTAACCCAATGGATATTGATTATAGAACAGAAGAAAGTATAAAAACGCCTATTATTAACGAGGAAGGTGAAGTTATTGGTTTAGTCGGATTGGCTAGGGATATTACTGATCGAATAAAAATAGAAGAAAAACTTAGGTACTTAAGTGAAATAGATATGCTTACTGGTTTATACAATAGAAATAGCTTTGAAGAAAAAATTAAGGAATTAAATCATTTTAAATATCATCCCCTTGGTATAATAATGGGTGATGTTAATGGACTTAAAGTATTAAATGATACACTTGGTCATTTTGAAGGTGATAAGCTATTGAAAAGCATCTCTTCTGTACTAAAATCAGTGTGCAAGGAAAGCGGTTACGTATTTAGGTGGGGCGGAGATGAATTTATTATCTTAGTTCCTAATTGTGATGAGTTTAAGTGTGAGAGACTAATGAGAAGTATTCTTTACAAGTGTAAACAGGAAGAATACGAATATATGCAACTTAGCATTGCATTAGGCGAAAACGTTAAATACGATGTTGATGAAGATATATATGAATCTATAAAAAAAGTTGAAGAAAAAGTTTATAGACAAAAGCTTCTTGAGAGAAAGAGTATTAAAAGTTCTATTATAGAATCTTTAATGAACAGCTTAGAAGAAAAAAATCTTGAGACAAATGAACATGCTCAAAGAGTTGTAAAATATGCTTTTGCTATAGGGAGAAAATTAGATTTTAAAATGTCAGAGTTGGATGAACTTATTCTTGTAGCTAAACTGCACGATATTGGTAAAATAGGAATAAGTGAAGATATTTTATTAAAGCCAGGAAAGCTAACTTCTGATGAATATGAAATTATGAAAACTCACACTGAAAAAGGTTATAGAATTATTAATGCTTCTAGTGAGCTTGGTAATGTTGCTAAATGTGTGTTAACTCATCATGAAAAATGGGACGGAAGTGGTTATCCTCTTGGTCTATCAAAAGAAGAAATACCTTTAATTGCAAGAATAATAAACATAGCTGATTCTTATGATGTTATGACCACAGATAGGACTTATAAAAAAGCTATGAGTAAAGAAGAAGCTATTTACGAACTTAATAGATGTTCTGGAACACAGTTTGACCCTACCTTAGTAGCATATTTTATAGATTTTCTTGAAAAAGAGGCCAATAATGAATTAGAAATAGACGCAAACTTATTAGCTTACAATTTATAAACTTATCTAATAACTTATATTAAATGCAAAAGGACTATTACAACTTACTCAGTTATAGCAGTCCTTTATTATATATCATTTTGTTATGCATTTACAACATTATCTGGAAATCTATTATAAAACTCAACTTTAACTTTTTCAATCCTTCTACTTCCTACTTTCAGAATCTTAAGCTTTATATCCTCTAATTCTACTTCTGCTCCTTCCTTTGGTATTTCTCCAAAGGCAGTTAATAAATATCCATTTAATGTGTCATATTCTCCATCTTCTATATCTATGTCAAATTTATCGTTGAAGTCACTAACTGATAAAATGCCTTTTACAATAAAGTTATCGTCATCAATTTTTAATACATCTGAGTCTTCTAAATCATACTCATCATCAATATCACCCATTATTTCTTCTACTAAATCCTCCATAGTAACAATCCCAGAGAAACCTCCATATTCGTCAAATAACAGGGCAAGATGTGTTCTTTTTTCCTTTAGTAATTTAAATAGCTCATCTGTTTTTTTTGTTTCTGGTACAAAACAAGGTTCTTGAAGAATATTTTCTATTTTGATATTTTCAAAGCCATGTTTTCTTGCTTCTATCATTAAATCCTTAACATATAAAACACCTATTATGTTATCAATTTGTTCCTTATATACTGGTATTCTTGAGTAGTTTTGCTCTAATACATTATCTAGAATACTTTCTATATTATCCTCAATATTAATAATAAATGTATCTTTCCTAGATATCATAATTTCTTTTGCCATCTTATCATTAAATTCAAAAACTCTAGATATCATTGCTTTTTCTTCATCTTCAATACATCCATCTTGAAGTGATTTAGCAATTAAAGTTTTTATTTCTTCTTCAGATACTTTTTCTTCAATATCAATGTCATGATTACCAGTAAGTTTTAATACTATACTAGTGGATACTGAAAGAATTTTTACAAATGGCTTTGCTATTAATGATATATAATATATTGGCTTTACTACAAATAAAGATATTCTTTCTGATTTTTTAAGTGCTATCCTCTTAGGTACTAATTCTCCAAATACTAAAGTAAAGAAAGATAGTATTATTGTAATACTAATCACACTGATTGCCTGTGCATAAGGAATGTTAAAAGAATTAATAGATTTCGTTATATAACCTGATATTCCTGTTGCGGCTTGTGCACTCGAGAAAAATCCAGCTAAAGTTATACCTATTTGAATTGTTGATAAAAAATTACTTGGTTCCTTCATTAGTTTTTCAAGTAATTGTGCTTTTAGGTTACCATCCTCACTTAACTTTTTAACTTTCGATTTGTTTACTGACACTATAGCCATCTCAGCTGATGCAAAGAAAGCATTAACTGCCGTAAGTAAAATTATTAATATTAATTGTGGGATGATGGACCTGGGGTCTGCGTCTAAATTATTCATTGATTCCTCCTTAAAAATAGTTTTAAGAGATTATATCATATTTCTAATGTATTATGTATGAATTTTTAATGAAAAGTGTGCATTAAATAAAAAAATAAAATTATTATATTTTAAAATTAGAGCTACTAGTTAAAAACTAGCAGCTCAATAATAATAAAAGATTTCATTTTCTATTAACCAATTTTCATAACAAACTTAACCTTACCATTCATATCTTTTTCTATACCTGAGAAATTATTATATTCTTTAGATAAATCTAAAAGCTCATCTTTTATATCAATAATATTTTCAATATCTTTTAATTTTATATTTCCTTCATTATAAATTTTATCTAAGCCTTCTGATTTTAATTTATATACACCATCATATAAGTCTTTTGAACCTTTCGCTAAGTCATTAGTACCATTTAATAGTTTACTAGAATTTGTGCTAAGTTCTTTTGTTCCTTTTGCTAAAGATTTACTACCTGCACCTAATTGGCTAGCCCCTTTATTTAAATCGTTTGCTCCTTTTGCCAGTTGTTCTCCTCCAGATTTTATTTCTAATGCTGCTTGTGATAATTGATCAGAGTTTGCTGTTAATTTTGAACCAGCATTTACTAAATTATTAAAGTTACTAGCATAAGTATTTGAACCTTCATTTAATTTCCCAAGTCCAATATTTAAATTATTTACTCCACCATATAATCCTGACATACCTGATTTAATATTATTTATACCACCTTTTTGTCCTTGTGATACTTGAGTTAATCCTTGAGATATTTCATTTAGTTGTGCTGCTAACTCTGGATTTGTGCTTGATACTGAATTAGCAATACTATTTAATTTACTTGAGGCATCATCAATGTTATTTGTTGATGATAGTAGTGCGTCTAACCCTGAATTACTTTGACCAAGTCCTTTTAATACTTGTGTACTTCCTGCATAAGAGTCAGTTATTCCTTTTTTGATCATAGAGTATGCACTATTTAATTGAGAACTATTAGCTACATATTGTTTTACACCTTCACAGAACTTATTTTGTGCATCACTTAGTTGAGTTAGTGATTGACTAAGCTTCTTTGCTCCTGCTTCTAAAGTTGGAGTTGAGTTTATAAGCTTATCAATTCCTAGGTTTAGTTTATTTGTTCCTTCATCTATTGATTTTACACCTTTATCAAATTTTACAAAATTTGTGTTAAGCTCATTATTTCCATTTAGTAATTTTTGTGATCCATCTAATAATTGTGTTGATCCATTGTTTAAATCATCTAACACCTTAGATAAATCATTTATTGTTGAATTTTCATCTAACCCCTGTAATTCTGGCAATTGTGGTGTTGCAGCAAGCATAATTGTTGGTGCTTCAAAGTTTGTAGCTTCTCCTTCTATTACTAATGTATCTTTTAAATCTATATATTTATTAAATTCTTCATCTAAATCTAGCGATTCTTTTAATCCTGGACTTGAAGCAAAAGTTATTGAACAATTTTTACCATCATCAATTAATTCACCACTATTTATTTTTACATTCTTTACATTTTCTCTATTAAACAATACTTCTGTTGCAGTTAAAAATGGTACATATAATTCTCTTTCTTTTCCATTTATAGTACACTTTCTTTTTTCGTTATTTATGAGGCTTATAGTTATTTTAAATTTACCAGACTTACCTTTTAGCTCATCAGGTTTTATTTCTTTACCATTAAGTTCATATTTTATTTGTACATTAATAGGAAGTTCTTGGTTACTTTCTCCTTTGTAATATAAATCTTCTTCGTTAACATTCCAATCTATATTCTTACCGTTAATAGTTGGCTTTTCATCTCCCTTAACATTAGTAATATTTGTAAGATTGCTAATATCCTTAAATTCACCTAACTTATTATCTGAGTTTATCCATGATGAAACAATTGTTTTTTCAATATTTCCATTGCTATCTAGTATTGAATATACCGTTTCCTCTTTATTTACATCTGCAAATGATACACCTGTATTAAAAAGTATCATTAATCCTGTTAATGATGCAATTGATTTTTTAGGTAAATTAATTTTTCTCATGAGCCCCATCTCCTTTAATTTTTTATCATTTATCTTTTAATAAAGTTTTTACTAGTCTTTAATATTCCATTATGAGAAACTAATAAAATAGCAGGAAGTATAAAGATTATCATAAACATACTTATAATCGCTCCCCTAGACATTAGACTACAAAGAGAGCTTATCATTTCTAGTTTAGAAATAACTCCAACTCCTATAGTTGCAGAGAAGAAAGAAAGTGCACTTGTAACTATTGCCCTAGAACTGCTTTGTATAGATTTTTTCATTGCTTCAAATTTATTGCTGTTTATCGCTAACTCTTCTTGGTATCTTGATGTTAATAATATTGCATAGTCTACTGTTGCTCCAAGCTGAATTGTTCCTATAACTATAGATGCAATAAATGGTTCTATCTTTCCAGTATAATAAGGTATGCCCAAGTTGATAAATATTGCTGCCTCTATTGTCATTACTAAAATAACTGGTATTGATACTGATTTAAATAGCAATGAGATTATTACAAATATTGCTATAATAGAAACTGCACTTACCGTTTTAAAGTCCTTATCTGCTATTTTGATTAAGTCATAAGTTAAAGGTGCTTCTCCACCTATTAAGCCATTTTTATCATATTTTTGGACAATAGCATTCATTTCATCTATTTGTTTTCCGACTTCATCAGATGCTGCTTTATATTCTGAGTTGACGATTATTTGTTCATATCCACCAGCTTTTACTGCTTCTAGTATTTTATTAGGTATTATATCTTGAGCTATTGCTGGACCTACATATTTCTCCAATCCTATAACAGAGTTTATACCATCAAGATTTTCTATTTCTTTTATCATTTTATCTATTTCATAACTACCTAGTTTGTCACTTACTAATATGATATTTGTACTATTCATGTTATAATCTTTTTTCAATTTGTTTGTTGCTACTATTGAAGGTAAATCTTTAGGTAGTGATTCATCTAGGTTATAATATACTTTTGCATTTCTACTTCCATAAAAAGCAGGTATTAATAAAATTATGAAAAAAATAACTAATTTTTTATAATGTTTTACTACAAAATCTGATGTCCAATTGAATTTTGGTAAAAATGGTTTATGTGTATATTTATGAATTGGTTTATCAAATATAAGTATTAAAGCTGGTAGTACTGTTATTGTGCAAATAACACCGATTAATACCCCTTTTGCCATAACCAACCCCATATCCATTCCTAATGCTAAGTCCATCGCACATAGTGCCAAGAAACCTGCAATAGTGGTCATTGAACCTCCAAGAACAGATACTACAGTATTTGAAATTGCGTTTGCCATAGCTTCAATATGGTCCTCATATTTTTCTCTCTCTTCATCGTATCTATGAAGCAAGAATATGGAGTAATCCATTGTAACACCAAGTTGTAGCACTGCTGTGAGTGCCTTTGTTATATATGAAATTTCTCCGAAGATGATATTTGTACCGAAGTTAAAAATAATTGCCATACCAATACTTAATAAGAATATAAATGGTGTAACATATGATTCTGTAGTTAACATTAAAACTAATAATGTTAAAACTACTGCAACTATTACGTATAGTTTTGTTTCATCATCTGATATATCCTTTGTGTCTTTGATAATGCTTGCCATCCCGCTTAAAAATGCTTGTTTTCCAGTTATACTTCTAATTTCCTCAACTGCATTTAAACTTTTAATATTAGCTGACCCTTCACTTAACTTAATAATCATTAGTGTAGAATTATCAGTATACAATAAATCTGTAACTTCCTTTGGTAGCATTTCCTTAGGCACAGTAATGTCTGATAGGTCATCTACCCACATTACGTCATTTACTCCATCTACTTTTTTAATTTTTTCTTTTAATTTGGATACATCCTTATTATCCATATTCTCAACTATTAACATAGCTAGTGATCCACAGTTGAAGTCTTCTTTTAGTATTTTTTCTGCCTGTGTTGTTGATAGGTTATCTGGTAGGTAACTTAAGATGTCATAATTAATGTTAGTATTAAAATATCCAAATACTGCTGGTACTAATAAAACTATTGCAACAAGAAGTATTATTTTACTTTTACGTGCAATTTGATTGGGTGGTTCTCTCATTTCAATATCCCCCCTTTTTAGGCATGCCCAAATTATATTATATTTAGGCGCGCCCAATATAATTCATAGAAAGATATCTCCTTTATCTCTCTACATAATTAATATTCTTTACTATACTATTAATATCCATATTTTTTGTTACATTCTCACAATAAATTATTATTTCATTAACTTCCTTATGAGAAATGTTTAATAGTAGCAACCTGGTTCTTATTGTACTTTCAATAATCTCTTCCAAACTTAATTCTGTTTCTTTTTTGTAGAATCTTCTTAGTAGCTCATCTTCCCCTGCTGAGCCAATAATAATACTTAGGTTTGTATCCTTTTCAGTAAATCGTTTTTCTTCATAATGTAATTCTTGAATTTTTTCTACTAGTAATTCTCTTAAGATTTTTATATATTCATTTCTTACTGAATCTACTTTTGAAAGTTCTATATACATTCTGAATAATTCTTTATTAGTTGCTATAGATTTTATATATATACTTTGTATAATAGCATAACTAATTAGAGGATTATTGTTACTATCTAATTTACTGATATATGAATATATATTCTCAATAAGATCTTTGTAAAGATATAAGACTATATCTTCTTTTTTTCTAAAATAATAATACAAATGACCTCTTCCTAGCTCACAAGCTTCAGCAATCTGCCTTATTGTAGTGTTTTTGTATCCTTGCTCTACAAACAACCGAGAAGATTTTCGAATTATTAAATCTCTAAGATTATCTTTACTTTCCAAGTCCATAAAATACCCCTCCTAACTTTATAAATTTCTTATTTGTATTTAGCATAGTCCTATAACCATATTTTGTCAATAAACAAAAGCTTAAAATCTAACTAAGTCTTTCTATTTACCTTAATTTCACATTATGTTTTTTAATTATTATTTTAATCTTATTATTTCTAAAAAATTATCATCGAAATATTTAAAGGAAAAGGACTATAGTTAAAAGAAATTAATAATATATTTTGATAAATACATGAGTAAAGGAGATTTTTTATGAACAACACAATAGAAACAATTAACAAAAGAGTATCTCTTAGAAGATATAGTCACAGAGAAATACCTAAAGAACATCTTGATATTATTCTTAATAGTGCAATTAAAGCTCCAACTGCAGGTAATATGATGATGTACTCAATAATAAAAATTACTGATGAAAAAACGAAAGAAACTTTAAGTAAAACTTGTGATAATCAGCCTTTTATTGCAAAAGCTCCAGTAGTATTAATATTTTTGGCTGATGTTCAAAAATGGTTTGATTATTTTAAGGTATGTAATGTTGATGAAATAGCAAAAGAAAACAATAGAGAAGTTACCCCTCCAGGAATGAATGATTTAATATTATCAATTAATGATGCACTTATTGCTTGTCAAAATGCTGTAATTGCAGCTGAAAGCTTAGGTATTGGAAGTTGTTATATAGGTGATATTATGGAAAACTATGAAATACATAAAGAGCTTCTAAATTTACCTGATTATACCTTCCCTGCTGCAATGATTACTTTAGGATATTATCCTGAAAATATGAAAAGAGTTTATGTTGATAGATTTAATATGGAACATGTAGTATTTGATGAAAAATATAAATCATTAAATGACGATGAGCTAAAGGAAATGTTTAAAGTTAAGGAAGATAAAATGCCTAAAACCAATCCTTTTAATGCAAAGAACTATGGTCAATTAATTTATATGAGAAAAACAAGCTCAGATTTTTCTATTGAAATGAATAGATCAATTAAAGAATGTATTAAGTATTTTACAGGAAAAATTAAAGGTTAAAATTTAATACATACAAATAATATTATTTCTTGATATACTATGTTAAATATGAAAGATAAAAAATATAATACAATAGTATATAATCTAACATAAGGATATATATAAAAAATAACCTGCTTATAAATATAAGCAGGTTATTTTTTATATATTAAGTAGTCCAATACTTGGTACTCCATATATTTCAAGAATTTCTTTTAGTCCTTCAACAATTTCATCTCTTGAGAAATTACAAATTGCTAATTGTTCATCACTAAATTCGTTAATTCTAGTGTAAAAATCTATAGCTAGCTTAAGATACTCTAAATTTTCTTCTTTAATATTTTTAAATATTAAATTTTCAGCTTCACAGATTTTATTTTTTTCTAATAACCTTATAATTTCTTTAAATAATAAATCTGACTCTGAGTTATTAATTAAATCATTTATTTCATAGTTTATAAAATCTTTATTAAACATAAATCTTGATACAAACTGTACAAGATTTTCTATTTCTCTAAGTAACCAGTCTTGTTTAATTGCCACTTTAGCCTCCTAATTTCTCTCTTCTAAGATTTCTTTCATTAGTTCGGGATAATCTGTAAATACACCATCTACGTTACATTCTATCATTTTTTTCATTTCTATTGGTGAATTTACTGTATATACTAATACCTTCATATTTTCCCTATGTGCTTGTTCTACTATTTCTTTATTTACTAAACTATTGCTTACATTTATGCTATATAAACCAATTTTCTTACCATGGTCTACTATATTTTCTTCTGGATTATAATCTTCTTTGCTATAATATAGTGCTCCATAATCAATACTATTATCAATATTTTTTAGTTTGCTTATACTTTTATGGTTAAAACTAGATATCAGTATCTTATCTTTTAGATCGTATTCTTCTACTAGCTTTATTATATCATTTTCTAAGTCATAATGAATTACATCTGTTTTAGCTTCAATATTTATAAGAATATTTTCATCTTTTATTAGTTCAATAACTTCTCTTAAAGTTGGTATTGTACATTCTATGTTATTTTTAAATTCAAAATTTCTGCATTTATATTCTTTAAGCTCTTTTAATGTTTTGTCCAAAACTTGCCCTTTTCCACTAAAAGTGCGTTGTACATCTTCATCATGTATTACTATTAATTCTCCATCTTTTGACTTATGGACATCTAGTTCTATACCATCCACACCAATTTCTAATGCTTTCTTAAAAGCTAGTAAGGTATTTTCAGGATAATATCCGCTAGCTCCTCTATGTGCAATAATTTTCATTTTGCCCCCTTATTTTGTTACCTTAAACATTATTAATTAATATTTAAAGCTTAATTTAATAAATTTTCTTATGGCTAAGATAAAGATATTTTATTGTATCTCATTTTATGTAATTTATATCTATTATTATTTAAATACAAATTACACATTACTTCAATAGTTATATTATTATTCATTATTTTAATACTACTTAGTCATCTTCTTTTATTCTAGATAAATAAATTCACTAGGATAAATATGCTATTTTTCGACTCACTTACCCATTTTCCTTCGACTCTAAACATTTTTCACTATTTTTTATTGACATTTTTTTAATAATTATATATCATCTAGTTAAGGTCATGTTTCAGACATGACAAAAACATACATCAGTGAATCCACATCTAAATATTAAATAATAATAAGTGAATACATAAGTTTATAAGGAAAAACGTATTCACTATATTTAAATAAGTTAGGTAAACATTTTCACAGATGTAAAAATTATTTATTCATTATTTTATTCATTATTTTAGGAGGCAACATGGAAAACAAAAAAAATCTTATTAAGTTAATGCTTACTGCTTTTGTTATAGTGGTAGTATGTGAATTCATCGGTGAGTATACAATTAACATAGGTCCTGTGGCACTTGTATTATTCCCAATGTTATATGCAGTTATAATTGGTATCATAATAACACCAGATTTATTAGGTAAAAAAATTAAGGCACTAAAAGAATGTGTCGGAGAAAAAGAAATAAATATTGCAGGAGATGTTGTTGGTATAGCTCTTGTATTATTAGGTATTAAGTACGGATCTACTGTTGGTCCAAATCTTGCAAAAATAATAGAAGCAGGACCTGCTTTCTTAGCTCAAGAGTTTGGTCATATATTAGCTCCGATAGTAGCATTACCCCTAGCTTTATTATTTGGATTTAAAAGAGAAGCAATTGGTGCTTGTTCAAGTATAAGCCGTGAGACTTCATTAGGTGTAATATCAGAAAAGTATGGAATAAACTCTCCAGAAGGAAGTGGTGTTCTTGGAACTTACTTAATGGGAACAGTTATAGGAACTATATACTTCTCAATATTAGGTTCAGTATCAATATACACAGGACTTCATCCATATGCATTAGGTATGGCAACAGGTGTTGGTAGTGGAAGTATGATGACTGCAGCATCAGCAGCACTTACAAAAGTTCCTCAAATAGCAGCAGATCCTGCTATGGTTGATACAATATTATCTTACGGTGCAACAAGTAATATGATGTCTAGTTTAACTGGATTAATATTCTTAGTGTTCATAACTCTACCATTTACTAATAAGCTATACGCTATATTAGAACCAAAATTAGGTAGAAAAAATAATTCTAACAATAGAAAAGCAGCATAATAAAGAGAGGTGCAAAATATGTTTGGAAATTTAAATTTCAAAAAAAGTTCATATCAATTAGTAGTAATGTTAATAGTTGGAGCTATGATACTAATTGGTCAATATATAAGTAAAGGTGTTGCTATAACTACTGCTCTTCCAGGTATGTTAATAATGATAGCAGCAGCAATGGTAGCAATGATGTTAAAGGACATGTTCCCAAAATCAATATTCCCAGCTTTCGGATTTGCAACATTAATAGGTTTAGCTTTAAGTATACCTGGTAATGCAGTATCTGATGTTTTTAATGCTCAAGTAGCAAACATAAACTTTATGGCAATAACTACTCCACTTTTAGCATTTGCAGGTATATCTGTTGGTAATAAAATTGAAGATTTAAAGAAGATGTCTTGGAAGATAGTTGTTATATCTCTAGTAGTTTTCACTACAATATTCTTCGCTTGTGCATCAATCGGACATATAGTATTAAAGATGCAAGGTGTAATATAATAAATGGTTTTTAATTTATTGGTGAGCTTTAATAATAGCTCACCAACTTTATAAATAAACATAAAAATATAGACTTATAACTTATTAGGAGGCTTCACAATGACAAAAGAGCAATTAAAAGACTTAATAATCAAAACAATAGATGAAAACAGAGAACATATAATAGAGGTAGGACGTGGAATATACCATACTCCAGAATACGGATACAAGGAATATAAAACAACTCAAGCTGTAGCTAACTTCTTAAGAGACGACTTAGGATTAAATGTTGAAGAAAATATAGCAGTAACTGGATGTTTAGCTGTAGTTAATGAAGAAAAACAAGGTCCTCATGTATCTATACTTGGAGAACTTGATGGCATATCTTGTAAAGAACATAAAGATTCAAATGATATAGGAGCTTCTCACACATGTGGACACAATATACAAATAGCTGGTATGTTAGGTGCTGCATTAGGTTTAGTTAAAAGTGGAGTTTTAGATTCTCTTGATGGTAAAGTATCTTTCATGGCTACTCCTGCTGAAGAATTTATAGAGTTAGAATACAGACAATCTTTAAAAGATAAAGGTGAAATAACTTATTTTGGTGGTAAG
This sequence comes from Romboutsia sp. LXY-2, assembly GCF_056171995.1. Lineage (NCBI taxonomy): Bacteria > Bacillati > Bacillota > Clostridia > Peptostreptococcales > Peptostreptococcaceae > Romboutsia > Romboutsia sp. LXY-2. Next base: position 391,500 of record NZ_JBKFGI010000003.1, on the reverse strand, counting down.
CAAGAATTAGTTAAGAGAGGATACTTTGACAATATTGATTTATCAATGATGTTCCACTCTTTAGACATGGGAGAAAACAAAGCTTTAGTTGGACCAGAAAGTAACGGATTTATAGGAAAAAAAGTTCAATTTATAGGTAAAGAAGCTCATGCTGGTTCTGCACCATATGACGGAATAAACGCATTAAACGCTGCAATGTTAGCTATAAACAATGTTAACGCATTAAGAGAAACTTTTAAAGAATCTGAAAGAGTTAGATTCCATCCTATCTTAACTAAAGCTGGAGATATAGTCAACGTTGTTCCTGCTGATGTTCAAATGGAATCATATGTAAGAGCTAGAACTATAGATGGTATGATAGATGCAAGCGAAAGAATAAATAGAGCTTTAATAGCTGGTGGAACTGCAGTTGGTGCTGAAGTTGTATTAACTGAAATACCAGGATACTTACCAATACTTAGATACCAAAGTATGGATAACTTATTCGCTAACAACTTAGTTGAATTAGGAATAGAAAGTGAAAAGATAGTAGATGGTGGAGACTTCACAGGGTCATTTGACTTCGGTGATATATCTCACTTAATGCCTACTCTACACCCAATGGTAGGTGGAGTTAAGGGAGCTCTTCACACTAGAGATTTCGAAATAATTGATGAAGACTTAGCTTATATAGTTCCTGCTAAATCTATGGCAATGACAGTTGTTGACTTATTATTCGATGGTGCTAAAGAAGCAAATGAAATATTAGCAGATTTCACACCAGTTATGACTAAAGAAGAATACTTAGGATTCTTAGCTAAATACGATAGAACAATATAGTTAACCATAAATTACTAAAAAAACTAAAAATTATTTAAAATATAGAAATCCAAATTATTTAACACATTTTTAGATGGGGAAAGTTCATATTGAGCTTTCCCCCCTTTTATTATTTTAAATTAATTTAATATTAAAATATATTCTAATTTATGTTTTTAATAAACTTATCTAGAATAATAGTTCAATAAGACTCTTAGGTCTTCCTGTTCCACTACTACTCTCTTTGGCAAAAACTCTACCTAAATTAGCTTCAGTAATTTTCTTTAAAATACGCCTAGCTGTTCTTTCACTAACATCTAAACAGTCTGCCAGTTCTTTTGAGTCATATATCTTACTTTTTCTTGCTTCATTTAAAGATTTTAGTTTTAATACTGATTCACAGCTTAAGCCTGTTTTTTGTGAAATATCCATAATATTTTCATCTGCTGATAACAGCGGATAGCTTATTTCAAATTGAGATCCAAGGGGACCTTTTAAGTTTCCTTCTTCATCAACTTGAAACACATCATTACCCTTTGAATCATGAGATCTTCTTAATGCCTTTCGTGCGTTTGTCTCTGCTTGATAAGATGTAAGTCCAATACCTATACCTGCACTTAATGTAAATCCAATGTTTTTAATTTCCTTTTTTAATGAAGATAGTTTGCTATAATTTAATTCTTGGCTTATCATTCCCTTATTAGCAAAGATTACAAATTCATTTCTTCCAAAAGAAAATAAAGAACCTTGTACTCCTCTAACATATTCTACTATGTACTTCTCTACCTCAGTCCTTTTTAACATATCAGAATAATAACTTTCTGTATTATCCTTTCTATGGTCTAGGCTTAATATTTCTACCGCAATTTGAGAATATTGTGCTTTGCTTAATGCACATTCACTTTTTATTTTATTATAACTAACCTTAACTAATGGTTTTGTAGCTTGTAATCTATAAACTGGGTAGTTTCTTTTCTTTAGTTCATTATATACTGCTCCAAAACCTGTAATAATAACATCTATTTCTTTTCTTTCATACAAATTAATGTGCCAGTTTACATATTCCATTTCGTTAATATTCATTGAAAAAGGTAGACAATACATTGCTTCTGGTTTTACTTCTAATTCATCTATCATGTCATCAATAGTTTCATTGTCTACAACGTCTATGCTAAATTTATTTAGATTAAGATTATCATTTTTCATTTTCCAAAAAGCTTTTGCAATACTACTTCCACCTCTGTCTACAAAGGCGTAAGGCTTAGTAATATTGTATTTAGATTTTACAAATTCACATACTGCAACACCAGAAAACAGTATTGCATCACATTGGCTTTCACATTCCTCTATTACCTCTATAGAGTCTACTACCCTCTCCCTAATAAATGATTTTATTTCCACCTTGGTGTCAATTTCATTTAAGTCCTTCCCAATTTTATTAACCGAGTCACTTGGACCTACTAATCCTAACTTCATAATACCCTCCGTTGTGCATACATCTTTCCACATGTAAAATTATACTATATCCTTTAATTTTTGTATCCTTTAATATGTTAAATATTATCAATTATTTACTAAATTAATGTATCTTTATTTTTGTCTAAGTTAATTAAAATAAACATAAAATGTAATATAATAGCAAAAAATATTCTTTATATAGATTTTATTTTTTTTATACCTATATTTTAATTGTTTACATATCCATATCATGGGTATTATAATTATAGAGAATATTTAACATGAGAGGAGATTTAAAATGGCTGGAGATAGAATAATATGTCATTGCAAGCAAGTAAGTTACATAGATATAAGAAAGGCAATGATACAAGGTGCTAGAACTTTAGATGAGATAAAAGAAATGACAGGTGCTGCTACTGGATGCGGTAGATGTGCTGGTGAAATAGAAAATATATTAGCATCTGTTTGTGGATGTAAGAATGTTTCTTTAGAAGATGTTGTAAATGCAGTTAAAAATGGTGCTGATACAACTGAAAAGGTTGCTGAAGTAACTGGGGCTGGTTCAGGTTGCGGTAGATGTAAGGCACTTGTTCAAAACGTAATAGATATAAAAAGATAATAATCGATTATAAGATGTACCTATTTAATTTTTAAATTTAAAATTAAATAGGTACATTTTTTTATTTTTAAGATTACTTTAAGCTTCTATTGATATTATTAGTTCATAAATAATTGCTTATCAGCTAGTACAAACTTAACTACTTGTTAGCTGTTCTGTAAATTAGGAGGAAAATTATGAACAAGAAACTTATTTTAATGATGTCAGTTTTATCACTTTGTGTAACTGTATCTGGATGTACAAAAAATATCAGTGAAACAAATACTAGTACAAATGAAGTTATAACAAAATCTAAAGAAATAGAAAGTATTGGAGAAGTTGATACTTATATTAAACTTGGAACAAATATTAGTGTTGAAGGAAATGGCGCAACTGTAGAAAATAATAAGGTCGTTATAAAATCTGCTGGTACTTATAGCATTAGCGGAAAAAGCTCAGATGGTCAAATAATAGTAGAAGCATCTAAAGAAGACCAAGTAAATTTACTTCTAGATGGCGCTAATATTACTTCATCAAATAGTGCTCCAATATATGTAAAAAGTGCAAATAAAACTATAATAGCTTTAGCTGATAATACTGAAAATGCTATTACTGATGGAAGTAATTATGTTTTAGAAGACGAAACTAATAATGAGCCAAATGCAGCTATATTTAGTAAGGATGATTTAACAATTATCGGTAATGGTTCTTTAAAGGTAAGTGCAAACTACAACAACGGAATAACAAGTAAGGATGATCTTAAAATTAAAGAAGGTAATATCTCTGTAGATGCTATTGGTGATGGCTTACGTGGTAAGGATTCTATAACTATATCTGGCGGAAATGTTACTGTAAATGCTCAAGAAGATGGCATGAAATCAACAAATATTGAAGAAGCTGAAAAAGGATATATAATAGTTGAAGGCGGTAACTTAAATATTACTGCTTTACAAGACGGAATTCAAGCTGAAAACAATGTAATAATAAATGGTGGTGATATAAACATAAATACTGGTGGCGGTAATGCTAATGCAAGCACGTCTAAAGATGGTACTTGGGGTAATTTGGGGAAGGCACCAGGTGAAAATCCTCAAACTACAACTACAGATTCTGAAGAATCAGACTCTACAAGTGCTAAGGGTATAAAAGCTACTAACGATATATCTATTAATGGTGGAAATATTAATATCGACTCTTCTGATGACTCTATACATTCAAATGATACTATAAGTATTAATAATGGTAGTATATCTGCTTCTTCTGATGATGATGGTATACATGCGGATTCATCTCTTGAAATAAACAGTGGTACTATAGATATCCAAAAGTCATATGAAGGCATCGAAGCTCAAACAATAACTATAAATGATGGTAATATAAGTGTTGTAGCAAGTGATGATGGTATAAATGCTGCTGGAGGAAATGATAGCTCTTCTACTAATGGTAGACCTGGTCAAAATGGATTTGCTTCTTCATCTAACGGTTCAATTACTATTAACGGTGGTAATCTTTTAGTTGACGCAAGCGGTGATGGTATAGATTCAAATGGTTCTATAGCTATGACTAATGGTACAGTAATAGTTAATGGTCCAACAAACAATGGTAATGGGGCACTAGACTATGACGGTACTTTTAATGTTAGTGGAGGTTTACTAATTGCTGCAGGTAGTTCAGGAATGGCTCAATCTGTAAGTCAAAGTTCTACCCAAAATGCTGTAAATATAACTGTGGCTTCTCAGGAAGCTAATACTTTAGTAAATATTAAATCAGATTCTGGTGAGGATATAATTACTTTTGCTTCTCCAAAAGCCTATCAATCTGTTGTTATTTGCTCACCGCAATTAAAAGATAATACTTCTTATGTAGTATCAACTGGCGGAGAATCTACTGGTACTAATAATAATGGGTTATATACTGATGGTAAATATAGCGGTGGAACTGAAGTTGCAAACTTTACTGTGTCAGGAGTTTCAAATAGTGCTACTCAATCAGGAGTAAGTGCTGGTGGTATGGGCAACCCTGGAGGAATAGGTAATCCTGGTACTAAACCAAGTGGTGGTAAAGGATCTATGGGTACTATGCCTAATATGACACCTCCTACTGCTCAATAGACAAGATTTTTCAGATATATTTATACCCCCTGATATAAAAAAGTGTACCTTAGTTACTTAATGGCTTAAGCTCTAAGGTACACTATCCATATTGAAACTTTTGCTATCTTAAAGGATATCAAATTATAAATTTAAACATCCATGTAATTTAATAAGTCTAAAATATTTAATACCAAATTTGCTGAGTTATTTGATGCTATCTTTTCAAAATTATTATACTCATTCATATCACCATCTGCATTATCTGAAATGGTATTTTATTCATATAAGCAACTTGTGCTATAGCTGCTCCTTCCATTTCCACACAATGAGGAGAATGCTCTTTAATTATCAAATCCCTTAACATTCTATCTGAAACAAATGATTCTCCAGTTACAATTTTTCCAAAGTGGTAATTGTATTTATACAAATTCATTTTTTTGTATGCTTTTATAGCTGTATCTATTAAAAATCTATCCGCATCAAAATATTCTTTATTAGGATGCCATCTTTGCATTTGTTCTTTACGAACGTCATGATGAGTTACTTTATCCGAAATAACAATATCACATATTTTAACATCTTTATTTAAGCTTCCTGCAATTCCAGTATTTATTATATGCGTAACTTGAAATTTATCGATTAATATTTGTGTACAGCTTGCTGAGTTTACCTTCCCAATGCTACAAGATGTTATTACTATACTTATGTTTTCTTTCTTTCCTATGTAAAATTTAAAACCAGCATATTCTTTTTCTTCTATTATTTCTATATTATCCTTTATTAGATTTATTTCAATAGACATAGCACCTATTATCCCTATAGTTCTCAAATCTATCATCCCCCTTTTTCTAATCCTATCTATACTATATTTAAATTTCTTATTATATTATATTCAAATTACCTAAAATCCTTTTTACTAACCACTTAATTTTTAATGGCGATAAGCAATACAAATTGTAAAAAAATCATAAGATATGACATTAATATGTCTCTCTATAGAATCTTATTTATTTTGGAAGTTCAACTATAAAAGTTGTATCACTTCCTACGTTACTTTGAGCATATATTTTACCTTTATGTTGTTCAACTATTGATTTTGCAATTGATAATCCTAATCCATAGCCTCCTGTTTCTCTTACTCTTGAGTTATCAATTCTATAGAATCTTTCAAATATTTTATCTAAGTACTCTTTCTCTATACCTTCTCCAGTATTTTTTACTTTTAGCTTAACTTTATTTTTCTCTGAATATAGATCAATAGTTAGCTTCCCAGTTTTATTGCTGTGTTTTATTGCATTGTCTATTAAAATGCTAAACAACTTTTTTATACTTTCTTTATCTCCATTTATTTCTATATTTTCGCTTATATTCGTTTCTAATGCTATATTATTTTCATAGATTACTGCATCAAATCCAAGTAATGTACTTTCTATTGTCTTACTAATACTCATTGGTAGTAACTTAATTCTATTTTCCTCAACATCTAGTTTAGCTAAATATAGCATTTCATTAACTAACTCTGACATTCTATCTGCCTGGGAGCTAATATAATCTATCCATTTTCTTTGCTTCTCTATCGTTTCTTTTGGCTCACTTAGTATTAATGATGTATTGGTTTTAATAATAGTTAAAGGTGTTTTTAATTCATGTGATGCATCTGCAATAAATTGCTTTTGCTTTTCAAATGTATCTTTAATAGGTTTAATACTTTTATTAGTCAAATATATACTAATAAATAATAAAGCTATTAAACTTAAAGCACCTACAGCAACAAAACTTCTTAATAAACCGCTTAATAGACTTTGTTGATAAGTCCTATCTATTAATGCAATCTTTATTCCATATGAAGTAGTTTTCATTAAATATGAATAGCTTGTGCCATCTATATTTATTTTGCTATTTTCTTCATTACTATCTATTATCTTATCTATTGAAGATTGTAAAATTTCTTCATCCACATCTAAATATGTTGATTTAAAAACCTTAGCAATATTTTCGGTTGTATCTAATTCTACTATTATTGAGTTGTCATTAGGCTTGCGTTTAGGTGCAGGACCTCCATTATAATGGTCTTCAAATCCAATTATCTCTCCCAAAGACCTTAGCATGTCTCTTTCTAGATTTACTGCAGTTACAGTGAATATTACTCCAAAAATGCATAAAAAAACTATAGTCAACAAACCCATATTTATAAAAATAAATTTTCGCCTAAGCTTTTCAAACATACTACTCCTCCAACCTATACCCTACTCTTCTAATAGTGGTAATCTTTACTTTAGATTCTATATAAGATAATTTTTTTCTAATAAATGAAATATACACCTCTATATTATTGTACTCTGCTTCAGAATCAAATCCCCAAAGCCTTGTAATTAAATCATCCTTACTTACAATCGCCTTTGGCCTATCCATAAAATACTTAAGTAGCTCAAATTCTTTAGCAGTAAGTCTAATAGAATTTTCTCCCACTTCCAAATCATAAGTCGTAAGATTTAACTTAACATCTCCAAACTCTAATGTATTGTTATTAATAATTTCTCCTCTTCTTCTAGTTAAAGCTCTTAACCTTGCCAGAAGTTCCTCTGGCGCAAAAGGCTTAGCTAGATAATCATCTGCGCCTAAATCTAATCCTGTTATCTTGTCCTCAACACTACCCTTTGCAGTAAGTAAAATTATAGGAGTTGAAATTCCCTTATTTCTCAACATTTTTAGAACTTGTAAACCACTTAACTTAGGTAGCATTATATCTAAAATAATCACATCATAAATGTTACTTAAACCATACTCTAAACCATCTTCACCATTTAGAACAGCATCCACACTATATTTATACTTAATAAGAATATGACTTAAAGCCTCAGATAATTGAACCTCATCCTCTACCAAAAGTACCTTCATATCATCACCCATCCTATAATTTACATTTTTATCTATTTTTAATCTATTTTATCACATATCTCCAATCCAAACTAAGAGGTTGTAACAATATTTTGAATTACTGTTTAGTCTAGCGAAACGTCGATTAAACAGTAAATTCAATTTGCTACAACCTCTTATAATTGACTTATTCGGTTATTCCGGCTAATGTAAGTGTTATGTTTAGATTTCCATTTCTACATCTTAACTCATCTATAAACTTCTTCTGGTCACTTTCAGCTTTCATATTTATCATATAACTTAGCTCAAATAAAGCGCCAAAATCTCTAGTTCTTACTCTTTGTATTTGCCAAGAATTAGTATACTCATTTAATATTTCTTCAAAAACTCCATCATAGTTTAAGTCTTCTGGAACTATGATTCTAAGTTGCATAGCTTTATGCTTAGGCTGTCCGAATTTTGTAATATCTATTACAAACATTACAGAACATAATATTATAGTAACTATTACAGCATATCCAATGTATCCCATACCACATGTCAAGCCTACTGCCAGTGTAAAGAAAACATAAGCTATATCTTTAGGCTCTCCTGGTGCACTTCTAAAACGAATTATTGAAAATGCACCTGCTAAACTAAATGCTCTTGCTATATTGTTCCCAACCAATAAGATTATTATTGCAATAACTACGGGTAGCATTACTAGAGTTATTGTAAAGTTTGAACTATCTATAGTCTTTTTACTAGTCTTCATATAACAAACACTTATAACAAGTCCTAATATTATTGCCGAGACTATGACTATAAGTGCATTTACAAGTGTAAATGACTCCCCATTTGTTGATGATATTATTGTTTCTAACATACTTTTACTCTCCCTCTTACTTTCTTATTTTGTGTATTTCTACAATACTCTATATATTCATTTCCATATTTTGAAAAGTGTGTATTGTATATTGATAATTCTGATAGTATTTTTGTAAACCATATTGGTATTGCACCTAGGATTTTAACTTCCATTAGATATCTTTCTTCTCCTAAAATGTTTTTTCCATAGTAACCACCTTCTAAAAATAAATCTTCTCTTCTTGCTAATATTTCTGAGTCAAAGGTTAATCTAAATTCTTTATCATCTATTGAGAAGAATGCTTTTCTACTATAGCCAATGTATACTGTTTTATGAACTTTATTATTTTTTAGATAATATTCTATTTCATTTATTACTTGTTCATTTAGATAGTCCTTAGTCACTGGTCTTTGTCCAAATTCTACAAATTTAGTAGCTTCGTCTAAGGTAAGAACTACCCTTCTTTTATTTACTATTCCATTTATTTTCTTTTTTAGCTCTAGAAATACTTTGTCATTTCTACTTTTGGGAATCATGTAACTTCTAATTCTTAACTTTTCTTTAAAGTATGGCTTTCCTATAGAATGTCTTATTACATCACTTTCTTCTGTGTCATAATAAATGTTGTATATTGTGTAATTTTTTTCATCTTTACAATATTTGTCAGGTTCCATGTATTCGAAAAGTCTTGGTAATAGAGAATCATACTGCTCCTGGCTTAGTATAAATTTTTTCTCATAACGCTTAAAAGATTTAATTGCCATTTTACTCCTCCTATCTATTTACGCCTGTCTTTATGAGATAATTATATAAATTAAACCTTAAAGCTATCTTAAATTTATGTGTAGGTTTTATGAACTTGTACAAAGGTGATTAATTAAAAATATCCCCATACTTAATTGAATTTTTACTAATTCATTTAAATATGGGGATATTTAATCTATTCTAATTTTTCTCTATTTCTAAGATAATATTTATCTCATTATTGTTTTCTTCTTTTATAACTAATTTATAAGTTTCTCTATTTTCTGATATAGCATCATAAAATATTCCTGTGCTTGAACTTATAGTTAAGCTATTTCTAAAGTTTCCATCTTGTCTAAAAGAGTCAATAAATGGATGCTTCTTCAAGTACTCTTGCGATATAGATTCTTCATGTTCTATCTTACTATCTTGAATATAAATAAATTTCCCATTAGCTTTTAGGTTCTCATCACAAGCTAATAATCTTTCAACTATTTCTGTAATTTTATAAATTAATTTGCTTTTTTCATCTTTATCAAATGCTAGCTCTGTCATCTTTACTCTCCTTAATTTATTATTCCAAAGACTAATCTTAATAAGAATAACGAATGTGTGTTCGGTATTTATTTTAGCACAATACTAAATTTAAGTCTAGCAAAATTTGTTAAAATTCACTTACCTTACTTCTTTTTAATAATATATAAAAATAAAATAGCCCTAAAATATTAATATTATTTATGAGTATAAGTATATAATAATCTTCCAACTGTAGCTACAACAGTTGTAATCCCAATGGGTATACATTCCTCATCATATATAACTCTTCCATTGTGCTGAGGAATAAACTCACTTTCTTTACTTCTACTTCCTACCCATATAAACATTGATGGTACTAGCCTAGCAATAAATGCAAAGTCTTCTCCACCTGCACACTGAGGATAATGGACTACACTTTCTTCCCCAAAGTTTTCTATACAAACCTCAGTTACTAAATCTACTAGATTTGAATCATTGTTTAAAATGCAATAACCTTTAGTGTACTTTAGCTGGCACTTTGCTCCATATACTGCACAAGAGTTATTAGCTACTTGCCTTATTAACTTAGGCATATCTTCTACATATCCTGGAGTCATCATTCTTACTGTTCCATCAAGTGTTACTGTTTCACATATTATATTTCGAGCATCACCACCGTGAATTTTTCCAATTGATACTACTGCTTGATCATGAGGATCTACCATTTTTGTAAGAATTGCTTGCATGTTCATAATTACATTGGCTGCTGCTATTACAGCATCTACTCCTTTGTGTGGAGTTGAGGCGTGACCTGCTTTACCAATGATCTTTATACTGAAAGAATCTGATTGAGCTGTTACTGCACCTTCAGTTATTCCAAATTGTCCTGTTTCAAGTTCAGGCATGGTATGAGTTGCTATTGCATAGTCTACTTTTGGATTTTCAAGAACTCCATCTTCAATCATGGATCTAGATCCTCCATTTGGGCTACACTCTTCTGCTGGCTGAAACATAAACTTAACATTACCTTCAAGATTGTCTTTATGTTTGTATAATATTTCTGCGGCTCCTAACATTATGGTCATATGAAGATCGTGACCACAAGCATGCATTTTACCGGGGACTTCTGAGGCAAAATCAAGGTTTGTTTCTTCTTGAATAGGTAGAGCATCCATATCTGCTCTAAGTAACACTGTCTTTCCTTTATTTTCTCCTCTTATTAGCCCTACAATACCATTACCACCTACATTTCTTGTAACTTCTAAGCCTATATCTTCTAAGATGTTTGCTATGAAGTTTGATGTTTTAACTTCTTCGTAACCAAGCTCTGGATTCTTGTGAAAGTTTCTTCTATAAGTAATAAGTTTATCTAATATTTCATTTATTTCTTTTTGTATTAATTCTTTTTTCATTTTACTCCTCCCTTAAGTATTCATATTTTTCAGTAAGAATTCCTCTTATTTATTCTTATGCATTAAACACTAAGTTCTTTAAAACTATTTGTACATAAAAAGTGCCTAGGCAAATTAATTTAGCTAGGCACTTTAAATATATAAACTATTAAATTATTCCTAAAATACCTAATATAATAGGTATAAATATTGCGGGTAATAAATTTGCAACTTTTATTTTTGTAGCCTCTAACATATTAAGCCCTAAACCTATAATTATAAGACTTCCTATTGCAGTCATTGCTGATATTACACTTGAGCTTAAAACTCCTGCAAGTATGCCTGCACACACAGTTATTATTCCTTGATATACAAACACTGCTCCAGCAGAAAACATAACTCCTATTCCAAGGCTAGCCGTAAAAATAATTGCAGAGATTCCATCTAATATTGATTTTGCAAATAGAGTTGCATGATTACCTTGAAGACCACTTTCAAGAGATCCAACTACTGCCATTGCTCCAACACAATAAATTAAGCTTGAGTATACAAAGCCTTGTGATATAGATATTTTTGATGTTGACGCAGTCATATGCTCACAGTCTATATCAATGCTTAATTCATCATCATTTTCAACTTTTGATTTTTTACTTACCTTACTTTCTATAAAATCACCTAGTTTGTTTAGTTTGCTATCAATATCCATTAGTTCCCCAAGAAATGCTCCAATAGCCATACATACTATTGTAATAATTGTATTTTCACCTTCAAAAGATCCACTAATACCTATGTATAAAACGCATAAAGCAAGGCCTTTCATTATTGTATTGCTTATTCTTTCGGGTATTCCCCCTTTTAATAATAGACCTATTAAGCTTCCAAATATAATTGCTATACTGTTTACAATTGTTCCTAACATTTTCCCCCTCCTTATAAATGATCTTTTACTTCTTTTTAATTCATTGATTTAAATATACTAATTTATTGTATCACAATATTACTAGATTGAATTTTTTTAATTTCAATATTTTTACAATTTATAATATTTGTAAATTTTATTTTGTTATTTTTTTACTAACTTTTCTAATTCTAATAAGTGTGTTAATATAAAATATTATATATAGTAAAAATTGGAGGTTAAAATAATGGAAAACAAGAATTTAAAATGCGGCTGTTTAAGTACAAAGTGTGTGAGACATGGCAATTGTAAGGAATGTATAGATCATCATTCTGGAGGAAAGAAACTTCCATTTTGTAAGAGACCAGAAAATATAGGTTTAGATAAGAAAAAAGATTCGTTAAAACATATAATTTGCTAATTAGATAGGGACCTATTGAATGATTAATTCAATGGGTCCCTTATTTTTTTATAAATATATTTAGCTTATTTATTCATGATACAAATGCACATACTTATTTCTTCCATTTTCTTTTGCAATATACAGTGCTTCATCTGCCTTTTTTATATAATCATAATATTCTTTGTCATCTCTTACAAGTGCAGTAGTTATACCTATACTAACAGTTACTCTGTCGCTTACCTCTGAGTATTCATGATTAATATTTAGGTCATAAATATTTTGCTTAATTCTTTCTACTGCTTTTATAACTTCTTCTTTGTCAGTATTTAACATTATGATTATAAATTCTTCTCCACCATATCTTGCTACAAAATCAGAGTATCTACAAGATTCTTTTATAGTATTTGCAACCATTTCTAAAACCTTATCTCCCATGACGTGACCATAGTTGTCATTATACTTTTTAAAGTAGTCTACATCCATCATTACTATTGACACTGGCTTATTTATATTTTTGTAAGAATTCCAATTAAGATTTAAATATTCTTCCATAGCTCTTCGGTTTGCAATATTTGTTAAATCATCTGTAACACTTAAATCTTTTAAAAGACTATTTAATCTTCTAATTTCTTTGTTCTTAATATAAATAAATCCAATAATAAAAAAGGTTATTATAATTATTAATACTAAAGAAATATAAAGCATAATCATTCTCTTTTTAGCTATTTCTAGCTCTTCTATCTTCTTTAAATTTTGCTCATTTTCAAATTTTTTCAGTAAATACTGCGAGTATTGCAAGTTTTGATCTTTTTTATCTTTATCATTTATATTATCTTTCTTTTCTAAATATAATAACGCATTACCAATATCTCCTGATGCTTTATAATCTAAATATATACTATTATAGTGTATAGCTTTTAGGTGATCTATTCCCCTTTCGTCAGCTATTTTTTCTGCATATTTATGTGCTTCAAGGGCGCTTTTGTAATCTTTTAATATGTAGTATGTATCACCATAAATCTTAGCTATTTGAATATCAAAATCATAGTATGTAAAATTTTTACTACTTTCATAACGATTTGATGCTAATTCTAGTAACCTTAGTGATTCTTTAGGATTATCTAGCTTATTCTCTAAATCTGCTTTATTTACATACATAACAGTTTTAGTATCACTTTTAACTTTTCCATTTTTTAATTTACCAATATATCTTTCTAATTCTTTAAAACTATCTTTAGCCTTTTCATAGTCACCAATAGATGTGTATGCCTGAGCCAGATTTAGTAAAGCATAAGATTTTAAATCTGCATCTTCTGTTTTGTCTTCTATATGATATTCTAAAGATGACTCTAAATATTTTATAGCTTCATCATAATTTTCTTTAAATAAATAATCTATTCCAATATCTATCATTATTTCAACAGATTTCTTATCTAAATCTTTTTCTATTGCTATTCCTAGTGCATTTAATTTACAGTTAATAGCTTCTATATTTCTATTTACATACCAATAGCATATTCCTAATTTTAAATAAACGTCTTCAATATGCCCATAATCTATTTCCTTTGATAATTCAAGAGTTGATTCCATTAAATCTACTGCTTTTTTTGTCCCATCTGAAGTTTGTGATAAGTGCTTTGCTCTTAAAAGAGAAAATTTAATTATATCTTCTTCAAGATTTTTTTCTTTTCCAAGCTTAATAACCTTATCAAATGCAACATACGATTTGTGATAGTCATCTAGTGTCAGATAGCACTCACTAATTTCAAAAAATGTTCTAATAATAAACTCTGGTTTTGTATCTTTATCGAAGTATGATATTGCTTTGTCATATTTTTCAATAGTTTCATATATATTAAATTTTGTGCTTTTGATATAAGCTGACATGAAATATGCTTTTGCTAAACTTTCTTTATCTTTACTTTCCCTAATTATATCGTTGATTTCTTTTTCTATATTCTGTCTGTTATCTTCACTAAACTCTTCAATGCCATTGTATAAAATATCTTCATAAATTTTATCTACGTTGCTTTTTTTATATGAATTATCTGAAATAGCAGCCTTATACGTTATTTTACTGCCTATTCCTAAAACAAGTAGAAGTATTGATATAGCAAATATGATTTTACATATCCTATTAATCTTCATTTTGCCTCCATGCAATTTTTTTATCAGTGGTTAAGGTTAAATATTTTAAGAATATATATATATTATCAAATTTTTAGCAATATTTATATTTATTTTTTCCAGTATTCCCTTAATTTAATAATAAGTTTGTTTTTGTAGACTTAATTTTATTATGTGATTAATATATTTTTACTATCCTATTTTATTAATAGGTCAACATATAAGAGCATATTTATAAATCCCTTATACGTAAAAAAGCCTGCCCATCTTTAATGAGCAGACCTTATAATTAACTAGCTTGCTTTAACAAGCTCTCTATCACTTTCTCTGTTTACTTCTTTTTCCTTAGGTAATACTAAGTTTAATACTGTAGCTATTACAAACGTCATAATTATTCCATTTTGAGCAAATATGTTTGATACCCAAAGTGGCATTTGTTCTAATACTTCTGGAACATTTCCGATTCCTACTCCAAGCCCAATTGATACAGCAATTATTAATCCATTTCTTCCATCTATTTTTTCTCTAGTTAATGATTGTATACCACTCACTAAGATCATCGCAAACATTATCACTGCTGCTCCACCCAAAACTGATTGTGGCATAACTGAGAATATTGCACTTAACTTTGGACAGAATCCACATATTATTAAGAACACTGCCCCTGTCATTATAACAAACTTATTTACTACCTTAGTAACTGCTACTAACCCAACATTTTGGCTAAAAGATGTATTTGGTAATATTCCAAATAGTGCACCTATAAAACTTGCAACACCATCTGCTACAACTCCACCTGCTAACTCTCTATCTGTTGGTTCTCTATCTAAACCACCATTTGTAATTCCTGATATATCACCTATTGTTTCAACTGTAGTTGCTATGAACATTATTGTCATTGCAATTATTGCTTCCATGTTAAACTCTATTTGTGATACAAATGGTGTTGGTAAACTTAACCATGCTGCTTCTTTCACTTGTGTAAAATCAACCATACCTAAAGTTATTGATAATATGTATCCTACTGCTATTCCTAATAAAATTGATGATTCACTTAAAAATCCTTTAAATTGCTTTAATACTAATATAGTTATAATTACTGTACTTCCTACTAATAAATGTTGCCAGCTCCCGAAGTCACTTGCTCCTACCCCTCCTCCAAAGTATTTAACTCCTACAGGTAATAATGATAATCCAATAGCAACTACTACTAAACTTGTTACTATTGGTGGGAATAATTTCTTTAATGGCTTTATGAAAAATCCTAAGAACACTTCTATTACCGCACCTACAAGTGATGCTCCAAGTATTGCTCCGTATCCATATGTAGCCCCTATTGCTTTTGCTGTTCCTATAAATCCAGAACTTGTCCCCATTACTATTGGTAAGCCCGCTCCTACTTTAAGTATTGGATATAACTGAAGTAATGTAGCTAGACCTGCTATAAACATTGAGTTTTGTATTAACATTGTTTTCATTTCTAGTGGCATTTCTAGCATTCCACTGATTATTATAAGTGGGGAGATATTACCTAAAAACATAGCTAATACATGCTGTATTCCAAGAGGTATTGCTTTATTAAATGCAACCCTACCTTCTAATTCGTATATTGATCCATTGTTCATTATTTTCCTCCTAAGTCATTCCCTTTTTTTTACTTTTTTATAATATCATAATAAAAATATTTTTTCCATATTTTTTTATTTTTTTTTATATATAGTTCGTATTTATATTTATTTTTAATGCAATCATTTTTTTTTCATTCGATATTTAGATTTTAAACTATTATTTTTTACAAATATTAAGAGCATTTTAATATTTTTCAAGTTATTTATACTCCAATTTATAAGAATAGTTGTTTATTATATTAATTTATAATTAATATAATACTATAGAAACACACAGTATATACAAATATAAATCAAAATCTAGCAACTAATGTACGTATTTTAGAAGTCAAAATTATTATCACTGCACTTATTATTTATGGACCGTTTATTATCTAGTTTGATTTATTTATACATAAAAAGGCCAATTTCTATTTTCAGTAGAAATCAGCCTTTTGGTTTTCTTAAAGATTATTTAGTAATTCTCCATTTATTCATGTTGTAAATATTGGGTTTATTAAAGCATCATTTATACCTGATTCTTTTGCTCCTTATATTAGTTGATCGCAAAACATATCAGAGTTTCCTTACTTTCTCCTATACCCTCATTGGATTAGTATGTTTTTGTTAATTGTTACTCCCCACCATTTGTTTATATTTATAAGGTAATACTTAGAGTTAGCATAAAAAAAATACACTTCACATGCTGTACTTATATACTTATTTCTAATATTTTCCTGTGAATAACTTATTTTCATATGATCAATACATTTTATTTAGACTAGTAAGTATGGAATATTTGTCATCGTATAAAAAACATCTAAAATAGATAATAAGTCTATTTGTAGAGTATTTTTTATCTTCGTCTATTAAAAAAACTCTATTCAATCATTTTGTATATTGCTTCAATATTTTCTTCTCTAAATCCAATCATATCAATAACTATATTATTACTTAATAACATAGATTGTATTTCCTCCATTAATATACCTTTGTCTTTAGTATATAATATGGAATCATTAATATTCTCAAAAATAGGATTGTTACTTATCTCTCCACCCCAATCTCCTGTACATGTAAGATTTACTCCACAAGATGGGCTACCATCAATTCCTATTAATCCAACTATTTCATAGCCATTATTAATATAATCTATTAATTGGTCTAACACAGGCTTAAACTCTTTTCTGCATACTTCTCTAAAATGAGGAGTATTAAACTGCTCTTTTAAATGTCCCCATCTTTTGCAGCCATAGATAATTTGCTCTGGACATGGTAGCTGAATAATCCCATAATCTTTTTCTATCATTTGCTTTATAATATCTTTTCTTAGCTCTTCTTTTATAGAATTATTATAAAAGCTCTTTACTTTAGAGTTTTTATTTAAAATACAATGTGATACTAATATAATTTTTTTTGGTTCATTTATACTCATATTATTCTCCAAATGATTTTTTCGCTTCATCTAAAGCTGTTCTAGTGTTAGTTTCTGCTTCTTGTAAAGCCTCTTTAGTATCTTTTTCACCTAATATTATTTGTTGTAGTGCCTTGTCCATATTTTCATGAATAGCATATCCATTTAATACTTTTGGATCACAGTATCCTGATTCAAAGGCTTCTACTGCTATACCTTTTGCAGGACATTCTTTTTCTGCAAATTCTTTAAATTCTGTTGAGTTTAATACTGAATTTCTAAGAGGTAAGTATCCTGACTTAGTTCCCCATAAAAGTTGAGTATCTTCTTCCATAAAGTATTTTATATATTTAAATGCTGCTAATTTTTCTTCATCAGATGAAGTGTTAAATATGGTTACATCTGTTCCTGAGAATAAAGAAGCTTCTTTTTCACCCTTAGGTAATACTACTGTTTCAAATTTTACATTTGTTCCTTCACAAGCAGCTATTATATCAGGAAGGGCTGACATTGAAGATATCCCCATAGCAGCTTCTCCTCTACTAAATGGACCTGTCATATACTTTTCTTCTCCTGCAATTTTAGCAGTTTTATCTTTAACCATTCCAGCTATAAAATCAAAAGCCTTCGCTGTTTCATCAGAGTTAAATAGTATTTTATCATTTTCTTCATCTATTAAATCTCCACCTGCCTGCTTAACCCAGAAAGAAGAGTCTATTCCAACTGAAGAATTTAATGCTAGTCCATATATATCATTTTTTCCATCTTTATTTTCATCTACAGTAAGTTTCACTGAAGCTTCTTTCAACTCATCCCAAGTAGTTGGTGGTTTTACTCCGTACTTGTTCAGTATATCTTCATTGTAGAATAGTAGATAAGTTGATTTGTTAAATGGTAATGAATGATGTTTTCCTTCCCACATACCATTGTCTCTTAAGAAAGCAGGAATATCTTCCCAAGTTTCTTTATCAAATCCAATTTTTTCGTTTTCTATGTATGGATTTAAGTTTTCTACTAAGTCATTTTTTACGTATGCAGTTAATCTATTTGGATATATCATAGCTAACTCTGGTAATTGATTTGATTTAGAAGCTCCTTCGAGCTTTGAGAATAAATCCTTATAGTGTCCTTGATAAACTAAATTTACAGTTATTCCATCCTTATTTTCTGCATTAAACTTGTCTGTTATTTCTTTTAATACTGCTTCATTTTCCCCTGTCATTGCATGCCAAAACTCTATAGATACATCTTGTGTGATTTCTGTAGCGATTTGCGATTTGTCTGAAGTACCTTCTTTCTCCTCACCTTTTGAACTGCTACACGCAGTTAAGCTTAGTGTTAATAGTAGTGCTGATATGATTGATGTCATTTTCTTTAGTTTCATAATATCCCCCTCTTTTGTGCAAATAAGTATTTATTGATAAAAGTTAACCTTTTATACCCGATTTAGTAATCCCTGCTATAATGTGTTTTTGTGTAAAAAGATAGACTATAATAACCGGCAAAATAACTATTGTAGATGCTGCCATCATAAGATGATAGTTTCCACCAGCTTCTGTAGTAAAGTTCATTATGCCTACTGGTAATGTTCTCATTTCTGGCAGATTAGTAACAATAAGTGGCCATATAAATTCATTCCAACTATTTACTATTCTAAGTAGTCCTATTGTTATTAATGCTGGTTTACATACAGGGACCATTATTCTAAATAAGAATTTAAAGTCACTGCAACCATCTATCTTTGCTGCATAATATAGTGAACTAGGTACAGTTAAGAAAAACTGTCTAAGTAAAAATACTGAAAAGACACTGGCTACCCAAGGTATAGTAAGACCTGCGTAAGTATTTATTAGACCTAATTTTGCTATAGTTATGTAGTTTGGTATTAGCATTACCTCACTAGGAACCATCATAGTCCCTATTAAGATAGAAAAGATTATTTCCTTTCCCCAAAAGTTAAATTTTGAAAAAGCAAAAGCTGCAAGTATTGTTGTTATTAGTGTTCCTATAGTTATTACAATTGTTACTATCAAACTATTTATAAAGTATCTTACAATAGGAATAGTAGTAGCAACTTCTTTATAATTTTCAAGTTGTATATCATTTGGTATAAGTTTGGGTGGCATTGTAAAAATCTCACTTAAAGGCTTTAATGAGGTACTAATCATCCATACAAATGGAATAAGAGTAACTATACACCCAAGTATTAAAATCCCATAAATTATAATTTTACCAATTAAAGACTTCGTGTATTCATTTCTATTAATCATAGTTTACTTTCCTTTCTCCTATTTTGAATTGAATAAAGTTTAAAGTAATTATAATCAAGAATAAAATAACTACAGCTGCTGATGCTATTCCATATTGGTAGTGATTATAAAATTTGTTGTATATATAATAAACCATTGTCAAACAGCTATTTAAAGGTCCCGGTTGCTTATCAAATAAAGCAAATACTTCTGAAAATACTTTAAAAGCATTTATTAAAGTTATAATACTTACGAAAAATATTGTTGGTGATAAAAGTGGTATTGTTATATTTTTTGTTCTTTGAATAAAATTTGCTCCGTCAATTCTTGCAGCTAGTGTGTAGCCTGAATCAATATTTTGAAGTCCTGCCAAAAATATTATTATATTATAGCCAAGACTCTTCCAAACACTAAGTATTATTAAGCTTACCATTGACCATTTTGGGTCAGTAATCCATTTTATAGGATCTATATTTAATAGATTTAAAAGATAGTTTAATATTCCATAGTCATAATGAAATATCCATCTAAAAACTATTGAAATAGCAACTGTTGATGTTATAAAAGGAAGAAAATATATACTTCTAAATAAATTCTTGAATTTGATTTTACTATTTAAAAATACTGCTATAACTAGAGATAATATTATTGATATTGGTGTTACAAATAATACATAAATACCTGTATTAGTAATTGCAGTCCAAAAATCTTTATCTTTTATTAAATATATATAATTGTCAAAACCTCTTTCAAATACTATATCCTTTATATAGTTATAGCTACTATAAAAACTCATATCAAAGGTCTTTATTATTGGATAAATATAAAAAATAGAAATTATTAACAAAACAGGAAGTAAATATAACATTGCTTTTAAAAAGCTTTTAAGATTCTTTTCATTATTTAACATAGCAAAGATTCTCACCGCTTTCTCTGTTAAATATAATAACTCTATCTAAGTTAAATCCTATGTATAATTCTTCTAAACTTGATTCTATTTCATTACTCGGAAGTATAACCCTAATCTCTTCATCATCAACCTTTAATTTAAGAATTGTGTCTTTACCTAGATTTTCATATATATCAACTTTGGCTTTAATATAGTTATCTTTAGGATTTTTGCTAACTTTAAAATCTTCACTTCTTATACCTAATATATAATTATTTTCATCATATAGTAAATTGTTTAAGTTTAATATATTACTTATGTTATATTCTTTATTAAAAACTTCTAGTTTATTGTCTTTTTTATTTATCTTGCAGCTTATGGTGTTTATTACTGGATTACCTAAAAACTTAGCCACAAAGATATTTTTAGGATTATTGTATAAATTTATAGGTGTGTCAAATTGTTGTAATACTCCCTTATCTAAAATCGCTATTTTATCCGACATGCTCATGGCTTCTTCTTGGTCATGAGTTACAAATACAGTGGTTATTTTCATTTCTTGCTGTATTCTTCTTATTTCTTCTCTCATCTTAACTCTTAGTCTTGCATCTAAATTTGATAAAGGCTCGTCTAAAAGAAGAATCTGAGGCTCCTTTACCACTGCTCTTGCTATTGCAACTCTTTGTTGTTGTCCACCTGATAATTGAGAAGGTTTCCTTTTTAATAAGTCGTCTATATTTACTAACTTACTTATCATTGCTACTTTTTCTTTTATATCACTTTTAGGTATCTTACTTATTTTTAGTGGAAAGGCAATGTTTTCAAATACATTCATATGTGGATATAAAGAATAGTTTTGAAACACCATTCCTATATTTCTATTTTCAGGGACTATATCATTTACTATATTATTCCCAAAGTAGACATTACCTTTATTAGGCTTATAGATTCCTGCCAAAGTAAATATTGTTGTGCTTTTTCCGCAGCCACTAGGACCTAGTAAGCTTATTAGCTCTCCCGATTTTATGTTTAGGTCTAGGTTATTTATAGCTTTGCATCCTTTAAAATTTATAGACAGATTCTCTATCCTTAAGTCCATACTAATCCCCCCGTGTTTCCTGCAAATTACCCCTTTTATTTCAGCTACGATACAAATTATAGATAACTTGTATTATTTTGTCTAATTGCTATTTCCTATATAAAAGTTATAATATATATTATTTTTCTATTTGACTGTAGATAGTTTTTGTATTGTATGAATTATAAGTTGTGAAATATGTATTTTTATTTATAGGTTCACAAAAACTAGTAGCCGATTTTCAGCTACTAGTTTGATAAGTTTTTACTATTTATTTTTATTCGTATTGCTTACGATTATTTATTAGCATATTTTTACTTAAAATTACTATCCAAAATATTTTCCAAATAGATCATCTTTATCTTTATCTTCTGCATTTAGATTTATATATTGTATGTTTTCTATTCCACAAACTCCTAGTGTACCTTTTACTACTACATTTTCAATAGGATTATTAAATTCTTTTACTAGGTATTCACAGCTAGATTCTGATGTACTTATAACTAATCCTGATTTTATATTAGTTAATAATCCTTTTGTTTTGTTGTTTTCTTCTGTAAAAGCAAATTCTTTTAGAAGTACTTTATCGAAAAATCCTTTAAGTATTGCTGGTACATTGTTGAACCATAGAGGGAATACTAATATTATTTCATCAGTATCTTTTAAAATTTGTTGGTATTTTTTAACTAGTTCATCTTCACTTTGACCAACATTATATAGTTCTTCTTCTTTAGCACTCATTACTGGATTAAAGTTGTCTTTGTATAAATCTATTGTTTCATATTCTACTTGGTTTTTTGTTAATCTATCTATTAATCTATTTACTATTTCTTGTGTAAAAGACTTTTCGTTGTTACTTGCAAGTATTATTGTCGACTTCATATATAATTCTCCTTTTATCTCTAATTCTAATGGTTACTAATATATTTTATCCACTGAAGCCTATATTATGATAAAAGTATCTTTGTTTTTTCATTTATATATGAGAGTTTAATCTTTTCAATAAATTATTTTTTGGCAAAAATCCTACTATAGAATCTATAAGCTTCCCATCTTTAAATATCATTGTAGTTGGAACTGATTTTACGTTGTATTTTCTTGCTATATCTGCTACTTCCTCTACATCAACTTTTACAAATTTTGCTTGGCCTCTCATCATAGTGCTAGCTTCTTCAAATACTGGTGCTAACATTTTACATGGTCTACACCATGTAGCAAAGAAGTCTACTATTACTATCCCATTACTATTTTCTACCTCATTTTTAAATTGTTGAGAATTTGATATTTTAAGCATTTTATACCCCCACTTTTTTAGTTATTAATTATTATCTAATTTAATATATGCATGGTGCTTAAAATATTACGTGACTTTGTCACAGTTATTGATTATTTTTAAGTTTAGTAGATTTTATATATTCTATAGGTCTATATATTTCTCCCTGCTTATATGTTTTAACTGACGTCTCACATACTCCACCTATAGGATAAGGTGCTTTACTTCTGGATTGAACTACTCTTCCTTTGCCTATGTACATAACTACATGGCCTGGGGTATAAATTAAGTCTCCTGGTTGGAGATTTTTTAGTCCTACTCTATAGTCCTTCAGTACTTCTTTTTGCTGTGAGGTAGAATATCCTATTTGGACATTTGTTTTTTGAAGATATGTCCAGTAGGTAAGACCTGAACAGTCAAAGGCTTGGATTCCTATGTATTTTTCTCGGTTTAATGGGTAGTAATCTATTCCGTAGTAGCCTATAAGTTCATCAAGTCTTTCTTCGGTCATTATTTCACCTTTTCCACCCCAGACATATTCTAGACCTATTTTTTCTTTTGCTAAGTTTATTACTGTATTGACTATAAGTAAGTCTTCTTCTGTCATGTTTTTTGTTTCATTTATGTATTTTTGTTCTTGGTATTTGTTGTAGGATATGAATCCTATTAGTATTATGACTAGTATTATCGTAATGTTTCTTAGGAATTTTATTAGTTTCATAATTCTCCTTTTATATAAATTAATACTGGCTACTTATGCTGCCAAAGATTTTTGTGATGATACTTTTATCATGTTTACATATGTTATATTTTACCACATAGTTGTATTTAATTCATTTCGTATATATAGTTATATTTTATTAATTTCCCTGTTGAGTGCTATACTACTACTTATTAATAGTATAATATTTATAAGTAGTATATAATTTTATTAGGGTATATTAAAAATTTTACTTTTGTAAGGAGATAGTTATGAGTCTAAGTTTATTAGTTATTTTATGTATATTTTTAGCTGGTTTATTTACTTATACTGACTACAAAGGTCATTATAAGATTTCTGTATTATTAAAATCCGGTGCCACACTGCTAATAATATTACTTTCAATTAAATGCTTTGTTTATAAAAATCTAGAGTTAAAAATTTATTTTTATTATATTTTTATTGGGCTTTGTTTTGGTTTGCTAGGTGATTTTTTGTTGGCTTTAGAAAATATATCTAAAAATAAAAAGGTCTTGTTTTTAACAGGTCTAGTTGCATTTTTATTTGGACATTTATTTTATATTATGGCCTTTAGTCAAATACATCCTATAGGTATTATTGACTTTGTTCTTACAGGTTTATACTTAGGTATTGCTTACTTTGTATTTACTAAGTCTGATCTTGATTTAGATAGTTTTAAATATGGTGTGCTTATGTATGCTTGTGTGATATCTTTTATGTTGAGTAAGGCTACTACTCTATTGATTTTTTCACCTAATTTTATTTTGGGATGTGTAGCTTTTATTGGGGCTTTGTTGTTTGTTTTATCGGATTCACTTTTATCTTTTAGTGTTTTTGGTGACTTGAATAAGGATAAATTCTCTTTATGTTGCCATATATTATATTTTCCTGCACAAATAATATTGGCTCTTAGTATTTTATTTGTTTCTTAATTTATTTTTTAAATGTTAGCTTCTCTAATCAGCTTAAGATATTTGAGCAAGAGGCTTAATCTTTAATGGATTAACTCACATAAAAGCTTTTAGTAATTTTATATTTTTTCAATGATAAATAGCCTAAGTTATTATGTTCTAATATATAATAATCTAGGCTATTTGATAATCTCTCTATTCAAATGTAATTATAATCTTGAGGTTATCTCCTCTTCATACTGCTTAACATACAAGGAATGATAATAACCTTTTTTACTTAATAACTCTTTATGACTTCCTTTTTCAACTATCTTTCCATCTCTAACTACTAAAATAACATCCGCCTTTCTAATAGTAGACAATCTATGAGCAACTAAAAAAGAAGTTCTATCCTTTAACAAATGAGAGATTGCCCTCTGAATTATCTGTTCTGTTTCTGTATCTATAGATGAAGTAGCCTCATCAAGTACAAAAATCCTCGGGTCTTTTAATACTGCTCTAGCAAAGGATATAAGTTGTTTTTCTCCAGTAGATAAATTTGATCCTCCCTCCCCTACCTGACTATCATATCCTTTTTCCATCTTCATGATTATCTTATGGGCAGAAACTATCTTTGCCGCTTCTTCTATTTCTTCATCACTTGCATCAAGCTTTCCATATCTTATATTTTCTTTTACGCTTCCTGAAAATAAGTGAGGATTTTGTAGTACATAACCTATGTTATTGTGTAACCATAGCTGAGATCTTTTTTTATAATCTTTACCATCGATTAATACATTCCCCTTTGTAGGCTCAAAAAATCTACAGGCTAAATTAACTAAGGTACTCTTGCCTGCTCCAGTCTCTCCTACCAAAGCTACAGTAGTTCCAGCAGGTATTTTAAAGTTAAAGTTTTCATATATATATTCGTCACCATCAGGATACTTGAAATATACATCTTTAAATTCTATATCACCTTTAAGATCTTCCCAATTTTCTTTTTTAGGAGAGAAATTATCTCCATATTTATCTATTATCTCTTTACTATCTACTATATCAGGTGTTTTTTCTAATAGTCCAAATACTCTTTCTATATTTGCTTGAGTAGATATAAAATCAGATATATTTCTTGCTAATTGTTGTATTGGTTCAAATATACTTATTGCATAAGAAATAAATGCTGATAATGTACCTATTGCCATTAATTCTTCATTAACTAAATTTCCACCTTTTGCTAACACAAATGCTACTGCTAGAGAACTAAAAAATAATATTATCGGCATATAAATTGCATTTAGTCTTGTAGCTTTTATACTTGTGCTATACATTGTTTCAGTTATTTTTGAAAACTCATCTAAATTTTTATCTTCTATTGCTAAAGTCTTCGATGTTATACATCCTGTTATTCCTTCATTAAAGGCCCCTGTAATTTTAGAGTTTATACTTCGTATATCTCTATTTACGTTTAGGATTTTATTTTGAAAATATACAGTAAGCAATGCTATAAATGGCACTATTGATATTACATATAGTGCAAGCTTTACATTTAGCATTAGCATCGCTATAAACACCCCACCTATATATGTAATAGACCATAGTATATCTACAAGCCCCCAAGCTATCATTGAGCCTATTTTATTAGTATCACTCATCACCCTTGCTATAATATATCCTACAGGAGTAGTATTATAAAATGAAAAGGATAACTTTTGTAAATGAATAAAAGTTGCTCTTTTCAAATCCTTACCAATATTTAAGTCCAAATACATAGAGTATCTTGTAAATACTATTACAAAAATTGCCTGTAATACTATTGCTGATATATATACAAATGAAAAGTTTCTGATTCCGCTAGTATTCATTGGTACAATAAATTTATCAATGGCATATTTCTGAAAAATTGGTAGCATTACATCAACAAAAGCTACCAATAGATTAGCGAGTATAGCAAATATTAACTGTAATTTATACTTTTTTAGAAACGGAAACAGCTTTGCCCATATTTTTATAGAAAAACTTTGTTTATATTGTTCTTCATTTAGCATCACTCTCCACCTCCCAACTCATCTATACTAGACTGCATATTATAAATCTTTTTATATACTCCATCAATCTTTAATAGTTTTTCATGATTTCCTTCTTCAATTATTTTTCCATCATCTAACACAATAATATTGTCACACTGCATAAGTGTAGTTACTCTATGAGATATTATAATTACTGTGCTATCTTTTAATTTTGATTTTAATTCTTTTCTTATATTTGCATCTGTTTCAGTATCTACCGCTGATAGAGAATCATCAAATACTATTATTGGGCTATTTTTTATTAAGGTTCTCGCTATTGCTACTCTTTGCTTTTGACCTCCGGATAAGGTTACTCCCCTTTCTCCTACAATAGTGTCATAACCTTTACCAAACCCTAATATATTTTCATGAACACATGATATTTTAGCTGCATCTTCTATAGCATCAATATTTTCATCTTCACTTAAGTACGATGATATATTTATATTCTCTTTTATAGTTTTTGAAAATAAGAAAGGCTCTTGAAGTACTACCCCTATGTTATTTCTTAAGTAATTAAGTTTTATGTTGTTAATGTTTACTCCATTTATAAGTATTTCTCCATTCTCTTCTCCTAAGTCATACAATCTATCTAATAAATGTACTATTGTAGATTTACCAGACCCAGTTGAACCTAATATTCCAAAAGTACTACCTTTAGGTATTTTAAAGCTTACATCTTTAAGTACTAGTTTTGAGTTATAATAATCAAATCTTACATTTTTAAATTCTATGTCTGACTTCATATTAGGAGTTGTTGCATTTTCATCATCACATTCTTCTCTACCTTCTAATATCTCTCCTATACGCTTTATGGATACTTTAGCCTTACCCATTTCTGAGATAATTCTTCCTAGAGATCTTACTGGCCAAACTAACATTGAATTATAAAAAATAAAAGCTAAAAACTGGCCTAGAGTCAAATTTAGTGATACTGTTTCTATACATCCAAATACTACTATCGACATTACTTGAAGCCCTGATATTAAATCTCCAGTACCCCAATAAAAACTAAGCACATGACCTAGTTTTATCCATAGATTTGAGAATCCTATATTTTTTTCATCAAATCTATCTATTTCATAAGACTGTCTACCAAAAGCCCTTACAACTCTTACTCCTGTGAAGTTTTCTTGGACAAGGGATGATAGTTCTCCCTCAGCCTCATCTGCTGCTTGGAATTTCTTTTGGATAATAGTATAAAATACTACTGAATATATAATTACAACAGCTATGAATCCTACTGCTATTAAAGAAAGTTTTACGTTCATTGAAAACATTAAATATAGTGATATGATTATTAAAAAGACTATTCTCACAAATTCTAGTAGCTGTATTCCTAGGAAGTTTTTTACTACTTCCATATCTGAGGTGCATCGTTGTATTATGTCTCCTGTTGGATTTTTCATATGCCAGTTAAACGGCAGTTTACTTATATGACTATATAGTCTGTTTCTTAGATTTTTAATAGTTCCATCTGATGCTTTTGACATGTTCACTTTGTATAAATAGTTGCATATACCTGATAAAATAGCACATATTACTCCTACCATAGCTGGTATGTATAAGTTTTGTCTTAGGTATTCTCTTCCTCCTATGCTGTTTATAGTGCTTTCTATTATACTTGGTAGGTTAAATGGTGCATCACCTATTATTGAATCTACTGTTATTCTTATGACTTGTGGTGTTAAATAGTTAAATCCTATTCCTAAAATTGTGGTTATTAATGCTAATAAGAAATATCTTTTTAATCCCTTAGTGAATTCTATTATCATTTTTCCCCCTTTCATTGCTAGATGACATTTTATAATCTTTGACACGTCCCCTGTTAAGTCAAATATTATTTATATATTAATTATATAATAAATAATTCCTCTTATCTTCTAAATCTTTTCATTATATGATTTTTTGAGAACATATTATTACTTAAGTAAGTTCTGACATAAAAAAGCATCCATATGTTAGATGCTTTTTTATATCCAATATATAAATTATAGGCTTTTATTATCTTCAATAATTAATCTTACTTAATACTACATCATCAGTAGTTATAACGTTAATATCTTTTAAACTCAATTTTTCATCATAAACCCTACTACTTTGTAATCTTATCAATTTATCTAAATAACTTTTAACTAATAGACCATTTTTCATAGTTGGATTCTTCTTATAAATCTCCGTAATAACTTCATGCAACATTTTCTCACTATCTTTAGAGACTTCAAATCCCTTTTCTTTCAATATATTTACACATATAGTATATAGCTCCTCAGATGTATAATCCTCAAAATTAAAATATATAGGGAATCTATAATTTAATGAAGGATTTAAAGCCAGCAACTTTCTAATTCCTTCTTTCTCACCAACTAAAACCAAATATATACGATTCTTATTTTGGTCTATAAACTTTATTAATGATGATACTATCTGCTCATAATTATCTTTATTTATCATATCATGAGCCTTGTATATTATTACAACTTTTTCTAAGGATTTATTAAAAATATCTTCTATGTTATTTCCTTTTTCGATCATAGATACTATCTCATTAATATCAAACTCTACAATGCTTTTAGCTTTTACCAATCCTCTGCTATAGTACATTTCTGATAAGATGTTTAGTGTTTTTTTCTTACCTGTACCAATGTTACCTGTAAACACTATATTTTTATATTTGTTTATTTCATTTTTTATTCCTAGTTTTTGTCTTTTTTCTTCTATCTTTATAAATTTGTATTGATTTCTTAGAAAGTCTTTTACCTTTTCACTATATACCAACTTTTCTAATTTTTCTTCTATATTAAATTCATTTTCATAATCTGATAAATCTACTTTTTCTATATCTTTTACAGTAATTAAATTCATTTCATATACACTAGTATCTTCTTCTGAAATTCTTATACTCTGATTTCTTATTAAGTTTTCCACATAGTTTCTAACCATTCTTCCATTGCCTGATTGGGAGTCTGATTTTTCATATATATCTACAAATCTATTTTTAAGAGATAAGTAAGCATTTTTCGATAACTTAAATCCTTTAGATTCTATTAATTTAATGGACATTTCTAAAAGTTCATTTGGGTTATAATCTGCAAAATTTGTCCATAATGGAAATCTTGATCTAAGACCAATATTTACATCAAAAAAGTCTTCCATATCTTCACTGTATCCAGCAAGTATAACTATTACTTCTTTAGAGTAGTCTTCTATAAGTTTTAGTAATGTTTCTACGGCTTCTCTACCTAAAGAATCATTGGCTAGTGTGTATGCTTCATCTATGAATAATACTCCACCTAAAGCTTCCTTAAATTTTTCTTCTGTTTTTCTAGAAGTTTCTCCTGGTATTTCAGAAACAAAGCTTGATCTATCAGTCTCTACAAGTTGTCCAGTTTTTAGTAGCCCCATACTGTTTAGCATTTCTGCTACTAATCTAGCTATACTAGTTTTTCCTGTTCCAGGATTACCTGTAAACACCATATTTAAGTTTTGGTCTATTTCAGTGTTTACCCCTACAGACTTTCTTTTTTCTTGTGCTACTATTAATTTGTATTGGCTTCTAAGTAATTTTTTTACATCTGATAGGCCTATTATCTCACTTAATCTTTTTTCCAAATCAAACTTTGCCTTTGCTTTAAAGTTAAAGTTATCTCTCTCTAATAAGTCTATTTCTTTATTTTTATTATTCAGATATTTTTTCGAAGCATCTAGTATAGCATTTTCTATTATATTTCTTGCAAATCTAGCATTTCCTAGATCATTTTTTCCACTTAGTTGATTTTTTGCAAATAAATCAATAAGGTCATTTTTCACATTTTTAGCTATTCTGTATCCCTTTGATGCAGCAATATTTACAGCTATTTCATACATCTGTGAAGGAC
This sequence comes from Romboutsia sp. LXY-2, assembly GCF_056171995.1. NCBI lineage: Bacteria > Bacillati > Bacillota > Clostridia > Peptostreptococcales > Peptostreptococcaceae > Romboutsia > Romboutsia sp. LXY-2. The sequence goes on along the minus strand of NZ_JBKFGI010000003.1, from coordinate 360,685 downwards.
TATAATCATTAAAATGGATTATATTTGGAAATCTTGATTTAAGACCTTGGTTAAATGATAAAAACTCTTCCATATCTTTTTCATAACCTGCTAGTATTACTACTAAATCATCTCTATTATCTTCTATTCCCTTAAGTAGTGCATCTACAATTTCTTTACCTACCTTATCTTCATTGCTCTCACATAAGGAATATGCCTCATCAATAAATAGCACTCCACCTATTGAAGAATTTATTATATCTATAGTTCTTTTAGCAACATCACTAGTATTCTCGCTTAAAAAATCCGCCTTACTTACTTCTTTGTAAACACCTTTTGTTAATACCCCAAGTGCATTTAAGTATTCATAGGTTACTCTAGCAGCATTTGTTTTTCCTGTACCTGCATTTCCAACAAATATCATATTCATAGATATTTTTGAAGTTTTTAATCCTAGTTTTTCTCTTATTTGTTGCACTCTAAAATTATTTTTAACATTTTTTATGAATTCTTTTAACTCATCTATCCCTATTATAGAATTTAGTTTGTATTTGGCTTCTTCTAATGTTGGTATTGAATAGTCATCTAGGTTAAATTGACCTCTATCACATTTTAAATATATATTATTATTTTCTACATAAACGATTATTGAACTTTGTGCTCGTATTTCTTCTTCTCTTATAAAGTTAGTAAGTGGCTTACAAAGTTTATATGATACATATTCATAAATCCCAAAGTTAGAGTCACTCTTATAACTTTCTTGTAAAAACTTATAAATTCCTATGTTCTCTCCAGTTTCTTCATTTTCTATAGCATCTAATATTATTTTTACTTTAGAGTTATTCTCTATCCTTTTGGCAGTTTCTTCTACTTCTTTTTTTAGTATTAAACTTCTTTCGTGCTTATTTAGTTTTTTTGTATGTAATACTAAATCTACTTTATTTTCAAAGTTTCTCCCAAATAAATCTTCTATTTTGAAGTTCTCATTTTCTGAAATAAAAACTAAAAACTTATTATGGCATATTATTTGATTTACAGTATTTTTTTCGTTTCCCTCATATTCTACTAAAAATCTATTTTTCATCATATAGTTTTTATCTAGCACAATACAGCTATTTGGTGAAACTTCTTTTACTGTGTTAATTATATCACTTCTTGCTCCTTCTATATTTTTAAATATAATACATTCTGATAGACTATTCAGCTTTTCATACAAATCTGTTAAGAATGCATTGTAGCCTAAGTTAAAGTTATAGGCTGATAAATCTATTATATCTACTTCATTAGTTGGTGATAGGTTGTACTTTTTCAAGTTTTCAAATATCAACTTTATACTTGTCTTTTTTGAAGTTTCTTTTTCTCCTATTAAAAATATCATTCCTTTTTCTTTTAATAGAGTTTTGTTTTCAAAGTAATTACATAAACTATGTAAATATTTACCTTGACCTATTAATTCTTTATTTAAATTTTTTTCTATTTGAGTAAATATAGATTTAATATTTTCATTCATAAGTTTTTGCCCCTTTTATCTATTTTCATAGTCTTATTATGTATTATTCTGTTAATTTAATACGATGTTTACCATATAAAAAGATGCTCCTACTCAAGTTCGTAATTCCGCCTCCCTTGATTTAAGTATTCCTGTGAAAAACTATATAGTGTGATATCATCTTAATATATGAACAATTTTAAATTATGAATTTCAAACAAGGGGGAATAGAATTAAAACCAGGGATACAATGGTAAGTGGTGGAAAATAAAAAAAGGCCTAAGAATAAACTTAAGACCTTTAAAAACTTACTTATTATATTTATATTTTTTCAATAAAATTAAACTTTAACCTATGCTAATTTATCTTTCAAATTTTTCATTAATAAATTCAATTAACTCTATTTCACTTTCAACTTCGGCTTTAATTGGATATGTTTTTTTCACTTTTTCCATTTCTTTAAGTATTTGTTCTACTTTTTTCATATCCTTTTCTATAATTAAATAATATGCATACATTAATCTTTTTCTATTTATATAACAATCTGTTATTTTTATATAGTTTTTTAATTCTTTAGTATATAAATCATTAATTTTTTCTATATTACCTTCACCTATTATCTCATAAAATAACAATTCACATTTTATTTCATTTTCATATAAGCTTATTATCTTAGGTCTATAATTAAGTAAAAACTCAAAATATTCTTTTGCTTTTTCAAAATCAAAGTTGTCATGATAATAATTAGCTTCCATAATTTTAATACTGCATACTAAAGGATTGCTAAAATCAGAGTTTTCATCTATATTAAACCAATCTAGTGGCATATCTTTGTATCTCATTCCTTTATGTAAAAGTCCATTCACCCTTAACTGTGTATAGAAACAATACTTCATAAGTTTATTTTTCATTATTGAAATAACATTATATCCATCATTAGCAACTCCACCAATTTTCATAGGGATACCATTTGTAATAAATATCATAACTCCAACAATAATTAATGATAAGAACAATTCATGTATATATCTATTTAAATGCAATGTTTTTATGGCTATTGAACACAAAATTACAACTAAACCATTCATAAGTAATCCACCTAAGTTATATAATACATATGATATTTTCTCGTAATTATCTTCCTTAGGCATCATTAGACATTGACCACCAGTTCCTTTTACATTAAACTTTTTCATAAGAAATTTATCATTCTCTTTGACTAGTGTTAAACTACCTACTCTAAATGAAACAAGCTCATATCCTGATAGTAAGCCACAGATTAAATGGCCTAATTCATGCAGTATTACTTGAATTAAAAATGCTACTAAAAATGATATTAGAAAAAGTAGTGTATCCCCAAATATATTACTAACTTCTATGTTGTCTGTTAATGACAAACTTACACCTATTAATCCACCAATAAATCCTATTAGCATTATTATGATATATCGTAATACCTTCATTGATTTTTTTTCTTTTTATTATCTTTAATTCTAATCACTCCCCTGATTATATACTTTTATGTTTCGAATAATATAACTAATATTATATTTTAATTAACCATTTTGAGATAAAACTATAGGCTTTCTAGTTTGAATCCATATTTCACCCGGCCCCTTAAATCTTGCTAAAAAGCCTTCTCCACTAAAAAATGACGATGCTAATCCTTTAGCCGCTAACTCTGTTGAGTATTCCATATCATTGTCCCATAAAACTAAATGACTAGAATCTACTATGTACTCTTGACCATGACTTAGATTTATCTTATGTATTGATCCACAAGAATTTACAAATAAAGTACCACGACCTTTAGTTCTAATTCCAAATAACCCTTCACCACTACCGAATATTCCTTTTACTTTAGCTTTTGTCTCTAGAGATAAACTTTCTGTACAAGCTAAAAAGTTCCCATTACTTATTCTTAAACTTTTACTTCCATCTAAATCTATCATAGTAATATCCCCTGATCCTGTTGGAGCTAACAATAACTCCCCATCTTCTAATGCTCTGTACTCTTGTAGTAGTGCACTTTCACCAGACATTACTCTACCAAACATTTTTCCTAAACCTCCAGCTTTTACATTTAAGTCAAAGCTTGGTGTCATTGCAACCATAGATCCTGCTTATACTATGTATGCTTCTCCTCTAGTTGCGTGTATTTTAAGTATTCTACTATCCCCTTGGCATAATAGTTCAAATTTTTCATTACTCATAGTTTACCTCCCACAAAATTTATTTAAATTATTCATCAATAATAATATTTATTAATTTTAATAATTACCTTTACATTAAACTCTATCAATATACTTCTAGCTTAAACACTCCTGATCTCTACTATATAAAAGTTCATTTATCTGTAATATATCAACTTTTTTATTTATCCCAAATATAATAACTGCATCTCTTATATTTTTTGAATAAAGTTCCCCACAATTACCTAACTTTAGTAGCTTATTAGTTTCTTCTAAACTAAATCCACCACCAATACAAATCATTAGTATCTTATCCCTGCTTGGTTTTTTACTACCATTTAAGACCTGATATCCATATGTTCTATCTATGTCAGCATTTTTTATTAAATCACTTTTCTTAATTCCTTTATCTTTTATTGACTCTTTAACATAATTAATAAAATCTAAATCTTTAAACTTATCTTCTATGCTATCTAAATAATTATCAAGATAATCTTCATCATCAATATTTTTTAATATGCTCATAAGTTTTATTGTCTCATTACTCATTAAGCAAACTCCTTAATTTTTATTCATTTATTATATCATATATGTATGAATCCTAACTACTCATTTCTTCTAAGTCCATATCAGTATGCTATATTATAGTAGGAATCATGAGTTTAAAATAATAAATCCCTCTACCTAGTTATTCTAGATAGAGGGATTATTAATTTATAGGGATAAATATTAATAATTAACTTACATTAAACCAGTTACCATTATTATAAATACTGCTATTGGTATAAGGTAAATAACTATTGGTTTCATAAACTTGTAAACCCTTACTTTACCCGCACCAATATTTACCTCATCCATATAGTTTTCATACTTCCACTTATAAGCAGTATATAAAGATATCATTAATGCCCCTAGTGGCATAAGAACATTTCCTGATATAAAATCTGCTAAATCAAAGAAGTTTCTTCCAAGTATTGTTATATTACTCCAAGGACCATTTGCTAATATACAAGGTATACTTAAAGTAAATATAACAAGTAGTGTTGACCATACCGCTTTCTTTCTTTCCAATTTAAATACTTCTGATATAGTACAAACTATAGCTTCTAAATATCCTATACCAGAAGTTATACCTGCTATTATTACTAAGAAGAAAAAAGCTGTCCCAAACATTACTCCTCCGCTCATTTGACTAAATAAGTTTGGCATAGTTACAAAAGTAAGACCTGGGCCTGCTGCAGGAGACATTCCAAAAGAGAATATAGCAGGGAATATTATAAATCCTGCAACTATTGCTATCATTGTATTTGATAATACTATTATAGTCGCATCTCCTGGTATATTAGACTTTTTATCATCTAAATAGCTACCGTATACGAATGCAGCTGCAACACCTATACCAATTGCAAAGAATGCTTGCCCTAGGGCTGCAAGAATGACCTGTGGAGTTATTTTACTAAAATTAGGTGTTAAATACCACTTAATACCTTCCATTGCATCTGGCAACATAACACTTCTAACTGCTAATATTATTAATATTACAAACAAAGCCGGCATTAGATATTTACAACAGTTTTCAATACCATCTTTAAGCCCTTTTGTAACAATAACTCCTAGTATTATTATCATTAACAAAGTGAAAAATATTCCTTGCATTGGATTTGCAATAAAACTAGAATAAACATTACTTACTTCTTCAATTGATAGTCCAGAAAAAGCACCCGTAGCCATTTTTAATAAATAAGCAAGCATCCATCCTATAACAACTGTATAATAAGACATTATTAGTAAAGATGCTATAACTCCAATCCAGCCAATTCCGACCCATAGACTACCTTTTTTAGTTAGTTTTCTCATTCCCTCTACTGGATTTAGATGAGTCTTTCTCCCAAGACCCATCTCAGCTATAAATAGAGGTATTCCTATTATTATAGATATTAATACATATACTATAAGGAATGCTCCTCCTCCATTAACTCCAACCATATAAGGAAATCTCCACACTGCACCAAGACCAATTGCAAAACCTATAGTTGACATTATAAAACCAAATCTACTCCCCCAAGACTCCCGATTTTTATCCATCAAATCACTCCATTTTTATTTTTCAAATACAGTTTGCTCTTCTACTTCTGTTGATAGGGCATTAAGTGCTCTTAATACAAGGCTTCTTCTTAACTTTTTACTTTCAACTTCTGTTAACTTTGGATCTCCTAAAGGATATGGTATACCTATTGCAGGTACTATTCTATTTGCTCCTATTGTTAAAGATATTGGTACTACAGTACATAGATGAACTACAGGGATTCCAGCTCTTTCTATTTCTTTTACCATCGTTGCACCGCAACGTGTACAAGTACCTCATGTAGATGTTAGAATTACTGCGCCAACACCATCTTCAACAAGTTTTTTAGAAAAATCTTCTCCAAACTTTTTTGCATTACCTACACTAGTGCCTGTACCTGTAGTTGTTATGAAGTAATTTGACATCTCTCCTATAACGCCTTCTTCTTCTAATTCTCTTACAACATCTAGAGGAACAACTAAGTTTGGATTTTCTAAAACAAATGCTCTATCATATCCACCGTGAATAGTAGTAAATTCATCCTTAGACATAGAATCTTTTCCAGTTAAGTCATAAATACCATATTTTGTTGCACTTGATGATTCTATTCTATCTGGGTTATTTGTTGGAACTATTCCCCCTGATGTAACTAAAGCAACCTTAACTTTTGACATATCAACAACTGCTTTATTTGGAGCTACTCTGTCAAACTCAGGCATTGGATATTCTGTTGCAAAAGATTCTTTAGCCATTTTTTTAACTAGCATATCTAAAGCTCTCTCAGAACCTCTCTTTTCATGGAAGAAATTCATTCTTATACCTCTCATGATATATCCTTCTTCTTCAGGTGGTCCTACTACTTCATTTTTAGCTAATTTTAATCCTAGTTTTGCAATCTTTGGAACTGATTTTCTAAGATCTGCAGCTGAGTTACCTGTTGATATAATGTGTAAATCTAGCTTATACATATCTACACCTGGATTTTCTACGTACATACCTGTAACAACTGGTATGTTTAATTCTTCTTCGACTTTTTTGCAAATACCACCACATGCTACTCCATATCTTCCCGCATTAAATGCTGGTCCTGCAATAAATAGATCAGGCTTTTCTTTTTTTATCATTTCTAAAAGTTCTGATGTTGCACTCTCCATGTTCTCACCAAAGTAACTATCTCCACAAATTACTGTAGCAACTATTTCAGCTTCATCGCCAAATTCCTTTTGAAGTGCCATACCTGGACCTACTACACCAGTTCTTTTTTCAGGTGGTATATCAGCTTTTTCTTCTCCACCGATTCCAGCAAAGAAGTTATTTATATAATGAACTACTCTAATTTTACCCATAAACTTATCCTCCATTATTTTTTATATTTTAATAATATCTAGCTGTTAAGTGATTGTATCCATTTGCTATAGTAGAGGCTATTATTATTTGAAGTTCTGCATCCATGCTTCCATCTTCGTTAATACATCCTTTGTAACCACCAATCATCATTTCTACATATTCTAATGTTCCTATTACCTTTTCCATAGCTGGGAAGTGTACTATTAAGTTACCTTGACCACAAGAAACCAAAGCATCTGCTTCTTTTGTTGCATCAGCAACAGACTGACTCTTACCATCCCTACCAGGAAATTCATCAGTTATTAATACTACATCAGCTCCAGCATCTGTACATTTTTTACAGTTCATCATAAGATCTGTGTCTGGGTTTCCATATCCTTCTTCAGTTATAAGTACACCATCTGCACCTATAAACTCAATAAGTTTTGCAACCATATCAGAACTTCTCTCTTTATCCATTAAGAATACATTTTCATTAGTTAATATTACACCAACAAAGTTTATATCTTTTCCATGTCTCTTATATAAATCTTCAATAACTGGGTTATTTAAGTGATGGAAAGTAGTTACCTTATCACAAGGAGCAACACAGTTACCAGATATTATTGCACCATCCATTATTTCTGTAGGATACATAAAAGTAGGTACCATTTCTTTAGCATCTACTCCGTAGTAGTAAGTATCATGTAATAACCCTTGAGATTGAAGCATATGTATATATGCTACTGTAGGTAAATCAGGGTATTGTTTTACTTGTTGAAGTAATGGTTTAGTTTCATAAGTTACTATCTCATCTGGCTCAACTGCTCTACCAGCTTCTCCTATGTAAGTAGCAACTTTTAACCCTGCAAGTCTTGTTGCTTTTTCATAATCATGTGTTTCTAATCCTTCTCTTGGCTCAACTACTATACATAAGCTGTTAGTTTGTGAAAAAGGAGTATACTTAGCAGTAGGACCACTCATGTCTATTATACCTTCTTGAAAACCTACAATACTTCCGCAAGTAATAACATTTGAACCAACTAGCGCATGAGTTCTTCCATTTCCAACAGTTTTTACTTTATTTATAACACCAGGGAATATTTCACCATCTCCACTTACCTTAACCCTTGGCTCAATAACATCTTTTACTGGAGCTATTCTTATTGATTCACCTGGTCTAGCTAATTCTACCTTTACTCCTACAAACTTTTCATCTTCTAAGACGATTTTTTCTACATCTTCTTTATTAACGTATAGAGTTGAGTTTTTTACTTCTGTTTGCTGTCCAAACTGAATATCCTTGATAAATATTTTGCCTAGTTCCAACTTCATATAATGTACCTCCTTATAGACTTTTGCCTTATATAACTAGCATTAACTATGCCAAAAAACTAATAATTGTAATTTCAATATAGAAATTACCAATACAAACCCTATAATATAAAGGTTTTTTCAATAAATAAAAGTTAAAAATAAAATAAAAAAAGATAAACAATAAATAGAATCGTTTATCTCTTTTATAAGTATCCATTAATTGAGAAGTTTTTTTCCCACTTTAGTATGAAATTTTCTTCTCACACGCTATATAATCTATATGAATATTGTTATCTAATATTATATTCGGTTATTTTGTTAGTTAGTTGCCTTCTACTAATATCTAATTTTTTAGCTGCTTGAGAAATATTATTCCCACATGATAATAAAGCTTTTTCTATGTACTCGCATTCAAACTCTTTTCTTATCTCTCTAAGCGGTCTGATACTTTCTTTCTCAGGTGTTTTATGAATATTAGTTATTACTGGTAGCCCCCTGTTTGTTATCCTTTTACCATCGCTTAGTACTACTAATCTACTTATAATATTTTTTAATTCTCTTATGTTTCCTGGATAGTCATAGTTTAATAAAAATCCCATAACGTCATCATCAACAGATGTTATATCTTTATTAAATTCTTTTTTATATTTATTTAAGAAAAACTGAATTAGATCATCTAAATCTTCTTTTCTTTCCCTAAGTGGTGGTATTGTAAGTACGATTGTGCTTATTCTATAAAAGAAATGTTCCCTCATTGTCCCGCCTAAGATTTCATCTTTTGGATTTTTATTAGTTGCGCTGATAAGTCTAAAGTCTACTTCAAAAGGTTTGTTGCTCCCAAGTCTTTCTACTACCTTATTTTCTAATGTTCTAAGAAGCTTTACCTGAACTCCTAAAGAAACATCTCCTACTTCATCTAAAAATAAAGTTCCACCACTTGCCAACTCAAATCTACCTTTTCTAGATTCATAAGCACCTGTGAAAGATCCTTTTTCGTGACCAAATAACTCTGACTCTAAAAGATTGTCTGAAAAAGAGCAACAGTTTATTGCTACATACTGATTATCCTTTCTCATACTATTTTCATGTATAAATCTTGCAAAAACATCTTTTCCTACACCTGACTCCCCAAGTAATAGAATATTAACATTACTTTTTGCAGCAGTTTTAGCAAGTTCTATAGTTTGAGCAAATTTTTTATTTTTAGTATTTAAAGTGTATTTTCCATTGTTGTTTAATTCTTTTTCTTTAGTTACTATTGTATTTATTTTTTCTAACTCTTCTAATAAACTTTCAACTGAACTACCTTTAATAAAATAATAATATGCTCCTTTTTTCATTGCCTCTACAGCGTTCTCAATACTTCCATATCCTGTTACCATTATTACTCTAATATTTTTATCTAACTTCTGTATTTCTTCAAGTAGTTCTACACCATTCATATTATTCATAATAAGATCAGATAAAACTACATCATATTTTTTATTACTTTTAAGTATTTTTAAAGCTTCTTGACCACTATGAGCAACATCTGCTATATGTCCTTTTTTCTTGAGTATTTTTTTCATTACTTCACTATATTGTGCTTCATCATCAACTATTAATATCCTCATAATATTTAACCTTCTCCCTATTTATTGGAAGCTTAACATGAAAACAAGTTCCAACTTTTTCATTACTTTCAACATTTATTTCTCCATTTTGTTTTGTAACAAGGTTATAAACGATGTATAGACCAAGGCCAGTCCCTTCCCCTACTGGTTTTGTAGTATAGAATGGATCAAAAATATTATCAATATCTTTAGCTCTTATTCCTTTTCCATCATCTTTAATATCTATATACAAATAATCACCTTTGACATAACAATCAATTATAATAACTCCATGGTGACTAACTGCATCTATTGAGTTAGATAATAAATTTGTTAATATATGATTTAGTAACTCTACGTTTATAGATAATACTATTTCACTACAATTTATAGATACATTTATGTTTTTGATTAATATACTATTTTTTTCTCGATCTAATAAATTAGTTATAAATTCGCGTAGGTTTAGCTCATACTCCAAATCACTAGTTAATTTACCAAAACTCAATAGATTGGTTACTATATTGCTAGCTCTGTCTACATTTGACTCTATCTCTTTAACGTACTCATTTTTTTCATCTATACTAATATCATCATCTTTAAGTAGATAACAATAATTACGAATTATACCTAGAGGGTTACGAACTTCATGAGCAACTCCAGATGCAAGCTGGCCAATAGCTGCCATTTTACTATCTCTAATTAATTGATTCTCTACCTTCTTTAATTCTTCTGATTTTTCTTTTATCTCTTTCTTTAATATATATGTGCTTCCAGAAATAATGTATATTGAAACTAACATGGCAATAAACAATATATATACAATTTTAGGTTGTGGGTTTTGATATATTATTGAATTAATATCACTACATTCATATTTCCATTTATCTATTATACTATCGTACACGCCTGTTTTTTCTAGCTGAAAAATGCCCTTATTTAAAATCTTTACTAAAGTTTCTTGACCTTTTGGAACTGCTAAACATGCTTTTTTCATATAAATTGGATCACTTAGTACAGTGTATTCCCTTCCAAGATCCAATTGTTTAATGTAGTGATTTAATACAGGTTCATCACCAACTACAGCATCTACTTTCCCATCTAATAAGTACTCTACAGATGTTTTAACGTCAGGAGTTAATTCAATATCGATGTCATTAACTCTACTATTCAAAAACTCAATTGAGTAGTCACCTTCTATTATGGCTACATTTTTTCCTTTTAGGTCATTATAGTTATTAATACTTTTATTGTTTTTTTCTTTTAAAATATTTCCATTTAATGAATATAATGGGTCTGTAAAAAGATAATCTTTAGATCTATCTTCTGATTTTATTAAATCAAAAAAATCAATAGAATTGTTTGATAAATCATCTAATGATTCCCTCCACCAGTCATGCTTTTGAAAATCAATTTTCTGCCCAATAGTAATTGATAAAGAATTGATTATATCTACTGCTATACCCTTATATTGATTGTCATTAGCATCTTCATATCTTAACGGTGGTGATGTCTGGTCTGAACCAAAAACTAAGGTACCATTTTCAACAAGCCATTGTTTTTCTTTTGACGTTATTGGTTTTGCTTTTTCAATGAATTCTTTTAAACTAGTGTTATATTCAAGTTTTACATATATACTAAAAACTATGGTTGTAACAAGAAGTGAATAAATTATTCCAATAATAATTACGTTTCGTTTCCTCATTATTTACTCCTTTAATCATAAATATATATTATTAAATTCTACATTAAATTACAAAATCCTCCAGTACTAACGAGTTGCTATTAAGCACTCTCTCATAAATCTTTACTGTTATAATAAAAATAAATCCCAGGCTCACTAGAGCGTGGGATTTTGTATAATAATTTTATTCTCTATTCTCTTTTAAAACCTCTTGAAGTGAAATTTTACTAATTTTCCTCTTAGCTGAGTTACTTCCTATGGCAAATATAATTATCATAATGACAAACCCAACAACACCATGCCAAATCTCAAATTCAAATGGCATAATCATATTAAATTCACTTGCTAAGTATTTAACTCCATATCCTAGACCAAATACAGTCAAAGGTATGCTTATCAAATATGAAATCACTGAATATACTAAATAGCTATTTAACAACATTGAATTTACTTCTTTTTTAGAGTATCCCATTACTTTTAATAATGATATTGAGTAATAATTATCTTCTATTGTCATAGTCGTAAGTACATATAATACTATTACAGCAATTAATACTGCCGTCCCTATCATTGTGTATACTGCTATCTTTACAAAACCTTGCATAGACTTTGTTTGTTCTAAAATATCACCTTTATTTGTAACCATTAAGTAGTCATCTTTATCAAGCTCATCCTTTGAGTATACACCTGTATAGAAGTCATCTTGATCAATATAATCAAATAGTTTATCACTAGTCATTATATTGCTTAACTTAATCCTATCCATATAAACCTTAACCCCTGAATACTCATTAGAAATTCCTACTACTTTATCTTCGAATTCCTTATCATTTATAATAATTTTTATGTTATCTCCAACTTTTACTCCATATGTTAAGCTAAAGCTTTTATTTATAATAATGCCTTCTTCTAGCTTATCAGTAATAGTATTACCCTCTTTATTAAATAACTTATGAAGATTGTTATCATTATCTAATCCAACTATAGTTATATTATCATCATTGTATATTCCATTAGGTAAGCTTATAAACTTCTCATCTTTAGAATTAAGTTTTGGATATTCTTTTGACATATCAACAATACCTTCATATACATAATCTATCGAATTATAATAATCAACACTAATCTTATCAAAGAAATTAACCATCATAAGACTCATTATTATAAGCATTGAAGATAATGATATGCCTAAGAAGAATACTAAGAATTTATTAGTATTTGATAATATAAATGAGTATTTAAACTTAGTCTGTGGCTTTGATTTTTTTAGTATTTTACTAGCCAACTTAGTTAGTATTCCTACCTTACCACTTTCATTAGATTTTATTAAATTAATAGCTCTCTTAGAAAGCATCTTATTTATAAGAATAGTTGATAAACCAATTATTACTATAAATGGAACTCCTATCGCTACTATTAATACACTTAAGTTTGGTTTAATCTCTCCCATTGGTATTAAGTAAAATTCCAAATACATTTCACTCATAGATGGAGCTGCAAACATTGCACCTATATATCCTATAATTAATAAAGGTAGAGATATCATACTAAGAATAATTATATAAGGCTTTAGTATTTCTTTGCTAGAATAGCCAAGGGCTTTTAAAACTCCTATTTGTGCTCTTTCATTTTTTACTATTCTGTAAGTTATCATAAGCACAATTAACACAGCGATTGTACTAATGCTTACGCTTATACCTATAGTCATCATCTTTCCACCCTTTAACTCCTCATATATAGCACCACTTCTTATTTGATTTTTAGTAAGCACTATACTTGTTATATAATCTAAATCCTTATTATCCTTATATGTATTTACTACTTTTTTATTAAAATCTTCTAAACTTTCTTTATTTTTACATACTGCAGATAGATAGAAACCTTCTTTTCCTTTTATCTTTTCATACTCACTGTCATTAACAAGCCCTAAGGTAATCTTAGAATTATCAATATTAAAATCTGTTCCACTTATAGGAAGTGTGTTATCAGGAAATAGCACAAACCCTGTAATAGTATAATTTTTGTTATCTATCTTTATACTATCACCTATTTTTAAGTTATTTTTTTTAGCATATATTTTTGTTATAGCTATTTCATCATCATTTTTAGGCTTATTTCCTTCTTCGATAAATGATTTATTAATATTTTTATTATCTTTGTATAAAGTAATTTTGTTGCTTACAGTATTATTTTTAAAGTTAATTTCTTTAAATGATCTATTTTCTAATTCAAATTCATCATAGGCTTTTTCAAAAGATTTAATCCTATTTCCTATAATCTTATTATATAAATTTTCATCTAAATTCTTTATATCACTTAATGAATAAACCATCATGTTCATTTTTTCTTCATTATTTAGTTTATTAATATCAGAGTCAGTTAATCCATTTATCATACCTATTGAAAAATCTTCTTGATTAGTATTTTCTATAAATTTTTCTAGAGGTATCTTTAAACTATCTATAGCATAAAACATAGTAGTATATAAAAATGAACTCATTGCAATTATTATGCCTATAGCTAAAAGCTGTAGTTTTTTCTTTTTAAAGGTGTTTAAAGTGTTTTTAAATAGAATTTTTACCCCCATTTTATTTCACTTACCTTTCTTTTTTCTGTATTTATGATTTCCTCAACGATTTTACCTGAATTCATCTTAATAACTCTATCTGCCATAAGTGCTATATTTTGATTGTGAGTTATAACCACAGTTGTAGTTTTAAACTTATTATTTAGGTTTTGTATCAACTCTAAAACTTGTTTTCCTGTTTCTTCATCCAAAGCTCCTGTTGGCTCATCACAAAACATTATCTTTGGATTTTTTGCCACGCTTCTAGCTATGGATACTCTTTGTTGTTGACCTCCACTTAGTTGGTATGGATATTTATCCATTTGTTCTGTCATACTTACAGCTTCTAGAACTTCATCTATATTAAGAGGATTAACTCCAATACTTGATCCTAGCTCTATATTTTCTTTTACCGTAAGATTTTGAAGGAGATTATATTGTTGGAAAATAAATCCTAGGTTATCTCTTCTAAATTTTGTTAATTTGTCTTCATTATAATCACTTATTTTTTTATCATCACAGTATATTTCACCACTGCTAGGTGTATCAAGCCCACTTATTACATTTAGCATAGTACTTTTTCCACTACCACTAGGTCCTAATATCACTAAAAATTCTCCATCTTTAATTTCTAGATTTATATTTTTTAAGGCTACTGTTTCTATTTCCCTTGTTCTATAAACTTTTTCTACATTGATTAGTTTTATGGACATAACCTAATCTCCTTTTCTTTAATTAATACATCTTATAGATTATTATAATATATAAACTAAATTCAGAGTAATATAGTTTTGGTAATCTTCACTTGGAATATATGTCATCAATGTGTGAGGTTTTAAGTTTGCTTCACAATCAAACACCTCCAATAATCCACAGAGATATCAAGCCTGAAAATATAGTTATAAGTAATGACAATGTTATAAAAATAATTGATTTTGATAAATCAATAATATATAAAACAGGTGAAAATCTTGATACTACCTTATTAGGTACAAAAGGATATACCTCACCTGAGCAATTTGGATTTGAGCAATCTGATGGTAGAAGTGACATTTATGCTATGGGGGTAATGATGAATGTACTAACAACAGGTAAACATTTCAAGGAATTTTTAAGTAATTCTAAATTAAGAAACGTAATATTAAAATGTACGGAAATATCTCCAAAAGATAGATACGAAAATGTAGATAAACTAAAATATGATTTAGATCTTTTACTTTTTAAAGAAAATAACCCTTTTGAGAAAAAAGAAATTCCAAATTCTAAGTCTAATCCAAAATCAAATACAATTATTCCAGGCTTTAGAACTAAAAACAAAATCAATATGACTTTAGCTACATTATTTTATTTGACTTTGAGTACAGGGTTGTTTGCTTTTACTAGCATGTCATCTTTTATTGCTAATGTAATACTTATTGTCATGGCTCTTATGTATGTATGTTTATTTGCTAATTTTAAGGATATAAATGAAAAATTACCACTTGTAAATAGCGGTAATAAAGTCACTAGAGTTTTTGGTTTTTCTCTATATTCATTTATAATATTTATTTCTTTAGGATATTTATTAACTTTATTTTCATAAATTCTTATTTGTATACTACTAGCATACCAACTAAGAATTAGCCTTCACTATAATAAGAGTATAATAATTATTAAATTTTGGAGGTTATATTTATGAAAAAAATAATATTAGGTGTAATAATAGGTTTTATAGTAGTTATAGGTGGCTGTGCTGCTTTTATTAGCGCAGGTGTTTCTTCAGTAGACCAAGCTATTAAAGATACTGAAAATGAAATATCTAAGAATGATGAATCTGTAAATGAAATGGCTAAAAATATTAACTGGGAAGTTACAAAAACTGATTTTAGTACTTCTATAGTTGGTATATTTGAAAATACAAGTGATGAAGTTATTGATTATATAGAATTTGATTACAAGCTATTTGGTAGTGATGGTACTGTTGTAGGAAGTTCTTTTACTAATGAATCTGGTATAAGTCCAGGAGAGAAAAGAAAAGTTGAAATTTTATGTATAAAAGATGATTTTGATAAATTTGAAATAACTGCAAAGTCTAGCGTATTCTAATTATACAATACATCTACTTTGTGAAGTGATGTGTTATTATAAAGTTCATCTGGTAGTTCTTTTTATCTTTGCAGCACCCATTAATAACTCCCCATTTATTCATTTTTTTCCAATATGTGTATAAATAGAGTATTATTATATTATACCATCCTTAAGGGGCTAAATGAAAACATCCAAATAAAAATGTTATTTGGATTTTAAATTTGTTAACTATGTATGAGTTAAATATATATTTGTATGGAGGAACTATTATTATGAGAGAAGAATCAAAATTATTTCTAGAGAAACTTATCAAGACACCTTCACCATCTGGCAATGAAATAGAATTACAAAAATTATGGATGGAATATGTTAAAGATTTTGCACACAAAATTGAAACTGATGTTGTTGGTAATGTTATAGCATCTGTAAATCCCGATAAACAATTCAAGGTTATGCTAGCTGGCCACTGCGATGAAATTGCTTATATGGTAAACTACATTGATGACAGCGGATACTTATATGTTGCTAAAGCTGGTGGTATAAATCCTAAGTTAGCTCTTGGAAATAGGGTTAGAGTTTTAACTAAAAGTGGAGTTTTAAAAGGTGTAGTTGGTGTTAGAGCTGAACATCAAGGTGGTGCTAAGGATAATATAGAAGCTAAAGATCTATTTATAGATTGTGGCGCTAATAATAAAGAAGAAATGGAAAAGCTTGTTTCTATTGGTGATTATATAATATATGATGTTGACTATGAGTATATGCTAAATGATACTTTTGTTGGTCGTGGTCTAGACAATAGAACTGGTGCATTTATAGTTGCTGAAGTTCTTAGAAAAGTATCTGATAAGGGTCCTAATGTGGCTGTTTATGCTGTAAGTACTGTTAATGAGGAAACAAATATGGGTGGAGCTTATTTTGCCGCTAGCCATATAAATCCAACTATGGGTATTGCTTGCGATGTATCTTTTGCTACAGATTATCCAGGAATAGATCCAAGAGAGAGTGGTTATTGTACACTTGGAAATGGGCCTATATTATCTAAAGGAGCTCCAATAAGTTCTAAAATTAATGAAATTTTAGAAAAAGCTGCAAAGGAAAATAGTATTGAGATACAGTACGAACTTACTCCAAGAAATACTGGTACAGATGCTGATAAAATAAGATTAACTGGTAAAGGTGTACCCGTTGCGCTTGTTTCACTACCACTTAGATATATGCATGCGCCTTGTGAGACTGCAAATCTTAATGATATAGAAAATGAAATTGAATTATTGGTTCAAACTATCTTAAGTATGAGTGGAGAAGAAAACTTAAATCCACTTCAATAAATTTAGTTAATAATTATGTTTAATAAATATTAAAGGTCTAAGAATAAACTTAGACCTTCAACTTCTTACTTATTATTTTTATATTTCTTATTAATTAAATTAAAAATATATTTTAATCCATTCCTATTATTTTAAATTCTTTATTTCTTAATATCTCAATTAAATCTTTATCTGACGTGATTTTTTTATCTGTACATATACCTGTTGTACACATATCCTCTTTTTGATGTACATCACTTCCACCTGTAGCTATCAGTCTAAGGTTCTCTTTATAAACATCATATGTCAGATCATTATGGTTATTATGTCTTGGATTTTGATTAAATACTTCTAGCCCATGTAGAAAGTTTATATCCACTAAATTACTACCTCTTTCTCTATAAGGGTGAGCCTGAATAATGATAGCTTTATCCTTGAACTTATTATAAAATTCCTTTAGCTCCATTTCTATCATCCACTCATTTTCAAAGAAATCATCTTTTTCAAATCCGTATACCAAAAAATCATTTGTACTACTATTAAAACTAATCTCCATTCCTAAACCTATATAAAAATCCTTATCTTTGCAATAATCAATAGCTCTATCATAACTGTAAAAGAATTCTTTGGTTTTCTCTTTCCATTCTTCTCTCCTACATTTTCTGTAGTAACCCTTTCTCATATGGTCTGTAATAACTAATCCAGAGTAACCTTTTTCTATATATTTGTCTATTATTTCCTCTATACTAAGACGTGCACAAGGACTAACTTCTTTTGTATGTACATGTAAGTCATATTTGAACTTCATATTTATGCTCCTTATTTTAAGTATATACACTTCATATTAAAACAAAGCTGTAATCTTGTAAACCTAATTTCTATACTAAACACAAATATCCTTTGCATATTCAAAAATCTAATTACATATTATTTAATGAAATATATTGTACTTAAAGAGTTTAAATTTGAATTTTATAAAGTATCAATTATTAATTTATTACTTACATTAAAATCATAAATAAAGTAAAGGAGGTTTACTATCACATGAGAGAAATGAGATGCCCCGTTACTGGAAGAACCATGAACTCTGTATCAGGAGTAGGAGCAACAAATAAGGATTGGTGGCCTAACCTACTAAACCTAAACATTCTTCATCAAAACTCAAACTTAAGTAATCCAATGGGATGTAAATTTGATTATGCTAAAGAATTTGAAAAACTTGATTATTATGCACTAAAACAAGACTTATATGATTTGATGACAGATTCAAAGGATTGGTGGCCAGCAGACTTTGGTCACTATGGACCACTATTTATTCGTATGGCATGGCATAGTGCAGGAACATACAGAATAGGTGATGGTCGAGGTGGTGCAGGAGATGGACTCCAAAGGTTTCCACCATTAAATAGTTGGCCTGATAATGTTAATTTAGATAAAGCTCGTCGATTAATTTGGCCAATTAAACAAAAATATGGTAATAAAATTTCTTGGGCAGATCTTATGATATTAACTGGTAATTGTGCCCTTGAGTCAATGGGACTTAAGACCTTTGGATTTGGTGGTGGACGTGAGGATGTTTGGGAGCCACAAGAAATATACTGGGGTTCACAAACTCAGTGGCTTGGAAATAATAAAAACTATAATAATGATACATTTGAAAATCCTCTTGCAGCTGTACAAATGGGATTAATTTATGTAAATCCAGAAGGACCTGATGGAAAACCTGATCCAATGGGCTCTGCAAAAGATATTAGAGAGACATTTTCACGCATGGCTATGAATGACGAAGAAACTGTTGCACTTATAGCTGGTGGTCATACATTTGGTAAATGTCACGGAGCCGCTCCTGCAACATATGTTGGGCCTGCACCTGAAGCTGCTAGCATTGAACAACAAGGTCTTGGTTGGAAAAATAGTTATAAAAGTGGTAAAGGTATTGATACTATCAGTAGCGGTATTGAGGGAGCTTGGAAACCAAATCCTACAAAGTGGACTATGGGATATTTTGAAATGTTGTTTAAATACCAATGGGAGTTAGTTAAGAGTCCTGCTGGTGCCTATCAGTGGTTGGCTAAAGATGTGGATGACAAAGATATGATAATAGATGCACATGACCCATCAATAAAGCATCGACCTATGATGACAACAGCTGATTTAGGTATTCTCTATGATCCTGTATATAATAAAATTGCTAAAGACTATCTAAATAATCCTGATAAATTCACTAATGACTTTGCACGTGCTTGGTTCAAATTAACACATCGTGATATGGGTCCAATTTCTAGATATCTTGGTCCAGAAGTTCCTACAGAAAAACTTATATGGCAAGACCCTATACCTGAAGTTGACTATAAATTAATTAATAAAGATGATATTGAGTATCTTAAAAAGAAAATCTCAGAGTCTCGATTGTCAGTACCTGAACTTGTAACTACAGCTTGGGCATCTGCATCAACTTTTAGATGCTCTGATAAACGCGGTGGCGCAAATGGTGCTAGAATTCGCCTTGAACCACAAAATTCTTGGGAAGTTAATGAACCTGAAAAGTTAAATAAAGTTTTACAAGTTCTTGAAAAAATACAGTCAGACTTTAACTCTTTACAGACAAAAGGAAATGATCTATCTCAAGTAAAACCTAAGAAGGTATCTTTAGCAGATATAATTGTTCTTTCTGGATGTGTAGGCATTGAACAAGCCGCAAGAAAATCCGGCTATAAAATTACCGTACCTTTCACTGCTGGACGTAGTGATGCATTACAAGAAGAAACTGATATTAATTCATTTGCCGTACTTGAGCCAAAAGCAGATGGATTTAGAAACTATCTTAAATCAGATTACTCAAGTCGTCCTGAGGAATTATTAATTGACCGTTCACAACTTTTAACTTTAACTGCTCCTGAAATGACTGCTTTATTAGGTGGTATGCGTGTATTAAATGCAAACCATAAACAATCTCAACTTGGTGTTTTTACATATAAACCAGAATCTCTTTCAAATGATTTCTTTATAAATCTTTTAGATATGGATACTGTATGGGAGCCTACTTCTTCTAATGAACAAATATTTGAGGGACGAGACAGATCTACAAAAAAATTAAAGTGGATGGGAACTCGAGCTGACCTTATCTTCGGATCTAATTCTCAACTTCGTGCTATTGCAGAAGTATATGCAAGTAAAGACTCTGAGATTAAATTTATAAAGGACTTTGTCTCTGCTTGGAATAAAGTAATGAATGCAGATCGTTTTGATGCAGATTTAAACAGTAAGCAAGGACGTCACTGTAACTGTTAGTCTATATATTGAATAACTTAATATCTTTATGAAGGAAAAATGATAGCAAAGGTTTAGTGAGAATTCACTACTACCACGCTATCATTTTTTACTAGTTATTATAACTATAATAATATTTAATTTTTTAAATTTTAACTTAAATAATTATCCAGTAGAATTCATTCTGATATAATTTTCATATATCCACAATAAGTCAACTAAGTATGACTTTCTCAGGAAATGCTATGTTTCTAGAGATATTCCACATTTTATCAATATATTCCGTAGTATACACCTGCTCAATATAATGATAGTAGTAAGATGCTTTATCACTAAGTTCATAAATATTTCCATTTTTCTTTACATACCCTAACTTCTCAGCAATCCAAAACTCAAATCCATACATATCCTTTAGAGACTTCCCTACTATATTTTCAAATTTTTCACTATCTATTTTCATACTATAAGCACTCCAAAATAGATAATATACAGCTCGTTGTCTAGGTGTAAAATCTAGAGTCAAGGATGTTGGAAGTTTTTCTTCTTCTACTCGTTTTATATACTCCTCAATAGAAAAGGTATTAACCTTAAATTTATCCTTTAAAAGGGTAGTTGCTGATACTCCAAATCCTAAAAAAGTATCTCTAGTAATAGAAGAATATTTATCAGTATTCTTCTTGGCAAAAGTCCATACAGAGCTACGTTCCACACCCATTTCTTCACATAAATTACTTAAATATTTAAGCATCTCCTTTTTTGTACTATGTGATAAAGGTTTATAAGCATTATTTGCAAAAGTAAAATCAATAAATGGATATGTAGAAATCTGTGTAGCTCCATATTCAAAAGCTGTATAAATATCATTTTTCAAAATCATCTCAGTCTGACCTGGTATAGCAAATATCAAATCAATATCTACTACTTTAAAATTTGCCTCTCTTACTATTTTTAGCTTCTCTTTAAAGTCTACACTACTTCTACCAATCTTTTTTAAACAACTTTCATCAAAGGATTGCATCCCCAAACTAACCATAGTAATACCAATTTTCTTTAGCTTTTCTAAATTAGAATATGTAATATCCTCAGGATGAAGCTCAACACCTATTCCATCTGTAATTTCAAAGTACTCACCTAGCCTACAGATAATTTCTTCCAAACTATCTATCATCAAAGTTGGAGTTCCTCCCCCAAAGTAAAGACTTGTTACCTTCTTCTTTTTATTGTCTGTTTTTCCTACTAGTTCAATTTCCTGAAGAAGTGCTTCCTTATATTTCAAGGCTAAGTCTTTGTCATATATTACTTTACAATAAGGACAAAATGAACACAAAGACCTACAAAATGGAATATGTACATAAAGGCCTAAGTCCTGCAAGTTTTCGAATTCTAGCTTATTTTCATATTTTCCCTCAAATGTAAAAGGCTTTAAAGAGCGTGTCAAATAAATTCTCATCATTGATGTAAGTAACATTAGCCATTCCCCCTTAAATATATTTAGTATAAGTAGTTACCATCTCCCAAATAACTTTTATATTTCCTCCAAATAACAACGTATATTCTGCCACAAAAAAATAACCACACTTATCACATAATCCTGGTATATCAATACATCTTCCACAAATAGACTCTTTACCATTTTCCATAACTACACATTGATAGCAAGGTACTTTAAAGTTATTGTTTATTAAATAAGGAAAAGCACTCTTTAAATTGAATATAGGGTATCCCTCTTTCATTAAAGTCTCAATCTCATTGCAACATGCTTCTTTATCTTCAGGTGTTAAGCTTAAATACTCTGTTCCTGGGTAAGGTGTATGGAAATTAAAAGATACTGCCCTAATATTTTTACTATCTCTAGCAAGGGTGCAAGTATTTCTTATACCTTTTTTGTTAATCTGATTTATAGCCATATACAAACAAATATTGTCTGATGTAGCTTCTTCTACATTAGATAATATATTATCGTAAGTATCTCCTCGTATTTCATTGTGGCACTCTCTTCCTCCGTCTATGCTTAACAAGATAAGATCTGCCTCTGGTAAATCAATCTTAAGCGTTCCATTCGTAACTATGTTAACTATTAAAAAACCCATCTCTTTAGCTTCTATTACAAGGTCTCTTAACTCATATCCACTATCTTGCCATAAAAAAGTTTCTCCTCCACAAAAGAACAATATTCTAATTCCCTGATTGTATAGAATTGTCATTTCCTCTTTAATCGTCCTATATGGATGAATTTTACCAGTAATATTATTAACTGCACAATGTTTACACTGAAGATTACATTTATCTGTCAGTATAATAGTGCCTAAGATAGGTTTCTTTCTTCTAAATAAAATGGTACTAACCCCAAATAACGAAAGCTTTGTCAAATAACTTATCTTCATAGACACCCCCCTTTTAACTATCTCTTATATTTTATATATATTATAACAAAATCCCTAAATATAAGCGATGTTAATAAAACATAATAACTCGCTCTCAATGGTTTTATACCCAAATATTTTTATACCTAAAAAGACCACGCTAACTATTTATTAGCATGGTCTTTTAAACATTTAGTAGGATCTAAGTTAATATTTAACCATTTTCCATCTTTACCCATTCTAAACTGAGCTATCTCTATATCATAGCCATTAGTTAGCTGATAATACAGTATCATATACTCATTTCCATCAGTTCCTAAAAACTTTACCTTCTTTTTATATCCATCCAGCTCTATAGGGTGCTTTTCCTTTATAAGCTTACACCAATCTCCATACCTAATATCTGTAGAAAGCACAGCATCCCATTTCCAGCTATGATATGGTGCACATAGATAATTTTCTCCACTATATTCTATATCACTTATTTTATAAACTCCGTCTTCCTCAGCTAGATATACATATCCATAATAGTATGCAAACATTCCCATACCTTTTGGTGAGCCTTGTATTGTTTCTAATTCTATAAAATATTTCACATCATTTGGATGTTCTTTATCTGTTTGTACTTCATCTAGTTTTATTAAATTAATATGTAGTATATCTTCAAAAGATTTTATGAAGCTTTTGTATGTATGTTTTTCTTTATAAGTTTTTGTGAAATAGTTATATGCATAGGGATAAGGTTCTTTAGCCTCTCCTAAAGTTCCACATCCTGTGTAAGACTCTGATGTTGATGTTGGGTTTGCTGCTTCTCTTAGAGTTGAAAAATAATTTATTATTGCTTCTTCTGAGGTTTTTAGAAGTTCTTTTGATATGTTTATATCCTTAGGGTTACTTTTATTATAATCAAAGCTAATAGTGTTAGTATTTAATATTGGTAATTTTGATGGTCTAAAAAACCTATCATAATCTTTGCTATAATCTATATCTTCTACTTCAACATCCTCTTTATCATTTTCACAGGATATAATAACTTCTCTCCCACCCATTATTATATTACTTTTGGAACTCATTTTATTGTTAATGTTTTTTATGTTAAAAGCTATAGCAGTTAAAGTTATTACTATAATAACTAAATATATGTACTTCTTTTTCAAAATCATCACTCTATATAGTTCCCCCTTAGCTTAGTACTTGAAAATAGGTTTAATTCAAAAGCAACTTCTACTTTGATATCATCAAATTCTTTGATAACAGCAATTTAATAATAACCTCCTTTTATAACTATTTAAATACTATACTAAAATTTATACTTATCTTTCTCGTAAGTTATACTTAACTATTAAAATTCACAAAAAAGTTTTATAATTAGTTATAATAATTATAGTTAATATAAATAGGAAAACATTCCCACACTAAGATTCCCTACTTATTTTTTTAGAATATTTCATAATAACTATTCCATCTTCAACTGCATAATACTGAAGTGATAAATCAATCTTTGGATTATTTTCTAAAAATAACTTTCTACCCTTTCCTAAAATAGTAGGTATTATTCCTATAATATATTCATCGATAATATCATTTTTTAAAAAGCTATCAATCAGAACTCCACCACCGAATAAATATATATTTTTACCGTCAGCTCTTAAGTCACATATAATCTTACATATATCTTCACCTACAAAGTGGTAGTTTTCATAATCCTCCATCTCTTTAGAAGTAGCTATATAAACATCTTTACCTTCATAGTCTTTATGCATTCCTTGATCATAACAATTCCTTCCCATAACCACAACATCAATATCTTCTAAAAACTTGCCATGATCCCATTTGTTATCAGTATCTAATGAAGAATTACTATCGCCAGCTATCCACTCATATCCACCATTTTCATCTGCTATATATCCATCTAAACTTATTGCTAAATTTAATATTATTTTTCCATTCATATATTAATCCTCCATATGTAATATCTATATTTTATCTCGTTTTCTTCTTTTATACCCTTATATTATAAGATTCAACTTAAAATACCCCCTTCAAGTTGATATATTTTGTAATTTAATCTATCAACTTGAAGGGGGTTGTAGCTTATTATTGTGAATAACGCAGTAATTAGAATAACTTAATAAGTTCTTCTAACTCCTGTGATAAAGTTCTTGCTAATTCAAAATCCATATTTATTAAAGCCCTTGCAATTTTTGTTTCAACAGTCTTTTTCTTTTCTTCTATTTCTAAATAATCTTTATCAAAGTGGTTAGCATAAATCATTCTTCTAAACTTTTTCATACTAACTTTTCTAATAGTCTTATCTTCAATCAATAAAACATAATCCATACAATTACTTATAAACTGATAATCATGAGATATCATTAAAACAGCACCATTATAATCTTCTATAGCTTCCTCAAGTGCCATTTGAGAATAAGTATCTAGGTGGCTAGTCGGCTCATCAAAAAGCAACATATTAGCTTTACTAGATGAAACCTTAGCTAGTTGTAGAATATTCTTTTCTCCTCCAGATAAAGATTCTATCTTTTGTTTAATGAACTCTGATCCAAAACCATATTTTGATATATATGACCTAATCTCCCCGTAAGTTTCAAATCCTGCGTCGTAAAACTCTTGAAGTATAGTATTAGACTCATTTAATACCTCACCTTGCATCTGTGATAAATATGCAACTTCAATATTATTATTTATTTCAATAGAGTCATTATTATTTATATATATTGATTTTAATAAAGTCGTTTTCCCAACACCATTTGTACCAACAATAGCTACTTTATCATTAGACTTAATCTCAAAGTTAACATTTTTTAAAAGCACTTCATCAAATGCTATACTAAGATCTTTAACTTTTAAGGCAACAGTTTCTTCTATTTCATTATCAGTAGTTAATCTAATGTAAGGTTTCTTTATATCTACGAATGGAGCTTTTATTCTACGAGCCTCTAATCTTTCTTGTATTTTAACTCTAGCTTTTAATGCTCTACCGTTAGATGCTTCTGCATTATAAGTTGCCCTTTCTCTTAATCTTTCTATTCTTATCTCATTTTTTGCTATTTCTTCATCATCAGCAGCTGATAATTCTTGTAATTCAATTTTAGTTTGAAGTAGCGATAGATTATAATCAATGTATCTCCCATCAAACTCTTGAAGCTCTGTATTTTCAAGATGTATAATCTTGTTAAAGCAATGATTTAGTAAGAATCTATTATGAGTAATAACTAATATTGTTTTTTTGTGAGAGTTAATTAGATTTTTAAGAGCATTTAAGTTTTCAAAATCTAAAAATACATCTGGCTCGTCCATAACCATTAAGTCAGGATTATTTAACATTTCTTTTATTACTTGTATAAGCTTAAACTCCCCACCACTAAGTTCAGATATCATTTTATCTTTATGCTTACTTAGGTTTGCAAGATTTAATTTTTTATTTATGTTGCTTTCATAATCATCACCATCTATTGCATCAAATGCATCTAAAGCTTCTTGGTAATTTTCTAGTAAAGTATCAATGTCTGATGATGTTTCCATTTCAGTACATATAGATGCGATTTTTTCTTGTAGCTTTATAAATTCTTCTGCTATATATTCGAATACTGTAGTTTCTTTACTTTTATCTCTCTGTGAAAACTGGCTTACATACCCGATTTTACAGCTTGGATCCATTTCTAATTTACCATCATAAACGTATCTTTCTGGGTCCATAATTATATCTATTAGTGTACTTTTTCCGCTACCACTTGCTCCTATAAATGCACAGTGTTGACCTTCTTCTAATGTAAATGAAATATTGTTGTATAGGTCTTTTTGCGGAAATGAGTAGGACATGCTGTCTATTTTTATCATATGATTTTACCTCTCTTTATGCGTAAAAAAAAGCCTATAAATATAAGCTCTTCAATATATAATCAATTGATTTGATTATATATGTATTAACGACATTTTTTTGGATTTACTGTTGATATCATAACATTTTTTTCGACATTTTTCAATCGTTTTATATTTTAGTGGATGTGTTGATTACTATTTTAAAGTTATTTAATTTTACTAATATTCATATGTAAAAATGAGTATTATTTCCTACTAGGAGATATTATTCACGATATTTAAAAAGGTATTATCTTCTTATGTTAGATAATACCCTCTTTATTTCTCTGTAATATATACAGAAAGCATATTAAATTTTTATAAATTTTCTTCAACAGCTTTTTGTGCCATTGCTATAGCACCTTCTCTTGTTTTATTACCACATATAAATAGTGCTGGATGGCAGAATATACACTCTTTTATACCAGTGTGATTTGATAATTCGTCTTCTCTTAATCCACCCCATGTTTTTGGTAGATTCTTTCTAGCAACAAAACTATTTGCTTCTTTAGGCACTGTTTGAGTACACCATGATCCTGTTATATCTTGATATACTACGAATAGTACATGTTCTTTTTCATCAATTTCAATTACAGTATCTTTCCATGGAACTGACTTTTCTAATATTAAAATATGAGACTGCTCTACATTTTGTTTTTCAAGTTCATCTTTAACCAGTCTTTGGTTATCATAGTTATCTGCGTATATCTTTGTTGTTTTATATAATATTTGTTTTGCAAAAGCTACTGCTTCAAAGAAGCCTTCTTCTAACTCTACTTCCCCTCCTCGAGTAGGTATAAAAGTATTTATGATATCACAAAGTGTCATAACTGGAACTTGGCTAGTCATAACATCTACACCATTATCTTGTGCATCAATTTGTTGAATAAATATAGTATCTACCTTTTCAACTACTCCTTGTTGCTCGCTTGTGTCTGTTAATTCTGGGAATTTTTTATTTATATAATCTAATGCAAAATCTTGCCATAGTAAACCAAATCCACAGTAAGGTATTCCGTTTTCTCTTTTTTTCTTATCAACATGGTGATGATCATACTTTCCATTTCCTACATCAGATACAATATCACATTCTTGTAATTTACTTTCGTCTCTTGTTCTTATTATTTCTAAATCTTCATATATAGATTGCATAAGTGCTACGCCGAATACATCATCTGCATGAAATATGCCGTTATGAACTGCCATTTTTTTCATTTTTATGTACCTCTTCTTTCTGATATAAAAGTATTGTTATTTTTCGTTTACTTACTATTTTTATCAAATAGTTTTTTATTATGTTAATAAAATTTCTAGGGAATATATTTAAATGGTACCATTGTTTATTTAATGAATCAATTTTTTGTTTTTTATTAATGTTTTCTCCTCCATATAGATGTGACACCGTTATCTATCAACCAAAGCATCATCATAAAACTTATCAAACGAAATGATATCATCTCACCAAATCCACCATCAAGTATGCCATCCTCTAATATTATTACTAATTTGTGGTTTTATTTTAACTTACTTAATAACTCTTCATCTACACCTGTTATGAATTTTGGATTTATTAGTGTAGCATTTATTCCTGAAGATTTTAATTTAAATTATACTTTATTTCCTAAATGGGAGAACGATACAAGACCTATTATTGCTACGATATTTTCTTTTCTTCCTGTAAGTATTTACATGCATATGATTGGTGCAACACATCGTATACAAACTTACCTACTGGTGAGTTAAATATATAATGAAGAGTTATAGTTGCTTCTACCTTAACTAAGTTTAGACCAAAGTGTCCTCCTGTCGTACTAACTTTACTTATCAATATCTCCCTGATTTCTGTAGATAATAAATTCATTTCATTTTACTTATGCTTTATATATTAAATTCCCATCATTTTTGCAAGATTTATTGTAAGCATTTTCCATGCTCTTTCAAAGTCCAATCCGTCTCTAACCTCTTCCCCTATACGATGATAAAGTGATTCTTCACTCAAAATAAGTGAATCTGTTATTCTATTTACGTAATACCTGACTGTCAATTTATTCACGCAATTGTCATAGAGAGTTTTCCCCTATTATTCTACTTTAATCTTCATAGTCGTACAAATACAATAATCGTCTCACAGAGTAAAATTATTTATGTTAATTATCTGTTCATAAACTATATATTTCTCCATTATCATTGACAGTTTTACAATAAAGTTATAATATCAATAGGATTATAGTTTTTTATAATACATAGAAAATTATTTCCATTTTAAAACTGTTAATAAATATAATTGTTTATATTTTGATAATAATAAAAATAAAATAAAGGATGATTAAAAATGACAGAACAAAATTTAAGCTTGATTGATGAAGTTAAAAGAAGAAGAACTTTTGCAATCATTTCCCATCCCGATGCAGGAAAAACTACATTAACTGAAAAGTTTCTATTATATGGTGGTGCAATTCGTGAAGCAGGATCAGTTAAATCTAGAAGATCTCAAAAACATGCAGTATCTGACTGGATGGAAATTGAAAAACAAAGAGGTATATCTGTTGCATCAAGTGTTCTTCAATTTGAATATAATAACTTTTGCATAAACATACTTGACACTCCAGGGCACCAAGATTTCAGTGAGGATACTTACAGAACCCTTATGGCGGCAGACAGTGCAGTAATGGTTATTGACTCTGCTAAAGGGGTTGAGGATCAGACAAAGAAATTATTCCAAGTTTGTAAAATGAGAGGAATACCAATTTTCACTTTTATCAATAAAATGGACCGTCAAGGAAAAGATCCATTTGAATTACTTGAAGATATTGAAAATGTCTTAGGAATTCGTTCTTGTCCAGTAAACTGGCCAATTGGTTCTGGTAAAGAATTTAAAGGTGTATATAACCGTCATAAAAATCAAGTTGAAGTATTTAATGATGGTAATCATGGACAAGCTATTGCTAATTCTATAACTGGAGAAGTTTCTGATGAGAAATTCAAGACTTTACTTGGTGATGCCCTTCATGAAAAACTACTAGAGGATGTAGAACTTTTAGATATTGCTGGAGATAATTTTGATTTAGACACAATATTAAGTGGTGAATTAACACCTGTATTTTTCGGAAGTGCCCTTACTAACTTTGGTGTAGAGCCATTTTTAGAGTCATTCCTAGAAATAACATCATCACCAAGTCCTCGTAGCAGTAACTTAGGTGATATTGATCCTGCGTCAGACAATTTCTCAGGATTTATATTCAAAATTCAAGCTAATATGGATAAAAATCATCGAGATAGAATTGCGTTTCTTAGAATTTGCTCTGGTAAATTCGAAAAGGGTATGACAGTAAATCATGTTCAAAGAAAAAAGAAAGTTAAGCTTTCACAACCTCAACAGTTTGTAGCTCAAGACCGTGTTATAATTGATACAGCTTATCCAGGTGATATTATAGGTATACATGACCCAGGTATATTTAATATCGGTGATACATTAAGTGAAAAACAATCAAATTTACAATACACTGGTATACCACAATTTGCGCCTGAACATTTTGCTAGATTATCTACTAAGAATGCCCTTAAAAGAAAGCAATTTGTAAAAGGTCTTACACAGTTATCAGAAGAAGGTGCTATACAGGTATTCAATCAACCTAATTTTGGTATGGAAGAGCTTATTGTCGGTGTTGTTGGTGTTCTTCAGTTTGAAGTTTTAGAATATCGTCTAAAACAAGAATATGGTGTTGATATAATAATGAACCCACTACCTTACTGCCATGTACGTTGGATTGAGAATGATATTTCTAAATATGGTAAGCTTTCAATGCCAATGGATACATTACTAGTTGAAGATAAAGATAGAAATCCTGTAGTGTTATTCCAAAATGAATGGACTATTAGAACTTTAACTGAAAGAAATGAAGGTATAGTTTTGAAAGAAACTTCTTTATAAGAAATTAATATTAATCCCCCTAAGTCTGTATTAGACATAGGGGGATTAATATTTATATGTATTAATAATATTTTATATTTCAAATACTTTTCAATTTTAAATTTAAATTTATCATCACTAGGAAAATTTATTATTAAATTGTGATACCTAGGATGTGTACATTCTAATAAATAACTAATTAGCCTATATACGCTATAAATTATACACTTAAATTTGGTACAAATTACTTTCCATCTCAATACAATAATATATAGTACAAAACTTCCTGGAGGTGACTCACATGAGTGAAATTGTAAAAGTCACTGACTTATGTCAGACCTTTTACACAAAAGACGGCGAACTTGAAGTTCTAAAAGACATCAACTTTACACTTAACGAAGGACAAATCCTAACCCTACTTGGCCCATCAGGCTCAGGAAAATCAACAATCCTAAATATACTAACAAAACTACTAAAACCAACTAGTGGTGATGTAATAATAAATGGAAATATCGGATATATGTTTCAAAAAGACCATCTACTAGAGTGGCGAAATATAATGGACAATATAACTATCGGCCTTGAAATACAAAATAACAAAGACCCAAAAGCTATAGAGCGAGTAGAAAACTTGCTCAAAACTTACGGTCTATGGGAATATAGAAACATGTATCCAAAAGAACTATCAGGAGGTATGAGACAAAGAGTTGCACTTATTCGTACTCTTGCCGTAAATCCTGATGTGCTTTTACTTGATGAACCTTTCTCAGCACTAGATTATCAAACAAGACTATTAGTAAGTGATGATGTTTATAAGATTATAAAAAATGAAGGTAAATCAGCAATACTAGTTACACATGATATATCAGAAGCTATGTGTTCGAAAGTGCAACCTATGATGAATATGGTGTAAGTATTGATAATACTGAATTTGATATTAAATCTATTAATGTTGATTGTAGTGATTTTCTTGAAAATAGGCTAACTGATGATACTTTTGGTGAGAGGCTTAGAAAATCTAGACTAGAATTAGGATTATCTATTTCTGATGTTTCTAGTTTATGCAATGTTACTAATTCAGTTATAAGTGGATACGAACTTAATAGGTATACTCCTACTAAAGATGTTCTTAATCTATTATCTTCTAAATTCGATATGGATTATCTTTGTATTGAGGGTTATACAAAACTTATATATAATTTTGATCATTTTTTGGACAAGCTAAGTTTATGGATAAATAAAAATAATTTAACTAAAGAAGATGCTGCTAATAAACTTGGGGTATCTCGTAGCCTTTTTAGATTTTGGTTTAACGGCGGTATTATTAGTATGAGTACATATAATAAAATTAATATTAACTTAAAAAAGTACCAATTATTAGAATAATTAATAATCTTATTGATACGTATTAATATACGTGTTATAATTTCATTGTAAGGAGGAGCAAAAGATGAAAGCTTATTCTTCAAGAGAGATTATAAAAATACTTACAGCTGATGGATGGTATGAAGTTAGATGTGTTGGTGATCATCATCAATATAAACATCCAACTAAAAAAGGAACTGTGACTGTACCTCATCCTAAAAAGGATTTTCCTATAAGAACAGTTAAAAGTATTTTTAAACAAGCAGGGATTAATACTCATTAGTCCCGCCTCCTTCTTAAAATATTTTCTTAGGAGTTGATGTTATTGAAAAAAGATATTTATATTTTCCCAGCAATATTAAGTTTTGATGAAGATGGAATATCAGTTGAGTTTCCTGACTTACCAGGTTGTTTAACTTGTGGTGATTCTACTGAAGAGGCTATTGGTAGAGCAAAAGAAGCACTTGGACTTCATCTCTATGGTATGGAAGAAGATAATGATTTTATACCTGAACCTACTAATATAAAAAATTTACATTTAGAGTCTGATCAGATTCCTGTATTAATAGATGTAGTTATGCCTATTCATAGAAAAGCTATAGAAAATCAAGCTGTTAAAAAGACTCTTACAATTCCTCAGTGGTTAAATAAAGAAGCACTTAAGCACGATGTTAATTTTTCTCAAATATTACAAGATGCTCTTAAAGATTATCTTGGTTTAAATAAAAATTAAGCTCCTAACTATTCTAGGAGCTATTTTTATTTAAACTAAAAATTATATTAACAGTTTATATTTAATTACATTCATTAATTTGTATTTTATGGTTATGATCCATGACATTCTTTATTTTAAAATTTAATACAACTCCATCATATGTATTAGGAACTATAGGATATATTAAGTATCTTTCACATAATCCATTCGCCCATATATATGAATCTCTAGATATTTTATATAAATCTTCTTCTTTTACATCTTTTTTTATATTTTTTAATACTTTCCATTTTGCATCAATTAATGCTTTAACAGTACTTCCATCATATACAACTATATCTGGATTGCTATATTTTTTTCTTTCTACATTTTGTTCTTTATATTTATATGTATATAATATACTATCCCCACTATTATTCATATGTATTTTATACATATGCCATTTGTTTTTACAATATTCGTAAACCTTATACTCATATACCTTATCTGAGTTTATTACTTTATAACTTACATCTTCTAACTTAGATTTATATTTCAGTAATATATCTGTATTTAGCTTATCATTAAATGCTATATCTTCGTATCCTAATAATAGAATTATATTTTTATATAGATTCTTTTGGTTTTCATTATTAAATTTATACTTAATAAATGAAGATATAATTTTTTTTTCATTTATTGTTTTGAATTTATAATTAAACTTTTTTATTATAAGTTTTTGAATTTTAGAAGATATATCTATGATTTCTTTATTGTTCATTAAGTTTCTAATTCGTTTATTTTTAAATATTTCAATTGCATTATATACTATGTCTATTATATCTAAGTTTAATATATCTTTTCTATTTTTTATATATATAGTAGACTTGTCCATGTTTATAATAGATTTATATACATCTATTTTAGATGAATTAGTATTATTATAAGCATATGAATTTTCTATACAAAAACAGTTATAATATTTGTCTATTTTCTTTCTAATATCCGTTAATATTGATTTATAGTATTCATATATTAAATCATCAATATTCATTTGTTCTAAATAAATTTTATCAATATATTTATATTTAATGTCTATTCCTCTTATAGTACTATAATCTTTATCATTATTTTGCAAAAGAATAATACTTTCTTTTATATAGTCTATAACTAACTGCTTACACTCTCTCTTTTGCTCTTCATTCATATCATTAAGACTTTCACTATCTAAATTATACTTATTGCACATGATATACTTAATTGTCTTTGGTACTATATAAATTTCATATATTATATTATTACTTATATACTTGAAGTAGCCAGTATAACTAGATAAGTTTCTTTTCCTTAAATAATCTACATATTCAGTAATAATAAATGGTTTATCATTATCTGAAGTAATTAAACCCTTTTTAGCAATTTCCTTATATAAATTATCATTTTCTCCAAAAAATATAGTTCTTATTTCCACTATTTATACTCTACTTTCATATTTTCTTTTTGCAAACTATCAATTAATTCAAAATATGAATTTACTTGTTCACTAGATATTTTTTTTAATATATTTATAATTTTACTGCATACTTCATCATGTATATTTTCACATGCTTTAATAAATTCTCTCCAGTGTTCTTCTTCAAAAATAGCTTTAAATTCTTGATATTCAATAAGTCTTATATCATTAAATTCAATACATAGTTTTATAAAGCTATTATATAGTTGTTTACTGCAATTGACGTGTAACCAACTTGCATGTCCTATAAACATTCTCTCTGGGTGACTTTCATTCGAGAATACTCTTATTATATTTTTATTTAAGTTATATAAAAAGTCTGATATAAATTCATTATCATATTTAACAGTATCTTTATATTCTGGATACATTTCTATTATAAAAAATCTTCTAAGTATATTATCTTCAATAACTTTTTTATTTTGCCTATAATTTGTGGTTATATAAAAATATAAATTATCTGGTATAATCAAATTTCTTTGTCGTTTATTACCCTCTATTAAATTTGGTATAGTAATATAATCTATATTTTCATTTTCATTAATTATACAATCAATTATATCAAATACTACATTTATATCATTGCTTTTTATATTATTTTTACTCATATAATTTTCTATATAATTACTACTAACTCTTTTATCTAAATCTATAAGATATATTAAACTACCTATTAATTTATTTAACTCTTTCTCTTGCATTTCTTCTAGTATTATTGCAAAATCTTCATGTGGATTTAATATTGCATCTAAAATATGATTTAACACCAATCCATATTTCTCTTTATATACTAAATTATTGTCATTATCTATATTAACAGCTATCCCTTGCATTATATCAGAGCTGCTCATATCTGAATGAATGTTAATTTTCAATTTATTTTCTCTTCTTATATAGCTAGTTAAATCTTTGACTTTCTTTGATTTTCCTGTACCTGGAACACCCTTTATGAAAACATTTAAGTTTTCTTTATATGTTATATCCTTAGTATGACCTATTAACTTTTTAATATCTATATCTATTATTGAAACTTTATCTAAAAATCTTTTATATGATAACTTCTCATTATTATCAAATATTAATTCGCTATACGATGGTAAAACTTCATGTATATTTTTTTTCAAAACCTTAACTACATTGATCCAAGTACATGAAGTACTTGTTGTTAAGATATTCTCTTCGGGTATTAAAAATCTCTTATATGCAGTTATGCCATATCCTATATATGTCATAGGAATTATAATTTCATTCGTATCTTCTGTCATAAATTTATCCTTAAAAAATTTAGCAAGATTTTCATGTGCATAATATCTTTCATAGTATGTTTCACTTTTTGTTGTATAATCAAAATTGCCATTCTCTTTTATTTTATTAGTTATAACATCATTATTTTCTATTACAAGTTTTAAAAGTTCATACGCTAAGGTATCTTTTTTAATTATCCCGTATATATTATATCCATCTTGTTCACCTTGCGATTTAAAGTTCGCTTCAATTTGTATATTAATTTCAGATTCATATATACTCTTCATTATTTTATATTTACCTTGATTATTATTTTTTAATATTTCATTTTTTTTAAATTCTTCAATATCTATGGGCGGTTCACTTTCTTTAATATTAAACTCAATATGTTTAGTATCTTTATAAGCTAGTGATACCATAAATAAAATCATGTATAACCTTTGTTTTATACAATCATTTCTAGTCATATCTATCACCTCATACCGAAGTATGTCCAAATAAGCATTAAAAAAAACAGCTATTTAAAATATGCTGTTAAAATCTAATTATTATATTAATATATCTAATTCCTTGATTAAAAGTTCTAGTTTATTTTCTAACTTTTTATATAAATTATTAAATTCATTAATTTTATCTTCAATTTCACGATTTTTATAACTATATTTCTCTATCATAGCCATTATTTGATTCCATCCAGCATCCCATGTATTTATTCCATTTACTTTTGAATTTTTCCTATACTCAAATGTTCCATAAACTATATCTTTAGCCTTATCTAATACTTCTTTAGCTTCTTTGCTTAACTCTATACTTTTTAGAATATCTTTATATATATAACGTTCTTCTATACCATTTAACTTTATATCTTTTTCTATTTCATTATTATTATATCTCTTAGAGAGTACATACATATCTTCTTTAGACATAAAGAAAAATTGATTATACATATCTATTTTTTTATTAACTACGTCCTTATTTATAGATGTTATATCTATATTTCTAAGTGAACTTTGGAAAAAATATTTATTAAAAATAGAGTATATAATACAATCATTCTCCCATTCTCTATATATAGTATGTGTAGTATTAGGCTTTAGCAGTTGATTTTTTTTTACTTTCCATCTTCCTGTATTTTTACTAGATGCAAGTATTCTTCTAGTTGAAAAGTTACTGAGCACCTTTCTAACATTGTCTTTGGTTATAAAAAAACCCTTTTTTTCTATATACTCCCCATTCATAATAAAAACCCATTTTTCAGATTGCTCTATATTATTAGAGTTATTTACATAATATCCTAAACAATCTTTACTACATCTAACTCCTTTTTTGGTAACTAAACCTGAATTTTTTAATATAGGCATTATACTTGTATATAATTCTATTTGCTGCGGTTTAATCCAATCTTTAAATGATATATTATAATCTGTATTATATATTTCTACATCCTCATAATAATTTTTATCTATTTTATAATCTTTTAATCTATAGCTAAATCTACTAATACTATTATTGTACTTAGCTTTCCAAATAGTAAATGCTAATGGAAATTCTCTTGTATTATAAAATATATTCGAGTTGAATAATATTCCACCTTTATGCTCAAATTCATTTAATAGTTTGCTCCTTAGATTTTCTGATTTTTTATCATAATCACTAATATATCCAATCGGACTAATTATACACATATAAAATGAACCTTTAAAGTAATATTTCTTCTTTATTTGTAAAATTTTTTCTATAAATTTTATATACAAATGTTCATGTCCTCTACTGTAAGGAGGATTTATTAAAAATATTATATCTTCTTGTTTTTTTATAGATGATATTAATGAATTAGGAACATTCCATTTTTCTACTTGTTCAAGTATATCTTTATCTAAGAAATCATATTTAAATACATTAGCATTTTCATTATATTTCAATATCTTTATAATATCTACATCCTCTTGCTCTAGTGTAGATAAATATAAATTATTAAATTTATAATCTTTTGTTAGATTGCCTGTACCACATGCACTATCCCATACAATATGATTTT
The DNA here is from genome assembly GCF_056171995.1 of Romboutsia sp. LXY-2. Taxonomy (NCBI): domain Bacteria; kingdom Bacillati; phylum Bacillota; class Clostridia; order Peptostreptococcales; family Peptostreptococcaceae; genus Romboutsia; species Romboutsia sp. LXY-2. Next base: position 322,824 of record NZ_JBKFGI010000003.1, on the reverse strand, counting down.
CTCTCCAATCTTTTCCTATAATACTGTTCATATATTTATGTATATCAGATACACATACTTTAGGAGTATAATAGGCCTGTGTATCTTTCCTTTTATTATCCTCCATAATCATATCTGCTCTTTCACTAATATCTTTATAGTTTATTCTTTCATCCTCGTTATCTTTAAAATATTTATGTACTTTTATAAATTCTTCCTTATTAATGTCTATTTTTTTCTTATTTAATCTAAGTAGTTCTTGTCTCTCATCCCAAAATATATATTCTTCTATACCTGCATCACTTGATATCCAGATAATTAAAATAAGTTTATCCTTATATTCTAAGTCTGTGTATATACACTTATCTATAGTTTCTTCAGAATTACTTTTTCCATAAAGCACTTCTTTTATTAATTTTATCTTACTATCTATATCACTTTTCTTGAAATCTTTAATAAAATTATCAGATATACTCAAATACATCCCCCCATCTATAGAATTATATTAGAGTATACTTGTACAATATTCTATTTTACTATTTAGTTGTAGACCGTTGACTTTTCTATATAATATACTCATAGATTCACTTTATACTGCACTTTATATTAAGTAACATTTAACGAATGAATACCTGAGTTCAATTTAAATAAAACTTAATTCCAACTATATTCTATGTAATTATTTTTATATATAATTTTATACATTTAATTCACGTTTATATAACTTAACGACATATAAATCAATATATGTCTATTACTTTTAAAAGTAAAAATCACAATGTTTAAACATTGTGATTTTCTATTATATTCATCCTATCTATATTTAATTAATCAGATCGATTCCTTATTATACATCTCTATTATTTTGCTACTAGTTTTTTGAAACTCTTCTAATTCCTTAATTCTTGTTTCAGTAGAACTTAATTTTTCAAATTTATCTATACAAGTACCTTCATTCAATAATCTGTCAATAATACTTGTTTCAAGTGAATTACTATCTAAATGCTTTAAGCATGCTTCACACCAATCTGATATCATATTATCCTTAGTTTCTTTCATTACTTCACTTAATATAAAAGAGATACATATCCTCGAAACTTTATCTATATTTTTTATCATTCTTAATTTTTCAGTAACATCACTTTGATTTGAACAAGTTGGCAACGCATTTCGTATATAAAAACTTCTATCATTTTCCGGATCAATACTTTCTATAACCTCAAGTATTGAAGCTAAGTTTTTGAATGGATATTTGTTATTAGGTAATTCTACTCTGCGATCCCATAATTTTAAAATACTATCAAAGCATTTTTGTTCAGCTTCTTCTTTTTCACATCCACTACTATTCTTTGCTATATCCATTTGCTTACCAATATAATAAGCTATCCATCTAGAAATCATATCATTATTGTCTTCAAGCTCATTCACTAGTAATTCTCCTAGTCTATATTTTTCATCATTCACTCTGTAACGCTCCTTTTTCATTAAATAAAAATATTCTGTGAAGTGGTGGCTTATATGAATAATCTATTTGATAATTAGGTTCAAAACTCCTTCTGATTTGCACCTCAATGACTACATATAATCCTGTTTTATTAACTAATTCCTTCAAAGAGTTTTTTGTTACACTCAATCTTTTTCCAGTTAAATTTTCTTGCTCCTTATCTCCTATATATGGAATGCTCCACATATAACCTCTAACGGCTTCTTTCGGTAGCAAATTCAAGTATTCTTCTCCTATACTACAATTCCAATTTAATATTCCACCTGCCCAAGGATCAAATTTATCAATTCCAGATTCTGTATCTACATCTTCAATTATCCCTTTCAGTTTAAATACATTATCATCATATTCCCATGGTTCTTCTCTATATTCTGGAAGTTTATAATCATGCGGATTTTCATAACTCTCTAATGCGACAACCAATTCACTTGAACCTTCTTTAGATACAAGTGCAGAAGATATAATAACCTCTTCCTTATAGTGATGATAGTCATGTTTCTTTACTTCCCAATATCCAGATATACAAATATCATCGTCTCCAGATTCTACTGCACTTATAAAGTCATCTTCTCTAATAGTATCTATCCATTCATTCCATTCATTATCTTTTGAGCCTCCATACCATGCCTGTATATCTTTTGGTATTTTATTTCTTAATTCTGATAAAAAATATCCTTTATCACAAGATATATCATGTTTTTTTAGCCATTCTTCCCATGGTCTTTCTGTCCATTCATAATATTTTGTAAGTGGCTTTTCTTTTAGTAGCTTAGAAGCTACCACTAGCATGGCATGATATGATATATAAAAATTATATTTTTCTACCTTAGGATATGCGCCGTGTGAGTGATATGTCATCTCATAATACCTAGATTCTTGCCAGATTTCGTTTCTTACATCATAATCCTCCTTACTATTAATGTTGAGTAGGTTTATTACTACTTTGTCAGCTTTACTCTTTATATAGTGTTCTGAAACTCCAAATACTTTCCCTAATGGTTCAAACCAATATCTAACAAAGTCATAGCCATGATAAAATCCTTCTTCTTTAATACCTTCTTCTTTATCTATAATAATATTATTTATATTATTTTTATCAATAATTGAAAAGGTACTTTTAATACTATTTATAGCTTCATTATAAGACTCTTTACTATATGTGCCAGGAAACTTTTTTTCAATAGCTTTTATGATGTCCACTGCATATTTTTGAATCAATGCATGCGGAATAAATCCTGTAGCATAGTACATAAATTTATCTTTATTAATTAATAATTTATCAGGATTATCAATTGAAACTCTTTTCAATCCTATTAACATATATAAAATTGAATGTAAAGTATAATGTGGATAATCTTTATGCCTAAATAACCCTATTGTTTCATGATCTTCTATTTTTATCAACTCATTAATTATTTCATCACAATTAAACTCAGAAAGTCTTTTTATAGCATGTACAGCTTGCCACCTTATCGAAGCTTCTGGTGAACCTAAAGCTGTCCAAATAAATCTACTTAATTGTATACTTGATTCAACTTCATCATAATCACTTTTGCATCTTTCTACTTTAGCAAAATCATTTGGTATATGTAATTCTAATCTTTTTAGTGAAAAATCTAAAATATTTTTTGTCTCTGAACAATCTAATAAATTAATTGCAATAGTTATATATTTAAAATAATCAGTATCTTCTAAGTACTTGTACTCGGATATACCTATTATTATACCTTCAATTATTGATTCTACATCATTACGTTCTTTAATAATATCGTCAATAAATATATCTCTTCTATACTTATCTAATAGCTCTACTGAATATTTCATTGCTACATTTTTTAAGATATTATGCCATCTTTTTCTAAAGCTAGGTTTTTTAAACCATACATATGGAATATACTTTAATAAATCAGTATACGTATAGTAATCCCCATTTGGCAAATTAAGTGCACACATTATGAAATTATAAGAGTTATTAATAGATACTTTACTATATACTTGATTCCAAAACTGTTCTTTATATTTATAATAATCTCTACTATTACTTATATGATCAAATAATGTTTTAATATCTTTTTCACTTATACTCACAATACTATTTAGTACACTATAAAGTTCTTCAGGGATCATAGTATCTTCCTCTATATTACTTTGATAACCTGAACCTTTTATTTCTTTTAAATCATTAACTTCCATTAAATCAAAATAATATTTCCCTTGTTCTTCTATTTTCCTGGATATATTAATATCTGTTTCTATCTTAGAGCATACTTTTGAGTATCTTAAGATCTGCTTGTCTACTATAAACGCAGACAAAGACCATGCAGCCTTCGAAGGTAAATAGGCTTTGCTAACTAAGCTTTCAGCAACAATGGGAAATAGTCTTGTAAAGTCACCTATATTACGTTCTCTCCATCTACTTATAGCTCCTAACCCCTCAGTCCCTGACAATTGTGTGCAAATTCTCATAGCTCTATCTCTATCCCAATATTTTTCTCTTGCTACATTTTCTCCAACCATTTCTGCACACCTAATGAACCTGTATGCTAACTCATCCTCCCGACTAAACTCTGCAGAACATTTCTCTGCAATTTCAGTAATGGCATTCCACCTATACGGTAGTTCATCACCAAATTTATTAGCTAACTCTATAGCTTTATTAAAATATTCTACTGCATCATCTGTAGATGTAACCATTACCGCTCTTGCTAAATCTACATATGTTTCTAATTTGACTTCACATTCTAATTCTGCAGCCTCTATATCTTCTGATGTTAAGAATTCTAATTCATCATGTATTTCTTTAAGATGATATAACCTCTTTGATGCTCTTAAAAAAGCTAATTGGCAATTTAATCTAAAATGCAGTCTATTATCTATTATATATTGATACATTAAGTTTACTTCATTTTCTTTGAGACTATGACTAAACATTAATATATTCATCCTTAACTTTGATATTTCATATGGTAAACTATCATATTTTAGATAGCGTGTATTCAATCTTTTTAAAGTTTCTACTTCTATTTTCTTCATTTCATCAACATTACTCTGTTTTGAATCTTTAATACATCTCAGTCTAAATTCATACCATGAAAATAAAATGTCATATACTTCTTCATATTCATTCTTATTTATTCTGTCTCTATCTTCTGGTAGCCACTCTTCTTCTCCTATTTTATTCATACTACTAATTATAGCTCTACTTCTAATGAATTGATCCCTATCATCACTAAAATGATTACTGGCAAAAGAATAACTAGCTTTTTTAGGCAGATATTTTTCAATTAGTAAATATAGATTGTCACAATTTATATTATGATGAATACAAGCCTCAATATATGCTAATATAACATTTACTTTCTGGTCTCTGTGTAGACCATATATATATATATACTCGATATCTTGCATTTCTGAGTTTAATATACTTATACTCAGTGCATCTTTATCAATAAACAATCCTACCTTCTCTAATTCATAATTAACTCCCATAACAGCATACATATTCAATGATACTATTTTACTCATTTCATTTATTACATCAAATTCACCAAAATCAATTAGATGCTTAGTAAACCTTCTAAATAAATTAAATTCTAAAGATAGTGGCTTCCAACTCAGCATAAACTCTATAGCTTTATTTAACCCATATAATACGTAACAAGCATATGTTAGTTCTGCAATCTCATCTTCTTTTAAATAATCGTCAGAGTACTTATTATTCTTTAGAGTTCGTCCATCTAGGTATATATTCATCCATTTATTAGCAGATTTAAAATAACTTAAGGCTTCACCTTTATACTCTGGTATACTTGCTAGTAACGATGATATATATACATTTTCACTCCCAAACCACTTTCCAGAATGAATTCTCTTAAACGCTAGTTCTTGCACTTTTTCTTTGTTCTGTAAAACTGGTATTAAATCAGTATTATTCTTAAGTAACTCATTTTGCCTACTATTACCTGCACTTTCTTCTCCTGCTAGTAATGCTATCTTAATTGCATCGGCATGTTTCCTAGATTTTAATGCTGCCCTAAACGCAAATTCTAATCTAAACATCCTTACACTTCTTGAATCAATAGGATTTTTATTAGGAAGATGTTCTTCAGATAATGCTAACAAAATTAGTTCTTCATACTTTTCAGCCTGTAGATATAATACCGGTAATACCTCAGATACATATACAGACTCATTCGCTAATTCTTTTATTCGATTTATAAAAACCTCAATTTGTTCTTTTTTTCCAATATACTCATTTCTAAACCATGATTCTGTTGGCTCATCTCTAAATTGGACTACTCCATCTAGTTTCAATAATGTTCTACCTAGTTCAGAAATAAAACTTTTTATGACTGTTTCTTTAACATTTGATACTTTAGCTAATACAGATATAGGTATAAATGGTGGTAATGTAGCTAATCCACAACAAATAGTATCTATTTGCTCTTTATAGTTATCACTCAAATTATCTTTTATTTTATTTATAGCATAATCTAATTGGTATTGAATTTGACCTTCTACTGTAGTTCCCTTTGGACCAAGGTATTTCAATATTAAACTCTTATCTCCTTTTGCAAATTCTACTGCATTTGACTGTACACGTGGATTTCCACTAGTTAGCCTATGTATTTCTATACATTCCTCAGTTGAAATTTCATCTAACCTTTCTTGTAGATACTCTTCACTCTCGTTTACATAAAATGGTAATAACTCAAGCTGCTTAGTTGACGAAGTCGGCTGTAGCAAATTTATTCTTTCTGTTCTACAAGTCATAATCAAATGACAGTATTTTGGCATCTGTTCTCTAATTAGCTCATGAACAAAACAACTATCATTGAATTCTTTTGCTGCCATTTCTGCATTATCAGCTGCGTCAATTACAATATATAATTCTCTATCATTGTGCTTACTTCTCAGGTTATTTATGGCTGTTTCTATTCTATTAAAAAACGTGTTTAAAATTTCACTTTCTCTAGCATGCCTCAAAGTTAGCATTGGATCACATAATCCCCTAGTTGCTAATTCATTAATTATTTGTGTTAGTGCAATATTGTAAGTATGCCTTATCTTACTACGGTTACGATATTTACCTGCTCCAAAACAATCATATAATATTACCACATCATCTTTTCTAGTTAATTCAATAGCTTGAGCGAACACACTTTTACCTACTCCACCTGGAGCATGTACAATAACATTCTGATCTGTATTTTTAATTCCTTCTATTAGTTCTATATACTGTCTTCTTATAAAAATATTACTTGGTACATCGAATTCAGCTGTGGCAGGATACATATCTCGTATTGATGAACACCCCAATCTCTTGAGTACATCTTCTACACATATTCGTCCATCAGAATCCGGCAATACTTTATTTGATATCATGGATACTAATGTATCTATCTTCGAATCATCTAAATCGCCTGAAAGTAAGTTTCCCATTTTAAAGTAAAGTTCATTCCCTAATGCTTGATAATCTCCATATCCATCTAAAAGATAAAGCCTTCCACAAAAATCAGAAAGTATTTCTCCATCGAGCTTTGTGTATTCTTTTAATAAATCAGTAAACTTTTGTGTGCAACTTTTACCATCTTTTATTTTTACTATATTACTCTTAAGTGTCGATGATATAACTCTATTAGTAATTACATAGAAATTTACCTTTGTATAATCACCTTTGCTCCTATGATCTATGTATCGCTCAGCAAATCCACTAATACTATCTTTTAATTCTGATAATGTAAAATTTTTATCTGACCTAACAGTAGAATGCTTTAACTGATAATAATGTATTTCTTCATTCTCTTCTTTCGTTACATATTCGGCCGCATCTATAATGTATTCCCCCGGAGATTTAGATTCTTTGGAACTTTCTACCATTATCATATTAACATTGGATAATGGGTGTATCATGTTTAAACACCTCAAAGCTACCCATCTATAATGAAAGACATCACCGGCTCTAGAATATCGAACTAAATCATTTGTAATTTCTTCACTCATGTATTTCTTCCTTTCTTCTTGCATTACTATTTATTTAAAAACTATACATATTTAATACTTACCATATAATATACTTTAGGGTTAATAATGTAATATATTTAAGTTTAAAACATTTATATTTGTCCAATTATTATACTAGTTTCAATATCATATCCCCTTTATAAAGTCTCTAATATAATTACCTACATAACTTTTTCTGCTTTCATATTTTAATAATACCAATATGAAAAAAAATATATATCTATCATATCAAAAAATTAAGGTAATACCAATATATGGGATTACCTTAATGATTAATTTTTATTATATAATTCTATTTTACATCCATTATAATCTATCAACTTATCCAAGGTTGTTTTTGTACATTTTGGTAAATTATCTATATTTATTACATTTCCATTAGTCTTTATATATTTGTAATACACACTATGACTTATTCCAATAAAATCCCATAAATTTGCCATTGAATCGAAATCTTTATAATCTCCATTTTTAAATAATAATCTTACTTTAATTTTGTTACATTTTAAGTTTTGTTTATCATATTTTCTCATTTCAGTTTCACTACAGTAGTCACATTTTCCAATTGCTGCACCTCTTTTTAAGTATTGACAAACTGTGCCATAATGTAAAGTTAATATTTCCCCAATTTCCTTTGTACTTCTAATTCCTTTATTCCATAGTTTCCATGATTCTATACACAAACTATTTTGACTATTTTCCCATGCTTCCTCCCAATTTACATTATCTAAATCAATATAATCACTTAACTCCTTTTTTATATTTTCCTTCATCCAGTCTAACTCTGTCTTTTCACAGTCTATCTGTAAATATATATCGATTTTTCCATTATAGGTTGCAAGATTATACTTTTTTATATCATTAGCTTTTTCTTCATCTAGTTTTCTACTAAATCCAGTATAATTTTTATGCTGCTCTCCCATTACCTCTATAATCATATTTAATTCATGTATATAAAAATCATATCTAGTACCATCTGTAATCCATTCAACATCTTTTTTACTTAACTGAGTTATAAATTCTGTATTGCTTTGTCTTAATATATTTGCAACGAATTTTTCTGGTATAGATACTCCATCAGAACAATATTTACAAGGATATCCATTTTTAACAATATCACTTAGTCTTCTAGCTTTAGTCCCTACTTCTCCACATTTACTACATTTGAAGTAAAATTTCTTATTAGAATATGGAAGAATCTTTTTTGTATCAACTTTATTATTAAATTCATCTGAATATATCATCTTAGCTATGTTATTAAATTTTGTATATATAGAATCAAGTATATGTACATTCTCATCACTATTGGGACTACAATATGAACACCTATTTCCCTTAACAAATTCTGGACAACTTATCTTATAACTTTCATGATGAGGCTTTTTTTCATTAATACATTTTATCCATACTTTGTCAATATTAGTTTTACTTCCTATATAATTTTTATATGTAAAATAAGGGTTAACTGTTTTTTTTTCAAAATCCCAATATTTATCTAATCTTTCATTTAGCTCTTTTTCTATGTAATATGCAAAACTATTTTCATACTTCCCACAACATTTGCGACATTTCGATTTATCTAAATCTTCAAATCTAGTAATATATGTTTCATTACAATATTTATGGCGTAACTTTACCTTTATTTTTGCTGTAATTTCATTTTCTTCAGGTATAAAATCACCAATAAAATAAGTGTCTATATATTCATATTCATCAGTATATTCTACTTTAATTTTATGTTCACTTTTAATTTTGTTATATCTACACACTTTACATTCTATTCTATTTTTACTCTTTATATCCCCCCATGCTCTGGTAAATATATTCCCACATTTACATGCCCATTCATGATTATGATTACTTCCTTTAAACACGTCATCATTTAATAATAACCATTTAGAAATAATTTGATTAACTTCTCTACTTGTCATTGATGCAACTATATTTACATCACTTATATTACATACATGCTTGCTTTTACTTATTATATCTTTAGCTATACTTCTATGTTTCTTAAAATTTGAACATACCTTACAAGTTAGTCTTTTCTTTTTTTGTATGTTATACCATGATCTATCTTTTATAAAATTACCACACTTACATTTCCAATTATGTTTAAAATCCACACCTGAATAAACACTATCATCAAATTCTATCCACTCGCTAACGAATGCATTTACTTCTCTTTTACTCATTCCTATCTTTAGCCTTATATCTTCTATCTTCACTTAAGTTTCTCCCTATTCTTCTATTATCAAATCGTAATTATTTAATCCATCCCTAATATCCTTGTATAAATAATTTACAACAGGATTATCCTTATTAAATATATCCTGCCAAGCCGTAAAAATACTTGTCTTACTTGTATCAATCATTTCATTTTCACCACTCTCAGCTGTAGCTGGATAAAATGCACTATCTACTAAATGTATATTTACACTTGTACCACCTCTTTGCCCTCTTCCTGCTATCTGCTTAAGTAGTACTGCAGTATTTCCTGCTATTGCTTCCTTTACATCTTTAGGTGCGCTGCTATATGTATTTAAATCACTTATTTTCCTATTCATTTTGTACATATCACGCTTTAAGGATTTATAATCATCATGGACCGATGGAATAGTTAAATATTTATGTATATAAGATATCTTTGACTTTAAATCAGTTGGATTTGGCATTTTTCTATTTATAATTATAATATCTCTAAAATAGCTCTTTCCTTTACTATTTACAATATTATATCCTCTCCCAATAATAGTATCTACAGCTATAAATACTTTCACATTCTTAGCTTCTTTTTCAATATCTAACTTGTTAATATACTTTTTACTATCAAACTGCCCTAATTCTTCACTATATAGACACTTTGCATTAACTCCATCTTGTAATAATTGCTCCAATATTAACTTTCCATTTTGATAAGATGTCGTAACAATTAATATTCCTGTATCACTTTCTTCAAGCGGAGATATGATACTTCCTCTTATTTTTTTGCTCAATTCAATAATATTTTTATCTCTTAAAAATTTATCCTTATGACCACTAACTCTAATAGGTTCACCATTAATATCTTTGTAAACATAACATTTAAAATTCACTTTACTATTCGTATAATCTGTACGTTTTAGTAGGTAGTTAACTTGATGTTTTATATTGTATAAACTTGACCCTATACCTGCTCCTGTAGCACTAGTAATATACATAAATGGTGTTGGTATATCATACATTGTACTTACTGCATATGGATTATTGAATAATATTTCTCTACCTATGCCACTATATATTTTCTTTTTTAATGTAACACCTTCATAACCTATATCTAAACGATATCCATCAATATCTTTTATAAGAGGTTTAGTTGCAAAAATATGATTTTCAGCCTTTGGTGCTACTGGCAAGAAACTTTGACTCTCTTTATTTTTACTATCTTGTTTAAAGTTACTTTGTATTCCTAGTTCAAAAATAGCTTTATAGTTTTTATACACACTATCTAAATAACTATTTATTGAGGCTAACAGTACGATAAATGTTAATTCTTCATTTCTTTTATTGATTTCTTTAACTTTTTTGAAATTAATTTTTATATCATCTTTGTCAAAGTTAATACCATTAATATTCAATTCTTCCTCTTGCTCTTGTGTTAATCTTATATTTGTTAATATTCTTTTAAAATCTTTTAATACACCATCAAATATCTTATCTATTTCTATATCATCATTTTGATATTTTTCAATTATCTTATTAATTATTTCTTTTCTAATGGTATCAATATTAAAATTTAAAGTTGCATGTATTCTATTTATTATCTTCTTTTCATCTAATATATCTCCATCTTTAATCTTAACACTACTAATATACTTTTCTGTCCACTCTTCTATTAATTGTGTTATCGTAAAATCTCTACTTCCTAGCCAACTTCTTATATTGCTTGTTGATTTTTCTTGATGGAAAAATAGTAAATGTAGCATATCAATTTGCACATCATAATTAGTTACATTTTCTTTATACTCTTTGATTTTAGGAATATTTACAAAATTATTTCTGGTGAAAAAATTATGTAAAAGTTTCATAAATTCTTCTAAATGCTGACCTCTAGCACTTGCAACGGTATCCATAGAATATACCTGCATTAGATCACAAAATATTTCTTCTGATATTTCTTGTATCTTGTCTACTTCATCAATTATAATTACATCAGCCCAAATATTAAGTATTTCAAAAGGTGTTCTTGTTGATTTATCTACCTTTTGCGTTACTAGTGTTGAAAAAAGATTATATGGGGTAGTAATTACTAGGTCACTTTTTTCAATGCTTTTGTACATTTTGTAAAAGTTACATTCTCCATCACTAGTTTTTGTAATATCCTTACTGCACCTTTGACAAACATGCATATCGCTATTTGTACAAGTAAAGTCTAGATTATCAAATAATTTTTTATTATCTTTAATTATTTTAAACATACTCACTTTTTCTTTGCTTTGTATAAATTTATCAATATGCTTCTGTCTATTTTTTCCCATTATAATAGTAGAGTTTATTCCTAGATCATCATATTTTATTTTAGTATTTATTGATGCTGGGGCATGTGTGTCTGTAATATAAAGTACCTTTAAACCTTCTTCAGTTAGCTTCTTTATATAAATATCAAAAAGTACACTTTTACCTGCTCCTGTTGGTCCTGCTATATGTACAATTCCATCGGACCATGCTTTTACTTCTTCTAGATCTATTTCTTTATAATTTTTATAATAATATGGTTCATTTACATACTTATCCATATCTTTTATATAATCATCGTCTATGCTTTTAATTACTTTTTCTACTTTTTCAATTATGTTATATGTATTTTTTTCTTGGATTCGTTGGTTTAATAATGGGGTTATAATATCATCTTTTTTCCCTTCATCCAAAGCTATATAATAACTATCCGTTAATACTTTTTTGTATGAATTAATTCTGTCTGCATAATACTTTATATTTCCATTTAAATGTATATTACCACCTTTATCTTTTTTAAATAACATGCTATTTTTTACTATTTCATCATTCTGTTTAAAATAAAAAGTTTGTATTAAAATTCTCTTTTCCCATTCTTCTGCAAAACTATTTAAAAAGGTATGAGCATGAATTATAAACTTGTCCTGTTCCCTTGTAGTATCTATAAACATCTTATGCACAGTTGAAAACAATAATAAAACTTCATCTGTACTAAAAGGCCTCTTGTAAATTTCATAAGCAGTAAATAGAAGCAATTCAACATATATAAACTTATTAATTTTGAGGTTTTGGCTTCTTCCACCACCTTTAATTTTTAAACTTTCAATTGTTGTTTTTGCAATGTCTCCAAATGTGTCTACAAATATTTCTCTTTCACTATCTGTGGACATTCTTAAATAACTGTATCTTAGCATATATTATTCCTTTCCATCCTAATTACTTTATCTATTAAATCCTCTTTGTTATATATCCTACTATTACCACTGTTTATAATATTTCGTAACTCTCTTTTTTGATCTAAATAATATTCATCAGGAACTATAATCCATCTATTTTTATATTTGTCTTTAAGATATCCATTCTTATTTAAAATTTCTTTCTTTAAGTCAGTATTACGGTAATATGCTTTCATATCTAAATATATTTCTTGATTATTTATTGATATTTCTATATCTCCATCTACTTCTATATCAGGGAATAATCTTGCATCAATACCTGCTTCTAATAGTGCTTCAAATATTTTCATTTCAAATCTTCCTGGTCTTACAATACTTGAGTATATAATTGACTTTGCAATTAATGTCCCTCTTTTTAATGTAATTTCTTCAAACTTTGGAATATTACATAATCTATGTATTATTTCTCTTCCTTCTAACTCTTTTACATATCCACATTCATTACAGGCTAAATAATCAGTATCTTTACTTACCATGTGATAACAATCTTTAATGTAATCTAGTCCTATTTGTTTATTTAAAAAATCTACTTTTGTTCCCATAAAAGCAAACTTCATTTCTTGTCTATTTTTTAATATAGGATTTTCTATTATAAATTTTCTTGTAGTTCTATATAGTTCATCTGCTTGTTCTTTGTCCTTACTTTGAATTTTGAAACACTCTTCTCTAAACTTTTCAAAACGTTCATCTTGTTTTTTACTCGGAGTATCAAATATATCTGTATGCCATTTACTCCAAACATCATTCAATCTACAATCTTCATCTAATAAAGGTTCTTGTATTTCTTCTACACCCTCTATGTATTCACTTACCGGTAATGAACATAATTTATCAATAAAATTTATCAATGTACAATTTTCAAATAGCTTATATTTATAGTCGTATAAAATATCAATACGTTTATAATCCATCTTAGCACCAAGTGTTTCATTTTTTATAAACGTTATAAATTCCATCAGTGTATCTTGAGTATTTTTCATTTGTCCTCCTTTTTAGAAGGTCCGACTATACTGCGTTTTACTATCGGACCATATATTATGTTTTAAGTTTTCACAAAAACTTATATATGTTTCTCTAATCCTGTTATATAGTCAGTTATTATAATTCTATTTAAATGTTTGTATGTAGTCACATTTAATCTTAAATTATGGATTAACTTAATAATATCAAAATCATCTTTATTAGATTTTATCTCGAAAGCTATTCTGTTTTTATATTCTGTTGTAGCTCCTACACTTGTCCCACCTTTTGTATTAGTCCACGCTCTTACTTTAGAAGCAACAACTGTACTATTATTTCCTTGTACCTTTTCTCCTACTGAAATATACACATTGTCATGAGACTCATACAATCCTTTACCTAATGAAATCTCATCATTCAGTATTTGAATAAACTCACGATTTAATAAATCAGTTGTAATATATATATCTGCATTTCTTTTTATCCTTTCTATAGATTCTAAATCCATAGAATTTAAAATACTATTTCTTTTAACTTCTCCTTCTTCTAAAACCACAATCTTTTCTCGTTTTTCCTCATTTAATAAATTTATAAATGTATCTAGACTTAACTCATTATTGTTGGATTTATGTAAACTTACTTCGCTTAAATAGCTATATACGTTGCTAATATGAATAAATTCTTCTACTACTGATGGTATATATAATTCTATGCTTTCATTGTCTAATCTTGCAATAATATTTGTATCTTTTATTTTATGCATAGTGTATATAACTTGATTTTCTTTAATTGCTTGATTGGCATTTCCAAACCCTATATCATTTAATAAATCTAATATTGCTGCTCTTACTCTATGAGATATTTCTTCATCTTTTTTTTCTATAAATTGATTTATTATACCAATTTTATCTAAACTATTACGTAAGATATTTTTAGCATCTGTACTATCATTTCTATTTTCTAACTCAACAAGTGCAATATTAAAATCACCTTCAAAGTTAATTTCTTTATTTATATTTAATAACCTATCTCCTATTTCTTCCTTGTCTTCTTTAGGTGACAGTGTACCTTTTACTGGTGTATTTACTAGTTTTAATAATACTTCCTTACCATCTCCAACCAAAAGTCTATAATTATATCCTTCTAATCTATCTAATCCTTTGTTCCCTGCAAAAATACCATTTTCTATAGTATCTACAACAGTATCAAATATTTTATTTTCTCCATCATGCACAATATACAAATTGATATTGCTTACATTATTTCTATATATCGTATTAGCTAAAATTAACTTATTACTGTTATTTATAGCTCCAGCTTTATTCCTGTATGATATTTCTTCTAATTCATTTATTGGTTCTAATTCAGGTATAACTCTATTTATATAATTATATATATCTAACTTATCCTGAGCTGGTAAACCACTTCCTATTTTACTTTTTCTCCCTAGTTTTGGATGATATTGTACAAATATAAAATCACTTTCTTCTTGACCCTCTACATAATCTTTTATTTCCTCAAATGTTATCCCTTTATCGTCTAAAAACTTAAACAGCTTCCAGTCACCTGAGACTATTTTAATCTCTTGATTTTTTTTATCAAAAGATACTCTAGGTGTATGATAATGTTCTCCATCATGAACAAGAATTGTGTTCCTATCAGCTTTGCTGTATTTTATAGCTTCTTTTGTTTCTATTCCTCTTATAAATCTCTTTACCCCTACATTAGGAAATAAGTATATGTCTTTATCTATTACTTCGATTTGAGGCGATATGTATATTGCATATTTATAATCTTTATATTCTAAAACATCTGTTATTAAGTAATGACCGTCTGATTTGCTATAACATGGATACAGTTTAACATTAATAGATGGTGTAACATAGTTATCGTTATCTTGCATTCCTATCTTTAATTCTTTTCCTGACATTGCTTTTAGTATCAGTGCCTTTATTAAAGCTATGTTATCTTTCAAAAACTTGCCTTCTGTACGACCTTGTAATTTTAAATCTATACTTATATCCATCTCTACTGGACAACCCATATATTCTTCTATCCCCTCTTTATGTTGAGTTATAAATTCCTCTATTGAGTTTGTAATTATATACATTGCTCTTTTAACTTCTTCAGTTTTTAAAGTACTATTACAGTAAAGTGCTATAAAATCATCATCCTTACCTTCTGATTTCATAAATAACGCAACTGGATTTACTGAATTTACAACATGCGGTATTCTAGTAACATTACCCGCCATCCATTCTTTATTTAATACATCCTTGGCATAACTTCTTATAAGTTTTACTGCTTTTACAACACTTTCATCTGTTTTATAAATGTTGTAATTATTTTTTTCTAAAAATTCGTCTGTTATTTTAAACCCTAACTGCTTTAAATGTTTTTTTGCCATTGTTTACTCCTTTACCTACTCCTTAGCATACTTAGAATAAAATAATTCAATAGTTCGTTTATTTACTAAACCTTATTGAATACCATATTATTGTAATATATTTATTTATCTCACTACAACAAATAGGTATGCATATATATGCATACCTATTTTGTATAAACACTATTAACTAATTAATTTATAAATTTAGCAGTTGTACCCTGTGGTGTATTTTCAACTACTAGATATATTATTTTAATCGTAATCCTCCTCGGATATGTTCACATACTCCACACCATACCAATATATTATTTATAGCAGAGCTTCTTCTAAATACAGACTTACCTATTTCTGTTTCATCTAAATAATACGCTAAACATCCATTTATACTTTCTAACGTGCAATCACCTTCGCCTAGCTTATACTTCTCATACTTTCCTGACTGTATACATCTATCAGTGCTATTTTCTAATAATTGTATTACTAACTCAAATGCTTTAAATTCAAGCATAGATTTATTCCCTAGATTAGAAACTTCTATCCCATTACTATTTAATATAGCTGTAAATGTTGTATCACCATTTCTAGATTTTTTCTTTAGTGGGATTTCTACTACTATGCTTTCTTCAAACTGTTCTTTCAATATTGTTCTTATATCTATTATCTTAAAATTCTTTCTCCTAAATATTTTTTACTTATAATTTCTATAAACAAACTATATCATAAATATGTTTATAGAGATTGTTGGCTTAATACTAAAGATAAACATACAATATGAGCCCATATTAGTGTAGGAGCTCATATTGTGTATCTGGTTGTCATATTTAAATAGTATACATCTAGCTAACTTCTATTTTAACCTTACTTCCACCTTTACCTGCTTTTGCTGGAGTAACTATAAGTTTTCTTGGAACTCTATTTTTAATAGACTCAACATGGCTTATTATACCAACTTTAAGCTTATCATTATGTATGCTTTCAAGAGACGACATAACATCCTCTAATAGTTCCTCATCTAGTGTTCCAAATCCTTCATCTAAGAAAAATAACTCAAGTGGTGCAGTTCCTTTTAACTGAATCTCAGCAGAAAGAGCCAATGCAAGTGCTAATGAAGCAAGGAATGTCTCTCCTCCAGACAGAGTACTCGCATCTCTTTGAGCGCCGCCATTTTTATAATCCCTTATAATAAATCTTCCATCAGCATCAACCTCGAGACCGTATGTACCGTTGGTTATATCCTTCAACCTCTTAGAAGCCTCTATGGAAACATATTTAAGCCTGTTAGAAGCAACATACTCTACAAACTTCTTACCCTTAAATAACTTCTCTAAATCAGCTAGTATACCTAAGTTATGGTCTAACGCTTCTTTTTTCTTTAATAACTCTTTTAATTCTTTTAACTTAATATCAATATATTTTACTTCTTCATCAACCTTTATCTTACTTTCATTCAGTATATTAATTTCTTCTTCCTTTCGAACCTTACTTATTTTTATCTCTTCCCAAGCTTCTTTACTAACTTCCCTATTATTGATTTTTTTAACTATATTCTCTATAGCACCAGTAACTTTAACTAAGCTTTCGTTGTACATTTCTATCTCAGCTTTAAATTCTTTTATCATTTCTTTAGATATAATCTTAGATTTAACATCTTCTATATTATCAAATCTTTCTTCTTTTAGACTATACTCTAATTTTTCCTTATCTGAAACTTCTCTATTTGTAAGTTCTTCCTTTTTAGTCATAGCAGATATATATTTTTCATTTCTTTCTTGGTACTTTTCATCTACATTATTTTTAAGTTCTTGTGTATTTTTAAATTCTTCGTCTATTTGATTTATTTGTTTTTCAATCGATAATAATGATTGTTCTAAGTTAGTAGAATCATCCACTTTATTCTTTATAGAGTTTATTTTTTCCTCTTTAGCACTTTCTTTACCCTCTACAGTAGCACGTACCTTTGCTAACTGCTCCTTAATAACATTAATTTCACTAGTTATAGATTCTTTAGCTTTCTCTAAAGTTTCTATTTCACTTCTTAATATTTTTATATCATTAGATAAAGCTTCTCTTTCTTTTTCTATCTTTAGTATCTCTTTATTCTTTTCTTCAAAGTCCTCTACCTTACTTTCACACTTTAGATTATTTAAATTAACTTCAATAATATCTAAATCAACTATACTTTTTTCGTGTTCTACTTTAGTATCTTTTAATAACTTTTCACGGTCTTGTAGTTTTGTTAAAACTTGTTCTAATGATTTTTCTATATCATAATTTTCTTCCTTTAATATATTTATCAACTTTTCTAATGTTTCTTTTTGCTTTGCATATACTTCTATATCCTTTTGTAGCTTATCAAACTCATTTTGAACATTTTCTAATGGTGTATTTTTAAATTCATCTCCTAGTTTTTCTATTTCACCTACCTTTAAAGTAATTATTTCCTTTTGAGTATCATACTTAGTTTTAGCCTCTGTTATATTTCTTTCTATTTTCTTTAATTCTTTTTCTTTTTTATCTATTTCTTTCTCCATATAATTAGCTTGACTAATATCTATATCTGCTAAGTTTTCATTATGATGTTCAAGTGATCCGCAAACAGGGCAGGGGTTATTTTCTTTAAGTTCTAGTCTTAACTTATGAGCTAAGTTTTCTATTTGTATTTGCTTACACTTATTCTTTAATTCTTCTAAGCCTTTTTCTAAATCTTCTTTTTTATATTCTTCAACTTTCAAACTTTCATTTAATTGTTTTGATATACTTTGAGCGTTCTCTTTTTCTTTCGTATACTGATTAAACCTTGCCCAATTCTCTTTAACTATATTTAATTTCGCCTGTAAATTTAATAAGTCTCTTGATTCCCCTGGACTATTTTTAAGTAGTTCTTCTAATTCACTATTTTTATCACTTAGAAGTTTTTGTTTTTCATCTTTTACTACTTTTAATTCAATACTTTCTTGTTTTAAGTTTTCTAGTTCTTTATTTATATTGCCTATTTTATTTTCATACTCTTTAACTATTTTAGAAATTGATTTATATTTTTGATTTAGTAATAATCCTTGTTGAACTTTTTCTTTTAATCCATCTTCGATTTTAAGATTTTCATATTTTTGCTCTTTTGATTGCAACTCATTAGTTGCTAAAATTATTTTTTCATTATTTTCTTTTAACTTAATATCATCTGAATTACGTCTATTTTCTAGTTCCTTAATTTCATCTGTTCCACTATTAATTTCAGCCATTATTATATCTAATGCTTTTTTATCTTCTATAGCATCTTTTATTCTTTGTTCTTTTATTTTTAACTTTGGTATTTCTGTATCTTTTTTATTTGTTATTACATCTAGCTTTTTTTCAATTTCTTCTTTTTTAACTTTTAATTTATCTAAGTCTTTAGTTAAATTTTCTAAAACTTCTTCATTAAGTTTATTTTCTTTTAATATATTTTCATAAGAATCTATATACGGACTTACTTTTAATGCCCTTTCTCCTAGCATTACTTTTCCATCTTTTTGCCTTATATCATCTTCGTTTAACTTCAATTTATTTTCTTCATCTTTGTGTCCTTGTAGCTCTAATTGTAAATTCCATACTTCTTCACTTTGTTTAAAAGTTTTTTCTATGGTTTTTAGCTCATCTTTAGCTTTATTTAAACTTTCATTAGCTTCTTTAGCTTTCTTAGATTTTTCTTTTAAGTACTCTTCATTTATTTCTTCATAGCCTTTTAGTTGACCCAGTAGTGATGTATGCTTATTTTTTTCTTTAGATATTTCCTTTGATAGCTTCTGTGATAATTCGTCTCCATACTCTTTAAGATTAAAAAGTCTTTCTAACATCTCTCTTCTATCTTTACCTTCTAATCTTAAAAATTCACTAAATTTACCTTGTGGTAATACTACCGTTCTTGTAAAGTCATCTATATTTAATCCTATTATATCTTCACATTGTTTCGTAACTAAAGTTGATTTATCTGCAAGTATTTCTTTTTCATTTGTTATATCAGTAATTTTAGCTCCCGATGTATCTATTCCTCCATTTTTATTTCTTTTGAATCCTCTTTCCACAATATATCTACGTTTAGTTGCTCCTAATATTTCAAATTCAAAAACTATACTTGCTCTATCACAATTAGAGTTTATATAGTTTGAGCTTTTTCTAGCTATCTTTCCGTATAAAGCCAATGTTATACCATCTAGTACTGTAGACTTTCCACTTCCTGTTGGTCCAAATATACCAAACAATCCTCTACTTGTAAGTTCTTCAAAATCAATTTCTTGTTCATCTATAAAACTATTTAGTCCTTTTACCTTTAGCTTAATTGGTCTCATCTATATCACACTCCCCTAATATCGATAACAATACATCTACTACTTCTTGCTGTACTTCTACACTTCTTTCTTTTTTATAAAAGTCTCTAAATAATTCTTCAAATGACTTTTGTGACATACTCTCACTTGTATTTTCTTCTTCATCATTGCCTATTATTTTAGGAGTAATTTCTAATATATCATTCTTTAATTCTTTCATTTTCTTTATTTCATCTTCTCTTATATATCTATCAGTACTTACTTCTATGTACACCCAACAATTACTATCTTTATTTTCTTCACATTTTTGTATTGCATTTTCTATACCATCACATTTCCATATTTCTATAGGTTTATATACTTTTAGTGGTATTTCTTCTATCTTACACTCTTCTTTTGGATGTATATCTACTATAAAGCATTTTTTATCGTAACTTATCTCTTTTTTATTGTAATGAATAGGAGATCCAGAGTATCTTGCTCTCTTTTCTGTTCCTGGTACTATTTGTGGCTTATGAACATGCCCAAGTGCTATATATTGTGCTTCTTTTGGAAAGCAACTTCCATTTACTATAAAGCTTCCTCCTAATTGAATGCTTCGCTCTGATCCACCTTCTACACTTCCCATTGTATACAAGTGAGATACTACCAAGTTTATAGTATCTTCCCTATAGTTTTCTTTTAACTTATCAAATAATGTATGTATTCTATCACTATATGTTTTTAACTTGTCTTCGTCATTATCCATTTCTGTGTATAACACTTCATTTAATCTTTTTTCACTAGGATAAGGTACTGTTAATATTACTGCCTTTTCTTTATTTATTTCTATTTCTATAAACCCTTCTCCAGAATTTAATACTTTATGTTTCCCATAGTCTCCTACTGACACAACTGTCTTTGGTGTTCCTACCATTATTATTCCATGGTCCATTGCAAGTGGCCCAGCTGCTAATATTCTTTCTGGGTTATCATGATTTCCTGATACTACTAACGTTAATCTTTCTCCATTTTTTGAAATATTCTTTAGTGTGTTATAAAACATCTTTTCTGCTCTTGCTGGTGGATTACTCGTATCATATATATCTCCTGCAATTATTACTAAATCTATATCATTTTCTTCTACTATACCTATAAAATCTTCTAGAAATTGTTCTTGTTCATCCATTCTGCTGGCTCCATCTAGATTTTTACCTAAATGCCAGTCCCCTGTATGTAATACTCTCATTCTAACCTCCATATTTCATTTATTTTACAATTAGGCTAATATGCCATTATATATTACGTTATATAAGTAAGTGTATACATTATTTATACATTCTACAACAATAAGGTATGCATATTTATGCATACCTTATTGTCCATATAGATTATTTATCTTATCTATCTCTTCTTTAATATTTTTTATTAAAATTTCCGGGTAAATAACTTTTACATTATGCCCTAGCTGTAATATCCATTTAGTAATACCTTGACTTACCTTTGCTTCAAACTTCACCTTATATAAGTCGTCTCCTAGCTTTTCTATATATACGTCATCTCCTAATTCATCTATAAATATACTTAATAATCCTTTGTTACTTTCTAATACTATTTCACTCGTTTCTTTACCAGAATACATTTTAAATGACTTCTTAGTATAATCAACTGGATTAAACTTGTTTTTACATTCTTCTATATGACTTAAATCATCAATTTCATCTAAAAGAATATTTATATTTTTTATTTTATCTATTCTATAGTTAGTTAAGACACCTGATCTACTATTGCCTTCACCTATTAAGTAATACTTATCTCTTTGCAATATCATTGTTACTGGATTTACATTATAGACTTTAATGTTATTTTCATTATCCAATTTAGCTACAAGTTGCTTTCTTTCATCATATGTATAATAATTAAATGATATTTTCTTACCTTCACTTATTGCCCGATCAATCTTGTCTACATTATAGAAAATCTCTTCATTTATAGCTTTCGATCTATCGTCTATATAAGCATACTTTCTTATACCATATTTATTATATATAGTGTTAAGTTTACATAACTTATTTATAATTTCTTCACTTTTCTTTTTAGTTATAAATTTACTCGCATATATACAATCTGCTAATATTCTTAACTCATATGGCTCAAATTCATGACTTATCATATAGTACCCTTTATAATTATTGTTTTTTTCTACAATCTCTATATCTAGTCCTAATTTTATTAAGTCTTGTATATATCTATCTACCGTTCTCTTGTCTCCAATTGGCTCATATCCTTTTTCTTTCATATATCTATCAATATCTTTTTTAGATAAAATATTTTCTTCGTCTGAATACTGTTTTAAAACTTCCATTAATATATAAAATTTTATATGATTATCTTTTACCATCCTACATACACCTCCATCACATTATATTTTTAATTTATATAATGGTATCACTATATATTAACCAATACAATTCTTAAACATATAATATAAATAATATAAAATCTATAATTTTTCCAAAGGGGGATAATCTCAATGAAAGAAGTTAACCGTAAGAAGTGGACTAAAATTGAAATAGTAGGTCTAATCCTTGTTATTTCAAGCCTTTTAGCTCTTATTTTTTCACCAGATAGCTTATCTAATCTTTTTAACTCTATTACAGCTCAAGTATTCCCAATAGTTGTAGATGTATTTCTAACAAGTGATGTTGGAATAGCCATAGTTGTAAGTGTAATTGTAGGACGTATACTAGAGCGCTTTGGTTTTACAGATGCACTAATTCGCCTATTCTTACCTATAATGAAAATACTAAATATAAACCCTTCAGTTGTTATACCAAGTATATACAATATATTAGGTGATATTAACGCCTCAGGAAAAGTTGCTGGACCTGTACTTGTTAAAGCAAACGCAACAAAATCAGAACAAAAGATTGCAGTAGCAACTATGATACAAAACCCTCAATCTTTTGCTACCTTTGTACTTGGAATCATTACTCTTAGTGTATTTAAAATTAATAGTTTACCACTTGTTATTCTATCTATATTTTTACCTCTTATTATTGTACCTTTTATCTTATCAAAAACTATATATAGAAATACTAAAGGTGTTGAATTACAAGAACTTCCTCGATTTACACCTAATACCCCTATTATGAAGGTACTCTTTGATTCAGGAGCTGAAGGTATGCATCTATTATTGTTAGTAATAATACCTGCTGTAGCTGTAGTATTTTCTATAATTGGAGTTTTAGATTTCCTTGGACTATGGAGCCAAATTCAATATTATATGGGATCTATTTTATCAGTTTTAGGAATTGAACCATCAAGTGGTATAGTTTCTTTTTTAGTAAGCCCAACTTTAGCAATGTCACAAATAGCTAATTTAGTTGGTCAAATTGACCCTCGCTTAGTAGTTGGAGGTTTTGTGCTTGCAAACTCTGGATTACCACTATCTGTAATTCTAGGTCAAGTACCTGTTACCTGGGCTGAATCAACAGATTTAACAGAGAAAGAAGCTTTAAATGCTGCAGTATTAGGATGTTTAATTAGAGTAGTAACTGCTACTATATTAGCATATGGACTTACTCCATTTATAGTGGGGTGATTTTAATGAAAGATAATATATTTGCCTGTCGTGCTAAGAAAATAATTACTTTATCTGAAAAAGGAACTATTGAAGATGGCGTAATTATTATAAATGATGGAAAGATTGAAAATGTAGGAACTTATAAAGAGTTAAAAAATGATCTTAATAATATACCTGTGTATGACTACGGTGAAAAAGTAATTACACCTTCTTTAATTGACTGTCACTGTCATTTGTTAGAGTATGCTGCGGGGTCACTTTATCCTGTTACAAAAGAAACCTATCTAGAAGCTGGACGAATGTTATTATTTAATGCACTTTTATCTGGTATAACATGCATAGGAGAACAAATTTGCGGAAGCCCTATCTGTAGTATTTCTATAGATGATTATATAAAACTTGCTAAAGACTCACCTTTAAGAGTAAAATTCTCATTAAATAGTATTACCATAGGAACAAATGATTTGTCTAGTTATACTTGCTTACATGAGAGTGAGCAAGTTACTAAAAATATGTTATCCGATGTTAAAGAAGTGTCTTTAATAGCTGATAAAAATGAATTTCCAGGTGAAAATATATTTATTAATGCTACACCTGCTAACCTACCTCTTTCTTCTGTTCCTAGAGCAGGAGAGCTTGTTTTTAACGAAGCAGAACTTAAATCTATAGTGAATATTTTTCATGAGAAAGGCAAAAAAATTGGAGCTCATGTAGCTGGGGAAGAAGGAATTAATCTAGCACTTAAATGTGGTATAGATGTTCTTCATCATGCTCATAGTATTACTGATGAACAAATAATAAGAGCAAAGGCTAATAATACTTCTATCGTAGCAACACCTTTAGGTGGTACACACCTTACACCTAATTTGCCTTATGATATATTAAATTTAGTAAAAGAAGGTATTGAGGTATCAATTGCAACTGATGCATATTTACCTCCAGCTCCTCATTTAAATTTAGATGAGAATAATCTATATGGATCTGATGTATTAATGCTTCTTGCTCAACCATCTATGAAATTATTATTTGAAAATGGATTCGATGAGAATATATGTCTTTCTTTATTAACTACTAATCCTGCCAGAATACTTGGTTTGGAGGAAACTGTTGGAAAGCTTGATATTGGTATGAATGCTGATTTCTTAGTTGCTGATGGTGTCCCTGGATTAGAAATCACTACTCCTAATCAAATATCATCCACATTCATCAATGGTAAAAAATTAATTTCTCGATAATAGTTTTAGAATATATTAATTAAATTATATACAAATAAAGTAGATATCTTAAAATTACTAATCAATTTTAGATATCTACTTTATTTTTTATTTAATTTCTTAATTTCTTTAAAGCATCTTCAAATTCCTCATCAGCAATATGAGTATAAATCATCGTAGTACTTAAATCTTCATGACCTAAAGCTTTTTGTACTAATCTTATATTTTTAGTAGCTCTTAATAAATCTGAAGCAAATGTGTGTCTAAACGTATGAGGGCTTACATTTTTAGTTATACCTGCTTTTTCCGAATACTCAGCCACCATTCGTCTTACATTCCTATCATCTAACTTATTCTTGCTACTTGTAGTAAATACATGTTCACATATACCTAACTTTTCAACTTGTCTTTCTTTCCATACTCTTAACTCTTCTACAATACTTTCAGAAATCCAAAGAATTCTGTCTTTTGCTCCTTTACCTTCTACAACCTTTAATTGACCTGTCATTAAATTAATATCTTTCCATCTGAGATTAATCATCTCAGATAATCTCAGTCCTGAAGCTAAAAATAATTTAATCATAGTACGATTTTTAAATGAGTTAAAATATCTTATGTTAAAAACACTTATCAACTGCCCTTGTTCCTGCTCTGTTAAAAACTCTGGAATCTTCCTTTTTGCCATAAAATACTCCTTCTTAGTACTTTTACCCGATAATACATATTATAGGGTATTATTCACCTGTTCTATTATTATAGATTCCTAATATAAATCTATAACTACATAAAAGGGTATTATTCACTTTGAACTAATTATTTCTAAATTATTATAATATTTTAATAGAATTTTATTTGATATAGCAAAAGTGAATTATAGTTTATAGATAAAATAAGTTATAATATATTAATAGATAATGAACTTATTATTAAAAGGAGATATTTTATTAAATGACAATACATCAAGAAATAAATAATATCATTTCTAAAATAAATCAAGATGCTCCCATAAGTGAGATATACTTATTTGGATCCTATGCTTATGGAACTCCAAATAAATCAAGCGATATAGATTTGTGTATAATAACAAATGATTATGAGTCTCGTAAAAGAGATTTGGTTGTAAAAATAAGAGGATCGATTACAAAGGCTACAAACATTCCAGTAGATATGCTTTTATATAAGAGTTCTGAGTTTTATAATAGAGCTAATTTACCTTTCACTTTAGAATTTAAAATAAGAAAAGAAGAAATTGTACTATATAATAAAAATACTGCCTTCAATTAGTTTCACAGTCTCGTTTAACATAAAAAACACAGTAAATCTTCTTAATAATTGATTTACTGTGTTTTTTATTATAACAAAAGTTACTTATATATAACTATTCCTGTTTTGATAAAAAATAAGAGTATTTATATATTGGACTCAAGTTCATAAATAAATCTTCTAAATAAATTCCATCTATGCCATTGCTAAATAAATACTCGATCAGCTCCTGTTGTCTTGTTTGCCCTAGACTTAGCCTATACAATGATAATATCTTAATAAGCCTATCATACTTAACCATATCTTTACTAAAAGGATAATACGGAACTATCCTCTCAATCCTAGGACCATCCACTCTTGGCAAGCACCAAAATGGAACTAACTCACAAGTTCCATGATCTCTCTCATTATTACTAGCTACTTCAAACATTTCATTCCAAATATCACTCTCAAACCTAATATCACCATATTTTTTAGCTATATTCTGTCTAATAGCCAAGCACTTATACCTGTTTATTCTACCTTCTCTTTGCTCTAAATCAATAGGATTAGATGGTAGATTCCAATGAACTATCTTCCTGCAATAGTAATGAAAATCTAATCCTTCTTGTCCAATTGATGTGGATGCTAGTACGAATGGTCTAAATGGTGAGTTGAAACTATGTCTTAAACTATCCTTACGTTGTACTTTTCCATCTTCTTTTTTAGTATCATAAAAACCAGCTGCATATCCAGATCTCATTTTTTTTGCTTTATCTGAAGTATCTCCATTTACTCTATTCACAAAACTTTCATATGTATCTATATTATAACTAGCCGAGTGACTTTTTAAATTTTTACATATTATATCTGTAAGAATATTATTCCTGTTTTCTAAATTTTTACTGTTCATATCATTTGATTCTTCTAACATATGTGTATATTCATCTAACATTGCTTGTATGTTTCCATCTACACAATACTTTAATACATTCTTCCAGTGTGTATCATCACTTCGTTTTCCATATTGAAGTTCTACAATTGAAGTAGCTTCTTGTGTGTTAAATCTATCAGATATTGTTTTACCTATTCTTACAGCATTAATTAGAGACTCTTTACTATTATTCTT
The DNA here is from genome assembly GCF_056171995.1 of Romboutsia sp. LXY-2. Taxonomy (NCBI): domain Bacteria; kingdom Bacillati; phylum Bacillota; class Clostridia; order Peptostreptococcales; family Peptostreptococcaceae; genus Romboutsia; species Romboutsia sp. LXY-2. The sequence continues at coordinate 295,064 of NZ_JBKFGI010000003.1, read as the reverse complement.
AAGTAATCTAAGTGCGGCTACTGATGGTGAGCCTAGTACCATGTTAGCTAAAACTATTTTAAGGTCATTAGGCATTTTACCTAAAGTTATATTATCTTTATTAAAATATACTTCTTTTAGCTCTTCAAAGTTTTTAGCTAAGGCACTTTTATCTACATCATTATTTTCATCTTCTCTATTCTCTATTAAATTTATATTATTTAAAAATTCTCCTACTGATTCTTCTTCCAAATCAAATAATAAAGGTGCTATATAATACCAGCTTCTATCAACGGTTTTGTTGTTTATATTTATTTCACTACTTATTTTTTCTAAAAGTACCGAGATGTTGTTTTCTATTTCCTTTTTAATATCTTTTAAGGTTAATTTTCTATTTATAACATCTAGTGAATCAAACAATTTAGCAAGAGTTATACTTGGGTATAATAAACTTAATGAATTACCTATATTATATTTTATTCTAGGTGCAGGGAATCTATTTTTAGTGTTAAAATAACCTCTTCTTTCTCTTTTTTCATTAGGTGTACTTTTTACTAACTTACCTACAGTCATCCTTTCTGCTTCGTAAGAAATCAACGTAGCTATTGATCTGGGTACCATCTCCCATGCAGAAAAAATCAAAGTTTTAGAAAATTCCTCATTCCCTTTAAATGGACCACCTAGTGCATAATATGGTCTAGATGGTGGTATCCATAGTAAGCGTTCTGCATTTTTAGGAATGCTAATTTGTCTAATTTTTTCTAGTCTTCCATTTCCCATAGATATTTCATCATACTTATTGATTTTGTTTGCATTTAACCATATTTTATCTCCCTTAGCCATTGATGCTTCTTTAGGATTGTTTTTAAAGTAGTTAAATATTTTTTCCTTAAGCTTATAAGTATTCATATATGACATAATGTATGGAGCTGATTTTATATATTCCACTGGTACATGGTATTTTAAATCAATATTATTTATAATATTGTCCATTTGAGTATATGAGATTATATCATACTCACTAATACTTGCTTTGTGTTTAGATATATCTAGGTCTATTATGTCATTTGCTCCTTTTATAAGCATTCTTTCTGTTCTACATATACCTTTATATAGATATTCCTCCGCTTTATTTTTCTTCAATATAAGGGTGGCAAAGTTTTCATTAGTAGCTTCCTGTAGTGTAGTTGAGTAATCTTTCCATACTTGTTTAAATGATGTTCTTAGCTCTTCATTATCATAAAATATAAAATCCATTACCCTCATAAACTCTTTATAATGCTCATCTTCTCCACTCTCATTTATTTCTTCAAGTGTTGAGTATAGCTTGTAAGGAGTTGCAGATAATAGTAGTACCTTAGTTTTTATATCATTACTATTATTAAAAAACTTCCTGGCAAGAATTGCAGTTTCACTTTCCCCTTTTATATCAATTATCTCATTAAACCTTTGAAACTCGTCCATAATAACCAAATCAGGATTCATCAAATCAACACTTATAAAAGCCATCATAGTCCTTAGATTTTGAATCATCTTTGTAGTTCCATCATGTTTTATATTAGGATAATGCTGTACATTGTAACACAACTTTTTAAGCTCTTCTAGTAATTCATTATTATGCTGAAAGTACTCGTCTACTTTATCTATTATATCTTCTATATATTGGTAATTACTTTTATAATTACAATTTACTACTCTATCTTCAAAGTAATCTTTTACCCAACCATGCCATGCTGTTGGTGCTCTATCTATTAGCAAACGTTCAAGTCCATCTAATACACTATTTAACGGCATATACCTTTTTAATATTGCATAAGTCAATGCCCTTTCACTTACGCTACCACATCCATTGATTATATTAAATGATGTACTTGGTGTTAGGGGTATTAATTGAATATAATTTTCTTTTACTTGTTCATCATTGTCACTTTCATAGATTTTTAAATGCTGCATAGATAATCTAGTATCCCATACTCCCTCCCTAGAAACTTTATTATCTATTCTAAGTTTATTAATGTTTTGTGATGCTATACTTTGATTTGAACAAATGTATATTGCCTTAAACAAATCCTTGTTCAGTACTTCTTTGTAATGCCTAGCCATTTTAGCTATCGTACCTTTAGCTATATGAGTTTTTCCTAGCCCTACTTCATCCCCCACAAGTACTCTTGTATAGCCTTCATTAAATAAATAGGATACTCTCTCTACAGTAGCAAGTTGAAAATCTTTTAGACCTTTGATTATTTCTGACTCTCTATTTTGTAAATCTATCATCTTCTCATCCTCCTACTCGCACCTAAAACAATATTGTAGAACTCTAGAAATTCATTAGAAACAATACTATCATCATCTATCATACTAATAATTTCATTTATATCTTCAATCTTTTCAGGTTGCCTAGATACTGACTTTAGCATGTTATCATATAGTATAGGACCATCCATAGCATATCTTTCCCATGTATTGTTATTTTTATTTTTTGTTTCTATTTGTTGTAATGTTTCTATTAGAAAATCATCCGCTAATATAAATGAAATATATTTTAAGAAAGTAAATTCATTATTAATAATTGATTTGTATATTTCACTATCTCTACCATCTGGTATATTATCAGTGATTATTTTTATTACCCTCTCTACCTTTTGACCATTTTTTTCTACTTTTATTTTATAAAAGTTTCCAAGATCAATTAAATGTAGTTCATCAATATTAGTCACATTATCCATAAGCACATACTTGTTTCGTCCTAATAGACTTATATAATAATTAATATCCGCTCTTAGAGACTCTGCCTCAACTATTACTTTATAGCAATTTTCATCATCTACTACACTTGCTTTTATTTTGGTTCTACATAATTGCTTGATTGCTTTTTCTAGTTCATTTTGTATATCAACATTATCCTCACCTTTTTGTAGCATCTCAGTAACCTGTTCAAATGGATTTTCATTTTTATCCTTATCTCCAAATAAATCTTCAAGTAAATCATCTATTCTAAATCCACGTTTTTTATAAGTTAAATTAATCATAAATTCAACATTACCATTAAAAGCATTATTAGAACAGTTAGCAGAGCCTATATAAAAATTATGCTCACTGTATTTAGTTCTAGCGTAAAACTTTGCATGGATATCTTGCTTTTTATATTCACCTTCTCCATCCTCGCTCAAACTTTCTTCCCCATCAATAATTATATCTTTTAAGGTATACACATCCATTTCATTTAATATGTAACTATCTAATTTTGGAATTTCTGATTTACGAGTTATCAAAGTTTTAGGTGCATAAGACAATGCCAAATTATTCAAATCATGCACTACATTTTTACTTAAAAAAGGTGATATAATCATTAAATTATGGTAAGTATTAAAAATTTCAGTACTATCCTTATCATAGTTTTTGATACCTATTGGATGGAACTTAAAATCTGTGTAGTACCTGTTATTTGTTTCAAATTTTACATACTCTATTTCTGAAATTAACTCTTTTAATCTATCTTTTTTATCTTCATTATTTGTATATGGAATTAAAAACTCCATAAAATCTTTTAGTGGCTTATTTTGTTTATTCTTTTTCTTGTATGCTCTTCCTTCAATAGATACCACCATATCCCAACTTCTATCAAAGGTAAGATTTCTGCTAAGGACTATCAATCTATACAAATCTTCTTTTTCACTAGTGTATTTTACTACCCATACCTTAGGGTGAAAAGATTTATTATTAGATAAAGCTACTTCATACACACTCTCTTCCATAAGTGAATATATGTGATTTAAATTATCTGGTACTTTGATTTGTCCCCCTTCACAAAATACCATAAAACTATCAGAAGCCCTTCTTATACCTTCTATCACAGCAATAGGATTTTGAATAAAAGTGTCTTCCATTTCTTCTGATAAGCATAGTGCTATTGGAACTCCAATAAGAGCTTCTAAATCTAATGAATAAGTAGTCCCCACTGCAAAATCAACCTTATACCCACTTGGTGGCTTTAATAAGTCACTATATGAATGTCTTTCTTTTGATGGATTAATCATTTTGCTCTCCCTCTATTCCTCTAAAAATATCTACTGTAAGTCTTCTACCTGGTGTAAATCGATACTCTAGCTTACTGCCTCGAACCATATTGTTATCTCCATAAAAGGCTAGTTTAGGATTAGTTAACTTGGCTCTTTGTTTGCCTTTTATCTCTTCTTCTCTACTTATGATTAATCTATCTATTTCTTCTAGATTTCCATTTAGTAGTTTTTCTTTCCATTGGTTTAAAAACCTCACAACACTTCCACTACGTATATCTAATCTTTTTATAACTGCATATATATCAAAATGCTCAAATTTATATTTTACAAAATCAGATTCATACCAGTTTAGCCATTCTTCTTCAATGTCTTCATTGTTTCCTTTAGATAGTATATAATTGTATCTAATATTAGCACCGTATATAAAATCTGAAAAATCTCTAGCCATATAATAGTCTTCTTTTATACCCTTTGGTAAATCAAATAGCTCTCCTATTACATCAAAGTCATTTATTTCTTCTATTTTGTCTTTGCCTTCTTTTAGCAGATATGATAGTAATGTGTCCTTTGATTTTTTAGATTTTATTATTTTACTTTTTAGGTATTCTGCTTCTTCTAGAGTAAGTTCTATATCTAAGTTTTCTATCCAATCTTTCTTTGGTGGTATACAGCTAAAGAATTCGCTTACTATCTCTCCATTTAGTGCGTCTATATCATCTTTAGATGTTCCTTCTTCTAGATTTTCATTTCCCAACTTCTTAATTTTTTCCTTTTGATTTTTTAGTGAGCACACTGCTTTTATATATTCACCTAAAGATATTTTATCGTATTTAAATAGTCCAAAGGTACGTATTCCATTCCAATAGATACTAGATGGTTTTCTTTTTAGTTTGTGCCCTGATAGTTTTCCTATTACTCCCTCTGAGTGTTCTTTGTTTAGTATTGGTATAAGGGAGAGTTCTTGTTCATTTAGTTTGTCCATCATTTTTTTAGGTGTTGGATTTTTATCTTTTTCTAGTTCCATTAGTAGGTACGGTACTATTAGAAAGTATTTTGCTCTAGTCTGTACTGTGGATGTACCTGGGAATAATATATCTGCAAATCTATCTCTTATTTGTCCTACTCCTAGTTCATCTACTGCTTGTGGCTCAGATAGTATGTGTAGTACTGACATTACTTTATCTCGATCTTGTTTTGAATAGTCTATCCAACCAAGTTTTATTTCGTTTAACACTGCTACCCCTCCGATTTTTAGTATTTATTATATTATAACAAAAATAAATAGGATATCTGACTAAAATTAAGCCCCTAAATATATGCTTAACATTTTTACTTTTGAGGTGCATCAATTATTTTATCGCTTAAAATCACATAAGTTTTTACAACAAAATAGCGTGATACAATACTTAAAATGTATTATATCATGCTATTTTTTGTTCGTAATATACTAATATCACTTATTCGATACAAGATTAATTATCTCTTGAATATTAAATGGATTTATTTCATCTTCACAATACCCTTCTTCTAAATCTTTAGATCTATAGTTCCCACAATCACCATCATACCTTGTTTCATATCCAGTTAAAATACATATACCATAGAAATCTCTATCATCACCATTACCGTTAATCCATAAAGGGCATTTATCGCAACGTCTAAAAGTGTACTCATTTAACATTTTTATCGGCATACTAAGCGGAGTTTCTACGAGTGGACTATCTGCTAAATATAGATAAAATATTGTTTCATCAAAAGTTTCGCTTAAAGTAGCTTTTGTTACCAAATCCAACCATGAGTATTTTTTAGTTATAAAAAAATCATATAAATCTAAACCGTCTTTCATAAAGCCCTCCTTTTCATGTAGCCTAAGTTAACAATATATAACAATTGCCTTGTATTATACCTCTAAAAAGCATTTTAAATTTACATTTATTATTACATCTCATGGATTTTTATATTATCTATTTTTAATACACCATTGTATACTAAGGCATCTGCATTATAAAAATATTTTTTATTATGGTCAAATGATACTTCTAAATTAGATATGTCTATATCCGAATGCGATATATCTATTTCTAGTATTATGTATTGTGATGCATCTATGTTATTAAGTTCCGAGTAACCTAGTACAAATTTTTTACAATCTAATAATGTTGGTGCAAAGTATATATCACCTAAAACATCTGGATTTAATTGGCCTTGACTTAATATGCTCTGTAAGTTGTGCTTACATGTATAATGAAATAATTTATTATCAATAATCATTATATTCCTCCTATGCTAAATATGTATTTTATGAAATCATTATATAACGGTTATTTTATATTTGCAAATTTCGACATTTTTATAATTCTATCTTTAACTAAAATATTCTAATAATCTAAATATTCTCTTTATTTCCCTTTTAATACTAAAAAGAGTAAGAATACTCTATATAAGCACTTCTTACTCTTCACAGTTTTTATACAATATCTACAAGTCATATATCTATTTATATTTCTTTGCTAAATCTTTTCTCTGTATCTTTCTTGCTATCTTTCTCAATGACTTGTTTAAAGCTTCGGGATCATTTAAATCACTAACAGCTATACTTATAACATCTATTTCCATCTCATCCAATTGCATTCTTATCATGTTGTCCATTGCTATTTGTTTTTCATTACCATGTATAGCATTAGATAATCCATCTAAATAAACTGCCACTCTTACATCATCATCTTCATCCTCATAATATAAATCTGGTAAAGTTCTATCATATGGAGCACCTATCTTTATTACCTTTTGCTCTTCAAAGTCAGGGAAGCCTTCCTTCTTAAGTATATTAAATAATGAAACTTCTCCTGCATTAGTTCCTTTACTAGCCCTATCATCTTCTAATGTAACTACTGGTGGTAATTCTTTTTCAAAGTTAGGTGGCATTAACCAATTTAGCAATAGCTCAACAGCTTTTTGTCTATCTAATAATTTATGAACAAATACATTATTATAAGTTTTCATACAATCATAGCAGCTTGCTTCACATCTTCCGCTACATTGATTTAAACTTGTTACAGCTCTTTGCACCATTTCAACCCAGTTGTCTATCATCTGTTGTAATAGTCCAGAACCTCCTGGCATTGAATCATATAAAAATACATCAAATGTATCATCATCATTTGCTATAACTAAATATTGAAGGTCATTAGCTTCCATTTCTATTGTAAGTGAAGCTCCTATTCTTAAAGCTTCTGCTAAATTTACTGCATCAGCTTGTTCTTCTAATCCTGTAAATAGTAATCCATCTACAGTTGAGTCTGCAGATAAAACTATATTACTTGGTGGCTTTGAACAAGTCTTTTCATGCATCTCCATAAAATTAGCTATATCTTTATCTGATGCATATGGTGACCTAGTTGCTCCACACACTGTACATATAGGGTACCCTAACCTTTTGTCTTGAACCTTATCTGCTGGACCTATATTTACAAGTCTAATTTGTTGCCCAAATCTATGGTTAAATTCTTTTCCATTTGCTAGTTTATAAGTCTTTATACCTCTATGAGGTTTCTTTAAGTAACCTAAAACTACTACTGGCAATTGGAATCTATTGACCTCTTCATCAGATATTCTAGATACATATGATATTGTAGTATCACAAATAGGAACACCTACTATTCCTACTGCTTTTTCATCACCATAGCCTTTATTAACATCTTTTTTATGAGCAGAGTTTTTAATTATTCCTTTTTCAGTATTTATAACATATTCATCAGGTACAAATTGCTCTTTTTGTGCTGGGAAATGATATAGTGTCGTTTTAAACCTACTACCATTTGCATATATCATATTTCCTGGAACAAATTCTCTTACTGCCATAGATGTAGCTCTTGATAATTCTAAATCATTTATACCTTTAGCTGTATTTCTATTTAAGTAAGCTCTTATACTACCTTCAAATACACCGTATCCAGGTAAGAATCCTTCAACTGCTAGTACTGATAATGTATATGTTTCTAATGAAACTCTTCTCATTTTATCAATATAGCTTTTACATCTCATTTCTAGCTTCTCATCTTCTTTTTCAAGAAGTTTTCTTAATTTTACAGTACTAAGTTCTCTAAGCTTATTAACTGCCCACTTCATCCTCTTATGAAGTCTATTGACAACTTCTTGAAGTGATTCAGTCATTTCATCTAAGTACTTTTCTAATTGCTCATCACATACTACAAAATTATCATCTTCTGGCCAATATAACTTAAACACTTTCTTTATTTCTTCTAATAATACTGGTTTATATTTTAATATTATAGTATTAAAGCTCGCTACATTATATGGTTCATCTCTATATTCAGAATCATTGTAGAATAGATATTCCTTTATGAAGCTTGGTATATTATCATTAAGTATATCTAATATATTTTCAACTTCCTTCTCATCAATATTATAGAAAGAAGGTAGTTGTGTCATTCTTATAAATTGAGATATAACTGTTGCATGTACATGTTTCTTTATCATTATCTCGTTTCTAAGGTTAAACTTTGGTGGATCTATTTTTCCATCAAGCATTCTTAATGGGTCTTCAAAGAAATACCTATCATGCTCACTTCTTCTACAGTAAGTATATACAACCGCCATTCTATGCTTTCTACCTGCTCTACCTGCCCTTTGCCAATAGTTAGAAGGTTTAGGAGGTACATTTCTCATAAGAACCATATCTAGAGCACCTATATCAACTCCCATTTCTAGTGTAGGTGTTGCTATAAGACAGTTTATATTACCTTTATTGGATTTAAATTGATCTTCTATAATTTCTCTATCTTTAGCCGGTACTTGTGCAGAGTGTTCTCTAGGAACTACCATACTAAAAGTACTATTTAACATATTTACATTATAGTTTTCCTTTGATGGCTCTCCTTTTTCTATCTTACCTTGACATCTATAAGCAGTACATGCATTATTTGGAATATGTCTTGAGTGAACTCTTTGACATACATTACATTTATAAAACTCCATTTGCGTAGTTAAGCCTATTTTGGCAGAATCTATTTGATATACACCTGATAAAATATTATTCTTACCACCTTTTAAGCTAACTTCTTTTAATACTTCTATATCTTGAGTTAAAAATTCCCAAAGTTCATCTACGAATTCAGATACATATTTTGAATTTACTTTCCAATTAGATATAAACTGCTTTATGCTTGGACCCTCAAATCCTTTCATATACATCTTCTTTGGACCTTCAGCTCTTTTTGCTAATCCTTTTGGTGGGAAGTTAAATAAAGGTATAAATCCTCTTTGAACTTCTCTATCTCCTTCTCTCCAGTATCTAGTAAATACTTCACTATCATCATAAAGAAGTGGTGAACCTTCTCTTCTAAATTTATCTAATAATGAATTAATACCATTTACTAATTCTTCATCTTCTATATCCAGTTTATTTGACCAAGTTTTTATGAATGCACTATCAGTATTAATTCCATAGTATAATACTTTAACTACACCCCAGGTTTCTAAACTATCTCTTTGCTTATATGCAGTTCCTAATTCTCTAACTATTATTATACGTAGATAAGTTTCTAGTAAATCCTCTAAACCACTACTGTAAGCTTCTTGTTTTTTCATATCAAATACTTCTGGAGCCAATGTTCTTGCTAAACTCATGTCTTTAGTAAATAAATTCATAAGGTGCTCTAATATATCACCTATACTAGCTGGACTATTTTTCTCATGTAAGTATTCATATATTAAATGTCTAAATCGATATCTTCTAGTATGGTCTTGCATCCATCCTGCTTGGAAAGCAGCATCTTGTCTATTATCTGCAAACACTATTAGCTTTTGAGTTTCTCCTTCTGATGCATTTATCATGTTTTGAGATAATATGTGAGTATCAGATACAGTAGTCGCAGATAAAGGTCTTATACCTTCTCTTTTTACTTCTCCATTTTTCTTACTACCTCTATGACCACAAGTTGCACATTGGAATAGCTTTCCACCTTCTAGTTTGCTCATGATATACATAGGTACTAATGGACCTGCATATCTACATTTATCATTTTTACAATCTCCATTATGTTTATGAAGAGTTCCACAGACACTACACATATATAGTTGTTGTTTTTTCTTAGCTAAAACTTCTTTAGCTTTCTCTGCAGATTCTTCATCATCACTTTCTTCTACAAAGAAACTATCTGTCAGTACTGCTCTATTTGCATTATCCATTCCTTCGTATGTAGATAACCATATTCGATTTCCTTCTACAGCTTCTCCACCAAAGATTTCTTTATCTTCTACTATTAAATTTTCATAGTATCCTTCAAAATAATGTTGACCACAGTTACCACACACTAATGTAGGTAATGCCCCTGTTGGTAATATATTATTTCTTTCCATAGCTTCATCCATGTTCATATACATTTTAGGATAGAATTTATTATCTTCATGTTTTTCAAATACCGTTACTACTCCCTCAAGACCTTTTACAAAATAATGTACCTTAGGTCTAAGAAGTGGATTACCTTCTTTTTCTGCAAATGCTCCTAGTGCTAGATAGCATAAAAGTTCTATTTGAGCTTCTATACCTATATTCCATGCATCTCTATTTATACTTCTATTTATTTTACTGATAGTTTCCTCAACACTTTCTGGTTGACTTAATATTCTAACTAAATTATATACATATTCATTTCTTCTTAAGTTTTCATATAATCTAGCTCTTATATCACCTTGACCTTCTAGAGTACTATTAGTAAGTGTATTATATATTTCTTCTATTTTAGCTTCATCTTCTACTTCTATAGCATTTAGTGTTTCATCTAGTAAATTATCTATTTTATTAGTAATTTTCCTAGGCACTAATTTATCTTGAACAAAGCTTTCATTTTTATATTCTTCTTTAACTAAAACAACATCTTTTTCATTAACCCCGAAGAATCTACTAGCGAACTTACCAACTACATTTCCTTTATCCTCTTTGTCTGCAATTGTAGCTGATGTTCCTATACATACAACTTCATCAGCACTTTTATTGCAGAATGCTTTTAAACGTCTTACTAGACAAGATACCTCTGCACCTTTAGCACCACTATACGTATGGACTTCATCAAATACGATGTATTTAAGTGGAGCATTAACAAACATTGATATATCTTTTTTTCTAGTAAGTAATAGCTCTAGTTGGTTAACATTTGTTAGTAGTATTCTAGGTGGATTTTCTATCATTTCTTTTTCTGATAATCTTTCTTCAAAAGGAGAAATTATCATATCAGAAGCTCTATTTCCTTCTCTGTGCTTATAGTAATCCTTCTTACCTTCTTTTGAAGACATTCTCATATATCCACCTAGTTTGCTTTCATCTTCAGGAGTACTACCTACATACATACCAAAAGAAACTCCAGAACCTGCAAGCATCCCTCTTAGACGGTCTAATTGATCATTTGCAAGTGCATTCATTGGATAAACAAGGATTGCTACTATGCCTTCTCTTGCCCCTTGGTCTCTTAATTTTAAACAATAATCTATTATAGGTAACATGAATGATTCTGTTTTTCCTGAACCTGTACCTGTAGATACTAAACAGTGTTTATCTTGTTGAATGTTTAGTAATGATTTCTCCTGATGTTTAAATAGTGTAGGGAATGGTGCTACACCTGCTAGTGCAGGATGTACTTTTCCATCTTCCTCTAATTCTTTTATAGTCATTCCTTCTAAAAATGATTTACTTAAACTGACAAATGGTCCTTTTATCATAGGAGAGGATGTTCCCTCTCCTTTTATTAAGTCTTTTGCTTGTTTGTTTAAGTTTTCATCTGTAAAAGGGAATGCTGTTAATTGATAGTTTAAAAAGTTTTCATTAACTTCATTTGCAAATCTTATAGGATTTATTCCTTTTGCCATTACAATCTCCCCTTTATTATTCTAAGTTTTTTATAAATTCTTCGTATTCTTCATCTCCTAAGAATTCTCTAGCGTGTTCTTCACATTCTTTCCAGCTTTCTTCTACGCTCTTTTCTAGTTGCCAATCTAAGAATCTTGGTCCCATAGCTTCTGCTACATCTTTTGGTAGTTGCCATTCTTCTTTTAAAAATGCTTCTACTCCTATTTCTTTTAATCGTTTGAAAGCTACTAGTGTTAATGTAGTATGTCTCATGTTTACTGGCTTGTCTTTATCAACTCTCCAAAATCCTTTAGGGTCTGTTGGGTCATCTTTTAATATACATGCTAAATCTTCATAATCTAGTCCATACATTTCTGCTACTACTGCATCTAGTATGCAACGAATTCTAAGCCTTTCATGCTCTGTTTGTACCCAAAGTGAATACCAACTTTTACTCTTTATATTAGTGTATTTATCTACTAACCATACCCATTCTTTTGCAAATACTTTATGATTCAATTGTAGAGATGCGTTATATTTTATAATTTCATTTATAATGTATTTAAATTTTAACGTTTCTAATATAGGCATTTCTTTAAGAATAAATGGATTTAGATTTGTGCCTACACACTTAAAGCGTAGGATGTAATCAAAGCAAAAACTATTAATTACTTGGCTTAATATAAGTTTATCCTCTACGTTTGAATCCGGTATTTCTAATTTATTTAAAGAATTTCCACTAGGATAATGTGGAGTTATAGCTGATATCATTGTCCTTGTATCTGTATTTCTTGCTATAGCTCTATAAAATATTTTTATACTTTTGCTAGTTCCTAATTTTTGCTCTGCATCTATTTTTTTTATTATAAACTGAGGGTTTATTTCTTTTTTGTTTATTAATATTTCACTCCACTTAGCATTTAGACCTGTTCCAGATTCCCATGACTTATAGGCAAAATCAAATTGATTTATCATACCACCTTGATATAACGGTAGTAATATTTCATCTTTATCACTTATCCATTGACTATACACATTCTTTTTATATAAATTTAATATATCTTCTACACGAGTAAATAACTTAGAGTCATCAGTCATGTTTAATTCTCTTTTAGCCGTTATCTGTTGCCCATCTTGATTTTTTGTACTTAATATTTTTCCATTACTATACATCTTATTTACTATATCAATATCATTTTTATTATTTATTTCTAGTATTGATTTACTATGAGGACTATACTCTGTAGCTATTTTTATTGGGTATTTAAAACATATATCTTCTGCATTATTCCAATCTTCTATTTTGTTCCTCATAAAGGCTGTGTTTATATATTCATTTTTACTCTTACTTTTTTCAGATATTATTATACAGAATTTAAATGATGAATGTATATCGAATATCTTTTTCTTATTTTCGAAGCTAAATAACCATTCCCACTTTGATTTACTTAAAAATAGTTCCCTTATATCCGATGTTCCACTATCTGAATACACCCCTCCTGGAACTATTATTCCTAATCTTCCTTCTTTTTTTAATATATAAAACGATTTTTCTAAAAATAACTTATATTTATTGGGGTCTCCTGCACCTTGATAAGTATACAAATTATTATCACTGTTAGTCACACCATTAAGTCTTGAATCTCGCCATATTGAATGCAATTCCTCATTTCTTTTCCCCCTATCTAATCTAATATTATATGGATTAGATAGATTAAATACCCAATTACTCATAGCTCTCAAATATAAATTATTTTTTAGCCATATTTTCTCAATGTTTTCTAATTCAAAAAGTTTCTTTTGCTCTTCCATTGCTCTTTGTTTTCCGTATGTTGAATATATGGGATTATACATAGAGAAAAATTCTTTTGAATTTGCATTCACCATATCCCATGGTGGATTTCCTAATATAACTGTAAATCCACTATCTTTACCTGCAAATACATCAGGAAACTCTAATTCCCAATGGAAAAACTTTATCTCTCTAGCTATTCGCTTAACTCTTTCCTTAGCTTTATCAGATATATTATGGAAATTCATAGGCATAGGAACATCTTCATCTAATTCATCCGCTGGCCAAAACCATAATGCACACCACTCATCAAAAGCTTCTTTTAGAAGTTTAATAGATTTATTATTAAGTATCTTATTTTTATAAACTTCTTCCTTTGCTCTCATACCTGCAGCCGACATTGGCAAATCATTAAACTCATCTAAAGCTTCTATAGCTTTTTCTAAAGCATCTTCTATTTCTTTATTAGATATATCTTCTTTAGCCTCAAATCCTATTTGATTATTACATTCTAAGTTTTCTATGAATCTAACCATATCAGGCTTAACTTTTTTATCCATAAACTCTTTTAAAGCCTTAGTCCATTCACCCTTTTTGTAATGAACTCCATTAGAGTGTTCTTTATCTCCACCTTCTCTGTTCCATGCAAGTATAGGATAATGCTTAAATTGATCAAACCAAGTTCCAACCAGTCCGTTTCCTACCTTTATCTTATGGTCTAAGAATGTAAATGGAAGTTCTGTATTCATAGTATTTATCCATAAAGCAAGCTTAGCTAATTCTACTGCCATAGGATTTATATCTACTCCATATATACATCTTTCCACAACATGCCTCATAAGATTTGCTCTTAAGTATTCTTCAAATTTAGGGTCATCTGGTGGTACTGAAATTAATTCTTCATCCAAGTTACCTTTTGAACTTTTACCAAATGGAAGTACCCTTGTTTTGGTATTATAATAACTTGTATAACTTCCATAGTATAATATAGATTTAGTTAGAGCATCTGTTATATAGTCTGTTGCTGATACTAAAAATGCTCCCGAGCCACATGTAGGGTCGCACACCTTTACCGTCAATATTTCTTTAGGTTTTTTAGGTATATCATTTCCTTCACTATCTGTATCATATAATAGTGGCTTTAGTGTTCTTTGTGTAGTTGGAACTGCTAGTCCAGGCTTTGTATAGAATGTTCCTGACCCTTTTCTAGTTCCTCCTTGTGAAGCTATATAATATTCACCTTCATGAAGTATCTTTATTGCAAGTTTATCTGCTTCTTTTTCACAGGCTTTGTTGTAAGTATAGTCATCCATAGATTTTGTTTTCTTTACTTTCTTTTCTAACTCAACAACTCTTAATCCCCATGCTTTAGTTCTTTTATAGACTTCATCTAATAAGCCATCTTCCTCATCTATTTCTTGTGATGAAGTTGTATCACCTTCGTTAGCATCAGCATCTTGTGATTCACTTTTGCTATCTTTTTTAAGATTCTTCATTAAGTCTTTTATTTCTTTGTCAGTCATACCTTCTAGATGACTTAATGGAAGTATTGGTTGACTACCTATATTAACCACTATAAGTGGCTCTGTAGCTCTTTTTAATGAGTAATCAAGTAATCCTTCATACATTATTCCTATGTATTCAGTTCTTAAATCTGAAAAATCTACAGGACCTTTAACCCATACGTTTTTGTTACCTTGCTTAACTTTTAACTTACCCACTTTAATTTTTTCAAGTAATTCATATACTTGATAATCATTTAGTTTAAAGTTTATATTTTCAAATATAGCTATACATTGAAGAATCTCATCTTCATTTTTTAAATTTCCTCTTTCAAACAATATTCCTCCATAGCCTTGAAGGTTTATAGTTTGATGGTTACTACCTTCATGAACTAAATTAAATAAAGATATTATTCTTCTCCATGCACTATATTGATTTTTCATATTTAACTTACTTTCATAAGCAAGTGCCATTTTTAATTGTTCAAATAAACCTTCTATTCCATAACTTTGGTTATATTCTACTATGTCTCTTGGAAGTAAATTTCTTGCTTCTGCAAATAAAAGTACTACCATACGCATTACTATCCTTGATGCAGCTTGATATAGAGCACCGTTTATTTGTTGGTCGCTTTTATCAGTATCATCTATCTCCTTAGTAATCGCTTCTAATAGTTCCGGATATGTTTTTACTGTACTATCTAATTGGTTTATTAGTATTTCTACAGCTTCACGTATTTGTTGCCCTAGTATATCTGAGATTTCGCTTTGCTTATTTCTAGATTCTTCTATTATAGTTTTAAGCTTTGTATTTTCGCCCTCTACTAGTTGTAATCCGTCTTTTCCCAGTAGTGCTATGAATCCATCTAGTTGCTTTCTCCATTCAGATTCTATAAACCACATACTTGCATCCCATTCTGTCCAAGCATCGTAATCTATACCTGCATAACAAAGCCTAAATTGAACTCCATTTGTTATAAGCCCTAACTTTACTCCAGTTCCTCTTAGTAACTCTATAAATTCTGTATAACTTTTTCTATCTTTTCCTACACCTAGTTTTTCTGACTTTTGAATAGATACTAATAATATAGGATTTTTTCTGGTTGCATCAGAAAATATTACTCTATCAGGACTTAATGATTGCCCTAGTATAGTCTTTAGCTTATACTTTGAATCTATATTCTTTCCTTTTACTATATGATCTGGGTTGTGTTGTAAAATTATATTTATTATATAATCAACCCATTTATTGATAACTTCTGTATCCATCTTTGTAATATCTTTTTGTGAACTTCTTATTGAGTCAAAAGATATATATTTATCTCTAAGTAGGTTATATTTATATAATGATAATTCATCTATATTTTCAAAGTATTGACCAACTAATGCTGGAGATATTAACATACCCCCATGCTTTAGTTCTGACCACCACTTTATACTTTCATTTATATTTTCAATTGCCATTTTAGTCCTCCTAACCTTTAACTATATATTCTATCGCTAATGGATGTACTTCTATATTGTTAAGGCTATATCTTTGTGGTAGTACTTTTGTAAGTACTCTTTCTTTTTCTTTTTCTAGTATTTCTTTCATTATTTGTTTATTAGATATTATTAAATCTCTTTGAACTTCTAGATTTTTTATTTGCTCTTTTACTTTCCCTTCAACATCTTCTATTAAACTCATTTGAAGCTCTTGTAGGTCCTTAGTTTGAGCTTGTAAATCTTTTGATATTTTTTCTTTTGCTTTTTCTAACTTTTCATCTTTAAGTTCTTTTATCCTCTTATCAAATATCTGTTTTTGTAATTCTTTATCTTCTTTAAGTTTAGCTTCTAGTGTTTGTTTAAACCAAGATTCTTTTTCAGCTCTAAAAGCTTGTATTTCTTTTCTTACATCAGATTTGATTTCATCCCACTCATCTCTTATATCATCTAGTGTATTATCTAATTCATCTAACGTAAGTTTTTGCTTTTGTATGTTCGTTACATATTGTTTTAGTGAATCATCTATAGCAATTACATTATCTCCGTCACATTGATAATTTAAAGTTATAACTTCTTGATGTATTACTTCTCTTAATTTATTTGTAACTTCTAGTAATAAATCTACTTGTATTAATTCATTTATACCATGTGGTAAGTTACCTTTTTGAACTGTCCATCTTCTTAACTTAGTATCTTCCCATAGAGCTCTTTTCATATTTAATATGGCCTTTTGTATTAATGGATGACCAAGTCTTAAAAGTACTATATCATCACTGTATGAATATACTTTATATCCATTAACTTCTTTTTCAAAGTATGATGAATCAAATACTACTCTAGGTAATGCTCCTTTTTGATTTCCACTTTTTATTCTTATTGTTTCATCTATTATTGCATTCCAAGTTGGCGGTATTGGATTTATCCTATATACAGTTCCATTTTGTGTTTTTACTTCTTCTAAGTCTCCTCCATTACTTTGTAATGCGTATTTAAATATATCAGCTACATTGTTTGGATTTAAATCTAATGATATTTCTGTAGCAGTCAACCTTTGTAGCGCTTTACTACTATCTTTTTGAATATCAGTAATTCTTTGTTTCATATCAGACTTATATGTTTGTCCAACAAAATCTACATCTAAATTTTCATTTATATTAGATTCAACTGAATCAAAATGTGTTTCTATCATTCTATCTAGGACTTGTCCTACACTTCCTAAATCTTCTCTGACTTGGTCTACTTTTTGTACTATTCTGCTTAAGAATTGCATATCTTCATCATCTTTACTATTAAAGTGATGTATGTAAACATCTCTATACTGCCCATGTCTATCTACACGCCCGTTTCTTTGTTCCATTCTCATTGGATTCCAAGGTACATCATAATGGAATATATATCTACATCCAGTTTGTAAGTTTACCCCTTCCGATGCAGCATCTGTTGCTAAAAGTATTTTTAATGGTGTTGTAGAGTCATTAAACCTTTCTTTTATTTCCTGACGTTTTTCAGATGTCATTCCACCATAAAGCATATCTATAACAGGTTCTTGTATTCCCGATTTTCTGAACCTTTCTATTAAGTATGCTAGGGTTTGTTTATATTCAGTAAATATTATGACTCTTTCGTCAGTTTTAAAGTTTTTGCCTTCTTTTAAATTGGTATTAATCCAGGTCATAAGATTTTCCCACTTACTTTCACTTTGGAATTTACTCCAAGTTGAGACATCCTTTCTTATGTTTTCTTTGCCTAATCCCATATTTGTAAGTACACTGCTCACTAATTTTATTTCATCTTTTAGTTCTTCTTTATATTGGGTTAACCATGCTCCTGTCTTTCTTACAGCTTCTTCTTCTCTTTGTTCTTTTTCTATGTCATCGTCTATAGCGTTATCAACTCTATCTTTTGCGTATTCTAGCTCATTGAAGCTTGATAATTCTGTTTCATCCATCCCTGCAACATGTTGCCACCATGTACATGCAAAAGCATAACTTCCTGATAAAAGTCTTTTGGTAAGAAGTTTAAATAAGAACTCTCCTATGTGTTTTTCTCTTTTTTCTTTTTTAGCTAGAAGTTTTTGTCCTGCACTTCTATATTCTCTTAAAGCTTCGAATAATTCTTTTTCTTCTTTATTTAAATTTATATCTATAGATTCTACATATCGTTTAACGAATCTTTTGTTTCTAGATGTATTTAAATCTCTTTTTAATCTTCTAACCATAACCGTTTCTATATGGCTGTGGTCTTTTGATTCTAGCTCTGTCTTTTGTTCAAATCTTACAGGATCTAATAGCTCTAGTAATCCTGTAAATGAATGTGTATATCCGTTGTGAGGTGTTGCTGTTAAGAATAGTTTGTGTTCAAAGTTTAGGCTAAGTTCTCTTAACATTTCATACCTTTGGGTGTTAGTTCCCATTCCCGATGGAGCAAAGTTATGAGCTTCGTCCACTATAAGCATCTGCCATGGTAGCTTTCCTTCTATGTTTCCTGACATAGATTGAGTAGCTGTTTTAAATGCTTGTTGTACATCTGGCTGTCTTAGGTAGTCCATAGATGTTATTATTCTAGGATATATAGCCCATGGGTTTGAGTTTATTCCCATAGTTCTTTGTATATCGAAAGTTTTCTTTCTATCTATTACTTCAAAGTCTAGATGGAATTTATCTTTTAATTCTTCTTTCCATTGTAGTTGTAGAGATGCTGGGCATATTACTAAAACTCTTTTAACTCTATTTCTAGCTATAAGTTCTGATACTATAAGTCCAGCTTCTATAGTTTTACCTAGTCCAACGTCATCTGCTAGTAGTAATGATACTCTTGGCATTGCTAATGATTTAAGTACTGGGTATAGTTGATAGTCTTCTATTTGCACAGAGCTTTGCCATGGAGCTGTTAGGTTTACATCTTCATCTGTAGCGTTTATTCTTGCTACTGATGACCATTTGTATGAGTTTAAAAATGCTTTTAGTTTTTCTGGTTCATCTGGTGAAAAGTCTTCATTATCTATTTTAGGAAGCATGTTTCCTTGTACTATTTCTACTTCGTATTCTCTTTCCCATATTAATAGGTCTTTTTCTGGATGTAGCCATCCGTCTATGTACTGTACATCTATAGCATGAAATATTTCTACATTTGTGCTATTTTTAGATGGTGTTATATCTTTTACAATTGCTGGTCTTCCACGTACTATTACCATCTGACCAACAGTTGGTATTTTCTTTTGTTTACTCAATTATTTCAGCTCCTTGATTTTGAAAATATATTTCTAATATATCATATTTTACTCATTCTATAAAAGATAATATATTAGAAATAGACCTAATCAATAACTTAGGTCTACTTATAATATATTATGGTTTTACTTATAAATTACTCATGATTATTTTAATATAAATCCCCCTTTTGTATTTATATTAAATTTTTTATTTAACATAGCATCTCAGATGTATATACTGCTGTATTAATTTTATTTTGAGTTACTAAAACTGGCCAATAAAACTCAGCACCTCTCCACCCATTTTCCTCTTTACCATTTTGTTTCATTAACATTAAAGTCGGATTTTTAGTAGCCATTTCCTTAGCCGTCCTTAAATCATTATCTCTATTGTAAGGCATATCTGAGTAATATCTTGATGTCTTTCTTAATCTACTTATATTTCTATCTACTCCACAATAAACATTTACTTCATCTGAACTTAAATAGTTTATTAACGAAGTAAATGCACCTTTATCAATACAGTTATCACTTTCTATTTCTATCGTATTATATATTAACTTTACTATTTCACAAGCATCTTCTGTTGTTATTTTAAATTTACCAGCTATCTCTCCATTATTATATCTTCTCAAAATTTGATCAATTTTTTCTATATCCTTTTTAATATAAGTTTTATATCCTGTTTGGAAACCTACCGGACACACTGTTTTTCCTGGTTTTAATACTTTAGTATTACTAATTCTTATTTTCTGAGGAGAACATGGAATTATATTTCCTCTTTCATCTTTACTTATAAATATTACACCTTTTTCAAAATTACCTTGCTCAAAATCTTCTCTTAATTTTGAATCAAAATCATTTATATTGGACATTCTATTATATAAATCCCTAGTTGTATAAAATCTAGTTACAGCTAGATCTTCTTTACTTCTATACCCATACATTCTTGAGTGCTGTAATACAGTATCCTGTTGCATTTTTTGTGGAGATCTACCATAGTAAAATCCTATAAGGTTTGATATTGTTATTCCTCTATCTAGTATCTGACCTCCTATGAATATATTTAATGGCGTCCTAAGCCTAAGTTGCCCATCATCATCTAACAAAGCATTTATATCATTTTCAGAGTTAACTATAACTTTACTTAGCCATTGGTCTTTTATTGCTCTTATAACATATTTTCTTACTTCTTTTCTACTCGGAGTTATAAATCCATATTTAGCTACAGATTCAATTAAGTTATCATATCCTTCATAAATGTATTTATTTAATAAACTACTTTCATTATTAGCTTCTTCTTCTAATTTTTCTATTAGTTCTGAAATTATATTTTCTTGTCTATTATGAGCAGCTTTAGCTATCTCTGTATGAATTATAAAGCTAAATTTATTCTTCTTTCCTCTTGGATTTCCTCCATTTTGTATTATCCTTATACATCCTGCTACGATAAAGTTTATAACTGCTGTTCTTAGCCCTTCAACTTTATTACTTATTAATACTTCTTCTTCTTTAAATCTTCTTCTATCACTGCTTTTTATTATTTGTAATTCATCTTCATCTATAGCTTGGAATAGATAATCTCCTAATGGATGCTTTTCTCTGTTAAAATAGTAATCCCCTCCTATATAACCTTCTCCATGTGGTACTAAAACCGTATCTGCTGGTTTTACAGCTTTTATTTCTAAATCTGTTCCTAGGTCTATGGTATCAGGTTGAAGATATAAAGAATATGGTGTAGCCGTTACTTGTATAAACCTACATGTCAGATGTAATCTTAAATCATTTATTTGTGATGCAATTTTTCTAAGATCAAAATCTTGAGTGTCTTTATTTTTATCGTAACCTATACTACAAAAATCTGCTTCATCATCTATAATTAAGCATTTCTTATTTTTATTAAGTGAATACTTTTCTATGAACTTCATTAATTTTGGTAGATTATTTTTTTCTTTTTTAACTACTATTATCATCTTTTTATCTAGTTCGAACTTTGACATATTTGGTGGCATGCACATTATATCAAATATTTCTACTATATCATCATCTCTAAAAGCTTCAAATTCTTGTTTCATTCTAGCTACTGTTTGTTTAGCAAGTGCATTAGAGTTTTTCGTTAAAACTACTGATAAGTCATATCCATTATCAAATGCTAAAGATATAACACCAATAAACGATTTTGTTTTACCACTTTGTATTCTTCCTAATAGCATTAATGGTCTATCTTCTATTTCATCTAATTTTTCAACTGATGTAGTTATACATTTTAAGGTATTATCGCTATATTCTTTCTTTTTTTCACTAAAAAATTCTCCATTTAAAATCATACACTTTATCGATCCCTTCTCATATCTGATGTAATAAAATTGATATTTTTGTTTGTTATTAAATCTATATTTATATATTACAATAGAATTTTATCCTTGTACAATTTTAGCTGTTTTACAGTGTTTTATTAATATTGTTTTAATTCTTGAAGCCCTTTTTCATAATCTAATCTCATCTTTCTTGTTTCATTAACTAAATCAACAATTTTAGCTGTGCCACTTTTGTATCTATTAAGTGTAATTATTACGTAATCTATAAACTCAGACTCTTTAAAATACCCACTTCTATATAATCTAAATAACTCTGCATTTAAAGTTACATGCGTTTGTTTTAATATATCGTAGTAACCATCTAATTCCAACATATTAATCTCTAGCTTTTTAGGAATACCTAATTCTGTAAAATCATGTTCCTTTCTATGCTTCATCAAAATTATAAACAAATTATATTCTAAATATTTATAATCTAGCCTACGATCTGATATACTTTGTATATTTATATATGATTCCTTTAAATTATTTATAAATTTAGCTTTGCTTATCAAATTCATCTCTTCACCTCCTACTTTATTCTATACTATATAAAATTTATAATAACCATATTTGAGTTCTATGACTGCTTATCAAATTGCTAAGCTGTTACTAAGATATATACTTAGTCTAGTAATTATTACGTAATCTTTATTGTTAAATGCTCCTATAAAAACTAATTTTTGTGTTCATCTCCCCATATTTCCCCAAAACATGTTAACTTTTTAAATACATTGAAATCACTAGTTTTCAAAAGAATTATTTTTTATAAATTCATATAATACCTACTACACAAACGCATTTTTATTCAAAATTTGCTGATGCTTTAGAGTTTGCTAAAGATGAAATTAAAAGTATTTTAAATGAAGATTATTTTCTTAAGTTAGAATATGCAGACTGTTCTTTTAATGCGTTTAATATGCAGATTTATAGAATGTGTAATAATGACCTTGAGTTGAGTTTCTAAATAATAAGCCCTTAGATATGTACGTATATCTAAGGACTTTATTTTATAATTTCTATACAAATTGTATTGACTTACTTATTTTATCTATTATAGATTTTAATTCTATCACTTCTAATTCTTTTTCATCAAATGTTAAAAATTTGCGCTGCTCTCCATTAATAAATATACAACTATTATCATTTACCTTATGTATTTTGTGCTCATCTATGTCTATGTTCCAACATACAATATAATCAACTGTATCGATAGGATGTTTATGTGTAAAAAAATTACTTAATTTAAGTTCAACTTCAACTAAGACTTTAGTATTATCTTTATTGTAGCATATCATATCAGTTGGTGTTTTCAATGAATATGACAATATATTTTTTATCTCAGGTATATATTCCCTAAATTCTACATTTGATAGTATAGAACTTAATAATAATGCTGTTTCAAACTCATTACGAGGCACTTTAACCATAGCTAATTCATCTATTGCTAAATCTTCACTTTTTTCTATTTTTTTCATTTTATTTTTAGTTTTATGGCATTTAATTCTTTCTTTATATTCCTCTTCTTCACGCTTTATCATGTTGAAATATTCTCTAAGTGCAATTGGCTTTATTTGATTTTCTATAACATCTTTTATTTCATCTAAAACCCATTTTACTTTAACATCATCTATATTCGATATATTATTTCTATCCGAAGTCAGTTTGAAATTCTGAGAATTCGCCATTATATGATAATGATGAAAGTCATCTGTATTTAATAAGCTATCTTTTTTTACACAAGCTATAAAGTCCTTACATAAATATATTCCAAATCTATCTTTATAGGTTTCTCCCTTCTTTAAATTACACACTTTCTTTTTCGCATTCTTTCCACTTATCATTCCATATATTTGTACAGAGACAAACTCTCCATTTATATTTGTTTCTCTATTAAATGGTCCAAATGCTCTTGCATAATCATCAGATTTCTTAATTATAGCATCCTTGCTATCCACTATAGGATTCTCATTTGGTTCTTCAAATTGGTGCATTCCTACAATAACTTCTGATTTCGTATTTATTTTATCATCAATTATTATTTGAGGTACTATGTCTATATTGTTTATTTGTTGTTTTACATTAATTCTATTTGCAAAAACATTTCTAAAACTGCCTCCAATTGTAAACCATTGTATATAATCTTTTATTGAGTCTATATTGAAAAAAACTTCTGGATTATCAACTTTATAATCAGTAATTATTACTTTTGTTCCTCTCTTTCCTTCTCCATCACACTCCCTAATTTCATATTCTGGTATTTCATTTTTTTCTAGCTTTTTCCATGGTTGATACATGTCAGATATATATAATATGCCTTCTTTACTGTAAGTTTCTATATGTATCTCTTCACTTTTATAAAATGTTTTAGTTCCTAATCCTTTTTCTCCTATTTTGTCTATGCTCTTGTTTGAAAATCCTAGATTATAAAACTTATGAAGTTCATCTACTCCCATACCTTCTCCATTATCTTCGATGCTTATCACTAATTGACCGTTTGAGTTGCGATCTATTGATATATATATTTGATTTGCATTTGCATCATCTGAGTTGCTTACAGCTTCTCTTATTATTTCTAGTGGATTAATTGTATTGTGTGCTATTTCTTTAAATATAGAACAATCTTTTACCTCAGGGGTATATTTACCACTCATATTATCCTCCTATTTTACAAAAATTTGTTTTTGATGAGGTTACCTCATCAATTAGTATATGTAATTATTGTAAAATCATACATATATATAAAACCTAGAAAAATATATACAAGTATAGGTTTTATATATAATAAACTATAAGTTAGGGAGTTTTTATATGGATAAAAGAAATTTAGTTGGGGGAAGCATAAAGAAATATCGAAAATTAAATAATTTAAGCCAGAGAGATTTAATTGCCAAACTTAACATTTTAGGTCTTAGCTTAGATCAAGCATCCTTAGCTAGGATTGAAACTCATAAGAGAGAAGTATATGACTACGAATTATTATATTTTGCAACCGCTTTTAATGTAAAATTAGAAGATTTATATGAATGTACTTCTCTACCATATTAAATTGATATTTGAACCCTCTAATAAAAACAAACTCTAAGTGGATTTATATTTGATTAAATCCATTTAGAGTTTATTTGATCTATCTAAACTTTAATTATTGTAATGTACATTTTAATTTATTAAAATGGTGATTCAATATCTACTTGTACATATTGTTTGTTTTTATCGTATCCGTAATCTCTTTCTCTCTCGTATTCATTACTATAAAATCTTTTTCTATTAAAATCAAATTTAACAGTTAAAGCTCTATTTGTTATCCCTCCCCATCTGTTTTTTAGTAACAATATTCTAGAATCTGAGTCACTATCTTCATTTTCCGATCTCATGGTTCTTATTACAGTATCTGCGCTTCCTACTATTTCACTAGCCCCTGCTACATCATAAATTGTTGGTTTTTCTGAACCTGAGGGCTTCTTAGGGTGTGCAACTAATATTATAGATACTCTATATTTCTTAGCTAATGCCTTCAATTCTAGGCATAGTTTTTTTTGTTGCTGATATTGCTTGTCATATTCATCAAGATCAAATGTCATTAAATTGTCTAAAATAAATAATTTTATATTTTTACTATTTACTAAATGTTCTATTGTTGCAAGTATATTATTTTTATTGGCTATTGAATCATCTCCGTATATCATTAGCTTCTCTTTTGTCCATTCTCCAACAATATCCCAGCAGTAATCCGTAACATCTTTATATCTAAGACCTCTATTATCTACTTTATCTACTACGTGATATGTATTAGCAACTGTTACGTTGAACCATTTCATTAAGTCATTGCTGGGTAATTCACCACTATATAGAAATGTTTTATGACCATCAGAAATAGCTCCAGCTAATATTTGATTTATTAATGTACTTTTTCCACTACCAGGCTCTCCTGTAAGTATAGTTAATGACGTAGCTCTAAATCCTCCTGCTAGCATCGAATCTAGTGTATTAAATCCTGTGGATATAAATTCCCCAAGATCATTGCTTTTTTTGATTGTGGATGCATCGATATATAATTCCTCAATATTTTTTCTATTTGAAATCATATTTTTAAAATCTACTATCCCCTTCTCTATATCTTCTATCGTGCCACTATATAACAATTCCTTAACGTAATTTATAAACTTTATACCTTCTCTTCTAGTATACTTCTCTATGATAATATCCATATAATAGTTATAATTACTTGTCGTTGGAACAATTGTCGTTAAACTAGTTAAATAGCTAATACCGCCTATATTCTCTAAATATCCCTTTTCTTTTAATCTTTGAGTGAGTGTCATTACATCTATAGGTATGCTTCGTTCAAATAATTCTATCATACATTCAAAAATTATTTGATGAGCCGCCTTATAAAAATAATTTGATTTTATCCTTTTTGATCCTATTCCTATAAGTACTGGTTTTAATAGTATACTACCTAATATACTTTGTTCTACTTCAATGCTATGAGGAGATATTCTTACTTCCTCCATATCATTTATTGTTGATTCTATCGCTTCTGTATCCGTTATATTCTTAATTATTGTCATTTTATACCTTTCTATGCTAAATTATTTCATATCCATATTCATCGTATTTCTTTGTTTTATTTGAATAGACTTCTTCTTTATTATTGTATTTGCCTTCATATATCTTAATGAAATTATCAAGGT
Organism: Romboutsia sp. LXY-2; assembly: GCF_056171995.1. Classification (NCBI taxonomy): domain Bacteria; kingdom Bacillati; phylum Bacillota; class Clostridia; order Peptostreptococcales; family Peptostreptococcaceae; genus Romboutsia; species Romboutsia sp. LXY-2. Next base: position 268,161 of record NZ_JBKFGI010000003.1, on the reverse strand, counting down.
TAATTATCCAATCAAAATTAGCTCTCCATCCGCTATCACTTTCACCATTTAAAAACTTGCATGCTGAAGCGATTTCAAATACTTCAAAAATGATATTTAAGTTATTATCAGCTACATCTAATAACTTTTGTATGGCGCTTTCTCTTTCATTACCTATCATTTTAACTTTATCTAGTTTAAGGCATGTTGAGTTAAATTTTTCTTTAATTTCATAATATATATTTTTAGATGTATTTTTAGATAAGTGTTCACTTTCTAGATCATAATCTAGTTCTTTACTTTTTTTAAAGTACACTATTTTACCAGCATTTTCAGTGCTTATAGCATCTTTAATAACTGGATTTTTTACTGGGTTATATACCGGTTCATTTTCTAATTCACACCATAATTTATAGTTAACATTAATTATACTCGGCCTATTATTTCCTCCATTTGATTTAAAATGATAATCAAAATATCCTTCTATCTCTAATTCCTTTAATAGCCTTTTTGCCTTTGTAATATTTATCTTTGTTGATTTAGATATAATAGACGAACTAATATAACACTGATATCGGCTAAGTTCTTTATATCCATACTTATCATAATTCGTTTGATATATTATCCAAGCTAAAACATTATGCTTATCTATATCATCCATGAATAGTTTTCTAGTATGCTTATTAAAGCTATTAAAAAACATTATTTGTAATTATAATGCTAACTAGTTATAAACCAGCTAGCATATCCTCAGGTATATAATTTTTATCATCATTGCTCTTTTCATCGCTTTTTTCTACATCTAACTTTGCTATTATGGGATTAGTATTAGATATATTAACACTAGATATTATTTTACATAGATCCTCTACAGTTAATTTAAGTGTATTTTCATATTCAGAATTTATATTATCTTCACACTGATTATCAAAGTATGATTTTAATAATTTTTTTATTAATTGTGAATAATTGCTAGTGCTTTTTATTTTTTCGTATAATTCAATTTCATTTCTTTTAAAAGATAAATATAATCCTAATTTTTTATCATTTAATTTATCCATATTTTAAACTCCTATAAACATCCTATCTATTGAATTTTTGTTGTGCAAACTTAAAGTATCCTTTTACATTACTCCATAAAGGATCTTCAACTATTATTGCATTACTATATCTACTTATTATATATTTTTTTAATGTCAGTGCTACTCCACCACAAAACTCTATTTCATCCATATCCAGTATTTTTACACCATCCGCTTCTAACATTGACTCTAATTTTTCAAACTGTCTATTAATTTCAGTTTCAACAATTTTGCCTAGCTTTATGTTTTTACATCCATTCTCTATGTATTCTTTCACTTGTTGGTTACTACAATTAGCTGGTCCCCCATTTCTAGAAAAACTTTTTATTATATTCGATATAATATTATGCATTCCTAATGTATATGCTGATGATTTACTCTCTATCGGTATCAGTCCTTCATAGTAACCATAATTTATAGTTGATGATCCCATGTCAATTGTGTAACTTACTTTATTATTCATATATTGATGATAGTTTAACAATTTATGACCTATGCTCTCAGGTAATATATGAATATCCTTGATATGATATATATATTCTTTTCCATTTATTACTATGGTATGTTCACCTATAAAATTTTTCTTTATACTTTTTTTATGTTCTTGGTTAAAATATGCATTTAAACTTTCTCCAACTACTATTTCAATTTCAGATCCACTTTCAATAATGGTACTAAAACTAGTCAAAAGTCCAATTAGATGCTTTTCAGTATTTTTTCCTTCCATCTTATTACTAGCCTGTTCTGCATAATCTCCAACAACATACGTTTTTTCTCTGAATTTCACATTAAACGTGTTGTTTCCTTTTGCCAAGTTAATATCTATAGATTTTCCTTCATCAATTTTATTTTTCATTATAAATTTTTCTGTTGATGTAATTAATTGGATATTTTCATTTCCAATATCTCCTGCACATACTATTCTCATGTTATCCTCCTATGTACTTAACTATAAAATTCTAGTAAATATATATATTTATATATACAGATTTATAGAAATATATATATTTATCATATTAGTAAACTGCTTCTTACAGCTTATTAATTTAAGATGTATCTATATTTAATATATTTTTTATATAAAAACATATTAAAGTATAGGTAATTATATATTTTATAATTTAAAAGCTACTAAATAAACTTACAAAACATAAATATCACTCATCTATTATTCAGTCTCAACTTAACAATAAGTTTAGAACTAAACACCTTGAGTAGATATTATTATATTTATCTCTTCTGGTCAATACTTTTCGTAAATTTTTGTGAAATAATTAAATATATCTTTATTATTTTATTAATTATATATATAATCTAACTTAAGTATTTAAATTAAAATAATGAGGTGATTTACTTGAATACAGGAGAACTAATTCGTAGTTATAGAAAAAGAAAAGGACTAACTATGAAAGAATTAGGTAATAAGGTAGGTGTATCAGAACAAGCTATATCACAATACGAGCGTTCTATAAGAACACCTAATGTCGCAACACTACGTAAAATATGTAGCTTCTTAAATTTACCTGTAGAAGATGTTGCTTCTGCGTTCCCACCTATACCTACATCTGAAGATATAGATATAAATCCAAATTTAGTGATAGAAAGTCAAATAGAGCAGTTTTTTGATGATGTAGATATGATAAAAATAAAACTTATGTGTAAATTATTTGCTTCTTTCAATTATAGTCTTGATATCGATGAAAATATTGTAAATGTTGTAGATAATGTAACAGATAGCATATATGCTACTATTCCACGAAAAGAATTTATTGGTATGAGCGAAGTATTCTATTGCGGTACTGAGGGATTAATTAACAACTTAAAGTATAAATATTCTTGTAAATAAAGTAGCCTTATGAATTTATATCATAAGGCTACTTTATTTATATTCTTATCTATTTTATTTATTGAAATTTCAACTGCTTCTAGTGAATATTTTTCAATTAATGATTCTATAAACCATTTAATTTTTTGTTCTTCTAATTTGTTACTTTCATTTGTACTATACTCATGTTTAATTTTTATATTTTTCATATTGCGTCCTCTCTATTATAATCCTTATATAGAGAGCAATAATTATTTTTAAATTTATTAATAGCTTTGCTAATATCTTATATAATATTTTTATAAAATACAAGCTTTAATTTTCCACTTGACAAATTTCTTCAAAATAATAAAATAAATAACATAAAGCTACAAACTTATTATCAATAAATATCACTCTCATATATATTAAATAAAGGAGTTTTATACTATGAGAGTTGCAATTTACGCTAGAAAGTCAAAACATGTATCTCAAAGTGAATCTATAAAAAATCAAATAGATTTATGTAGAAGTTACTGTGAAAATAATTTTAATTATACACAAACTAAAATATATTATGATGATGGTTACACTGGAAAAAATGATACCCGACCTGCTTACCAAAATTTATTAAGTGATATCAGAGATGGTAAAATTGATATACTTTTAGTTTATAAGGTAGATCGACTCTGTAGAAATACAAGTGATTTTTATTCTATACTTGATTTATTGGATACCTATAATATTCAATTCAAATCAATCTCACAGGATTTTGATTTAGATAGTATTACCGGAAGAGCCATGGCAGGAATGTATTCAGTTTTTGCTCAATTTGAACGCGAATGTATATCAGAAAGAATTAAAGACAATATGTATGAGTTAGCAAAAAGTGGACGTTGGCTCGGTGGTCCAGCTCCATTTGGCTATAAGTTTAATAAAGTTATAAAAGATAATAGAACATTATCCTATTTAGTTGAGGATGAAGTTCAAGCTGAGATTGTTAAACTTCTTTACAATAAATTTATCAAATTGGGATCATTAACTAAGGTAAGAAAGTACGCATATGAAAACTCTATTACTGGTCCTCAAGGTAATATACTTGACTTGAGTACTCTTGGTAAAATATTAAGAAACCCACTGTATGCAAAATCTACGCCTGATATTATATCCTTTTTAGAAAATAAAAATATGAATGTTATTGGTGATGCTGATTATATACATGGTTTTTTTACATACGGTAAAAATAATACCTCTTCAATACAGCCAATTGCAACAATTTCAAAGCATAATGGAATTATCAATGGCGATACTTGGCTAGAAGTACAAAATATACTGTTAACAAATAGTACTAAATTTCCTAGAGAAAAAACAGGTAAAAAATCACTATTATCCGGTTTACTCAAATGTAAACTATGTGGAAGTAATATGAGAATTTCTTATAAAAAACCTAATACTAATGGAAAACAACATAGTTATTATATATGTGGTTCAAAAAAGACTTTCGGTGCCAAGGCCTGTTCATGTTCTAATTTAAATGCAAATTATGTAGATAGACTAGTAATAGATTACATTAATAAAATAGATTTAAAAACATTAATTGAATTATTCAGAAGTGATAATTTATTTAAATCTAACTTCGATACTACGTCAGGAGAGATTTCTTTATTAAAAAAGAATATAGAAATAAAAAATAAAAGTTTATCTAATCTTACTAATAGCTTAAGTATGACTTCAGATTCAACTATAATTAATACTATAATAAAAAAAATGGAGACTCTTTCACTTGAAATAAATAATTTAAATAAAAACTTTGTTACTATTACTTCAATTTCCTCTGATGTAAATAGTTCTGTTAGTGAACGTATTAACCATTATTTAAATAATTTTGATGATTTTCTAGAAAATGAAACTTTAGAATCTAAATTAAATTTCATTAATCTTATTGTAAGTAAAATTGAATGGGATTCATCAACAAATGATATAAATATTATATTTAAATAATTAATAATATATTGCTGTAGCTAGTTTATATTAAATAAACATAGCTACAGCTTTTTAAATTCATTTATTCTTATATTCTTCTATCGCAATTTTCTTAGCTTCTTCATATGTAATATCATCTGATTCAATTTCTTTGATGCGGATCCATATTGGATATACTTCTAATAAGTTTTCCTCTCCATACATTTCTAATTGTTGATCCAAAATCCACTTCGATTTTATTCTCTCAATTTCTTCTTCCCAATAGAATTGTTGCGGATAATTTACTCGTACTTTTATATCCTCTGTTCTAATGCCCATAAAATCCCCCTGTGAATCCTTTTATACTACCATATTCAATATAACTGTATCTTGTTACTATCGTTATCTACGCTTCTATTGAAGTGCATCACATAATAATATTAATTAACAAAATATGTAAATTTATTATATAATAATATATGTCTACAATTTAGAATGGAGGTCATAAATGAAAATAGCTATCTACTCTCGTAAATCTGTATTTACAGGTAAAGGAGAGTCAATAGAAAACCAAATACAATTATGTCAAGATTATATTAACTCTAACTACTCTGTTTCAAAAGATGATATATATGTATATCAAGATGAAGGTTATTCTGGTGGGAACACAAATAGACCAATGTTTAAAAAATTATTAAGTGATGCTAATAGTAAAAAATTTGATTGCTTAGTATGTTATCGATTAGATAGAATTTCTAGAAACGTATCAGATTTTTCTTCTCTTATAGAACATTTAAATAAGTTAAATATAAGCTTTGTATCTATCAAAGAACAGTTTGATACATCAACTCCCATGGGAAGAGCTATGTTATATATTTCATCTGTATTTGCTCAATTAGAGCGTGAAACAATTGCTGAGCGTGTTAGAGATAATATGTACGAATTAGCTAAAACAGGAAGATGGTTAGGTGGACGTACGCCCTATGGCTTCAAATCTTCAAGTATAACGTACTTTGATGAAAATATGTCTCAACGTAAAATGTATAAATTAGAAATTGATAAAGACAGCATGGAAGTTGTTAAGTATATTTTCTCCAAGTATCTAAAATTAGGGTCTTTAACTAAACTTCATAAACATTTATACGAAAATGGCATAAAAGGTCCGTATAATGGTAGTTTTTGCCCTAGTTCCGTTTCTATCTTACTGAGAAATCCAGCATATGTAAATGCAAGCGAAGATGTTTTCAATTATTTAAAAAGCAAAGATTTTGATGTAGTTGGATCTCCAGATAATAAACACGGCATTCTAACCTATGGTAAAAATAGTAGTAAACCTATTGCTGCTATTGCAAATCATTGTGGAGTTATCTCCTCAGAAGATTGGCTTAGAGTTCAACACTTATTAGATGTTAATAGTGATAAGGCTCCTAGAGTAGGAACTGGTCCAAATACACTACTTTCAGGTATCTTAAAATGTTCAATATGTGGTTCAAGTATGAGACTGTCCTATAAAAATTCAGCTACTGGAACTATAATTTACTATATATGTGGAAGGAAAAAAACACTAGGTAAATCTGCTTGTAACTGCGGAAATATAAGGTCTGATAAACTTGAACCATTAGTAATTTCTAGCATAAAAAATGTAAATGTAGAATCTATGATAAAACAATACGAAAAATCCAAATTAATGAACAAACAAAATAATAAAGATGTAGACATAAAAATAAACTCGTTAAATTCAACTATAAAAGAAAAAGAAACACTTGTTGATAATTTAGTAATGCAACTAGCAAAATTCACAGATAGTTCTGCTTCATCTTTTATAATTGAAAAAATAGAAATACTTAATAATGAAATATTAAATTTAAAATCTGAACTTGATTCTTTAAATAAACATAATCAAGAGATAAACAATTCAAATTTAAACTTAGATGTTTTAATAAATAATCTAAATAGATTCAATGATGAAATCGATAATGCTGATATAGATAAAAAGAAAGTATTATTAAATTCTATACTAGAATCCGTTGAATGGTCTTCTAGTAACAAGACTTTAACAATTAACTATATTGGTTTTAATCCTGAATTAAATTCACTAAACCCCACCAATAATATAAATCAAAAGTTGCACTTTAGAACACAAAGCAGAAGCAATTTCAATGTCAGATAACGTTGCAATTCTTTCTAAAAGACCTGCAACAGTGAAAAATATCTATAATATAAAACTAGACATTGAAGGAGAAAAAACACCTTTAAAAACTCGTAAAGTTCCCGATTTCCAAAAGTACTTTGATATATTATGGAAGGAGTTGGATACTTATGAGACTAAGTAAAACATCTGAGGGCTATTTAAATTATATGCACCAAATAAAAAAAGATAAAAGAAAAATTTTACTATATCAAATACTTCTTTTAATAGGAATGCTAGTAATTTGGGAAGCTTTAGCACACTTTAATTTAATTAATACATTTTTATTTAGTAAACCAAGTGCCATTTATGAGTTATTCATTAAATATCTAACAACAGGAGAATTAATGAAACACATAGGCATATCAGTATATGAAACAGTTTTAGGTCTTGTCATAGGAACTGGTCTTGGTATTTTAGTAGCCATAGCACTATGGTGGTCAGAAAAATTATCTAAAATCCTAGATCCATTTTTAGTTGTACTAAATGCTCTTCCTAAAACTGCCCTAGCTCCAATAATAATAGTTTGGGCAGGTGCTGGAGTAAGAGGTATTGTGGTTACTGCCATTGCAATTTCAATAGTTGTAACGATTTTATCCGCTTACAACTATTTTATTAATGTAGATGAAGAAAAAATAAAAATGCTTAGAAGCTTTGGAGCTACAAAAACTCAAATCCTTTTTAAACTAATTTTACCATCAAATATAGGAAACTTAATAAACCTAACAAAAATCAACATAGGTATGGCTTGGGTTGGTGTAATTGTTGGTGAATTCTTAGTTTCTAGATATGGTATAGGATACCTTATTGTATATGGAAGCCAAGTATTCAAACTTGACTTAGTAATGATGGGAGTATTCGTTTTAGCTGCTTGTGCATGGATTATGTATGAAATAGTAAACATCATTGAAAAACTATATAAAAAATATAGATAATAGTTATTTATATAATAAATCAACATCACATAGTTTGTAATTACTAATAAATTATGTAAGTTAATGTAAATTATTATATGCGTTAAAATCAATTTATAAATTTAATAATTGGTTTTAACGCTTTTTTATTTAATCATGCACTAATAAATTTGTTAAAATAGGAAAATTTTAATCAGTTTAATATTAAACTATTTGCACAACCTATTATTGAAACTAAGAAAGGTGGTAATACATATGAAAAAAAGCAGAAATTCACAACAAAATCAACAAATGCAAAACTCAACAATGATGAATCAATCTATGCAAAATAATGCAATGATGAATCAACCTCTACAAAACGAAGCTATGCAAAACACTATGACTAACGAGGCTAGCCAAGGGATGCAATCTATGCAATCAGAATCATCTTCAGAGTATTTAACAAATCTATCTAACCAAAGCAATTTTACTCAAAATGACTTAGCTAACCAAGCTCGTCAATACAATGCTTCAGTACAAAACCAAAGTCCAAACAAAAACAACAAAATGAATGACCAACAAAACGGAATGTACTAAAAACTAATAATACAAAACTCATACTTTCAAAAATTCTTGTAAGAAAAGCTGACATACTCTGTCAGCTTTTTAATTTATTTTATCATTCAAGTTACTAGTTATAATATTATCACCATAAGTTTGTAACATATTTCTATTTTAAAAATAATATATACTATACTTAATATGTTTTTTTCTTTAATTTTCTTTAAGTAATTTTTATTTGAGGGGGTACAATTATGTTCAAAAAATTAACTGCAGTAATTAGCTCAATGGCATTAGGGGCTGTGCTACTTACTGGATGTAGCACAACAACTACACCTTCAGAAGATAAAGAACTTGATAAAATAACTATTGCAGAAGTTACACACTCTGTTTTTTATGCACCACAATATGCGGCAATTACAAACGGATTTTTTAAAGATGAAGGAATTGATGTTAGCTTAATAAACACTAACGGTGCTGATAAAACTATGGCTGCATTAATTTCCGGGGAAGCTCAAGTTGGTCTTATGGGACCTGAAGCTTCAATATATGTTTATAACCAAGGCAATGAAGACTATGCAGTAAACTTTGCTCAATTGACTAAGAGAGATGGTAGCTTCTTAGTAGCTAGAGAAGAAATGCCAAACTTTAGTTATGCTGATTTAAAAGGTAGCGAAATTCTTGGAGGAAGAAAAGGTGGAGTTCCTCTAATGACCTTTGAATATGTATTAAAGAAAAACGGATTAACAATCGCTGAAAATGATTCAAGTGCAGACGTAAATGTAAGAACAGACGTTGCTTTTGCTGCTATGGCTGGAGCATTTGCTGGTGGAGAAGCTGATTATACAACAGTATTTGAACCTACAGGAACTGCTATGGAAAAAGCAGGCACAGGTTATATTGTAGCTTCAATAGGTAAAGATTCTGGAGAAATACCATACACAGCATACTCAACTACTAAATCTTACATGGATGATAACGCAGATTTAATCCAAAGATTTACAAACGCTGTATATAAAGGCCAACAATGGGTTCAAAGCGCATCTAGTGAAGATATAGCAAAAGCCATGCAACCATTCTTTGATGACTTATCTTTAAATGACTTAATTGCAGTTGTTGATAGATATAAGTCTATAGATGCTTGGTCTACTGATCCTGTTTTAACAGAAGAGAGCTTAAATAATTTAATTACAGTTATGAAAGAAGCTGGGGAATTAGATAAAGATCCAGTTTATGGTGATATAGTAAACACTTCTTTTGCAAAAACTTCTATAGAAAAAATAAAATAAATAAAAATTTCTTGAAGGAAATTTCATTATGTAGTAGAATATATTAATTAGAATAATTATTTATTATTCACTGAGGTTAGAGCCCTAAGGACATCCACACCTGGGGCTCTTTTAATTTGCAAATTTACTTATCTTTTACTAATCTCTTCTTCTATTAATTCTTTAGAAATATACATTGCATCTATTATCTTTTTAAAACGTGTATGATGAGATGTGCCTTCAGCAAGCTTACTTTGTCCTTTTTCACATTTGCTTATTATTGAAGTAACAGGCGGCATAGCTTTTAAAAGTTCTTCTTTTGTATATGTATCACTTATATCTTCATTAGTTATTAATGCTTTTGAGATATAAAGTGCCTTTATTCTATTTTTAAGCAGAGTATGTTGAGAACTACCCTCCTCAAATTTTGGATGTATTTTTTCGCAATTAGAGATAGTCGAAACTACAACTTCTAAAGCCTTTGATAATTCTTCATTTTTATATTTTTTCATTATATTTTATTTCCTTTTCCAAAATTATTTTGCATATCACGAATTAATTTTACGGTAATTGTCAGTCCATTTTTTCGTATCACGTAAAAACTCGTCGCAAAAATCAGCAACATCTTCGCCTGTTACTTAAAGAACATGCAATCCATCTTATGAACTAGTCTCAAACAACTCTATTAAATATTGCTGAGCTTTCATCTGACACCCTTAATTCAAATAAATCTATTAAATCTGTAAACATAGTCATATCTGTAAATATTGTCATGTCATCTCCAGGTGCACCAACAGTGTACATATACTTTCGAATTTTTTTAAACGCATAATTGTAATCTCTTGGCAATTTATCAACCCTCTTAATCATTTGTTTATATTCACTCTTCTCATCTAAGTCTCCAATTATCAATTTTATAAAATTATCAAGTATATTATCTTTCCTCCTTTAATTGATTTATTTTCCATGAAACAAATTCCCACCTTTCCCAGAACTTTCTTAATTCCTGACGTCCTGCATCATTAAGTTTAAAAAACTTTCGTGGCGGTCCCATTTCTGATTTCTTCTTTTTAGTTTCCACTAATTTATTTTTTTCAAGTCGTACCAAGATTGTATAAACTGTCCCATCTACAACATCTGAAAATCCTAGAGCATTCAGCCTCTTAATAATCTCATAACCATATGTTTCCTCATGACTTATAATTTCAAGAACGCAGCCTTCAAGGACACCTTTTAACATTTCCGTAATATTTTCCAAGTAATTCATCTCTTCGCTATCTAGTAATACCAGTATTCTGTATTACTCACTACCGCTATATAGTATCCCTAGGTAGAGGTAGTGTCAATATCACTTCTTTATTTTTTTATACTATTTTTATCATGAGGTTTTAAATAATACAAAAATTAAAATAAGCACCTAATATAAAATCAAGTGCTTAACTCCTATTCATTGACTTCAACGTCTTCAACCTCATAATTTAAAAAAGCTTTAACTTCTGGATTTATAACAATAAAACATATAATAACAATTCCTACAATAGTGCTACCAATTATCAAAAGCCTTGGATTCATAAATTCACCTAACACACCTCCTACAAAATTTCCAATAGGAGAAATAGCCATAGCTAAAGTGCCAATAGTAGCAAATACCTTACCTCTTTTATCTGAAGGTGTAAGAAGCATTATTGTAGAATTTGCAACAGTGTTAAATACAAACATGAATACATAACTAATAGTGAAAAATAAGATTATGAACACAAACTCATTAATAAATGCACCTAAACCTCTAAGAACCATAAAAGTTAATATAGAAAAAATATATATCTTATATTTGTGCTTTGGTTTAATATTAACCATGGATAATATTAAAGTTCCTATCAAAAATCCAATACTTTGAAATCCATTTAAAACACCATATTTAGTCATACCTAAAGATGATTCTGCTAAAAACCAAGGTATAATTAATACTCTAATCATTCCTCCTAAAAAATTTATAAAAAATGCCATAATGAGACTTCTTACAAGCCCCTTAAGTTTAAATATAAATCTTATACCTTCCATAAAATCTTCTTTAAAGGTAATATGTACATTCTTCTTCTCTATCTTAGGAATAGAGATAAAACCTTCACTAAAAGCCGAAAATAAATATGATATTCCATTAATCAAAAACATCACTGGTGCTCCAATTATTGTATATAAAAAGCCACCGATAGATTGGCCTATTATATCTGCACCAGTTGTCGCCATTTGATACGATGAATTGGCTTTAATTAACTTATCCTTAGGTACAAGTTCTGGAAGCACTGATTGAATTGATGGATTAAAAAAAGATGAACATATTCCCATAATAATACCCATCAGCATTACCATCCATATTTTTAAAGATCCATTTATTGCTGAAAAAGCAACAAATATCATACCAATACCTCTAACAATATCACCTAAAACTATTAATTGTTTTCTATTTGACCTATCTACAATAACTCCAGCAAAAGGACCTAAAATTATCCTAGGTATGGTAACTAAAGCCATTATACTTCCCATTATTGCAGTTGAGCCAGTTTCTTGAAGTACCCATAGCCCTAAGGCAATAGAATACAGCGCATCACCAAATACTGATACGAGTTGACCTTGCCACAGTAGAAAAAAGTTTTTATTCCATAACTTCATAAATATCCCCTTAATGTATGCTGATTTTAAAAGCACACTACATTCATCTCTATGTTAATTTTGTATTATATAATCACTAAGAATTTCTCTAGGTAATGCTGCAAAACTTTTGCTTGCTCCCCAGTCAAACTTGAAGAACATACCTTGAGCAGCTCCCCCTCCAATAGAATGAACTTTTGTTACCCCAGTTAAATCATCAACAACGATAGTTAGAGTTATCCTATTACCAACCCTATAGAAGTATTTTTCGTATACTAGTAAAATAGCTCCACTAATTTCATTGCCTGTTATAATATGGTAATCTATTCTTTCACCTTCTACGCTCCAATGAACTATGCCTCTGTCTAATTTTGATATTGTATCACTCAAAGATAAATTAACTTTAAAATTATCTGAATTCAAGTTTTTCTCCCCCTTCATATATTAATTACTTATTATTTATGCCTTTGTATCTATTAAACTTATTTAGATGAATTTCAGTTAAGGCTATAGGTCCAAATACTATTAACAGTCTTGTTATAGCATAAACTGAACTTACAATCTGAAAATCCATCAAATTAATTAATCCAACAAAACCCACAGAAAATATGACAGATAATTTACAAATCTTATAAAAATATGAGTTTGCTTCTTCCCAACTATCATTATCTTTCATAGCAGATTTAGTTTTATAACCCACATGTATATTGGGATATTGTTTATAATCATCATGTAGATACTTGCAAATAGCACCTATAAAATATATAACTATTCCTAATAAAATTGTTAACATTTCACATTTTCCTCCTCCACAGCATTATCTGTAAGATTTCAAAATTAAGCCAGCAACAATCATTATAATACCTAGCTAATATTAGTGTTCAAAATAATACACTTAAATTCATCCTTCTATAACAAATAACTATATAAATGTATTATACACACATTTATGTAGTTACTTATTATACTGCTCTTATGGTATAGATATCCTTACATAAGATACAGGTTCTCTAAACATCTAATAACAATTTCTAATGTTATCATTGTCTAATCTACTTTACTATTGAGTATTAATTAATAATCAACCACCTTATGATAAAAAGACCCTAAAGGGTCTTTTTTTATAAACACTAATATACTAACTTACCTTTATAATTATTTAGTCCTCCTCTTATTGTATATACCTTAGTAAAACCTTGATTTACTAAAATATCAGCAGCATCACTACTTCTTATACCTTTTTGACAATAAACTAAAATTGGAGTATTTCTATAATAATATAAATTATTAAGATTATAATCAAAAGAATCTAAAGGTATATTCATACTTTGTGGTATATGACCTGAATTATATTCATCTAGATCTCTTACATCTATTATGACTAAGTCATTATTTCTATTAATCAAATTACTTAACTCTTTACCACTAATACTTTTATATCCTCTTTTTTTCATTAAAACTGATACAAATGTCATAATTATCTACTCCCACTTAATATTCTTACTTAATACATAATTATGCAAATTTCTACCAAATGTTACATTAATTCAGAACATCATCCATATTATAATATCCTACCTCTTTATTCACTATAAACTTAGACGCCATAACTGCACCTTTAGCAAATATCATATTTGATTGTGCCTTGTGCTTAATCTCTAAAACCTCATCATCACCTGCATAAATAACATCATTGTCTCCAATAATAGTTCCACCTCTAATAGTATGTATTCCTAGCTCATTTTCTTTTCTCTTTGAATGTCTTCCTTCTCTGCCATAGATATTTTCAAGCTCACTTCTTACCTCTTTAATTACATCTGCAGTCATATAAGCTGTACCACATGGGCAATCTTCTTTTCTATTATGATGTTTTTCAATAATTTCTATATCAAAATCCCTAAGCAACCTTGTTGCTTCTCTAACTAACTTTAACATTACAGTAATTCCAATAGACGTATTCGAAGACTTAAATACTGGTAATTTATTAGACAGTTCTTTTAATTTTTCAACTTGTTCTTCAGTATGACCCGTTGTTCCTATTACTACAGGAGTATTAGTATTTAAACTATATCCAATAATTTCTTCAAGCCTTTGCGCCTTTGAAAAATCAATAATAACATCAGCTTTTCCAGGAATTTGGCTAAAGCTTGTATATATATCAAAATCTTTATTTTCTAATTTATAATCTGATACTGCACAGTAAATTTCTACCCCGTCACTGTCTTCAATACATCTTACGATTTCTCTTCCTGTATTTCCTAATCCACAAACAATAATCTTTATCATCGGCTCCCCCTTATGAACATTTATAATTGATTTTTTAGTGTCTTATTTTGTATAACCATTTACATTCATATCAATTAAATGGTAATTTATATTATATATGGTGTCAATAAAATATAATCTGATATTAGATAATAGAATTTATTAATAGGAGGGTACTAATATGATAACTAGAAATTACATAGTAACATTAATAGATGGCGATTATGCTGTTTTAGTAGATGAAAATAAGGAACAAATAAGAATAGCAAGAGCTTTATTGCCTCTTGAAATAGATGAGGGTACAAAACTTCTATTTGAAAACTTTGAGTATACAATAATTCTATAAAATATATAAAAATAGCTAGATATTTAAAATTTATATTCTCCCTTTATGGTTGACAATTAAAAAAATAAAACATTTGTCATGGGGGAGGTATATCACTTTAACAAAAATCTAGCTGTTTTTATATGCTCTTTATTCTAAATATATTAATGTTTCAAATTATAGAACATTTGCCAACTCTATTTATTCTCAACAAATTGAATTTTTAAACCGTTAGGATCCTTTACAAAGAAAAACTTTATATGAGGATTTGGCTGAATTATCCCACCTAAAACTTCTATCCCTCTATCTTCAACAAACTTTAACATCTTATCAACACTTTCCACTTCAAATCCTAAAGAAATATCCTTTCCTAAATTAACCTTTTCTACCCCTTTGTCCCATAACAGCTCTATCTCAGTTTCTCCATCACCTAAAAAAGCAATCTCAGTGTTTGGTCCTGCTTCAAATCTTCTACTACACTTTAATCCAACTACCTCCTCATAAAACTTTAGTGATTCTTCTAAATCTTTTACTGTTATCGTAGTCCAACAAAATTTCATCTTTTACTCTCCTTAAATGTATCGTCTCAACTTACAAGACTTATTTTATCTATACAACTATAGTACATTATTTTCCATATATTTTTTATATTTATTATTTTCTTGCCACTAAATTTTTAATTTCCCCTATCAGTCTCTAAAAAATTAAGAATCTCTTTTCTACATTTCAGACATATTTCTATTATGATTTTCAACTAATTCATCAATATTTACTCTTTTATTAAAGTATTTGTTAGTTATTGCATTTATTTGATTACTAATTATTATTTACAATAGTCAAGCTTAAAACTTAAAATTATATTAAATGAGATAATTATATATTTAATTAATTATATATTAATAGGAGGATGCACAATGGCAAACAGCTCAGCTATAAAAAACATGTCTCTATCAAACTTCTTAGAAACTAATCTTAATGAATTAAAATCAAAAGGTCTATATAACAAAATAGATCCTCTACAAAGTTCTAATGGACCAATAATCACTATAAATAACAGAGAACTAATCAATCTATCATCTAACAATTATTTAGGACTAGCTTCTGATGAAAGACTTATAAAAGCAACTACTGATGCAACCATCAAATATGGTGCAGGTGCTGGTGCAGTTAGAACAATTAATGGTACTTTAGAAATTCACGACATCTTAGAAGAAAGTATTGCAAAGTTTAAAGGAACAGAAGCTTCTATAGCTTTCCAATCAGGATTTTGCTGTAACATGGGAGCTATCCAAGCAGTAATGGACAAGAATGACGCTATCTTATCTGATGAACTAAACCATGCTTCAATAATTGATGGATGCAAGCTTTCTGGTGCAAAAATAATAAGATACAATCACTCTAATATGGATGACTTAAGAAATAAAGCAAAAGAAGCTACTGAAAGTGGCAAATATAACAAAATAATGGTTATTACTGATGGTGTATTCTCTATGGATGGAGATATAGCAAAACTACCAGAAATAATAGAAATCGCTGAAGAATTTGACTTAATCTCATATGTAGATGATGCTCATGGTTCTGGTGTAACTGGAAAAGGTGCAGGAACGTGTAAACACTTTGGCTTACAAGATAGGGTTGACTTCCAAATAGGTACACTTTCAAAAGCAATAGGCGTTGTAGGTGGATATGTAGCAGGAAGCAAAGATCTTATAGATTGGTTAAAAGTTAGAGGAAGACCATTCCTATTCTCTACTTCACTAACTCCTGGTGCTGCTGCTGCTTGTAATGAATCAATAAACATTTTATCCCAAAGTGCTGACTTAGTCGATAAGGTTTGGGAAAATGGTAATTACCTAAAAGAAGGTCTAAAAGCTCTAGGATTTAACATTGGAAATAGTGAAACACCAATAACTCCATGTATTATTGGTGATGAAAGCAAAACTCAATTATTCAGTAAAAGATTATTTGAGGAAGGTGTATACGCTAAGTCAATAGTTTTTCCTACCGTACCAAAAGGAACAGGTAGAGTTAGAAACATGCCTACTGCTGCACACACTAAAGAGATGTTAGATGAAGCTTTAGCTATATACGAAAAAGTAGGAAAAGAATTAGACATCATATAAGAATTCATAAATTTAAAATTTTTAAGATTATTATATGGGGGTATTTATATGAATAAAATTCTAGTAACAGGAGCTCTTGGTCAAATAGGATCAGAGTTGATTACTAAACTTAGAAAAGAATACGGTGTTTGCAATGTCATAGCTACAGATGTAAGATCAATTGAATGTAGCGAAGTGGTAAACTGTGGTTCTTTTGAGTTACTTGATGTTATGGATATTGAAGCAATGAATAATGTGGTTAAAAATCATAAAGTAGATACAATAGTTCACTTAGCATCTTTACTTTCTGCTGTTGGAGAAAAAAATCCTCAGTTTGCTTGGAAATTAAACATGGGAGGACTTGTTAACGCTCTCGAAATTGCAAAAGAACACAACTGTAAATTATTTGCTCCAAGTTCTATTGCTGCTTTTGGTCCAAATTCTCCAAAAGACAAAACTCCTCAAGACACTATCCAAAGACCTAATACAATGTATGGTGTTACTAAGGTTTCTGGAGAATTATTATCTGACTACTACTTTAATAAGTATGGTGTAGATACAAGGAGCGTAAGATTCCCTGGTCTAATCTCTTATGTTACTCCTCCAGGTGGTGGAACTACTGACTATGCTGTTGATATATATTATGAAGCATTAAAAAATAAGAAATATAAATCTTTTATAGCTGAAGGTACTCAAATGGATATGATGTATATGCCAGATGCTCTTCAAGCAATAGTAGATTTATTAGAAGCAGATGGTTCAAAATTAATACATAGAAATGCATTTAATATTACAGCAATGAACTTTGCACCAGAAGAAATAGCTGCTGAAATTAAAAAGCATATCCCGGAGTTTGAATTTAGCTATAATGTAGACCCAGTTCGTCAATCTATAGCTGAATCTTGGCCAAACTCAATAGACTCAACTTGTGCAATAAATGAGTGGGGCTTCAAGTATGAATATGATTTAAGCAAGATGACTACAGACATGTTAGAAAAGCTAAGAGCTAAAGGTATAGAAAATAAAGAAACATCTTTTGCTTAAAATTGAATTTAAAAGTATAAACCACTTAATAAAAATTAAGTGGTTTCTATTATCACCCATAAAAATGAATTTTCAAATCTGAAACTATATTAATATTATATATATTTGGATACAAAACTTTACTTTCCATTCCGCAATTATACATAGATACATTATTATAAGTATTTGAAGAATAAATCATATGAATAAAAAATTAATTTCGTTATATTTAGTAGCTCCTACCTTTTATTAGCATATTTATTATATCAAGCCGTTCAGTAGCTATTTCAAAATTTTTAGATAAAAGACCCATATACAGAATATCTACTATAGCCAGTTGCGAAATACGTGATACCATTGTTTCACTATAGAATGTTGATTCCACATCACCAGTATAAAAAACAATATCTGCATACTCAGTAATTGTTGATGCCTTATAGTTTGTTATTGCTATTGTTTTAGCTCCAGATTTTTTTGCAATTTTTAAAACGTCAACAGTATCAATAGTTTTACCAGAGTGAGATACTGCTATTGCAACATCTCTATCTGTTAAATTACTTGCATAAATTTGTTGTATATGATTATCTGGATATGATCTACAATTTAGTCCTATACGAATTAACTTATTCATAATATCACTTGCAACGCTTCCAGAATTACCTACTCCATAAACATCTATAATGTTTGCATTTCGGATTATATCAATAGCTTCATTATATTTTTCAAATTCCATTAGCTTTAATGTATCTTCTAAAGCCTTAATTGTCATTCCTATCATTTTTTGTGGAATATCTTCTAACTTTTCATCTTTTTCTATATGTAAATCTAGTAATAAATTAGTTTCATTTTTTTCTTTTATTGATTCTCTGCCCCAATCTTTCATTAAGTTCATCTTAAATTCAATATATCCATTAAATCCTATTTTCTTTACAAATCTAATAATTGTTGGTTCGCTTACCCCTGTATTTACAGATAATTTATTAAGGGACATCGTTGATACAGCATAACCATTTGATATCACAAAATCTGCAACCTTTTTTTCTGAAGAACTTAGGGCATTATACATATTCTTTATTTTCTGCTCATACGATTCATTATTTTTCAATTTATACACATCCTTAATCCTAGTAATTTTTATTAATTATGTAGTAGTGAAAATACATTATTTATAAGTAATCATCAATATTTATTAAGACAAACCTATAGTAATGATTTTATGAAATATATTATTTATAAAAATCTTCTAATAGCTTCATTTTAAATTGTGTGTATCCATTAAACCCAACTTTTTCTACAAAGCTAACTATTATATTTTCACTTACACCTATATCTATAGATAATTGACTTAACGTCATTATTAACACTGAATAAGAATTTGATAAGATAAAATCTGCAACCATTTTTTCTGAATTGGTTAGATTTTCATATGCACCCCTTATTATTTCATCATAATATCTTCTATTTTTCAATTTATCTTCTCCCCCCCTATAGTAATACAAAATTGCTCACCAAGACAAAATACATTTAAAATGTTTTATTTTTTATTTACATCACCTGTAAATGTTATTCTATATCACTAATTTAAATTTGTAAATAGTATTACTACATTTTAATAATCCTTTTGTAGTTATACTACGATGTGTATAAGTTGATATTTTATTTCTTAAATATCATTAAAATCTAATATATTTAAAATTACCTAGATGTCCAATTCTAAAATATACATTTGGTTAAGTTGGACTATAAACTAGAACTTATTTTAACTATACTCATATAGTGATATTAAGTAAGTTTTTATGTTAAATATTCTTTACTTAATATCATATGGAGGTTATATCATGAGTCCCAACTTTAGAAATCTATTTGTAGGATTAGAAACACCCGTTCTCCTTGAAAATGGCATGCCTACAATACCTATAAACTTCGACAATGGTGCCACTACTCCACCTTTAAAATGTTCCTTAAATGCAATAATAAAAAATGCACAAACATATGGACCAATTGCAAGAGGTGCAGGTCAAAAAGGCGAACTATGTACAAAGAGATATGAAGATGGAAGAAACACAATATTAAGCTTCTTTAATCTTGAAGGCAACAACGATTACACTGTTATTTACACAAAAACTACCACTGAGTCCATAAATATTCTAGCAAATGTTTTGATAAAAGATAAAAGCGAAAAAGTTTTAACAACAAGAATGGAGCATCATGCAAATGATCTTCCTTGGAGACATACAGCAACTGTTGAGTACGTAGATGTAGATAACTATGGAAGGATAGGTTTAGAAGCAGTAGAAAAGAAATTAATTGAAAGTAAGGGCAAAATCAAATTTGTAAGTATAACTGGAGCTTCAAACGTAACTGGTTACGCTAACAATATTCATGGTATTGCAAGATTATGTCATAAATATGGTGCTAAAATAATTGTTGACGCTGCACAACTTGTAGCTCACAAAGAAGTTAATATGAAGGGCAATAATCCCAACGAGCAAATTGACTTCTTAGTGTTCTCTGCTCATAAAGCTTATGCTCCTTTTGGCTGTGGTGCTATAGTTGGCTTAGCAAAGGATTTATTTGAAAATGAGCCGTTCTTAAGAGGTGGAGGTTGTGTAGATGCTGTATTTGATGATTCTATAATATGGAGCCAACCACCATCACGCTTAGAAGCTGGAAGCCCTAATTTCTTAGGAGTTATGGCTATGATTCGTGCATTAGTAGAGTTGAAAAAAATTGGTTTTGATAAAATCTATAGCCATGAAATGGAAATAAAAGATTATCTAATAAACGAAATGAAACAAATACCAAACTTAGTTTTATACGGGGATGTTGATAATACATTAGATAGACTAGGTGTTATCACTTTTAACTTGAAAAACATGAAATACAATGAAGTTTCAAAAAAATTAGCTGATAGATATGGAATAGCTACAAGATGTGCAAAATTCTGTGCTCATCCTTATGTATATAGATTATTAGGTGTAAGTGATGATGAAGCTTATGAAGAATTTATGACTTCAGAGGAAAATAACACGTCTAGTAATAATGGTTTAGTTAGAATAAGTCTTGGATTATATAACACTTTAGAAGAAGCTGAAACTTTTATAAATGCATTAAAAGAAATATCTAATTCTTAATAAAATCATAATAAAAAGTGGCTATCTATACATTTTGATAACCACTTTTATTTTATATAAAGTTGTTTAAGCATTAACATTCATTTTCTCTTCATATAGTTTTTCAAAATGAATTCTTTTCATATCAAGATGCTTATATATATTCTCGATCTACAGTAATAATTGACTTATACTGTGGATGTACTTTTTTAATTTTATTACCGATCTCTGTTATTAAATCATCTTCACTAATATCTTTACCAATATCACCAGGGTTAACTACTATATCAAAAATTAGATTCTTCTTTTCATCATCTCCTACGATTCTAAAGTCATGAATTGATTTTACAAAAGGATAATCTTCTAAAATATTTTCTACCTCTTCTCTAGCTACTGTTATTTCCTCAGTTTCTACACATATTGGATCCATATGAATTACAAGATAAATATTAAGTTTTTTAGAAATCTCTCTTTCAGCTTCATCAATAATATCATGTATTTTCATAATATCAATATTGGCAGGTATCTCAGCATGAATAGAAGCCATACATTTACCTACACCATAGTTATGAATTATTAAATCATGAACACCTGAAATATGTTCATATGATAAAACACCTTGGTTGATATCCTTTACTAATTCCTCATCTGGCGCTTCACCTAAAAGTGGACTTATTGTTTCTTTAACTAATGTGAAACCAGCATAAAGTATTGCTAAAGAAACTAGTATACCAATATATCCATCAATAGGAAGGCTAGTGAATCTAGTAGCTAAAAAAGAAACTACAACGCAACTTGATGTAAATACATCTCCCATAGCATCAACAGATGCTGCCCTTAAAGCAGATGAATCAATTTTATCTCCTACAAACTTATTGAATCTACTTAGCCAGAATTTAATAAATATTGATACTAATAATAGTATAAATGGTACAATCTCAAAAGTTATACTTACAGGATTAAGTATTCTTTTTATAGATGATTGAATAAATTGCACACCTACGAGCATTACCATAAATGCTACAATTAGTGCAGATATATACTCTACCCTTCCATGGCCAAAGGGATGTTCTTTATCTGCCGGTTTTGAAGCAATTTTAAATCCAACTATAGTAATAATTGAAGATGCCATATCAGAAAAGTTATTAAAAGCATCTGCTGTTACTGCAATACTTGAAGTTATCATACCAACAGAAAATTTAACTAAAAATAATAGTAAGTTAGCAAAAATACCTACCATTCCTGCTAAATACCCATACTTATTTCTAACAGTTTCATTTTGGGTATTTTCACTATTTTTAACAAAAGTTTTTACTAATAATTGTGATATCATAAAATGTCACTCCCATCTTAAGTTATAGTATTTGTATTAATCTAGTCTTTTATTTATTTTCCTGCAACAGATAATTCTTTTACTATAACAGAAGGCGATCCAACGCTACTTAATGGGAATTTTAAATCATTTCCAATTGCTTCTATATCTTTTAATAAATCAAAGTAATTCCCTGCCACAGTTATTTGCTCAACTGGGAATGCTTTTTTTCCATATTTTATATAAAATCCTTTTGCTGCCAATGAGAAGTCTCCAGTTATTGAATTTGCACCAGAGTGAAGTCCTGCAAAATCTGTTACCATTAATCCTTCTCCAACTTCATTCATTAAATCTTGTAAGCTTTGACTTCCTTTTTCAATATAGAAGTTAGTTGGTGAAATTCCAACAGGTGAAGCATATGAAGCTTTAAATCCATTTCCAGTTGTTGCTACATTAGCTTTATTTGCAGTTTTTAAATTATGAAGTAAAGTTATTAATTTACCATCGCTTACTATTTTTTTCTTGTACGTTGCCACACCTTCATCATCAAATGGCGTTGATGCCAATCCATCATTTAATAATGGATCATCAACTATTGTAACTATTGGTGATGCTATTACTTCTCCTTCTTTACCTTTTAATAAAGATAATCCTTTTTGTACTGCATCTGCACTAAAAATATCTGAGAAAGTACTTATTAATGAAACCATAGCTTCATTATTTATTATTGTTTTATATTTTCCTGATGATATACTTTTTCCGCCTATTTTAGATAGTGCATCTTCTACACCTTCTTTAGCAATTATCTTAGGGTCTAAATCCTTTAAAGATAATGCAGTAGCATATCCCATACCATCATATTTATCTTCATTTTCTTTAACTATAGGCACTACATATCCTAATAATAGGTTTCCTTTATTGTTTAACTCTAATCCTTTAGTGTTGTATATTCCATAATTTGAAGAACTATATGAAACCTTACATCCACTTATATTAACAACCCTATCATTATATTCTTTAGCTTCTTTTTCTAAATCTAGTGCAATATCTATTAATTTCTTGGCATCAATATTATCTATTTCTTCAGAAAATGTTCTAACTCTATCATAGTTATCATCTCCATCATAGATAAATTGTGTGTCATCATTTTCTATTGCTAAAGCACCTTCTTTAGCATTTTTTACTAACATTTCAATAGTTACTTCATCCATAATTTCTGTATATGAATAACCCATCTTTTCATTTATCTTACCTCTAAATGATAATCCAAATGATTTATCTAAGTTATATTTTTCTACTTCCCCTTCATAAACAGAAATACTTAAATTTTCACCACTTGTAAAATATATTTCACATTCTTCAAATCCTTCTAATTTAGCTTTTTCAAATAATAAATCTTTAAATTGTAAAAATTCCATAATTATTCCTCCGATCTTCCGCCAACAGTAATTTCTTTAACTCTTATCATAGGCTGACCTACATTTGTTGGAATACTTCCTGATACCGAACCACACATTCCTTGTGCTTGCTTTAAATTATTTCCAACCATATCTATATTCATAAGAATTTCGCTACCTTTACCTATTAAACTAGCGCCTCTTACAGGCTCCACGATTTCACCATTCTTTACAATATATCCTTCTGATACTGCAAAGTTAAATTCACCAGTAACAGGGTTAACAGAGCCTCCACCCATCTTCTTAGCATATAATCCATTGTCTATAGATTTTATTATATCTTCTGGATTATCGTCTCCTGCAGCAATATATGTATTTGTCATTCTAGAAGTTGGAGCATATTTATAACTTTGTCTTCTTGAACTTCCCGTAGGCTCCATGTTCATTCTTCTACCATTTAATTTATCTACCATATATGACTTAAGTATCCCATTTTCTATTAAAACATTCTTCTTGGTTGGATTACCTTCATCATCTATGTTAGCAGATCCCCAATAATTTGGTATAGTTCCATCATCTATTGCCGTAACCTTAGTAGATGCTATTTGTTGACCTAACTTATCAGAAAATACTGAGTTACCTTTTGCAACAGAAGTAGCTTCTAATGAGTGACCACAAGCTTCGTGGAATATTACTCCTCCAAACCCGTTGTCTATTGCTACCATCATATTTCCAGCTGGACAGTTTCTAGCATTTAACATAGTGTGAGCAACTCTTGCAGCTTCTCTACCATAGTATTCAGGATCTATTTCTTCAAATAGTTCAAACCCTTTACATGCTCCTGGTCCTTCAAAACCAGTTTGATTTTCACTACCCTTAGATGCAACAGCACTAACAGATAATCTTGTTCTAACTCTTCTATCTTCAACAAATAGACCTTCACTATTAGCCACTAATATCTTTTGATCTTTGTCTAAGTAATTAACACTTACTTGTGAGATTTCTGTGCTATAATCTTTTGCACTCTTATATGCAGTCTTCATTACACCTATTTTTTTATTATAATCTACTGTATTTGGATAAAGCTTTATATTATGAATGTTATTTATGTTAACCTCATTATTAATGTATACTGTAGTATCTTCCTTTAGCTCTCCTAAAGCTAGTGCCGCCTTATAAGCTGTATCTAAAAGAGAAGAAAGTGAATTATCATTAGTAAATGCATAAACACTTTTAAATCCTTTAAATATTCTTATCCCTATACCGTAGCTTCTGCCTCCAAGTGCATTTTCTACCTTATTGTCTATTAATCCAATATTATTACTTATAGAATCTTCTTCAAATATTTCTGCAAAATCTCCACCTGTTACTAAGCACTTTGCTAGTACCGAAGAAGCAATTTCTTTTGATATCATATAATACCTCCTATGCTTTTACTTTACTATAAATAATAACAGATTTTCCCAGTCTATAATATTATATCTTTAAAATTTTTTAAAATGAGATTCAAAATAAACAATGAAATAAACTTAAATTAAATGTTAGCACTCTTATTTCAAATTATTAATATCTCATTTTATGATATAATTTTCATACAAATATAGAATATTAATATATAAGTAAATAAACAAATAGATGGAGTTGATAGAATGAGATATGTTGTAGTTTCTGTTGTAAAAGACAAAGCCGGAAACTTTAATAATAATTTAAGAAAAGAAGTATATGAAAAATTCAAAGCAAGATCATCAAAGCTTCCAGCCCACTTTACTATTAAGGCACCTTTTGAAAGTGATGATATTACACAATTAGAAAATGTCCTTGATAGATTTTGTACGGAAAATAAATCAGAGCCTTATAAAATAAAAGGCTACGACCATTTTGATAATCGAGTAATTTTTATGAGGGTTTTAATGAGTAAAGAAGGCAACGAATTGCATGATAAACTTATTGAAGCTATGGATAAGATTGACTATATAAAGTTTGATCCTCACGATGGCAAAGGTAAGATTTTTCATGTTACTATATCTTCTAAAAAGATACAATCTATATATGATAAGCTTTGGGATTATGTAAATAAGATACCTTGTGATTTTGAGTGTAGCTTTGATAATGTGTCCATCTACAAATGGGAAAATAACACTTGGGTATTACATAAAGAATACTTATTATAAAATCATTAATTATAAATTATATTAAATACAAAAGTTGTACATTAAAACACTTATTTGTTTTAGTGCACAACTCTTATTTTTATTTACCTATTTCTTTCTCAAATACTATTTAATAACAATATGTTACATATACACCAGAAGCTGAAAATACACTATCTACCTAAAATTCAAATATAAACAATTCTTCAATAGGAGTTCTTAATTCCTTTGAAATTCTTACAGCTAACTCCAATGATGGGTTATATTTTGCATTTTCTAAACGAGCTATAGTTTCTCTTCTAACATTAACTTTGTTGGCTAATTCTTCCTGAGTTAGACCATTAAACAAACGATATTTCTTCAAATTACTGATAAACTTTGTCATAAATAAATCCCCTTTCACTAATGTGATATATTTATATCTCTATATTGCATATATATCACATTGAGTTTTATATTATGACTAAATTAATAAGTATAAGATGTATTCTTAAATATAACTAATAATTGAGTTATACACGCTCCTAACCTGTACTTAACCTCTATTGGCACATCTATTTCATCATTTAAAAAGTCTCTAACATATTGTTCATCAATATTACCAAAATTAGCAATAGACTTAGTTGAAATCTTGTATCCATCAATCAATACCTCCAAATGGGCTTTATACCTAAAATCTGGTGAATCAAGGGACATATAATCTAACATTAATGCTTTAATAGTCCATGAATTCCAGTGTTCAAAATCATTAAATAGTTCATATTCATACTTCTTATAATCTCTTAGTTTAATTTCTTCTACCCCAAATAAATTTGATAGTAATTCCCAAGACAAATCATAATCATTTACTAACCTATTAAGTAAATCTTCAATATAATCTCCATCAATTTTTGTCGTATTCATCTATCTATCCCCCTTCATGCATTTATTTTTATATTTTTTATCTGTTAGATTTATCTCTAATAATAACAAATAAGTCTTAATCAACATTTTCGTATTTATAGCAAGTCCCATAAATCTCTAAACTATCCTCAACTACCTTGATAAACCCCTCATCACAAAGTCCATAAATACTAGCATATCGTGATGCCTCATAAATATCTTTCATATGTTCATCATCAGTAGTATCTAAATGTGGTTCAACATTAATGTCTACAAGTCCAATACCATCATAAATAGTCAACTCAGTAATATTCTCTCTCAAATCTTTAGCAATTACCACTCTATTAGCCATATTTATAGAACCAGCACTCATACCAATAGTAATTCCATCTCTTCTCTTCAATGCTGGCATTAAATTATATTCCCTCAAATACTCAATTTGCTTAAGAGTATCTCCTCCAGAAATCCAAACAACATCTGCACCGTCTATAAATTCTATTGCCTTTTCCTCTGAAATTCTGTTGTCAATAGTATAAGCTTCATTAAACACAATACCATTGTTTACAAACATATCTAAAAATATATCCCTATATCTATCATTTTTTGTATGCTCTGTAAAATCTGATGTAACAAATGCAAATAATCCATTATTTTTATAATATTCCTTTATACACTTAACCAAATCATCAGTAAACCCATTTGGAAATCCACTAGTTAATATCGATACTTTCATTTTCACACCTCATAACATAAAATTCACCTACCCCTAAACAAGTTTCTTGAATTTTTTTATCAACAATTTCAAATCCTTGTGACTTATAACATGATATAGCTCTTTCATTCCAGCTTCTAACCTCAAGAATTACAGGCTTTTTAGGATATTTTCTACTACTTTTTTCTAAAGCTAACTTAGTTATCTCTTTTCCATATCCCTTACTACAATAATCTGGATTTATACCAATACCAAAAAACACAGATTCTCCCTCATCTAGCAAGTTTACAAAACCAATTATCTCCTTACTATCATTAATATAAGCAGTAAACCTTTCTCTTTTCTTTTCATCACACAAAGAATAACCTTCCTCTACCATTTCATACCAGCTTGGCAAATTATATATCTTATATTCCCCTTCATAGTTCCAAGCTGATATTTCTTTTGCTTGATCCTCAGTCATTTTACACTCTATTAAATTCATATTATCTCCCCAATACCCTCTTATATATTTAATAATAAACTATCTAATATTTACCTTTTTATTAACTTCCCTCATTTATTAATTAATTAAAACCATGATATTTGGTCTTGTTTATAATTACTTTTATAATCTTCTATAATATCATCCATCTTATATAATAGATTATACTTTTTACACTCTTCAACAAATATCTTCCACAGATCTTTTGATTTTAATGAGCCACAAGAATATCTCTCTCCATATGTTTCAATATATCTTTTGACAAGATTTTCATCTTTAAATTTCTTTCTAAGTTGATCAAAATAGTACTCTCTTTGATTGTTTCTAAGAGTAACACCTAAACCATAAGAAAATACAAACCTTGCTCCACACTCATGCGCTTTCTTTATAATATTTCTAATATTATCTTCTGTATCATTAATAAAAGGTAATATAGGCATTAATAATACACCTGTATAAATTCCATTATCACTTAGCTTTTTAATTGCCTCAAATCTCTTAGAACTAACATCTACTCTTTGCTCTATCTTTTTACAAAGCTCATCATCATATGTAGTAATTGTAATCTTTACTATTACAGGTGAGTGTTCTTGAATTCTTTTTAATATATCAATATCCCTTGTAATCAATGAACTTTTAGTAATTAAAGATATGCCAAATCTATACTTATCAACAAGTTCTAAAGACTTTCTAGTTAATTCAGTATTTCTCTCGATTGGATTATAAGGATCACTCATTGCTCCTGTCCCTATGATACCTTTTTTTCTTTTATTTTTAAGTTCATTGTCAATAATTTCTGTAGAATTTTCTTTAACTCGAACTCTGTCAAACTCAATAATTTGATAACAGCTACTTCTAGAATCACAATATATACATCCGTGACTACATCCTCTATAAATGTTCATATTGAAATCTAGTCCAAACCATTTATCTCCACCTGCATTACTAGTAATTACGTTTTTTGCTTTAATTTCTTCCATTTGATTCTTCCTTTTGTTTTGAATATATATTATTTAAAATACTTTCCATAAGGTCTATAATTATTCAACTCAGATATAGTCTCATCTAAATTATTATAGTTTTTCTCAAGATCTTCTCCTATTATATTACTCAAATAATCATGTAACTTTTGACCACTTCCATGCATTATAAAGCCTGTAAAATGAATGTTGTCTTCACTTTCTAACATTATTACCACTAATTTTCCAGTAGTTATTTTATACATATCGTCAAACATGATATTTAAGTCTACATCTTCTCTGTTTTTGTCTAAGTACTCTAATGTGATTTTTAGTTCTTCTTTTTCTTCAGCACTTAATATGCTTTGTATAACACCCTCATCATCAATTTTGTAAGTCTTGACTATATCCTTAATATCCTCATCACCATAATTAATACTATTCAGTATATCATATCCATCTATCTCTACAGTCTTATATTTATTAATTAGTATTTTGCTTACTTCTTCAATAGTATATATTTGTTTATTTTCCATATTCACCTCATAGATTTTTATAAGATTTCTTACTTATAATTTTAAACTGAATATATTAAATATCCCCAGCCTCTTCTAATTTCATAACTTTATTAGATCCACACAATGGGCAAGTTATTGATTCTTTTGTATAATCAATTTCATAAATTTTAGAACATGTTGCACATCTAAACTTACATTTTGTATTACATATTTCTTCAATAACTTCTGGTTCCTTACATATTAAGGTTTCTTTATTTTCACATATTGCATACGTAAGTTTCTTTCTAGTTTCTTTTAAAATTTTTCTAAACTCACTTTTAGTCATTCCCATTTCTTTTGCACAATCTTTATCTGCTAAGTTGTCTAAATCCTTTAGCGTTATAACCTGAAGCTCCAATTGACTTATTGTTTTTCGCTCCATATTAAGCCCCCTCTTAACATTATTATAATAAAATATATGGTTGCAAATTGTCTTACAATCCAAATAATCAATATTTTAATATATAAAAATTGTCTTTACTCAAGTGGCTACAAAAAATTCGCTCCGCTCATGTCGCCAACGTCTGCTCGGCAAGCTCACATCCCGTTGCTAAAAACTTTTTTACTTACATTTATACATTGGTATCCCCTAATTTCATGAGTTACACACAGGTTAAGAGTTATTATAATTTACTTGTACGTAAAAAAGGATATAGAATAAAAGTTAAATTAACTTTATATTCTATATCTTTAATTCTAGGTTTGATTAAATTTTTCCTTCACACAAGTATTGTAGACTTAGTTTGTTTCAACAATATTATCTTCATAGCTTATCCAGTCGCTAAAGCTTCCAGCATATAGTTTATGATTTATTCCTGCTTGGCTTAATGCTAAACTATTAGGGCAAGCTGTTACGCCTGAACCACAGTATACTATTACTTCTTCATATTTTTTTAAATCATCAAAGTGAGACTTTAATTCTTCTTCACTTTTTAGATTCATTTTTTCATCTTTTTTATTTAAAATATCCATCCAAAAATAATTTAGGGCACTAGGTATATGACCTGCTTTTTTATCTACTGGCTCAAATTCACCTTTATATCTAAGATTTTCTCTTGAGTCAACTATTGCTACTTGGCTTTTATTTAGTCTTTCCTTAACATAATTCATATCAACTCTCATATCTTCTTGTACATTAAGGTTAAAGCTTCCTTTATTTATAGAATTGGTTTCTGTTGTTGTTTCTCCACCGATTTCTTTAAAAGCATTTATTCCACCATCTAACACAAATACATTTTCATGACCTAGATATTTAAGTATCCACCATAATCTTGAAGGTCCCGCTAAATCGCCTTCATCATAAGCAACAACTATTGAGTCATTGCTTATTCCAACAGCTTCAAATACTTCTTTTAACTTATCTATAGAAGGTAATGGATGTCTTCCACCATGTTCTTTTACCTCACTAGATAAATCTTTTTCTAAATCTATTCTTTGTGCTCCTTTAATATGTTCATGTTCAAAACACTTTTTACCATATTCCTTATCCATCAAACTAAATCTGCAATCTAATATAACCAGATTATCATTATTGATATTTTCCTTTAAATAACTTGCACTAACAATGTTTTTCATAGTCTTCATCCCCCAAGTTTATATTTTATATTAATTCAAATTCAGCTTCAGAGCTTACTTTTTCATTTTTACTATCTATAAATAATCTTCCTAATTTATATAACCATATTAGTATACTTAACATTAGTATACCCTTTAATATACTACTTATAGTAATACTCCACCATATTCCATTTAAACCTAATATTTCAGGCTTAGATAGTAAATATGCCATAGGAATTCTTGCACCAGTTAAAGTTATACTAATTGTTGAAGGTATATAAGTTCTTCCTAAACCTTTAAATACTGCAGAACTTATAATTTCAATGCACATAAATAGTTGTGAGAAACCTAATATTCTTAAATACTCAGCTCCCTTTTCTATTGCATCTGCTTCAGAAATAAATATTTTAAATATTTCACTACCTCCAAAGACTAGTATAGCAGTAGTTAAAACTCCCCATATTGATGCAACAAGTATTGCAATCTTACAACCTTTGATTATTCTATCCTTCTTTTTAGCTCCATAGTTTTGACCAACAAAACTTCCAAGTGCCACTGCAAGTCCCTCAGCACTCATCCATGAAATTGCTTCAATCTGAGAGCCAACCTTTTGCACTGCAACAGCTACTGGACCAAATGATGCTACTATAACGCCTATCCCCATAGAAAATACTGTAAACATTCCACTCTGTAGTGCAACAGGTAATCCTAGTTTGTATAAAATCTTATAATAGTTACATTCTATATTTCTAAATAGCTTAATTTTAAAGTATTCTTCTTTACTTTTTATTATCATTGAAATAAATGATAGTGCTACTACTACTTGCGCAATTACAGTTGCTAGTGCTGCTCCTGCTACTCCAAGTGCTGGTATAGGACCTAATCCAAATATAAGAATTGGATCTAATACAATATTTGTAACTAAACCAATTGTATTTATCCTAAATGGGATTTTACTGTTACCCATACCATTAAAGATACCTGTAAATACTGGGTTAATAAAGTAAAACACCATTCCTAAGCCTACAATAACTAAATATTGCCTAGACATAGAAATAACCTCAACATCACCAAGATTAAATAAACCTACCAATTGGCTATTAAATGTAACCATAACACAAGTATATAAAAGTGCTAAAATTATATTTATTTCTATAGCTGCTTTGATATATGATTTAGTAGTTTTAATATTATTTTCGCCTATACTTTGTGCTACCTTTATTTCTCCGCCTACCTTTGAAATCATAATAAAAGCCATAGCCAACCATGGATAAAATCCTGCCGTTCCTACAGCTGCTACAGCTTTACTTCCAGCTTTTCCAACCCATATCATGTCTATCATATTGTATCCCATTTGGATAAATGAGGTAGCCATTATGGGTAAAGAAAGCTTTATTAACTTTTCTGCAATCTTTCCCTCTGTTAAATCGATTCTCCCTTTCATATTCAACCTCAATTTCTTTAACCTTATTAATGTAATTCACTGTATTTTAATCTATAAATCTACTTTTAATTTGTTTATTTCTTTAGCTAGATTAGTAATTTTTTCTTCACTTAGGTTATCTATTCCAGGATTAAACTTTTTTGCTATACCAAATACTACTTTTGTGAAAAAGCTTAGTTTATCAAGGTTAACTTCTCCACCTACGCAAGTTGAAAACCTAGAACTATTTATTATCTTCACTGGAAAATTATTTGAAAATAACTCTTTTATTTTAGATTCGTCTCTTTCGCCAGCACACATATAGATGTATAGCTCTTTTTTAATTATATTATCTTGCTCTTTTTCTGCCCAAGTTTTTAACTCATTAGGAATATTCCCAACTTTAATCCCACAACCTATTATTAATTTATCTACTTTATCTAAATCTATATTTTCTATATTTTTTGCATCTACTAATTCGACAGCCCCTGCAATCTGTTCTCCCAGTACTTGTGCTACTTTTAAACTAGTTCCATAATGGGTTCCATACACAATAACGGTGTCCATAGACTTCTCCTTTCTTCAATCATGATAAAAACATTTACTCCTATTATATCATATTCATTCGTTTGTTTTTGTAGACTCCTGCAAATTATTTTAACTTATTTTTAATATTTGTACAAACAAAAAAGACATAGGTGATTACCTACGTCTTAGTTGTATATATATTTTAATCATCATGGAGGACTAAAACTTACTTGCACTCAAGTATAGTCTTAGTTGTATCTATATCTTTCGCCACACATCTTTGGCTGTTAATTCTCTCATTTACTAATAAAAATGCTGATATTCCTTTTATTGTGCTTAATATTTTTTTCATAATCTTATTCTCCTTATATTCCTTTTGCTTTATCTTTATCATCCGTCGTTAAGTATATTGTATACAATATACTGTATAAAGTCAACAACTTATTATAATAAAATTTTCATCTGTTAAAAAAGTCAATAAAATAGTAATAATAATTAAAATTAAAATAGGGAAGATTGAACTTTTAATTGTTCTCTCTTCCCTATTTTAATCTATACTAAATATTTATTTTTCTTTTTTAAGCCACTTTAAAGCATTTTTAAGTTTTATTGGATTACCATACATTAATGTAGCCATCCTGTATATCTTAGCACCACCCATTCCTGCTAATACTGTTGAAGCTATTAATATTATTGCAGAAACTATAAATTCTATTGATGTAACAGCTCCAGTAGAAACCCTTACTATCATTGTCATTGGAGATGCAAATGGTATATATGAGCAAACCTTTAATAAAGTACTATCACCATTAGTTAAACCAAACATACTTATGAAGAATACTATAATAAATATCATCATTACTGGAGCAACACTTGTTCCTATTTCTTCTGTCTTTGAAACTAAAGCTCCTAGTGCTCCAAATAAGAATGAGTAGAATAAGTAACCTAGTATTCCAAATATAGCAAATGTTACTATTATTTCAGATGGTATTTTGAATACATTATCAAGCATACCATTCCATGCATGGCTATTTACTTTATATCCAATTATAGCTGATGACATAATTACTCCCACTTGAACTATACTTGCTATTGCTCCTGCTATGACTTTACCAAAAATTAAAGTGTTAGTACTTGTACTTGTAACTAAAACCTCAATCGCTCTATTACTCTTTTCAGCAGTAATTCCCATAGCAATCAATTGACCATACATTAAGATCATCATATAAATTACAAATACTAATACATAGGCATAGAAATAATTATTTGCACTATCTTTTCCTAATATCTCAACATTAGAAACTATTTGAGTATTATAAATTCCATTTACTTTGTTAAAGTCCATACCTTGACTAGTTATTTGATTTTCTCTATACTTTTGAATTAAATATTCGTCAAAGATTTGTTTATTTACATCATTAAATTTTGTATTTTCAACAATATAGTCATACTCAGTTAAACTTTTCACACTGAATCCTGCTTCAATTTCTTGATTTTCTACTAAATCCTTTAATTCATCTTGTGTTTTAACTAATTTCCAGTTTGAGTTTGGGAAATATGCATTTAACTCTTCTTCATTAAATGAAATATTACCTTCATCATATATTGCAAAATTAGATTTATCTTCTTCTTTAACTTCTTCTACTTTACTTTCATCATTGTCTAAAAATGGAATTATTGATGACATGTCTATAAAATTGGGTAATGATAAACCAATTATCATTACTAAAGAAATTAATATTGTGCTTATTATAAAAGATTTTTTTTGAAAGTAGTTTCCTAGCTCAAATTTTAATACAGTAATAAATTGTCTCACTATTCTTCACCTACTTTCTTTACAAATATATCTGTTAAATCTGGCTCATATATAGAAAACTTTTCTATGTCTATATTTGCTTTTAATATATTTTCTAAAAGTTGGTTTTTGGTTGTATTATTAACTAACTCTAGTACAAGATAATCACTTTTGCTTTCAGCTACAATTGCTAAATCTTTAAACTTGTCATCAAGTATTGATTTTAATTCATCTAATCCTAAATCATTTCCACTTAATATTAATCGATTGTTACCATATTCTTTCTTTATATCCTTAAGATTTCCATTCAATACAATCTCACCTTTGTTAATTATAGCTATCTCTTCACAAAACTCTTCAACATAACTCATTTGGTGACTAGAAAATATGACTAATTTATTTTGATTTATCAATTCTCTAACAGTATCTTTAAGTACTTGTGCATTGACTGGATCAAGCCCACTAAATGGTTCATCAAGTATAACTATTTCTGGGTTACATACCAAAGTTTGTGCTAATTGCACTTTTTGCTGATTTCCTTTTGATAAACTATCTAGTGTTCTATTTGCATACTCTTCAATTCCTAGCTTTTCAAGCCATATTTTTGTACTCTCTTTTGCTTTCTTAGCTGGCATTCCCCTTAACTCTGCTAGATAAACTATCTGTTCTGTAACTTTTTTCTTAGGGTATAACCCTCTTTCTTCTGGCAAATATCCAATTTGATAGTCGTTAGGCTTAAACCTCTTTCCATCTATTAGTATTTCTCCTGAATCAGCTTTAAAAACATCCATTAGTATACGAATTGTGGTAGTCTTTCCTGCACCATTACGCCCTAATAATCCAAGAGCCCTTCCACTTTCAATAGAAAAAGATATACCATGTAGTACTTCATTCCCTGAGAAACTTTTCCTCAGATTCTTTACTTCTAATCTCATATTGTCCCCCTTATGCTTTGTAAGATTACCTACTATAAACTATAACTCAGTACTAACTATATTTCAATAAATTAAAAAAAAAGGAGCAACGGCTCCTTTTCAACTATTTTAATTTATGTTTAATTAAATAACACTATATTGTATATTCGTTAATAGTTTTACATATGTTATCACTCTTCATGATTGTTGACATAACCGCAATATCATCACAGTACTTAAGTGTTTCTCTAACATTACTTGGTAAAATACCACCTAATGCTACTAATTTAAATTCCGAACTTTTAATTATTTTTTTTGCATCTTTAAGAATTTCTAAGCCTTTAGGCTCTAATTCTTCCTTACATTTAGTCTCATATATATGGGATAAAAATACATAATCAGCTCTTCTCTTTTTAACTTCTTCTATATCTTTAATACTATGAATTGATACTCCTATTAACTTATGTAAATTAAGCATTCCCTTATTAAAATAATCAATATAAGAATCAAAGGATAAATGAATTCCATCTCCTTCAACTCTATTAAAAACTTCAAAATTATTATTTATTATTATTTTACATTCTTTATTTACTATCTCTTTCACCTTATAGTAAAGCTCTTCAAGTTCTTCATTAGGCAAGTCTTTTTCCCTTAACACTATGTATTTTACTCCATAGTCTGAAGCTTCTTTTAAAACCTCTAAATACCTACTTTTATCACACAAATGTCTATTAGTAATCAAATACATTAAAATCTTACCCAATCTTTAAATATTGGCTGATAGTTTATAGATTTAAGCATGTTCTTAACTTCAACAACACTACTTTCATCACTTATTTCAAATTGTGCAGTATCTTCTTCACCTTGAGAATGACCTCCAACATTTGTTGATACTCCTGCACTTAATTTATTTACGCCAAGTGGGACTAAGTTTTTACGAAGGCTTAACCCCTCTCTAGTAGAAATGTTTATTCCACCTTGGTTATCAAATAATCTCATTACAATTATTGCTTGCACCAAGTCTCTATCATTTACATCTACTAGTTTTTCATAACACCCTTTAAATGGTCTCATTCTTGGTGTTGAGTAAGATAGCTCCACATGTGGGTATTTATCTCTTAAATATCTCCCATGCATTAATGTGAAGAAGGTTTCTTTTCTAAAGTTATTGAGTCCAAGTAAAGCACCAATTGATATGCTTCTCATACCTGCCATCGCTCCTCTTTCTGGTGCATCTAATCTATATTTAAAATTAGATTTTGGTCCTTTTACATGTACTTCTTTGTATATGGTCTCATCATAAGTTTCTTGATATACTGTCAGTCCATCTACACCTTTTTCTACTACATGTTGGTATTCTTCAACATCCATAGGATAAACTTCAATTGCTATAGATGGAAAACTATCTTTAAGGTTCTCAACTGCTTCACCAATGTACTCAACACTTGAATGAACTTTACTTTCTCCTGTTAGTAACAATAAATGCTTAAATCCTTCTTTAGATATTTCATTTCCTTCATTTCTTATTTCTTCCATGTTTAATTTCTTACGCTTTATACCAGAGTCTATATTATAGCCACAGTAAGTACACTTATTTACACAAAAGTTTGCAATATACATTGGCGTATATAATAGCACCGCTTTACCAAAGTGTCTACTTGTTATTTCATTAGCCTTCTGTGCCATTTTTTCCAAGTGGATAACTGCCTTGTTAGATAATAAATTTAGTAAATCATATTCATCTAACTTATTTTTTTGCAAGCTTCTAAGTACATCTTCTTCACTTACATTTTCAAAATATTTATCAAAATCAAAATTTCTGTATTTATCTATCGTTTCATAGAAACTCATATCTATACACCTACCTCACTTAAAAATCCTGTAAGGGGTGAAGATGCATTTGCAAAGTTGCTTACTGCACCTGTTTTAGCTAAATAAGCTTCTCTACCACCTTCTACTGCTAACTTAAAAGCCTTTGCCATTTTTATAGGGTCACCTGCACTAGATATTGCAGTATTTACAAGTACCGCTGCTGCACCCATTTCCATAGCTTCCATTGCTTGAGATGGCTTACCAATACCTGCATCTACAATAATTGGTATATCAAGTTCATCTATCATTATTTGAATCATTTCTTTCATTTTAAGACCTCTATTAGATCCTATAGGTGCTCCAAGAGGCATAACTGCAGCTGCTCCTGCTTCTATTAATCTTTTACCTGCATAAAGGTCTGGGCTCATATATGGAAGTACTATAAATCCTTCATCTGCAAGAATTTTAGTAGCTTTTATTGTTTCTTCATTGTCTGGTAATAAATATTTACTATCACTTATTACCTCTATCTTTATAAAATTACCACATCCCATTCTTCTTGCTATCCTTGCTATTCTAACAGCTTCCATATGGTTTGTTGCACCTGAAGTGTTAGGAAGTATAGTCATATCCTTTGGAATATATGTTAATATATTTTCTTCTTCATTATCTAAATCTACTCTTCTAAGAGCCATTGTAATTATTTCACTGCTACTTGATTCTATAACCTTTGGCAACATATCATTTGACGAATATTTCCCTGTACCTATTAATAATCTACTGTTAAATTCAATTCCACCTAATACTAACTTATCCATCGTCTTCCCCCTATTTGTATTAAAATTCATCCCCAACTAGAATTCTTGTTGCTAAATTAGCCATGTGATTTGCACATATTGCTACTCTTGGTGCCATTAAACCTTCACCTTCTCTAGCTTCATATGTTTCATCTCCACATATATAAAACTTATCTCTTACTTTTCTAGTTTTTATAATATTTGAGTCATAGTATCCTGCCATCCCTGAAGATGATATTAAATACTTATCTCTCATTTTAATTAATATTTCATTGGCTATTTCTGCCTTATAGCTTGGATTATCAAATGCTTCAATTATTATGTCACAGTCTTTTAAGTCGTGAATATTTGATGAGTTAATTATTTTGTTAATTGTACTTATTTTTATGAATGGATTTATATTTTCTATCTTTTCCTTTAAAGCTTCTGTTTTGTATTTTCCTATATCACTAATAAAGTATTGTTGTCTATTTAGATTTGATGGCTCCACAATATCAAAATCAGCTATGATTAAATGACCTACACCTATTCTAGCTAAGGATATAGCAATATTTGAGCCTAGTCCTCCAAGTCCTAATATGGATACAGCTCCTGCTTTTAACTTATTATGAATATTAGGAGTATGTCTTGAAATCATTAATGACTCTAGCTCTTCATATTTTGGCATCTCACCCTTTTTAATAAGAGTTATTTTATCATTATGCTTTAATATTGTATTTTCATTTATTGGGTATCCATTTAAAATTAATACATCAGCATCACTTTTATATTTTTCTCTTATTTCAAATAGATTACTTCCATCAGTAACTTCAACTTTTACTTCATTTATGTAAATAATCATTTTAGCCCCCCCCTACAAAGCGTATTACTTCTATAACATCATCTTCTCTAAGGAAATAATTATCGTAGGCTTCATTTTCAATAATTTCTAAGTTTACTTCTACAACAACAGTGTTTTTATTAACACCAATGTTATCAAGTAATTTTGAGATTGATGTGTTGTCCTTAAATTCTAATTCTTTCCCATTTACCTTCATTGTCTAACCTCCTTTTGATAACAAAAAAGCGCTCTCTTGAAAGAGAACGCAATTATACTAGTTTATTGGCTGTATATTAAATAGCTTCCCTCCGCAAGTATTATCTTGATCAGGTGTTTAGAGTCTGTAAGTTACGGCTTCACTTCTCAACTATCCAATTATAGCTCCCCTAGCTTCATATTCATTTTTTCTTACAAAATAAGTTTAGCATACAGTTTTCTCTAACACAATACATTTTTTGATATTATAAATACCTCACAAAAAAAGCTGAACAAAATGTTCAGCCTTGTGTCTCTAAGTTATTATTGCATTATAAAAAATTATATTGTAGCTATACCAACTATACTTGGTCCAGAGTGAGACGATATACAAGCTCCTATATTTACTTTGTATATAGCCTTAGGATTACCTGCTTCTAATACTTTACTTTTTACGTTTTCTATATCATCTTCATTATCACAGAATCCTAGTATTACTATTCTATCATCTAAGCTTTTGGCTAAATCAATAGTATTATTAACTAAAGTAGCTGATAAATGCTTTTTACCTCTAACTTGAGATTTTTGGTCAACTATACCATCTTTTATCGTTAATATTGGCTTTATGTTTAACATTGTCCCTATTGCAGCTTTTGTAGAAGATATTCTTCCTCCTTTTTGTAGATGTTCTAAGCTATCAACAAAGAAAAATGCTGTTTCAGTTCCCTTTAATGATTCTAACTCACTTATTAAATCATCTACCGATTTACCTTCTTCTTTTAATAATGCAGCTTTTATTACAAACCCTGCCGCACATACTGATAAACTATAAGTATCAAAAGTGTAAACTTTTCCACTTCCTTCAACTTCTCTACTTGCCATAACAGCACTTTGGAATGTCCCTGAAGCTGCTGAAGATCCACCTATATATAATACATCTTCACCTTGAGTAGTATATTTTTCAAAAGCTTCCTTAAATCTTACAAAAGTAATTTGAGATGTTTTAGGCAACTCTTGGTTGCTTCTCAATATTTGATAGAACTCTTCATTTGTTATGTCAACTCCATCTAAATATTCTTTTCCATCTACTAATATTGTTAATGGTATTACCTCTATATCAAATTCATTTATAATTTCCTTTGGCACATCTGACATGGTATCACATATTATTTTCATCATTTACCTCCTACATTTAACTATACCTATTACTATAAGATCGCCATACCTACTATGGCAGGTCCTGAATGTGCAGTAATACATGCTCCAGCCTTAACTTCATAGGCATGTTTACAGTTAGTTGCTAATATTTTTTCCTTTAACATTTTACCTTGTTCAATGTTATCACCACATCCATAAACGATTATTCTATTTTCTATATCGTTTATTCCTTCAGTGGCTTTATTAAATATGGTAGATATCATTTGCTTTTCTCCTCTTACTTGGGATTTCGGCGAAATAATTCCTTCCTCTAAAGAAAGTATAGGTTTAATCTTTAATAAACTACCTAATTTTGCCTTTGCACCTGATACTCTTCCACCTTTATATAAATATTCTAAAGTATCTACTGATAGATATACTCTTTGAGTACCTTTCAATCCTTCAAGAATT
Organism: Romboutsia sp. LXY-2; assembly: GCF_056171995.1. Classification (NCBI taxonomy): domain Bacteria; kingdom Bacillati; phylum Bacillota; class Clostridia; order Peptostreptococcales; family Peptostreptococcaceae; genus Romboutsia; species Romboutsia sp. LXY-2. Next base: position 227,045 of record NZ_JBKFGI010000003.1, on the reverse strand, counting down.
TTAATAATTTCTTCAGATTTTTTTCCTTCATCTAATAATTGACAAGCTTTTATTATAAAAACTGCCCCTCCTGCTGAGAAGTTGTAAGTATCAAAAGTGAATATTTTTGCTTTGCCTTCAGTATCATTACTTGCCATTACAGCACTTTGATAAGTCCCTGAAGCAGCTGAAGAACCACCAATATATAGTATTTCATCATATTCATTTATATACTTATCAAATACATCTTTAAATTGAGAGTAAGTAGCTTGACTAGTTTTCGGAAGTTCATGGCTATTTCTCATAAGTAGATAAAATTCTTCTGGTGTAATATCAACGCCATCTTTATATTCTATCCCATTAAATATAGCTGTAGTTGGAACAATATATATATCGTACTTAGCAATTATTCCTTTGGGTATGTCAGACATTGTATCACAAATTATTTTTATCATGTTCTTATTTTTCCTCCAGTGATTAATATATTTTAGCTCAAAATAAAGAACGTGTATATATCAATTTTATAATTAGCAGATTTTCACTATTACATTATACTATATAATGACATAATTTCATAATAAATATCTTAAATGTATTATTTTTTTAATGAATAATACATCTAAGTTTACTGCTAAATTTTTTTAATTTTAGTCAACTAAAATGAACATCATTCATAAAATAACTTATGAAAAGAGGTGTTATTATGCCTAAGATACTGGAAAATGTTTCTGAAGATATACTAAGAATTTCTAGAGATCTAATATTAAAAGATGGCTATTCTAATGTTAGTATTAGAAAAATAGCTTCTACCTGTGGTGTAAGTACTGGCACTATTTATAACTATTACAAATCAAAAGATGAAATATTAGTTTGTGTTATTAGAGGCGAATGGAATACTCTACTTAGAAAAGTTGATATTACAATCAAAAATAATACTAATTATATCTCTTCACTTAAAGAAATCTATTTAGAAGTAGAACATTTTATGAACATAGTTCATTTTATTTCATTTAATAATCTTACAACTTCGCTATACCCCAATAAATATTTAGAATTAAAACAAAGTAAAAAACAATATAGAGACCAACTTACCGATAAAATTTGCCAATGTTTAAAAGGCCTTAATATTCCTAAAGAAAATGATTTAGTATATAACCTACTTGTAGATATGTTTTTTACCTACTCTAGAGATGAAAGTATTACTTTTAATGATTTAATACCTTACATTAAAAAATTATTAAGCTAAAAACTAGGAGGTCCTACATTGAATAATAGCCTTAGAAATCAGTAGCAAAGATTATTGAATATATGCAGTTCTTATATTATATTTACTTGTAATATTTATGTGGGCAATTGATACTGGCAAAATTGATAAATTAGGTACTATTCTACTAATAATAATTATTATTTCTCTACTATATGGGCTTACGAACATTGACTTCTTTGATTTTAATAACATTACTCTTATCACTTATAGTCGGTGTAGGAATGGTGGGAATGGTATTCGTTCCCCAGTTTGCAGAAAACTCGTTAATGATAAAATATGGTCCTAAAAAAATATTACTAGTAGGTTTTACAATATCAATGTTAGGTGATCTTTACCTATTTATCATTGGTGTAAGAATAAACTCAGCTCTAGCAACTCTATCTTTGGTTCGTTCAATTGGTACATCTATATTTCCAGCAATAATGATAGGTTTTATTGCTCATGCGGGTCTAAATGTACCTAATAAGATTATGAATATTATTGGAAATCCTCCATCACCACAAATTAATCAGGTTAAAGAGCTAAACACTATGATAAATAAATTTAAAACTGACCCTGATATGGCAAAATAACTTGAAAGTGTAAATATCCCTGATTTAAATAGTTCATCATCGATTGTAAAATTAACTAGTGGTTCTTTATCTGATCACCTATTAAATAAGCTTCAAACCTGTGATGTAACAACAGTGACAGATATCATTAAATTAGTAACTCAAACTATGTATGACAAAGAAGTCCCACCTATAATAGAAAAAAATAGAAGCAAATGTTCAAACCGGTAAAAATAATAATTGATTAATATCTAATATATATTAAATGATTATAACTTTTACTAATATCAGAATTGCTTGTACTATAAAAGGACTATCGATTATGATAGTCCTTTTTATTTAAGTTATACCTTATTTCTTACTTTACACTTATTGCGTCAACTGGACATGATTCTTCTGCTTCTTTTGCATCATCTATAGAATCAGCACTTATCTCTTCATCTACTGGAACAGATTTTCCTTCATCATCCATACTGAACACCTCTGGACAAATTCCAGCACATGCTCCACATCCTATACAAGTTTCTCTGTCTACATAAGCTTTCATAATCTTTACCTCCTTATTTTGTTGGCACCTCTAAGCAAGATGCAAGGTCTTTTTCTGGTGTACTTATTGGTTTAATATTAAATGTATCAACTAAATATTGAAGTACATTAGGACTAATAAACGCAGGTAATATTGGGCCTAAATATATTCCTTTAATTCCTAATGATAGTAATGCTAATAAGTCTGCTACAGCTTTTTGCTCATACCAAGATAAAATAATTGAAAGTGGTAAACTATTTACATCTGTATCAAATGCATCAGCAAGAGCCAAAGCTATCCTTACGGCAGAATATGCATCATTACACTGTCCCACATCTAATAGTCTTGGTAATCCTGCTACTTCACCAAAATCTAATTTATTAAATCTATACTTTCCACAAGCTAAAGTAAGAATTATACAGTCTTTAGGCACTTGTTCTGCAAATTCTGTATAATAATTTCTACCTGCTCTTGCTCCATCACATCCTCCTATTAAGAAGAAGTGTCTTAATTTACCTGATTTAATAGCATCTATTATTGCTGGTGCATTGCTTAAAGTAGCTTGATGCCCAAAACCTACTAATATTTCTTTAGGCTCTTCATCTTCTTTAAAACCACCAAGTTCTAAAGCTTTATTAATTATTTCACTAAAATCTTTTTCTCCGTTTGATTCTTTATCAATATGCTTTACTCCATCCCAACCTACAACACTTGTTGAGAATATTCTATCTTTATATGAATCTCTTGGCTTCATCATACAGTTTGTAGTCATTAAAATACAACCTGGAATATTATCAAATTCCTTTTGTTGGTCTTGCCAAGCTCCACCAAAGTTACCTACTAAATGAGAATATTTATTAAGCTCTGGATAACCATGACAAGGTATCATTTCTCCATGAGTATAGATATTAATACCTTTTCCTTCTGTTTGTTTTAATAACATTTCTAAGTCTTTTAAATCATGACCAGATACTATAATAAATGGTCCTTTTTTAATATTTACATTTACCTTATGAGGTGCTGGATTTTTGTAAATCGTCGTATTCGCTTCATCTAGTTTTTGCATAACAGCTACACTCATGTCACCAGTTCTTATTGTCCATGTTATTAAATCTTCAAGTTTTAATTTATCATCAACAACTGCTTGTAAAGCTCTAAAATAGAATTCATCAACTTGATCAGAATAATATCCTAATTCTCTAGCTTGATGACCATAAGCAGAAATTCCTTTTAAACCATATATTATAGTTTGTCTAAGTGAACGAATATCTGCATCAAGATCTTGGTCATACATTATACCTGCTTTTTTTGCATCTTCTAACATCTTATCTCTACTATCACTTAAATTATATGTAACTTCTTCACAAGAACATTCTAAATTAGATACTTTACTTCTTAATGATTGCTTGATTTCTTGAGATTGTCTTAACATTTTTTCATGAACATCAGCATCAAAATTAACATTTGTAAGAGTTGTAAATAATGAGTTTTCAACAAAACTAACTATGTTCTTATCAATTTTTTCACCTTTATTTATCAACTCTTTTGCATAACAACTTATTCCTTTTATTTGATATATTAATAAGTCTTGAAGCGCTGCAATTTCGGGGGTTTTACCACACACACCCACCTTTGTACATCCTTTTCCACCAGCTGTTTGTTCACACTGGTAACAAAACATTGGATAGTCCATTAAACACACTCCTTTAAAATAAAGTTCTGTATTATAGTTCCCAATTTTATTTTAAATATAGTTATAAATACCTTAATTTTTAAATTTATTCTCTAGTTTTTCAAGTATTATAATACTATTTTCCCTTATGTCGCTATTATCACTTTCAAACACCATGCACTCTTCATCAATATTACTTTGAACTCCTTCTTCTAATTCTCTTTCTGCAAACTTATAAATTACTCTATCTTCCTTATCAATATGTCTTTCTAATAGATGTGTATAAGATATAGCATTTGAAATAATATCTAATTTAGCTTCTTCATTGCCATTTTTATAGTTTTCTAAGGCTTCACATAAATTTCTAACATATAATCTACCAAAATCATGTTCCACTAACATTCCATTCTTAACTAATTTCTCAGCCACATCCCCTAAGTTATCAACCATTTTATTAAATAGAATATCTTCCTCTTTTTTATGATGATGTTCATCTGCATATTGTTTAATAAATTCTACTATTAAATTAAAGTCATCATAATTAACTTCTTGACCTTGTAATATATTAAAACATACCTTTCTAACTACTTTAAGCATTCTTAATATATATTGATGTTCTTCATTCATAATTTTAATTGCGTTCATTTTTATTTCTCCTTTATTATTTTTATATGGTTATTATAGTTCATAAATAATTATTTTTAAGTAACATAGGTTACATAACTAAAACATTCTCATAATCAAAAAAGCTACCTAAACTTTTATATTTAGGTAGCATATTAGTTAAATTATTTAGCTTGATGCACTTGAAGCCACTGCAGCTGAACTTATACATGCCATAGTAGTGGCTGTTTCGATTGCTATAATAACATTTAAGAAAACATTATTAGATATATTTTCTAATTCATGTTCTTTAGTTAACTCTTCTCCATATACAGATGCAACAATACTTGCGCATAACATATTTCTATATGTATGTCCTAACCTCCAGTTGCCAAATCCTTTTACATCTTTTAACTTATCTGATGCTTTTTTTATATCTTTTACCATCGTTTCTTCGTCAAATGATAAAAGTGACAAAGCGCCTATAATTGGGTTACCGAAATTACCCATTTTACAGTCATTACTCTTAAGTAAATCTCTTATTAAAATAGCTTTTTTGCATTTAGCCATACTTTTATCTTCACTAAAAGCTAATATTTGAGACATGGCTTGAAGGTCATTACTTTTATAAAATCCATTTTGATTTAAATAATTATAAGCTTCTTCAATATGATTAAGATCTTTATCTAAATCCTTAGAATGTATAGCAAGTAAACAAGCATTACAATAATCATCATGAGATGTTAAAAACGGATGACATTTTTTCATATATTCATATGCATGTCTCATCCTTTTAATAACAGTATATAAGTCCATCTTATCTCTATTTTCATAGACAATTATTGATGCTAATGATAAAAAATCACTACTACCAAACCTATCATTTTTTAATTCTTCATAATTTTTAAGTATAGCTTTAAAACTACCTTCAGGGTCACTTTCAAAAGAAAGAAGTGTTGCCATATAAAACAAATTGTGCCCTCTAAAATTTGAGAATATGCTTGTATTTTTCTTTATTATATCTAGCCTATCCTCAACCAATCTACTATCAATAGTCTTTCCTCTTAAAGTAAAAGACAAAGCACAACTATGCTGAATCATACCCATTCCCCAAGATCCTTTTACATTTTTAAGCTCATTAAAATTTCTTACTAACAAATCTAATTTACCATCTATTAAATACTGATACATACAATCCTTCCCCCTAATACATCTGATATAACTATAATAACACTATTTTCAACTATTTTGGGTTTATTGTATTCATTTGCTATTCAATTAATTCTAAATATATTAAATTCTTTCAAATCATCTCTATTTTATTATAAAGTAATTTTTATTTCATATGTTTTTTATTTAATTATTATATATATTTTTTTTATTTTCTCGCCCAAAAAAAGATGGGCTTTGCCATGAAAGTTTTATAATTATCAAGGGAGGTAAGAAATATAGGTTCTCTGACATTTGCAGGCGTCTTCTTTGCCTGCATGGAAGAGAACTAATATTTCTTACCGACCGCCGGTAATTATCAAACTTTCGCAAAACCCAATTTTTTATAATGCTCCTTCTTCTATTTCCTTCTCCACGATTTTCATTTCTTCAGGAGGCAATTTTTCCATTGTTAAACCTGTTGCAGCATAAAACAGGGAAACCAATGGATTTATTAAATTTAAGAATGCAAATGGTAAGTAAGCAAATGGATGCACTCCTAATGTAGTCCACATGAAAGCACCACATGTATTCCACGGAATAAGTGGAGATAACAACGTTCCGCTATCTTCAAGAGCTCTTGAAAGATTCTTCGGATGTAATCCTCTTTTTCTATACTCATTTTTATACATTCTTCCTGGTAAAACTATTGATAAGTACTGCTCACCTGTTGCTAAGTTTACACCTATACAAGAGATTATGGTTGCAAATACTAAACCAAAAGTTCCTTTTGCAAACTTCAATAATGAATTTGCTAAAGCCTCAAGCATACCTGTTTTTTCTAAAATTCCACCAAGTGTTAAAGCACAAAGAATCAGCGACACTGTCCACATCATACCATCTAATCCACCACGAACTAATAGTTCATCAACAATCTGCACACCAGTTTCTGAAGAATATCCATAGTGAGCTGCATCAACAACTGTTGCTAAATCAGCACCTTGGAATATTCCTGCAAAAAGCCCTCCAAGTAATGTTCCGATTATTAGTCCAGGTAAAGCCGGCATTTTAAATACAACCATAAGTATAACAACAACAGGTGGTATTAATAAAACTGGTGATAAAGTCTTAAAAGCTCCTTCTAAAGTAGAACTTATTAATTGAATTTCTGCTAAATCTAGTTCTTTACCTGCATATTTCATACCTATTACGCCATACATTACTAGTGCTATCAATAATGCTGGTCCTGTAGTATATACCATGTGCTTTATATGCTCAAATAAATTTGAACCTGCCATTGCTGGTGCTAAATTTGTAGTATCAGATAATGGCGACATTTTATCACCAAAGTAAGCTCCAGAAATTATTGAACCAGCTACAAGTGGTGCTGGCATTCCTAAGCCTTGACCTATTCCTATAAGTGCTATCCCAACTGTTCCTGCTGTAGTCCATGATGAACCTGTCGCAAGAGATACAATTGCACAGATAAGACATGTTGCCACTAAGAAAATACCAGGTGATAGTATTTTCAGTCCCCAATAAATCATTGCAGGAACTGTTCCACTTAATATCCAAGTTCCTATTAATGTTCCTACAACCATAAGTATTAGTACTGCTTGCATTGCCATTCTTATAGTGTCTAAAACGCCCTCTTCAAGTTCCTTCCAAGTAAATCCTAACCTGAAGATTCCTATAAGCCCCGCTACAAATGCACCTAGAATTAGCGGTATATGTGGGTCTGCCCCTAGTTTAACTAGAGAGTAAGCTAGTACTGCTATCAAAAACAATACTGGTATTAGTGCTTCACCTGCTGTTGCTTTTCTTGAGACTTTTGGCTTTTTTTCCAAAATATGTTCCCCCTTATATAATTTATTTCTACCCATTCTAGGCTTAGCTAGAATAGGTTAGTGGACATTATTGTTGGATGCTAAGCTAATGCAGTTTCTGTTAATATTTCTTTGTGTACATATTTACTTGTCGCAGCAGACATAAGACCGCCATATTCTAATAAGAAATCTATCTTGTCTCCAACTTTGTACTCAACTTTGCTATTAGTTATATTAAGTAACATATGGTCAGAGCTTGCTCCTAAAATTTCTAAATCTTTATTACATAAGGTAATAGAGTTTATATCAATATCTTGTTTACCTATTGCAAGTATTGCTCTTTTCATTATTCCTTTATCTTCATAGTAAGGCTTATTTCCAAAAGCATCTAGACCTATTTCACCTATTGGTAATGAAGGCTTCTCTTTTATCTCCACAATTTCACAAACTAACTTAAAAGCATCTTCATTTGCACCTGCAATAGTTTGCCCGTAAGCTGTTTCACGACCTAGGGCTATAGCTTCTCCAAGCCTAAGATTAGTTATTTCTTTTGGCATCTCATTATTGTCTAATAAATAAAGTGAACTAGAGTTCCCTCCAGAAATAAATTCTAACTCTATATTATACTTTTCCTTAATCTCATTACCTATCTTAGCTAGCCTACCTAAGTTTTCTTTTGAAGGTAATACTGCTCCATAACAAGTAAGATTTGTTGCAATACCTACTAGTTCTACATTATCTAGTTTTAAAATATTCTCAACCATACAATAAATCTCTTCTTCATAGAAACATCCTTCCCTTAGATCTCCTAAATCTACCATTAACACTACTTTATGAACTAAATTTTTAGATTTTGAAATTTCATTTAATTTATTTATTACTGAAAGCTCAGAGCTAAAACTAATATCTGCATACTGTACTACTTCTTCTAACTCTGAAAGCATAGGAATTCTAATAAGTATTTTGGGTAGGTTTATATGTTGCAAGTTTTTAAGATTTTCTATTCTAGAATCAGCTAAGTAATCTATATCTTCTTTAGCTATTTCTTCAACTACAGATGGCATAGCACAGTAAGACTTCGTAACCATTGCAACCTGTAGATTATTTTTATGACATTTATCGCATAGTATTTTTGCATTCTCTCTTAACTTTCTTATATCAATTTCTAATCTGGGATACATACTTTATCCTCCTCAAACTCTAAGCTTTTTAACATAAGCTTTAAGGATGCTTTTTCATATTTCTTTGATAAGACCCCAAGAGATGCCATTATATAATCATTATCTACTAGTATCTTTGCAGTTTCTTTTGGAAATAGAAGTTCTTTATTGTTATTGTAATTAGTCATATACTCCATAATAGCTACTCTATTTGGTAGACGAGTTAAAGCTCCACCTGTACCAATAACATATTTAACTTCCGTTAAATCTTTTCCCTCTGCAATTCTACTTTTTCCACTAGTTCCATAAATATTTCTTATTCTTCCTGCATGTCTTAATGTTGCTTTTACTACAGCTTCTTTTGTAAGTCTTTCTACAAAAGCTATTTGTTCTTCAGTTTTTGGTATAGGCAAGTAATTAGACATTATTTCATCAATATCTAAACTTAACTCCTTTTCCAATTTATCTTTACCAATTATCTCTACTATATTTTTCATATTAACATAAACCCCGAGATCACCTTCAACAGTTCTCTTAGCTTGTGGCTCTGGGTTTACTGATATTCTGCTTATGGCCTCACTGCCATCAGTTACTGAATGTAAATCTGTAGTAGCTCCGCCAACATCTAATGTTATTAAATCTCCAATATATTTATAAAGCATTTTTGAAGCTTCCATTACTGCACCTGGTGTAGGTGTAATGTTCCCATTTACCATTTCTTTAATATACTTCATACCTGGTGCATTAATGATATGTTTCTCAAATGCATCTTGTATAACTTCTCTAGTTGGCTCAATGTTTAACATATCTATCTTAGGATAAACATTGTCTACTATATATAAATCGTAATTGGTATCTTCAAAAATAAGCTTAATCTCTTCTCTATTTTCAACATTACCAGCATATATAACTGGTATCTTTAAATTTAAGCCTGCAATTAATTCTGCATTATATAGGGCCGTGTCTCTTTCTCCGTAATCTACGCCCCCCGCTATCAAAATAATATTTGGCTTAATCTCTTTAATTTCTTTTAAGTCCGTTCTTCTAAGTTTTCCAGCTGTTACCTTGTGTATTATAGCTCCCGCACCAAGTGCTGCTTCTTTAGCAGCCTTTGCAGTCATATCATAAACTAATCCATGTACAGTCATTTTTAGGCCCCCTGCTGCACTGGATGTAGCAAACATATCATCATATTCTATACTTTCAATACCAAGATTTTTAGCTAAATCCTTTATAGCCCCCTCTAAACCACATCTTACATCTCCACCCTCAAAAACTGTAGTAGGTGCTTGGCCCTGACCTATAAAGTCAGGGCTTTCACTATTAATATTGTTAAATGCATTTACTACTGTCGTTGTACTACCTATCTCTGCAACTAAAACATTAATTTTCATTTGAAGCCATCATCTCTCTTCGTTTTTCAACTAAGAATGTAGCAACATGAATACCTTTACTGTTTCTTCCAAAACCTGCATCTACTCCATGTTGTACAGCTATTTCTGGAGTTACTTGTGTTCCTCCACAAGCTACCATAATCTTTTCTCTTATACCTTTTTCTACACAGTACTCATGAAGCTTTTTCATGTTTTTATAGTGGATGTCATCATGACTAATTATTGTTGAAGCAAGTATCGCGTCAGCATTTAACTCGATGGCTGCATCTACTAGTTTTTCAACAGGTACTGAAGTTCCTAAGTAGTGACACTCTATACCAAATCTTTCTATTCCACCGTGTTTAATATCTATTATTTCTCTTAGTCCAACAGAGTGTTCATCTTCTCCTACTGTTGCACAAACAATCTTTAAAGGATTTTTTTCAATATCTTCTCTTATTTCATCATCAGTTAATACTTTCTGCTCTTCAGGTATTACCAATTCACTTATATCTATGCTAAATGGAACTTTTCCTTTTAACTCTATTCTTGTTCCTTCAGCAGAGTGCATTACTTCTCTATGGATAACCTCTACTTCTTCAAGGTTCATTTTCTTAGCAAATTCTATTGCTGCGAATTCTGCAGTTCTAACATCTGTAGGTAGCATCATAGTAAGCATTACTGTACCATCTGCACACCATTCCATCTCTGGTTTTATTAAAGTTGAATTTCTGAATTCTTCATTTTCCTTAAGTCTTACATGTACATTATCAAATTCATCTAGTTCATCTATATAAACTATTTTATCTGGGTCTTCAAATGTACAACCACCTATTAAGTTAGCAGGGTTTTCAATATATGCTTCATCATATTGAGCTACATTATTATAACCAAAGTGTGCTGTAACAGGTGCAAAATAGTCTTCTTCTCTTTCATAAACTGTTCCTGCTCCTACCCCACCTTTTATCTTTCTAGATATTCCATCTCCATTTCTTTCAGGATAGAATCCTGAGTCAACAAAGAATCCTTGCTCTACAGCTTCAAAGTATCCTCCTACCTCAGCTATTTCTTCCATGTATAATACTGCTCTTTCCTTTAATTCTCTAGCTGTATTTCTTAGTTCACTTTCATCTTTAAGCTGAATCATATCCATTAATCCATCCATACCAACTAGTGCTTGCTTTGCAGTATCACAAGCTTCTATGTTGTACATATGCCAAGGAACGTTTCTTCCTTCATCAGGAGTTATAGTTGATTGTATATCAGCTCTTGTAAGTACAGAAGTTAATAAATTTAATACATGAGTAACTGTAGCTTCTCTAGTAGAAGACTCCATATACTTTGTGTTCATTTGAGCTCTCATTTTATATTCATCAAAGAAATCTCTTAAAGCTACTGCATAAGGTAAATCTATTTTTAAACATGGTGCTGGTGGAGCTGTTGGAGGAACTGTAGATAAACATATATTATCTTTCTTTATTCCTACTTCAAAAGAGAAAACTGAGTTTAGAGCATGTTGTACCATAAGCTCTGGCATAACCTTCCAAGCTTCTCTTGCAGTAGCATTTGCATTATGAGCGCCATCTATTTGAGCCATATCTGCAAATACCATAACATTTTTAGCTTCACAAGCATCAACAAATGATCTTATCATATTTACATTTCTATAAAGTACGTTGTATTGTGGGTCTTGGTGAGCTCCATTTATTCCTTCTTCTGCGAACATTACTGCAACTTCAGGACCTGCAACTCCACTTACATAAGAATGGTAGTTTATTGGTCTTCCTACTTCTTCTTCTATAAAATCAAGTGCTTTTCTTTGAGCTCTTATTTGCTTTCTAGTTATAGGAACCCCACCTATACCTTGAGGAGTACCTTCTATTAGTCCATCAAAGTGTGATTGACCTGCAGTTCTTATTACCATTATATGGTCAGCACCATGATGAGCTGCCATTCTCATTCTTCTTATATCGTCTTCAAATCTTCCAGATGCTATTTCAGTAGTTATTACTGGAGTTGGTTGCGGATCTATATTATTAAAATATTTTGCTGAAGGAAGTGCTACACTTTCATTTAATGGAGCAGAGCAATTAGAATACTTAAATGGACCCATTTCTAATTCCTTATCTTCTTCTCTCCAAGTCCAACCTCTTCTTTTAGGTCTATAATTTTCTAAATCTTGTAAGATATAATCTATATCTAATTTTTTATTTTCCTTTAGCATTTAGCCACCTCCTTATTAAATAAACTGACTACCTCATCCCATCCTTCACCTTCTACTAACATAAGACCTGCTTCTCTTATGCTAACATTCTTTTCTTTAGCTAATTTATAAATCACATTACCTGCACCTTTTCCCATTAAACCTCTATCAATTACGCCTTCAACTATTGGCTTTGCTTCTAATGAAGAAAATCCCATTCTTAAAAGTATTGATCTTTCTATTGAAGGTGTAGTATTTTTTTTACCTAACTCTAACATTGGTGCAACAATGTCTGTTGCTAATTGCCAAAATCTATCGTAAAGCTCTTTATCTGATAAATCTTTTAAATGAGATCTTCTTACTTCAAAATCATCTGCTCTCTTTTGCATATGATACCTCCCCCGTATCTATAAACTCTTTAAACTTATTTCTTCAATAGCCCCTTTAACAAACTCTATACTACTGTTAGTATCTCTAACTAAGTAATCTAAGTCTGCTTCATTTATATCATCCCTCAGATTATTTACTAAACAGTTTTTAATATATGACTTTCTTATATTATCCATATCCATATCTCTAGCTTTTAAAAGACTAGGATGAGAAGGTAATACTAGATTTTCCCCGCATATCTCATCAATAGGATTTCCAAATAATATTTTTATTCCATTTTCTCTTGCAAAAGTAAGCTGTGGTGCTATATGTTTTCCTGCTCCAGTATATTCTGTTTCTTGAACTACTATAATCTGATCTTGATCTAGCTCCTGAGCCAAACTAAATGCAGCCGCGAGAGAAGTGTTTCCTGCTGGACCTCTTTCTATTCCTTCAAGTTGTGCAAGTAGTTCAGTCATATAAAATACTTCACCTTGGTTTACTGTTACATATCTATCCATATATCGAAGTGGTCTTGCAGCTGATCTTGGCACATCTGAGCGGTCTGGCCAAGTACAAAATGGTATACCAAACCCAGTATGACCTGTAGTAAATGATTTTTTATTAAATTGATTATCGCTAGCCATATGAAGGCCTTTTAAGTTCACACTGGCTCCAACAACAACAGTATCAGTAGCGCCAGCTTTAATAAGTCCTCTTGCAGTACCAGTTAAATTTCCTCCACCAGCATTTGTACAAACTACTACATCTGGATTTTTTCCTTCTCTTTCTCTTAGTTGCTTACATATTTCATAACCAAGAGTCTCTACTCCAGCTATACCAAATGGAGAATATAATGAAGCATTAAAGTATCCGGTTTCTTCTAAAAGTGATAAAAACTTATAGAATAATTCTGGTCCAACACTTAATTGAATAACTTCAGCACCTAAAGCTTCGCACTTTCTAGCTTTTTCAATTATTTCAGGTTGACCTACACCTCTGCTATCATAACATTCTTGAACTATTATGCATTTTAATCCTTGCATTGCTGCTTGGCTGGCAACAGCTGCACCATAGTTTCCACTTGTTGCTGCTATAACACCTTTATAACCTAATTTCTTAGCATGGTAAACTGCAGTAGCTGCTCTTCTAGCCTTAAAACTACCCGAAGCATTAGCAGCCTCATCTTTTATAAAAATTCTAGCACCTTTCCCATCTGGTGCTACAGTTCTTGCTAAAGCTGTAATGTTTTTAAGTTCAAGTAAAGGCGTATTACCAACAGCATATTTTCCTTGTATTTTTTCTATATCATCTAAAGTATAGCCTGTTTCTCTCATCATAGCTTCGTAGTCAAAAGATATTCCTCCTGATTCAAAGCTAGTATAGTCTATACCTATTGCATTTTTCATTATCTCATTATTTCTACTCATTACACCTTTATAACTCATATCTCTACTCATTATCTTCACCTCCAAATAGAATTTCTTTTGCTTGTAATCCTATTTGAAGTAGCTCTGGTATACATTTACCATAATCATGAGTGTAATAAGGATTTATGTTTAATAACTTTCCTTTTTCTATTCTACCTGATATAGTTTTTATCTCAACTAAATCCCCTATGTTTGCGTCACCTTCAATAAAGCCTTTAACCCACATTTCCAGAGGAACAAGCTTAGTATCCTCTGGAACTTGTGGAGCTCTTTCATGTGACTGTAGTACTATATTGTGAATCGTTACCCAATCGCCATGTTTAGCATCCATTTTAAAAATCCCCCAAATCTCTAGACTAGTATTAATAGTTAATTATTTTAAGCATCGATTTCTACAGTTTCTTCTAAATCAACTAATTCTCTTACATCTCCCATCATTGCTCTTGGAACTGGTATATCCAACATTGTTTTAAGCCCCGGCTTAGCATTTATTACATGAGGTATTGAGTTTACACACATTGCTATTGTTCCTATTCCACCTGGTATTTCTGGAGTAATTTGAAGATTTATATTTGGAGTTCCTGTTATTGTGATGTAATCTCCTGTACTTTGTCCTTCTAAGTGAGGTAATATTTGTTGAGGATGCTCCATTTCTATCTTAACTTCTCCATCAACATACCCTACTCCACATTGCTTACATCCTGCAACATTACCAGCTAAAACTTCAGCATACTCAGATTTTCTATACACACTACTCATTATTGGCTCTCTAGTTTGCTCTACTTTTTCTAAGTTCCATCCTATACCATCTGTTATCATGTTAATTGATTCAGGGAATCCAACATGACCTGCTATAGTTCCATTTTCTGCACCTTCTATAAATGCTTCTCTTGTTACTCCAACACCTTGTTCTACCATTACTGCTCTACCAAATGGAGATAAGTCATTTACTCTTGAAGCTTTTATATGTTCAACTTCTTCACAAGTTCCTGAAAGAGCTAATATTAATAAGTCTAAAACGAATCCTGGGTTTATTCCTGTTCCAAGTACCGTTACTCCATTTGCCTTTGCTATTTCATCTAATTGTCTTGCTAATTCTGGCTCTTGAGCTTGTGGATAAGCTAATTCTTCAGCAGTTGAAACAACGTTTATTTTCTTTTCAAGTACTAGCTTAATTCTATCAAATGCTTTTTTAGTAAATGAGTCAGTAGCAAGTAAAGCTACGTCCATTCCCTTCTCAGTAAATACTTTTTCAGGATCTTCTGTTATTATTACTTCTGGTCTTTCTCCTCTTTCTATTCCAAGTACATCGTACATACTTCTATCTTTTCTTGCTGCATTTCTATCACATACTGCTACTATATCAACACCTTTTTTCTTTAATAACATTTTTGCCATCCCACTTCCCATTGCTCCAAATCCCCATATACCAACTCTTAAGTTTCTCATTTTTTCTTCCCCCTTATTTTTTATATTTAAATTTTATTTATTATTTATTATTTTACACATTTGGTATTAAAGCAAAAAAAATGCCAAAGTAGGCATTTAAATTTTTATATTTTATTTATATATATAATTTTCTCTGTAATTAAGTGATTTAATATTAGTTAGAAAATTATCAACTTTTATAATTATTTTTAAATTTCTTTTTTTATTAATTATTCATTTCAATATTTATAATTCAAATAAAAAAAAGCAAAAAATTTTGCGTTAATGCAATATTTTTTGCTTTTTTAACTCTATCTATTATGAAATGATTAATTATGATGCTATTTATTATAAGACTTATGAATAGTAATATGAAATTCTGTTCCCTCATTCTTTTTACTTCTCACATAAATATCTCCTCCCTGACTATCAATAATCGACTTAGCCATAGCAAGACCTATTCCAATACTGTCTTCTTTACTAGAGTTTTTACCTTTATAAAATCTTTTAAATATCTTAGGTATTTCTTCTTTCTCTATTCCTTCTCCATTATCTTTAATTAAAATCTCACTATACATAGGATTTTCCGCATAATAAATTTCTAGTTTCCCACCACTTTGAGTATGTTCAACACAGTTTTTAATAATATTAACAATAGCTTCTACAGTCCAATTAATATCTCCAATAAGCTTTGCATCATCAGACCCACTTATGCTTAAATCAATATTTTTAAGCTCTATAAGCATTTTACTAGGCTCTATTGATTTATGAATTAGCTCATTTATGTTGATTTCCTCTTTTTTAAAATCAATAACTTTTGCTTCAATTTTTGATAACTTAAGCATACTTTTTATTAACCATTCCATCCTGTTAAGCTGAGATTTGGTTTTATCTAAAAAGTCTGTTCTAACTTCTTTAGGTATATCATCATACATAATATCATTTAGAATTATTAAAGATGTCATAGGTGTTTTTAATTGATGAGAAATATCTGACATAGCATTATTTAAAAAGATTTTTTCATTTTTTAATAACTCAACATTTTCCCTTAGTATATTAGTCATTTTTATTAACTCTGTTTTTAAAAGCCCAATCTGACCTTCTTGATTTTTATTTCTCATATTATAATTTTTATGTTCTGAGCTATAATAAACATAGTTAGTCATATCAGTAATATCCTTGTATAACTTTATCATAAACTCCATAAAAATAAACAATAGTATTATAACTATTATAATCACCAAAATACTATTATATTTATAAATACCTAGCTTATTTTTTTCAATTATTGGCTCATTAACTTTTTTATATCATTAGTATAACTGTATTTTTCTAATATCTCTTTTCCTAAACTTAAATTTTCTGTGTTTCTTCCTTGAGTAACTATACCTACAATATCTTCTTCTAGTTCTGGATATTTTTTTACGATAGTTCCAATTATTATTTGATTATTTTCTATTACACTTTCTTTTAAAGTATTTAATATCAAATTACTAAATCCAAATATAAGAAAACCACTTAGAAATATAACAACAAGAAACTTTGAAAAAAATCTTTTTACTTCTGGATTCCTAAATACCATTGTTATCACTTCCTACAAACTTATATCCTAACCCTCTCGCTGTAATAATATATTTAGGAGAAGATGGATTATCTTCTATTTTTTCTCTAAGTCTTTTTATATAAACAGTTAATGTATTATCATTTACAAAATCATAAGATACATCCCAAAGTTTTTCTAAAATCTGTACTCGACTTAGTACAATTCCTTTATTTTGAATTAATATTAGTAATAACTTATATTCTGCAGTTGTTAAGAAAATTTCTTCACCACTCTTAAATACTCTTGCTTCTAAAGTAGCAATTTTAATATCACCAAATAGAACTAAATTATTATCTTCTTCTTTCTTAGATGATTTTCTTCTTAATACTGCTCTAATTCTAGACATAAGTTCTCTTACTCTAAATGGTTTTGTAATATAGTCATCTCCTCCTATGTCTAATCCCATTACTACGTTTACTTCTTCATCACAGGCAGTTAAAAATATTATAGGTATCTCACTACTTTTTCTAATTTCCTCACATAATCCATATCCAGTTCCATCAGGAAGCATAATATCTAACAATATTAAATCAAAGTTATTTGCATGTAACATTTTTTTAGCATTTTCTATATTATTAGCACTACTTACATTATAACCTTCAGCTTCAAGTGCATATTTCATACTGAAAGCTATTGTGCTATCATCTTCTACTATTAGTATCTTTTGCATTTTTTTCTCCTTTGTACTATTCTAAAACTATTATACCTAATTTAACCTTTTATAGATATATTACAAGAATTACAATTTAGTCACATATTACGAGTCGTCATAGTTTCCTAATACATAAAATAGCTTCATTCTAAATATTAGAATGAAGCTATTTTAATAGTCGTATTTAATTTCTATTCACTTTTAAAAACTTCTTTTAATATTATACTTTCTCATTTTGTACTGCAAATTCTGCCTTCCTATTCCTAGTATTGCCGCTGCCTTTGTAATATTATCACTAGCTTTATCTAAAGCCTCGTTAATATATTTTTCTTCTATATCCGCAATAATCCAGTCCAAAGGTTTAGATTCAATATCAATTATTAAAGTATCATGTTGACTTTCATTGCCATAGTAATTTAGATTCATATCTTCAATTTTGATTTTTTCATCTTCATCCATCATACTCATACTTGAATAGATAATATTTTCTAATTCCCTTACGTTGCCTTGCCAATATTGTTTCTTAAGAACAGATATACACTCACTATCTATACCTTTTACATTTTTACCAAGCTTTTTGTTATATTTTTTAATAAATTTATCGCTAAGTAATAATACATCTTCTTCCCTCTCCCTTAATGGGGGGATTTGAATATATATTACATTTAACCTATAATATAAGTCTTTTCTTAATTTACCTTGTTCTAAAATATCTAATGGATTTTCATTTGTAGTAGCTATTACTCTAACATCTATTGGTATATCTTTTGTACCACCTACTCTTCTTACATAACCTTCTTGCAATACTCTAAGTAATTTTGCTTGAAGTTGTAATGGCATAGAGTTTATCTCGTCTAATAAAAGAGTACCCTTATTTGCTTGTTCAAAAAGTCCAGGTCTATCAATTGCACCTGTAAATCCACCTTTTACAGTTCCAAATAATATACCCTCTAATAAGCTCTCTGGAAGTGCTGCACAATTTTGAGCTATAAATGGCTTGTCACATCTTTTACTTGCATAATGAATTGATTGGCTAATAAGTTCCTTTCCGGTTCCCGTCTCACCATAAATCAATACAGTAGCATCAGACTTTGATGCTTTTTTTGAAATATTTATGGCTTTTTTTATGGTTTCACTTTCACCTATTATATCTTCAAATGAATATCCGATTTTTTCAGGATTATGTATTTTTATATTTTTAACTTCTTCAAGCTTTTGGACTTGGTCCATTAAGCATTTAATCTGAGTCATATCTTTTGATATTTCAAGTGCTCCAATAAGATTATTTTTTATAATAACTGGAATAGTAGTGTTTATCGTAGTTATCTCTTTCCCATTTTGGTTTAAATACTTTTGAACATTATCTTCTATAGACCTTTTGTTTTTTAAAACATCTAACAAAGTACTATTTTTAATATTCATTGTTTTAGATACATTTGAAAAAGATTTATTTAGAATATCCTCCTTATTCATTCCTTCAAGCTTTGCCATTGCATTATTATAAATTAAAGTCTTATAATTACTATCAATAAAGTGAATACCCTCATCAATATTTTCTAAAATACTTCTAACAACCTCAATATATAATTCATTATCCATCTTTATCTCCTTAACAAAAAAATTTGTTACTATAATATAATATTACACCAAAGGCAATATTCCTCTATAATCTAACAAATTACAGTGACTATCTTTTAACATACTAATCAATGCAAAAAAGCTAAGCTAGTAAATTAATTTACCATCTCAGCTTTTACCTTTATTATTTATGCATTAAATGCCTCTAATTTTTTATGGGATTTTATTATATATTCCAATAATTCCATACAGATATCTAATGTTTTACTTTCTTCATCTAAAACAGTATTATATTCTACAAGGTCTAAAGACTTTACCAAACCAGTACTAAATATTCTATCTAAAATATATTTTGCTTCTTCTACATTATACCCACCTTTTACTCTAGTACCAGTTCCAGGTACTAATGCTTCATCTAAAAAATCTATATCCAAGCTTAGGTGAATAGCTTCTATATTTTGTTCTTCACATTTCTCAATTATCTCATCTAAAATATTTTCAAAACCACGTTTTTCTATCTTTTTATTACAATATAAATTTACTTTACTAGAATCTAATAATTCCTTCTCTTTTTCATCAAAATCTCTTCCACCAATATGAAAAACGTTTTCTTCTTCTACCTTAATATTTTCATGATATAAGTTAACAAGGTCTTCATCACCATAACCACAGACAAGTGCTAAAGGCATACCATGAGAGTTTTTGCTATTAGAAGTTTCATCTGTATTAAAGTCCCCATGAGCATCTAACCAAACAATCCCTAAATTCTCAAAATGTTTACTTGCTCCAGAAATAGTTCCTAAAGCTAGTGAATGGTCCCCTCCTATAATAATAGGGAAGCTTTCACTTTCCAATGAATTGTATACTACATGAGCTAAGTTTTTATTAACTTCATATATTGCTTCATAGTATTTAATGTTAGGATTTGATTTATACTTATCCTCACATTTAACATCAGGAACATATATGTCCCCAATATCGTAATATTCTACCTCATTTTTTTTCATTAATTCCATAATTCCAGATTGCCTAAGTTTACTTGGACCATATTGTGCACCTTCTTTGTCACATCCATAATTAATTGGAACACCTATTAAGTTCATACTCATAAAAAAGCCCCCTTATAATTAACTATTCTAGCTAAAAATACTCTGTCAAATTTATCTCATTCACTAAATGTGCTAAATTTGACAATAACTTTATAATTCCTTAAAATCTTCTATTTTTCTAATCTGGCCTAAATTAATATTCTATCTAATATAATTAATACGATGTTACTATATATTTATCCTTTCTCTATATTATTCTTATTTCATAATATAATAGTTTGTTTTGTAATATATTCTTTAAAAATTTAAAACAATGTTTAATAAAAATGCCCTTAAAATCTATTTTTTAGATTTCAAGGGCATTAAGTGTAATTTTAGGTTAAATGTTCTTTTCTATATCTATTACAGTTTTAGGAATAGCAAACTCTACTAATCCCATAGCTCCAGGAGCTACTTCATATTTGTCAAAGCATATTACTATTTCATTATTGTCATTAATATAAAATCCTTGATCTGCCTTTATTTCTTTAAAGTCTATATCTGGCGTTTCACTATTTATCCAATAAACTTTATCAGGGTCAGACTTCATTTGCTCAATCATTTGAGCTTTTATATTTTCACTTATTACACTTATATAATCTTTATCTTTGAATAAGCTTTTTAATGTTATTGCAATTTCATTTTTCTTATCAATATTATAGATTTTTCTTGTTGTATTACTTGATCCTTGTGCATAGTAATTATATACAACCATAGAGAATATCTTATCATTATCTGTTAAAACTTCATACCAAGATTGAACCATTTCTCTACCTGGTATATTATCTTTTTCTAGTTCTTTAATTTCTTTTAGATATTCATTATATAAGTCTTTCGCTTCTCTTTCTAATTCTTCATTTAATTCTTTCTCTAGTTCCTTATCTTTTAATCCTTCTAACTTTGGAACATCTATAGAAATATCAAATCCATTTCTATAGATGCTATAATTTGATAATCTTACTACTTTAACGATATTGCCTAATACTGGAACACCTTCTAGACTGTCAGCAAATGTTGGAATTATATTTACACTTCCTACAAATACTATTGCTAAACTTGCTGCCATTGAAATAACTTTCTTAAATTTAATATTTTTCTTCTTTTTACCAATTGAATCCATAACTAAATATTCTAGCTCATCAGGTATTTCAATGCTATTATAGTCATCTATTAATTTTTGCAATTTTTCTTTTTCTTTCATATATTTCTCCTTCATCATTCTATATCAATATGAATTTTTAATAACTTTAAAGCTTTGTATAACCTTGTTTTAATAGTATTAATATTTTCGTCTAACACATTTGAAATATCACTAAGCTTCATATCTTCAAAATATCTTAGTATAATAATACTTTTGTATTCTTCTGGTAGTTTGCTTAAAGCATCTTGTAAATCTATCTCTGTGTTTTTGTCATAATACACTAGATTTTCAAGTTCTACATCTTCTTCTAATTGTACGTACTTCTTATTTTTTCTTATATAATCTATTGATGTATTTATTAATAGTTTATAAAACCATGGTTTAATTGAATCTACAGACTTTAATTTATCAATATTTGATAGTCCTTTATATATTGATTCTTGAACAATATCTAGTGCATCTTGTTCATTTTTTACATAACTGTATGCCACTCTATAAAATGAATTTTTATTTTGGACTATGTACTCTGTAAATGCTTTTTCTTTAAATTTCTTACTTGAGCTCAATAATTTCATATCATTTCAAGGCCTCCTGTACATGTTACACTTATATAGACGATATTAAATATATAAAAAGTTTTAGAAAAATATAATTTTTTTATAAATTCAAATTAAGATTTATTTCTTTACATGCATCTTACTATTTTATACTATTTTTACAGTTTAATAAAATTTTATTAAAAAAGATATCTCCGTAATCACAGAGATATCTTTATATATTATTTATTCATTTCCATAAATATTTTTTCTGGTGTTATTGGTAAAGTATTAATCCTTACTCCTGCACCATTAAATACTGCTTCTTGTATAGCTGGTAATGGTGTATTTAAAACTACCTCTCCAACAGATTTAGCTCCAAAAGGACCTGTTGGCTCATATGTTTCCACAAAATCAACTATTATATTTCCAACATCACATCTTGCAGGAATTTTATATTGCATAAAAGTGTTAGTATCTAATTGACCTGAATCAGTAAATCTTATTTCTTCAAATAGAGCCATACCTATACCTTGAACTATTCCACCTTCAACTTGAACTTTTGCTAAGTTTTTATTTATTACCGTTCCACAGTCTACTATTGCTACATAATCAACTATTTCTACTTTACCTGTTTCTTTATCTATTTCTGTTTCAACAAATCCTGCTATATATGGTGGTGGTGAAACTGGACTTCCATGTGAAGCATATCCTACTAACTGCATTTTATCTACGCCCATTGTGAAGTTAACTGCTAGGTCAAATATTGAAACACTCTTATCATCCATAAATACTTTTTCACCGTCAAACTCAACATAGTCTTCATCTACATTAAGAATTTGTGCACCAGTAGTTATTATTTTTTCTCTTAGTTCTCTTGCTGCTTTAACTGCTGCCATACCTGTTACATAAGTAGTAGATGAAGCATAAGAACCTGGGTCATAAGGCACAACATCTGTATCTGCTGAAACTACTGTTATATTATCCATAGAAGTTTCAAGTATTTCACAAACCATTTGGGCTAGTATTGTATCACTACCTGTCCCCATATCTGTTGAACCTACTAATAATGTGTAGTTTCCATCGTCATTTAATTTTATTTCAACACTTGCAGTATCAATGTTAGCTATTCCCGAACCTTGCATAGTAAGAGCCATACCAACACTTCTTACTTTTCTATTTCCTAAGTCCTTACATGGATATTTTTCATCCCATTTAATAAGCTCTTTTCCTTTTTCTATACACTTAACTAAATCCACAGAATTTATTTTCTTTCCATATGCAAATGAAGTTTCACCTTCCATTATTATATTTTTAAGTCTTATTTCTGTAGGATCCATTTTTAATTTATTTGCTAATACATTTATTGTTGACTCAACAGCAAAACATCCTTGACTTGCTCCATATCCTCTAAATGCACCTGCTGGCATTTTATTAGTATATACAACATTTCCCCTAAATCTTGATGCTTCTAATTTATTGTATAAAGGCATAGTTTTTTCTCCAACTAAACCAAATGTAGTTGAAGCATGTTCTCCATATGCACCTGTATCAGATAATGCATCTATATCTATAGCTTTTATTATTCCGTCTTTTGTAGCACCTATTTTTACATTCATCTTCATAGCATGTCTACTAGTTGAACAGTTTAATGTTTCTTTTCTATCATATATTATTTTTGCAGGTTTTCCAGTTTTTAATGTTACTATTGCAGAGAATATTTCAACACAAGCTGTTTGCTTACCGCCAAAACCTCCACCTATTCTTGGCTTTATAACTCTTATCTTACTCGAAGGTAAATTAAGTGCTCTACTTAAGTGACGTCTTACGTGGAAAGGTATTTGTGTTGATGTTACAACTACTAGTCTTCCCATATGGTCTAGGTAGTTATATGCTCTATACGTTTCCATCATTCCGTGAAGCTGAGGTTGTGTATAGTAAGTTTCCTCTACTATAACATCACAGTCATTCATAACTTTTTCTACATCACCTTTAGTATAATCATGAGTAGATACTATATTTCTTTCTCTAATCATTCCTATATCAAAGTTAGTGTGTCTATGAGTATCATGAACTAATACATCAGTTTCTGCTGCTTTTTCAAAGTCAAGTACTGGTTCTAATACTTCATATTCAACTTTAATCATTCTCATAGCTTTAACAGCTGTCTTTTCATCTACTGCTGCAATTATAGCAACTTCATCTCCTATATATCTTACAGTATCTTCAAGTATTAGTCTATCGTATGGAGATGGCTCTGGGTAACTTTGTCCAGCAAGTGTAAATCTTGTATCAGGAACATCTTTATATGTAAGTACACATTCTACTCCATCAATCATTAATGCTCTACTAACATCTATATTTTTTATCTTAGCATGTGCATATGGACTTCTAAGTATTTTCACAACTAATGCATCCTTTGCTGCTAAATCATCAGTATATACAGGCTTACCTGTAGCTATTGTCATTCCATCTATCTTTGCAATACTTTTACCTACTATGTTCATACTACTTTACCCCCAGATAAGTTTTTATGGCTCTTAACTGTCCCATATAACCTGTACATCTACATAAGTTTCCTGTTAAATAATGCTTTATTTCTTCTTCCGTTGGATTTTCTAACTCTTCCTTCATTGCAACAACTGTCATTATAAAACCTGGTGAACAGAAACCACATTGTTCAGCTCCTTGACTTACTAATATTTTAGCAAATTCACTCGCTTCTTTTTCTATTCCTTCTATTGTAGTTATTTCTTTATTCAAAGCTCTTACAGTTAATGTTGCGCAAGATAATACTGGTTTTTTATCTACCCATATAGAACATAAACCACAACATCCTGTGTCACATCCTCTTTTGACACTTAAGTTTCCAAGTTTTCTTAATGTATCTACTAAATATTCTTCACACTCTATATCAACTTTCCTTATTTTTCCATTTACTTTAAGTTCTGCTAACATTATATGACCTCCTTGATTGCTCTTTTTATTAATACCTTAGCCATAGCATATCTATATTCTTTAGTTGCTCTCATATTTGTTCCAAAGCTTAGCTCATCTACAGCTATTTGAGCTGATTTAGCTATATTTTCTTCATTTAATTCGTTAGCTGATAAAAACTCACTAGCTTTTTTAGCAACTTTAGCTCTTTGAGGTCTAGCTCCAACACAGATCTTAAAGTTATCATTTTCCTTAGAAACTGAAACATTTACTAATGGATAGTCACTTTGTGCATTTCTTAATGACTTATACTCTGATTTTTTTCTACTCTTTTTAATGTATATCTTAGTTAAAAAATCTTTTTCATATTCCCTATTTAAAAACTCATCTAAAGAGATTCTTCCAGCCTTACATAGTTCTACTTCTGTATCAAGACAAAGTAGCGCTACTATTAAATCTGAAAATCCATACTTTGAAAATACTGTCGCTCCAATTGTTACAATACTTCTAAATTGTACCCCTATGATATTTGCTACTGAATCTTTTATGATACTACCAAAGTTTTCTTCTAGTTCCTTGCTAGTTTCTAGCTGTCTAAACGTTGTCATTGCGCCTATTTCTATATAATTGTCATCTTCTTTTATGTAATCCAGGTTTAGATTTGATAATTCTATTCCTGTTCCTATTCTTTTTTTACCCATTCTTAAAAAGGCGCTTCCACCTATTAATTGGTTGTTTTTTCTTTTTGTTAAAGCTTCGTATGCTTCTTCTACCGTAGTTGGTTGAACAATATCTATAAGTGTAAACATACTTTCCCCCTAGTTATCATTATTTTAACTAATTATATCATATTCCGATATTTTATTACAACATAATCCGTAAATATATAAACATTTTTTTATTTTAATATTTTTACGTACGTATTTTTTCATTAAAATCAAATGTTTTTTTATAATATTTGTATATTATTCGTTTTTCTAACAATGACATAGAAAATAATAAAAAACACTCACATCTATGTTATGTATTATTTTTCAAAGTTAACATATAACTTTAAATAATTATATAACATAGATTGAGTGTTTTATTTTAAAATATAGAAATTACTTCTTTGTATCTCCATACATTTCTTTTAATTGTTTTTGTATATCCTTATTTTCTAAGTATTCATCTAAAGTAGTTTTTCTATCCATTAATCCACCAGGAGTAATTTCTATTATTCGGTTAGCAAGATTTGTATCATTTCGTGGTCATGAGAGTTGAATAACATAACAACATTGAACTTTTCAAGCTCTTTATTTACAGAAATTATAGATTCTAAGTCTAAGTGGTTTGTAGGATCGATTTATTTTAACTGTTTATCGCTCCTAGTTATATACTAAGAAGCTTTTCTTCTATATATTCATTAAATGGTTTACCTGATATTGTTACTGGGCCTTCCCCAAATAAATCTACCATAATATTAAAGAAATTGATTATTAATTTATTTTCATCAATATAATATTCATCCATATGTCCTGGAATAAATATTACCTCATATTCTTCCTTACTTAATTTATCTTCCATATAGTCTAAATTAAGCTGCTTTACTGGTGCTATCATCATATTTGTAAATTCCAAATCTTCAAGCATCCACATATTTTTATTCCAGTATCTACTTTCCTTTTTTGTTGGTTTATTTAGAAGCTCTCTGTTTGATATTGCGGAAAGTACCTTTCTTACAGATTCCTTTGTAAAGTCATCATCATATAGATATTTCATATCCGTTTGATCCGATAGTCCTATAAAAAATGAATCTGCTATCTTTTCCTTTTGATGTACCGAATCCCAAATATAAAGCATCATTTCTAAGATTTCACTTTTAATCACAATTTTAGCCAAGTTAAATCCCCCTTTTTTCTTTAAATATTTTTTATCTGCGAACTACTCTCCACTTAAATTAACCTTCAGTTTCCGTTCCCAGTAGCCCCCCTAATTGGCTTGTGAATAGAAATAACTCTGTATGTTTCATGCCTTAGTTTTCGCTCCACATACAGTTGGCGGTTGGTTGAATATTTTACAGTTTTGAAAGTTCTACCACATTACCAGTATAGCACAAAATCAAGAATATTACCTCTTTCTATAATTTGTTGCCACATTCTATTTCCACTTTTTGAGAGTATATAAAAGTCTTCTATAATACTTTCTTTTTTTAAGTTCTTAAAGTACTCTTCTTTAATTCTTTTGTATCTTCTCATTTGCTTTTCTAATAACTCGCTTATAGGTACTACCCTAGGTTCACTATTTTAAATATACTCTGCTATTGCATCTATTAATTGCATAAAAAATACCTCCTATATTTGAAAAAGTAGAACATAGATGTTCTTCATCTTATCGAATATAAAAGGTATTTCAAAACCTATATTATTAAGTTTTAATTTATTAGATATACATTACTTACAATTACTTCTTTGTATCTCCATACATTTCTTTTAATTGTTTTTGTATATCTTTGTTTTCTAAGTACTCATCAAGAGTAGTTTTTCTATCCATTAATCCACCAGGAGTAATTTCTATTATTCTGTTAGCAAGAGTTTGAATCATTTCGTGGTCATGAGAGTTGAATAACATAACACCGTTGAACTTTTCTAAACCTTTGTTTACAGAAGTTATAGACTCTAGGTCTAAGTGGTTAGTAGGATCATCTAAAACTAAAACGTTAGCATTTGATAACATTAACTTAGATAACATACATCTAACCTTTTCTCCTCCAGATAAAACTTGAGCTTCTTTAAGAGCTTCTTCTCCAGAGAATAACATTCTACCTAAGAATCCTCTTATGAAACTTTCACTCTTTTCTTCAGAGTATTGTCTTAACCAGTCAACTAAAGAGTAGCTAACTCCATCGAAGTATTGGTTATGATTTTTAGGAAGGTAAGATTGTGAAGTAGTTACTCCCCACTTGAAAGTACCGCTATCTGCAGTGTCTTCACCCATTATTATATTAAATAATGTTGTTATTGCTATCTCGTCACCTAAGAATGCAACTTTATCTTCTCTATCTAATCTGAAAGATACATTATCTAAAACCTTAACACCATCTACAGTTTTAGTTAATCCTTCAACTTCTAATACTTCATTTCCTATTTCTCTTTCAGGAGTAAATCCAACATACGGATACTTTCTTCTAGATGGTTGTATGTCTTCAAGCTCTATTTTATCTAATTGTTTCTTTCTAGATGTAGCTTGTTTAGCTTTAGAAGCATTTGAACTGAATCTTGCGATGAACTCTTTTAATTGAGCTATCTTTTCTTCAGCTTTCTTATTTTGGTCTTTAGCTAATTGTAAAGCTAATTGACTTGATTCATACCAGAAGTCGTAGTTCCCTACGTACATTTGGATTTTTCCAAAGTCAACATCAACTATGTTTGTACATATTTGGTTTAAGAAGTGTCTATCATGCGATACTATTATAACTATAGAATCTTCTAATCCCATTATGAATTCATTTAACCAGTTTATTGATTGGAAGTCTAAGTGGTTCGTCGGTTCATCCATTACTAGTATTTCAGGCTTACCGAATAATGTCTTAGCTAATAAGACCTTAACCTTTTCTCCACCTTTCAAGTCTTTCATTTGCTTATAATGTAAGTCTTTAGGTAGTCCAAGACCCATTAATAATCTTTCTGCATTAGTTTCTGCATCCCATCCATCAAGTTCAGCGAACTCTCCTTCTAATTCAGCAGCTTTAATACCATCTTCTTCAGAGAAATCTTCCTTCATGTATAGAGCATCTTTTTCTTTCATTATAGAGTACAGTCTTTCGTGACCCATTATAACTACGTCTAATACAGTATCTTCTTCGTATTTGAAGTGGTCCTGTCTAAGTACAGACATTCTTTCCTTTTCAGTTATTGAAACATTTCCTGTATTTGGTTCTATATCTCCAGCTAATATTTTAAGGAAAGTTGATTTCCCAGCACCATTAGCACCTATTATCCCGTAGCAATTACCTTTAGTGAATTTTAAGTTAACATCTTTGAATAACTCTTTATCACCAAATCTTAATCCAACATTAGTAACTTGTAACATCGATAAATTTCCTTTCTTAACATAAATTTTAATTTAAAATTATACAACATTATTTATCATATAACAAATACTTATTTTAGTCAACAAGTCTTGTTTATTTTAACCATATAACATTAAATATTAAAATAATATTTTAAATATTTTTAATCAAATACACTTCATCTGAAGCTATTTTTTATAATATAATTCTTTCCATATACAAAATTGATTGTTCATATTACTACTTACTATGTATGTTCAATTGAATATTAAAGAACCTAAATATATGTCTTTATTATTCACTTCTATTCCAATTAAATGCATATTTTACCAAAATTAATGATATTTTAATATTTTTGTTGTATATTTATTATATTACAATTATATATCATGGAGCTTAAAATGAAAAAAATAATCAATACTTTATTTTGTATTATAATCTCAGTTTTCCTTATAACTCAGTCATCTTTAGTCATATATGCTTATAATATTGACAATAAAAGGACAACTGAAAATAATCCCCCTACTAAAGTTATAAAAGTAGGTTTTTATAATTATGACCCTTACTTTTATGTCAACGCTGACGGATATCCCTCGGGCTATTATCACGAATTACTAAAACTTATCACAAAAGAACTCAATGTTGAATTTGAATACGTTAGTTGTGATGTTAGCGAATTAATAAATTTATTAACTAATAACAAAGTAGATTTATTGTTAGGGATAAATATCACTACTGAACGTCTAAAAAAATTAATATTTGCGGATTCTCAAATTTCAATAGAAAATTTCGGTATATATACTAATAAGGATATTCCTTACGGAAGCTTAGAAAGTCTGAATGGTTTAAGATTTGGTTACATTGAAAATGAGGCTAACTCCGAGTGGATTTTAGATTTTTTAAATACTCGAGGTATAAAAGTTAATTTAGTTCTAGCTAAATCTTATGAAGAAGTAAATCAGCTTCTTATTGATAGCAAAGTTGATGCTACGATTTCAACCATTAACAATAATCAGTTAGATAAATTTAAAACAATATTTGAATATTCAGCAGGACCTGTATATATTGCAGCAAAAAAAGGAAATGAAGATTTAATCAATGGGATAAATCATGTTTTTAAAAGTTTCGGAGAAAAAGAACCTAATCCAGTTTCAAAACTTCACGAAAAGTACTTCAATGCTTATGTAGAGAAAAATAAGTATAACAAAATGTTAATAGTCTTCCTGTTTTGGATAATAGTTATGGGCATATTTGCATTTATCTATAAAACTAAAATACCGAAAATACAAATAAAAAGAAAACAAAGTGAAATAAGAGATAATTTACAAAAAAATCAATATTTAATCCATTATCAACCAATTATTAATCCTAAAACTGAAGAAATCAAAGGTCTCGAAGCTTTACTTAGGATGAGATCTGGAGATAAAATATTATCACCATACTTTTTCATAAAAGATATTGAAGAACATAATATGATGCATGAGGTATCCATTTGGGTCTTAAAGAGGTCAATAGAAGATTATAATATTATCAAAGATTATGACTGTATAAAAAATAATAATTTCTATATATCAATAAATGTTTCTTTTAAGGAAATTGAAGATGATAGATTTATTAAAGAATTTATTAATATTGCAAAAGAATATAATGTACAACCAAACACAATATGTTTAGAAATCGTAGAAAAAATAGCAATGAAAGATGTTCTTAAAATGCAGTTTGCAATAAGTCAATTACAAAAGTCTGGTTTTTTAGTAGCCATTGATGATTTTGGTGTTGAATATTCAAACTTAGATATTTTAGAAAAACTAGATTGTAATATTGTAAAAATAGATAAATACTTTATAGACGATATAGAAGATTCTATGATAAGAAAAGAAATAGTGAAGTTTATTTCTCAGTTATGCAAACTTTCTAATAAGACACTTGTCTGTGAAGGTGTAGAAGAAATAGAGCAACGTGACTTAATAAAGAAAATCGACAATGAAAAATTCTACATTCAAGGTTACTATTATTCTAAACCTTTAGATATTAAAGATTTGAAAAACTTAAAATTTAAATAAAAAAAGCTGACTACAATTATTTGTAGCAGCCTTTTTTATTTTAGTTATATATTAATCCTATTCTAGCTTTATCTTCTGAATTATCTCTAATATTTAAAGAGAAAATTAACTCATATGTGTCTTCTGATTTTGCTTGTATCTTTGAAAGTAATTCATTTAATACAATTAACATATTGTTATTATCACAATGGTTTTTATCCATATCAACAAATAATATTCCTTTTTTACCACTGAACTCATTACCTTCTTCATTTAAAGAATTTATTAATGTCTCAGCTACGTTATCAATAGTTTCTTCTTTTCCAAACTCTTCAAAAGAATATTTTATACCTTTATCACTGCATAAAGCTTCTTTTAAATCTGTAATATCTATATTTATCATACAAAGATCTGATATTGATTCTATCATTATATTCATTATTGAAGTAATCTTGCTCATATTGTCTTCAGTTAACACAAACTGTCTATCTATGTTTAACTCATCTTTTTCTTCTTTCAATGAAGAATTTAGACCTATTGATAATACTCTTCTCTCATTAGCCATAAATCCAATAGCCTTTAGGATATCTTTAGCTCTCCTATCTTCAGTTGAGTAAGTTAGAAATAATATATCTACTCCGTCTAATAAATTTCTAACATAATCTTTATCAACATCTTGATTTATTGCTATTTTTTCAAATGTCATATTTTCTTTAACTGTATCTTTAATTAAATCAAGATTTTTAAATCCATCTTCACCAATAGCTATTAATTTTGCGCTGTTTGATACATTTTCTAACATATTCACTTGTTTCCTTTCAATCTTTATGTATTAAATGCATTAATTAAAATGCATTCTTAAGCATATTCCCGTATTTTTTTATAAAAACATTAAATAAAGGAACTCCAAGTATAGTTATTATCACAAATTGACCAAAACCTACCTGTAAAATTCCTAAAACTAAAGGAACTCCAAAAAACTTATTTAACATAGTTCCTATTACTAATGCATTTACTATTGTTGGCCAAATTGATGCTATTATTAATGATGATTTTTTACCTGGCATCAATTTAGATGTTAAGTATACCATATATGCGCTTATAAATGTAGCCAGTGTTCCAAATATTATATCTGGTACGCCATATGGTCCTATAACATTTGCCAAGAAACATCCTAATGTTAGACCTAATATATACTCTTTGCTTATAAAAGGTAGTAATATCATTACCTCCGCTAATCTAAATTGTACTTGTCCATAACTTATAAATCCTAAAGCTAGTGTTAGTGCTGCATATAATGCGGCAACAACAGCTGTAACTGCTATTTTTTTGTTGTTTTTTCTCATGTTGACCTCCTAAAAATACTATCATAATACCTTATTATTTACAAAAACTTATATAACAACTCTATTTTCTCCATATCTTTAACATTAAAAAAATACCGTAGCATTGCCACGGTATTGTCCACAAAAATAAAATAAATATAATCGTATTTACCGTAGTTTTGTTTATAGACAGGAGGTTTACGAACTGTCTCATTAAGTTTACTTAATAATTATATACTATTGAGTTAATAAACTCAATATTGCTAAAAGAATTTGTTTTATTTTCCATGTACTGTATATATTTCTTATATAACTTAGTTCTGTGAGTTATACTAAATATTTAACCATTATAATTTGTTTGGAGATAAAAAAATATCATATTATTGCTATTAGCAAACATATTATTAATTATCAATTAATTATATGGAGGGAGTATGTCTGATAACAAGCCTCGTTCTTATAATTCAAAATATGATTCAATAAATTATTGTAATAGTATAGCTAATCAATATATTATTTTGGTATCAATTTTTGCAGCTATAATCTCACAAGAAATTGAAGATGATGAAGCTCTAGGTATCTTAGGATCTTTTCTAATTTCCTTAGGTGAAGAAATCGCCCTAGCTTCTGAAGTACGTATAGCTTGTAAAGCTAAATTAGAAAATGACACCACATTATCTGAAGTTACAGAAGATGTTTTTGTACGATCACCATCAAGAAGCAAAAGAGTAAAAAGAAGAATTACAAAAAAGTAAAATATAGCATAATAGATTTATATATTGGTTATCTATTATGCTATATTTTTTTTAATACATTACCCACAAATAATAAATCGTACACTGTATAATTATTACTACTCTCCGTGAATATCCTTAATTTTATCTCTGTCTACAACTACATCTTTCTTATTATAAGCTGCTTTACTAAATATTTTTTCTCCTTCTTGTATATCAAGACCTTTTATATCTATTCTCTCTACTCTAGCTTCACCTAGCCCATCTTTATAAAGTCCATATAGATAACATACTGCTTGTGGCAAGAATCCTAAAAATCTAGCTCCTATTGCATCAGCTGCAACAGGGTCCGTAGATGCTATTATCAAACCTGGAGTATCTACACT
This sequence comes from Romboutsia sp. LXY-2, assembly GCF_056171995.1. Classification (NCBI taxonomy): domain Bacteria; kingdom Bacillati; phylum Bacillota; class Clostridia; order Peptostreptococcales; family Peptostreptococcaceae; genus Romboutsia; species Romboutsia sp. LXY-2. Next base: position 193,436 of record NZ_JBKFGI010000003.1, on the reverse strand, counting down.
TTTCCCATCAGATGGACCAGTTCCTATCATTGCTTTATCACAACTTACTATTGCTAAATCTATAGGAACATGATTTGCAAAGCATCTAATAAAACCATGTAAATCTTCATGAATACCTGTTTCTTTTTTTGGATGCCCATGTATTTCAGCAGGTGGCCAACCCATAGCTATATTTTTTATGCTAGCAGTTACTGTTGCTTCCTCATGCTGTTTTAATTGAGTAAATGATATTATTACATCAGCCTCATTAATCACCTTATTTATTGGAGTTGATTTTATTATTGTATGATTCAGTTCTAAGTCAACATATGGACCGTAATTCATATCAATAAATTCAACCTTTTCTTCTTCTATTACTTTAAGGTATCCTACTCTTTCCATCACATCTTTTGTCTCTTCTCTACCTGAGCCTGTTGCTATGTAAACTTTTGATGGTTTTTTTTCTTTAATATAATTAATTAATACCTTTAAAGTCTTAGGACCTACTGTTGCTCCAGTTTCTGGACCATTATCATTAACCCAATTTGGAGTTATTACTACAGTGTCTCCTTCACTAATTATCTTATTTATTGGTAATAAATCTAGTGCTTTCTTTAACGAATTTCCTTCACTACGTGCTTTTGTAATCGCAACTATAGGTTCTTTTACTTTCCTATCTCTTATCATGGCTTCACCTCTAAATATTAGTTTATTTATAGATTATTAACAGGTGATTTTATATTATTCAGTTATTAGCTTATTCGTCTCTATATGATAATACAGTGCTTAAAAATATAGTAATGCAAACTACACTTGTAAATGCAATTAACATACTTATTGTTTTTGCAGGAATAGTTACAGGTACAATGTCACCATAACCTATTGTAGTAAATGTTATTATTGTATAGTAGAATAAATCAAAACTTGTTGGGTTGTTGCTAAAAGCACCAGGATATGCTTGATTTATTATACATGTAGCCATATATAAATTTAATATTATCATTACTAGTAGCAGTATTGTAATAATAATTATTCCTCTACTAATACTTTGATCTTGATTTTTACTTTTTACATGTCTTGGATTTTTAATAATTTTTATTAAAACCTTGAAGTTTAATGTGTATGATATTAATAACCCTATTAAAGCAATAAAGTGCACACTGTCAAATTGACTTGAATCAAATAAGAATACTGTAAAATATGTACTTAAAATAAAATAACTTACTATAAGATTATTTTTTAAATATTCATCTTCAACATTTCCAATAAATTTTTGGATACCTGATGTTAATAATAAAATATACCCTATTGCTAAATGTATAACTATTAAAGTAATTATAATTCCTAACATTGTAAAAAACGCTGAAATTATTGTTTTATCTCCTAATACATTTTTTATTCCAAATCTTATAACCATCATTACAACAAATATCTCAGCTACAACAAATATCCATACATGAATTTCTTTTAGAACTTTACCTTTTTTCATTAATAACTCTATGTATATCTGATTTATATCTTTAAAAGTATCTTTAATACGATGTATCAGCTTTCTGTTATTAATATTCTTATATCCTACAATAGTAATAATTACTAGCATTGTACTTACTATTATTAATAATTTCCCCATATGACTTTTTGTCCCTTCTAAAAAGTATTTGATTTTATTATACAAATAATATCTTATATTAGCTTATATTGTCTAGCATTTAGAATACTTTGTATCAAAACTTTTTTTAATAAAATTAAACGTAAAAAAGACATTAAAGTTACTATCTATCAATGTTTAATAACATATTATAAGATAACTTTAATGTCTTAATCATAATAATAATTTTTATAATCTATTTAGATAAAACTTCTTCTTCTAATAAATCTAATTTTTTGGCAACCAACTTCGTTGTGCTTCCCTGAACAACAAGGGTAATTAAAATAGCCATAAATACAATAGATGAAATCATCTCATATCCATTAATCTTCATTGCTGAAATTATCCCACAAAGTGCTGCTGGTATTACTCCAGTTTCTCTAACCCACATCATAAAAATAAGTTCTTTAAATGTCCATTTTGCTTTTCTATCAGCAATAGTACAAACTAAAACGCATATAGGTCGAGCTATAAACATAAATGCTAATACTACTATTATCGAAGGTACAAAGTACTTTGACAATATATTAATATCAACCTGACTACCTAAAATAATAAATATTGCCATCCTACATATGGTTCCCAACGTTTCAACAACATTACAATCTGCATCATATGATTTTTGAGTCAACCATACCTTAAAATTCTTTTTATTTCCAGTTACAATCCCTACAATAAAGCAAGACATATAACCACTTCCTCCTAACTTTGTGGAAAGTTCATATGCTATTATAACTGATACTATGGATATAATAGGAGCATAGTCTTTAAATATACCATAAGGCTTATCTGTAACCAATTTTAACAATGTAACCCCTGTTATAAGACCGATTACTAATCCAACAATAACCATCGTAGCAAGACTGTATATATTTTCCGAAAGAGAAAACCTTCCTGATAATATTATTGAAAGAACTGCTGATGTAAGTATTGCACCTGTTGCATCATTAAATGCCGATTCACTTATGACAGTTTGCTTAACTTTGTCATTTATCTTTACTTGGTTAAATATTGGCACTAGTGTTGCTGGATCTGTAGAAGCAATTATTGATCCAATCAATAATGCAGTCATTGAACTAACCTCAAAAGATAAACCTACTACTTTCATAACTATAAAAGCTGAAATCAATACTCCTACACTAGATAATAGAAATACAGATACTTTTACATTTTTTAAAACCTTTAAACTTATTTCTTTACCTCCAAGATACAAAATAAACGCCGATCCAAATGTTAAAATAAGTTGATTTTCAACTTGATATTGACTTATATCTATAAAGTCAAAAAAAGACGGCCCTATAAGTATTCCTACAAGTAAAAATAAAACAACATCAGGAACCTTTAGCAGTTCACTTAATTTGCTACATATAATTCCAGTGATTACAACTATAGCAAAAATTATTAGAATATTATTACTTGCAATTGTGTGTATAGATCCCTCCATAATAACATCTCCCCATACTAAATTCATTAAGAATTACTAACTTTTATATAAAGAATAGCTACTTTTTATATATGTAAAAGAAAAAAAAGTGTGACTTACTAGTCACACTTTAATATACTTTTAACATTTTTACTGTTTACTTAATCTATCTTCCATTTCTTCAATTGTTTCTTCTTCTATTCCTGCATTTACCATTATTTCATCCATAGAGGAACTACTACTTAAAATATCTTTTGCAAATTGTAGCGCATCATCATAAGGTCCTTTTCTAAATCTATTTTCTGTCATCTGCTTCACTCCTCTAACTTATATTAAATTTTTAGCATGGAGGAAAATGTTTTTTCTTAGCTAATCTATCTCCTAATATATCTGCTACTTTTTTATTAGAAGCAATTTCTTTTGCTATCTCCATTCTAGTGTTGTTTTCTTTAAGAAGTTTATTTATTTCTTTGTTGTTATCTAAATCTTGCTTTTTATTTTTCATGATATCTTCCTTTCTTTTATTTTGTACTTACTCTTAAGTTGTCCATATATAACACTTTTACAACTATAAGTTTTTTCTAATTTATATATTACTTTCAATAAATATTTCATTACTATTATGATATTATTTATATTTTTTTAATCAAATTACGCTAATTAGCCTTTTATTTATTTCAAATCATAATATTTTTTATAAATGATTATAATAGCTCATTTATTATTTAAAAATAAAAAACAGGAATATTAGTTAAAATATTCCTGTTTTTTATTAAATTTAATTTTCAATATTAAATTTTATATATATTAATATCTTCTCTTGAAGCTCCTGCTATCTTCTTATCTCTTTTACTAATTTGATAATGAGTTCTTATTGTAAGTATCCCACAAATAATAATTATAAAATAATACACAAAACCTGAATATAAAAATACACTATAACCGATTAAATATTTAGGGAAAATATCTTTAAAAATAGTTAAAAATACTAGTTCATTAGCTCCAACATTCCCCGGAGTTGGTATAGGGGATATTGACATATATAAGAAAACTTGTAATGTAATTAGCTTTAAATAGTGTGTACCACTTAATCCAAATGCTTTATAAACACAATATACTAAGCTGAAAAACACAGTCAATTGAACTATAGTCATTATTGTAGATATAAACAAAGCCTTTTTATCTTTTATAAAAACTCTTATAGAAAAATTAAATTCATTTACATAATTACTAATATTATCTCTTTTACTTTCTAGAAAATTAAAAATCTTAAATTTAACTAAGAAATTAACAATATAACCTAATATTGATTTTACATTAGTTGGACTAATAATTATAAATAAACCTCCTAATAAAAGGGTTATATTCATAATTATTCCTACTGTAACAAGAAGCATTATAGATGGCATTTCACTACTTAATAGCTTCAAATTGAATAATACTAAAATAGCACTATAAATTGTTACTATACTTTGATATAAAACAGTTTTATTGGTAACAATAGCCATTGCTTTACTAAAATTAATATCATACTTCATAAGTGTATATACTTGCATAGGTTGACTTCCCGAAGCAAATGGTGTTACTAAGTTATAATACATACCCATCGTTGTTAGCTTTATTCCTATAAATCTCACTGGTGTTTTTTGTATAGAATTTATTATTAATTTTAATACTATAGACTCTATACATATATATGCCACAACAAGTAAGATTCCCAGTATAATAAATTTTATATCAACCATTTTAATTATCTTAGGTATTATTTTTAAATCTAATGTTGTTGATACTAAATATATTGTTAAACCTATTAAGAGCAGTAAAAATCCATACTGAATTAATGTTTTCTCTTTCTTTGTTAGTCCTCTCATATTTGTTCTCCTAATATTTTTTTACGTTAATACATAATATACCATATGTAATTTTTTTGGAATAGTTATCTTTAGATTTTAACATTAAGAATAATTACAAATTTCGATTTATAATTCTATATATCTAAAATAAAGTTCATATCTTTATGTTTAATAATATAAAAAGCTATCTTAAGAACTGTTAATAATAACCTTATATTGGTTAACAAACAATTTTAAGATAGCCTTCTTAATTTTAGCTTAAAGTGCCTTAAATAGCTTAACACCTTTGCTCTTAGTAATCTTCCATATTACTATATCAAATAATATTGTTATTATAGCAAAGATTAATAAGAGTACATTTATATTAGGCATTTTTAAATAATAATATATTAAAGCAAACATTCCCACATATATCATACTTCCAAATAATACTACCATTATTCCTATACTTCTCTTAACTACAGCTACTTCGTTTTTCCAGTCAAAGTTAGGAAAATGAAGATTTATCAATAATCCGGCTACTGCAACTAGTATAGACATAGAAGCAATAGTACAAACCATTATTATTATAAATTGAGTATCAAACTTTAGATTTATTGCTAATAAAATAAAGCTAACTATTGTAATTGGAGCATTTAAAAGTAAATTCAATGATATCTTAGCTTTAAATATATCTAATTCATCTATAGGTAGTGACTTCAAAATCCATAAGTTTTTCCCTTCAAATGATATAGAACAATATGTTGTACATGTGGTTGCAAGTATAAACATAATTATTAATGTAATTTGTGGCTTTAATAAGTTCATATCTATATTTAGCTCAAGCATCGCATTAATGTTATCCATTCCAAATATTAATATACCTAGTGTACCTACAAGTAACATTATTACTCCAAATGAAGTATTTAGCACATAGATATAAGAAGAAAAATACCTTGATATCTCTTTCTTTACTAATGCCTTTAATGGAGAAGATGTTTGAAGCTTCCCTAATTTAAAGCTGTTAGCTCTATATTTTTCATTCATTCTTGAATTTATTTTTTTAAAACTTCTAGCAAATATATAAACAAATATTGTAAATGGAACTATAGACAACAATAAGTATATTACTAATGAGGTTATACTATTATTTTTAAGTGTATCAACAAAGTAATATGCCGGTGGATAAATATTAATTATTGCATTCATAATTGAAGTACTATTTGCTATTATATTATTTATTACCTCTTCCATTCTCATAACTAGTAGCATATATGCTATTAATAATATTATGCTCCCCACAATCATAACAAGGTTCTTATATTTCAGTTTTGAAGAAATATTACCTATTATAAATGAAACAATAGAAGATAATACTATTGGTATTAAAGGTACTACTAAAAAAGTAATTATTAATAATGGAAAATAAAATACTGATGTGTCTACCTTAGTAAAATAAACAATACCTGGTATTAATATAAAAGGTAAAGACATGATATAATTTGAAAATATCATCATAAATATTTTACTAGCTAATATTGTAGATTCTTTTAAAGGTAAAGAAATTAGCATATCGTAGTCTTTTGCCTCAAATAAGTAAGAAGATGCTTTATACAACGAAGTAAATAATGTAAATAAAACACTACCCATAAATCCTATCACTAAAAGTAGTTCCATAGAATTTGTTTCTAATAAAAAATCTGAGAATAAAAAGCACATTGTGAATAAGTAGTATAATAATGCACTTACTCCAACAATAACTAACATCATAGTTCCTATTAATTTTTTTCTATCTTCTTTATCACTATTTTTAAGTTTATTTATACCAAATTCATTTATAATATTAGTTTTTAGTAATAATCCTAGATTACTCATTATCTATCAACTCCATAAATATATTTTCTAACGTGCCATCTCCTTTTACTTCTTCAGTACTTCCATAAGCTAATATAGAACCACCTTTAATAATTGCTATTTTATCGCATATTTTTTCAGCAACTTCTAGAACATGTGTTGAGAAGAATATACATCCACCTTTTTCACAAAACTCTTTCATTATTTCTTTTAATATATATGATGCTTTAGGATCAAGACCAACAAAAGGTTCATCCAGTATTAATATTTTGGGATTATGAACTAAAGCAGATATTATTGCAAGCTTTTGCTTCATTCCATGAGAATAAGATGATATTAGGTCTCCTAATGCTCTTTCTAATTCAAATAATCTTGCATAGTATTCAATTCTTTCTTCTCTCTCTTTTTTTGATACTTTAAAAATATCAGAAATAAAATTAAGATATGATATACCTGTTAAAGATTCGTATAAATCTGGATTATCTGGTATATAGGCTATCTCTTTTTTACACTCTATTGGATATTTTTTTATAGATTTTGAATTTACTAGTATTTCTCCTTCTTCAAAGTCATGTATTCCTACCATAGCTTTTATTGTTGTAGTCTTGCCTGCCCCATTGTGACCTATAAATCCAAAGATTTCACCCTCTTTTATAGTAAAAGAAACATTATTTATTGCTTTTTTATTTTTATATGATTTTGACAAATTTCTTATTTCTAACATACCCAACCTCCACAATTATTATTTTTATATAATATATATATGTTATATATAATATATAACAACACTAATAAATGTTCAACATTTTTTATAAAAAAAGTAGCAGGTTTAATATTAAACCTGCTACTTTCTTCAATATTACAATCCTTAAAGGTATTTCCTAACTTATAATTTTTCCTACACACACTTATTTAAATAAGTTTTGTTAAGAAAAATTTGATAATTATAGAAAACTTGTAACTTAAGATATTTATATCCTATTATAGATATTATTATTATTATTTTTATGTCTTAATTGATTATGAGATATATGTCAATTGCTAAACATTGATATAGTTTTCTTCTAAATTTTCTCCATCATTCTGACTTATCTCTCCTGCCATCTTAAAAGCCTGTTTAGCTAAGAAAACCGCAATTATTTCATTTATTACTGCAGCTGCTGCTATTGTACCTTGTATCATAGTTGCATATTCTGGAACAAACGGGGCTAAAGCTGATACAGCAATACCTGTAAATATTAATGATACTCCAGAGTGTGGAAGTAAAGTAAAACCTAAATATTTAGAAACATTTTTATCTGCTTTAGAAACTTTCCCTCCTATATAGGCTCCTCCTATCTTTCCTATTGCTCTAAATAATATATAAATAAATGTTAACGAACCAGCTCCAAATATTAAACTATAGTCAAGAGGCGCTCCTAGATTTACTACCATAACTATTAATCCTATTCCTATTATTGGGTTAATATCTTTTAGTATAGAGTGGAGTCTCTCTTCCTCTACCATATTAGCTATCATTGCTGCAAATGAAATACCAGATAAAAGTAAATTAACTGACACAAATTTATTTGCGAAGTTCCCAATTATTACTGTACATATCACTAGTATTCCTATCTTAAATATTGTATTACCTTTAGATACTTCTTTATTAAGAATTTTAGCTCCTATAAATCCAGTACACATTCCAATTAATATTGGCACTATTATCATTAACAATATGTTTATCACGTTTACACTTTCGCCAGTCATACTTCCAGATACAAAGCCTATAACTAAAAAGAATACTAGTACAGCTAATATATCATCTAATGCAGCAAGTGGAATTAAAGTTTTTGATACGCTACCTTTTGCATTATACTCCTTTACAATTGATAATGACGGAGCAGGCGCTGTAGCAAGAGCTATAGCTCCAAATATTAGTGCAATACCTACAGGTATGTCTGTTAATATAAAGAACGCAATAGAAACAATAAGAAATGCCATCATGCCTTCAAAAATACAAATCGTAATTATCTGTTTCCCTGATTTTTTCAATTCTCTAAGTATTAATTCGCTACCTATTAACATACCAACTAATACTTCACTTATATTGCATAGAATATGGTACCACTGTGCATCCATAATACTGCTATTCATAAAATTAAAAGCATGGGGTCCAATTATCATTCCAGTAATTAGCCACCCCAGGATTGATGGAAGCTGAATTTTAGAGACTAACTTTCCAACTAAAAAAGCTAAACATGTAAATAATATTAATAAAATCATATTTTTAAGCAAAATAATCCCCCCCTATTTATTATCTATTCCTTCAAATACCATCTCTATCATAAGCTTATGGTCTTTTCTAAATTCATCTATGGCGATCTCAACACTTGAATTTTCAATATTTTTAATATGCTTTTCTTCTAACTTCTCTCCAACGATTAGAATTAACTCAAAAGCTTTTTCAACATCAAATTTTGGGTTAATATCTATACTTTTTAAAACTTCATAAATTAGACTATTGTTGTATTCTTCAAAATCTTTAACTAATAATTTAGCTTCCTCTAAATCATTAGTAAGTATTGAACCTGGAATAAACTTTGAGTAAAGTGGATTTTCCGTAAAATATTTAAATTTCATATCAAAATACTCACTTATATATTCAATACCTTTTTTCTCCTTGGGAATTATTTTAATGTTAATATTATTTTTAAAATCATTTATAGCATTTTCTAGTACCGATAAGTAAAGGTTTTCTTTAGATGGATAATAATGATATAACAATCCCTTTGAGACTCTAGCATTTTTACATATGGAATTGGTAGATGCCCCCTTATACCCATATTGAACAAACTCTTCTAAAGCAACTTTTATTATTTTCTCTCTACTTATCTCTGCTTTAATTTCTTTTCCATTCATAACACCCTCCTTAATAGACTATATGGTCGATAATATAAATATTACCATTTATAGACCAACTAGTCAATAATATTCAAAAAAAAGAGGAGCAAATGCTCCTCTTTTTAAATTTATTGGAAAAAATTAAATATATTAATTACTAACTAACTTGCTACTTTTTGATCTTTTTCTTTACGTTCTTTTCCAAATTCTGCTACAGCAGTGTAAAGAACATCTGTTGAAGAGTTAAGTGCTGTTTCACAAGAGTCTTGTATAACTCCTACTACAAATCCAACACCAACAACTTGCATTGCTATTTCATTTGGTATACCAAATAAACTACATGCAAGAGGTACTAATAATAAAGACCCTCCAGCAACTCCTGAAGCTCCGCAAGCACTTACAGCTGATAATATACTTAGTATTATAGCAGTTGGAATATCTACTGGAATATCTAAAGTATGAGCTGCCGCTAAAGTTAATACTGATATTGTTATTGCAGCTCCACCCATGTTTATTGTTGCTCCAAGTGGTATTGAAACTGAATATGTGTCTTTATTTAATCCTAATTCTTTACATAATCCCATATTAACAGGTATGTTTGCAGCTGAACTACGAGTGAAGAATGCTGTTAATCCACTGTCTCTTAAACACTTAAGAACTAATGGATATGGATTTTTGCGTATCGCAATAAATGTTATAATTGGATTTACTACAAGAGCAACGAATGCCATACATCCAACTAATAATACTATCAGTTGTCCATAGCTTAATAATGATTCTATTCCTTGAGTAGCTATAGTATCAAATACTAATCCCATTATTCCGAATGGTGCAAAGTTTATAACCCACTTAACAACTTGTGATATTGCATCCGATATATTAACTATTATATCCTTAGTAGTACTACTTGCATTTTTAAGTGCAAGACCAATAACTAAAGCCCAAGCTAATATCCCGATGTAATTAGCTCTTGATAAAGCGTTTATTGGGTTGTCTACTATATTCATTAATAAAGTAGTTAATACTTCTCCTACTCCCCCTGGAGGTGCTACATTTTCTACTCCCGCAACTAATGTTAACTTAACTGGGAACATGAAACTTCCTATAACTGCTACTATCCCCGCTAACAGTGTACCAAGAAGATATAAGAATATGATTGATTTCATATTTGTCTTTTGACCTTCTTTATGTTGTGATATAGCTGCTATTACTAAGAAAAATACTAATACTGGAGCCACACCCTTTAAAGCTCCAACGAATAGTGAACCAAACATTGCTATTGGTGACACAATATCAGGTATTGTCATTGCTAAGACTATACCTACTATTAGACCAATAATTATCCTTATTACAAGACTAATATTATTCCATTTTTGTACAAGATTTTTCATGTTGCTTCCCCCCTTTTGTTTTTATGCATAAAAATCTTTTGCACATAACAATTATACCACATTTTTTTGTAAAAACCAACAAAAACGTTTTTTTAATACAGGAAAATATAATTTAATTACAAATTATAGTATAAAATGAGCGTATCACTTAATTTGCGATACGCTTATTATTTTTGAATTTTATAAATATTTATAATTTAATATCTAATCCAAACTATTCGAATGTAATTTTCTTTCTAAATTAACATTATTAAATTCTTTAATTTTACTATTTGAAAGTATTAAGTCTGATGTATTACTCATATTTATTTTACTAAATGCTGACTTAGCCTTAGGACCTGACTTTATTATACCTGCACCATTAATACATCCACCTTCACACATCATACCTTCAATAAAATTACCATTTAATCTACCTACTTTTGCCATAGACATTATTTTCTTAGCTTCTATTCCACCAGATACTTTTATTGGTTTGAACTCACATTCTAATTGTTCTTCATCAATAAACTTCTCTATAGCTGTAGTTAAACCTCCCGCTGCTCCAAAACCTCTTCCAAATATTGAAGCATCGTCTACAATTTCATCTTCACATTCAAATAAATTTATATCAAATCCTTCAAATAAAGCTATTAACTCTTCAAATGTTAAAACATAATCTACATCATTTATCAATTCTTCTCTTACTGCCTCATTTTTCTTTGCTGTGCATGGTCCAATAAATACAACCTTAGCTTCCGGATCTTGAACTTTTATATATCTTGCCGTTGCAATCATTGGTGATACGGTATGAGAAATTCTATCTACTTGGTCTGGGAATATTTTTTCTATGTAACTTAAAAATCCTGGACAACAAGAGTTTGTCATGTAGCTATCTCCCACTTCCATTCTATCTATAAACTCTTTACTTTCATTTATCGTAACTACATCCGCACCACATGCCGCCTCAACCATTTCTTCGAATCCTAATAATTTTATAGCATTTTTTATCTTCCCAAAGCTAACATCCTGTCCAAACTGTCCTGTTATTGCAGGTGCAACCACTGCATACATCTTTCTTTTTCTTCCAAGTCTTTTTGCAACAGGAACTATTAAGCTTTTATCTGCTATTGCACCAAAAGGACACGATGTCATGCAAACTCCACAATTGACACATTTATCTTCATTTATTACTGCATTCCTACTATCTTTATTTACTTCTAATGCTCCCGTTGGACAACTACTTCTACACGGTCTCATTACCTCAGATATTGCATTGTATTGACATGCTCTTTTGCACATACCACACTCTTTGCATCTTTCTTGGTTAATGTATGCCCTACCAGCAACATATGTTATAGCATCAAATTTACATGCTTCTTTACAGCTATGAGCTAAACAATTTCTACACGCATGAGTAACTGTAAACTCATTTATTGGACATTTATCACAAGCATTTTCAACTACATAAATTATTTGCTTTTCTAGTCTAATGTCGACAAACTCTGTATCAATATGATCTCCATTTGCTAAATATCCAGATGCTAGCTTAGCCCTTTCTAATATTATTGCTCTTTCCTTATACACACAACATCTGTACTCCGCTTTATCTCCAGGTATTATTTTATATGGTAACTTTTCAATTTCTTCAATAGAAAGATTATCTTCCCTTGCTAACTTTACTACTTCAACTAATACTTTGTGCTTAATCTCTTTAACTTTAGTTTCAAATTCAAACATATAAATTACCCCCTAATTAAAATGTCACTTTCCCAATTATTACTAATATCATTATAGCTATTACCGGATTTCTTTGTCAATATTTTAACTATTTTATAATATCACTACTTTTTCGTATTTCTTCCAATGAAAATTCACATACACTTTTTTAGTCAATTCTTGTACCTTTTTTAAAGAATAGTTCAATAATTTTAATATGATGATAATTGCCAAAATTTTGCTATATTTTCTGATACTATTTTATTATGTAGTATAATATGGTAAAATTAGATTTTTAAAACAATCTTTGATATTTTTGTTTATAAAAAATGATTTATGAAATACTTAGATATAGTGACATTTTTAGTACTACAACAACAATTAAGTTTTTAAGGCAGGTGTAAGAATGAAAAAGAAGATAGTACCATTAATTCTCTTAATAGTAACAATTGTATTTTTGTCATCTACAAATGTAATTGCTGCAGATAGGGATAAAATTATTGTAATAAATATGAATAGAACCAACTTAGAGCATATGGATGATATTCCTATATTAAAAGATGAATTATCCAAGCGAGGATATATTGCTCTTATGAACATTAGGGGAGATGGTGGTAACGATGATAAACGTGCATATGCCACTATAGGTGCTGGAAGAAGAGCAAATATATCCTCTACTGATATAATTGATTTTACAAATCTAAATGATAATAATACTGAATTATATTTAAATACAACAAATGTTTCACCAAAAGATATAAATTTATTAAGTATAAATAGATTAGTTAATTATAATACACAAAACGGTCAATACGGTGCTACATTAGGCTCGATTGGTCAGACTCTATCTGATAATAATATCAAAGTAGCTGCACTTGGTAATGCAGACACTGGTACTGAGCAAGATCAGCTTAATAGAAATATTGGTCTACTAGCTATGGATAATAGCGGTAGAATTGATTTAGGTAATGTTGACAATGTCAACGTTAAAGATACTTCAATGCCTTTTGGAATAAGAACTGACTACAAGAAATTAATAGAAGAAACTAAAAAGTATTACAATGAAGCAGATGTAGTTTTTGTTGAGCTAGGTGATACTCACAGATTGGATTTATATAAAGATTTTTTAAATGATGATACAACTAAGAAGATGAGAAAAGATATTTACTCATATATTAATACATATTTAACACAAGTTTTCGATTTAGTTAATAAAAACGATAAAGTTTATATTATGAGTGCTTTTCCTAGCAACGTAGACTATCAGAATAAAAGAAGGCTTTCACCAGTAATTAAATTTGATGGTGACGGTAAAGGATTATTATATTCTCCAAGTACAAAAAGAGATGGCATCGTTGCAAATGTAGATATTTGCTCTGATATATTAGGTAATTATGTACTGAAGAATGATCAGGCAGTAGGAAAGTCTTTTAACTATGTACCAAAAGACGATAATGTAGATTTTATAAAAGATGATTATGCTAAAATTGTTTCTATTGCCAATGTAAGGACAAATATAATCAGTTTCTTTGTTACTTTAGTAAGCATTACTTGGATAATATCTATGCTATTAGTGTTAGTTAGAAAAATGCTGCCTAAAGAAAATGAAAATAAAATATTTACTATAACAAAAGGAATTCTAAAATTTGGAGTTATCCTCCCATTAGCATTTTTAATATCTCCAGTGTATAACTTCTCCACACCTGGACTAATAACACTTGGTATCATTTTAACTACTGCTGTTATATACAGTTTAGGATCATTCATATTTAAAGGTGATGATAATACACAAATATTATTTTATGCTGGTATCACATTAGTTATAGTTGTTGTTGATTGTTTAATAGGTACTCCTCTAATGAAAAATAGTATATTAAGTTATGATGCAATAGTAGGAGCTAGATATTATGGTATGGGAAATGAATATCAAGGTGTTGTAATAGGTGCTGCATTATTTACATTCACTGCACTATTATCAAGTAATAAAATACCACGTTGGTTAATAGGTTTATTATCAATATTTGTTTTACTAACTACAGCTTCACCATCTATGGGTGCTAATGTAGGTGCCTCAATATCCGAATTTGTTGCTTTCTTAACTTTAATTTTCTTAATATATGATATTAAAATAGACTTTAAGAAAATAATCTTTATAGGAGTAGGCGTTTTAGGAGTAATAGCTTTATTTATTGTTATTGATATGGTTTCAGGAAGTGAGTCTCATTTATCTCTATTTGTAAGACAAATTGTTGAAAATGGACCAAGTGCTATTATTGAAACATTTGCTAGAAAAATCTCTATGAACTTAAAGCTTGCTAGTACAAGTTATTGGGTAAATATACTTTTAATCGGTGTCGCATCCATTGGAATATTAGCATTTAAACCATATAATATACTAAAAGAAGTCTCTAAGAAACATCCATTAATGTTCAAAGGCTTTATAGCTAACTTTATTGGTTGCGTAATTACTTTATTAGTTAATGACTCAGGAATAGTTTCAGCAGCTACGGCTATGTTATATATATTAGTACCTCTTATAATCGTTACAATCAATATTATTTTAAGCGATTCTGAGAGAGCATAGAAAAAACTCGTACCATTTAGGTACGAGTTTTTTATTTTGAAATAATTTATCCTTAACTAGAATTTATATTTTTAATCTCCTATATAAATTCTCCAGTCTCCGCATTCCACTGGGGTTATAGGGTTTTGTATAAGATAATTTTTATTCACAAATATATAAACTCCGATTTCTTCACTATCTCCACCTTCATAATGAACTATTTTTAATTTTCTATCATACATTAATTCGTCGTTGCCGGCAAAATAGTTTTCTAAGTCATCCACAGCCTTTTGAATCGATCTATTATCGTCATCAACTATTTCTAAAACTTGACCATAAATTTTACTATTTCCTTCTACTACTGCTGGACAATTTTCATTGTCTAGATGATATAATTTTCCTTCAATATACGCTTCCTTTATAGAAATAACATGACCCTCTAAGTATTTTTTATAGTTTCGATACCCTTTCATCAAGGTACCATAAGTAAACATTTTAAAACTCGACATATCTACCCCATCATTATCATAAGTACAATTTGAGAAGCTAATAAAGCTAACCCTATTGGAGCCTGTTTTTTAATAACAGCGTACTTATCTTTTATATCCAAAATAGCAACCGGAAGCATATTAAAGTTTGCTGCCATTGGAGTCATAAGTGTACCACAGTATCCACTGGTTAGACCAACTATCCCTATAACATTTGGGTCTAATCCATAATTAAGAACAAACGGTATACCAATACCTATTGTAATAACAGAGAATGCCGCAAATGCATTTCCCATTATCATTGTAAATAAAGCCATTGCAACTGCATAAATAGTAATTGCTACCACTATATTTCCTTCTGGCACTACATTACTCACAAGTGATGAAATCACTTCTCCAACCCCAGCTGCTGCAAATATTGTTCCTAGAGAAGCTAACAGTTGCGGTAATATAGATAGTGGTCCGACAACTTCTAAGATTTTAGAACCTTCTTTAGGTAAAGAAGATACTTTATCTTTAGACATCATCAATATCATAATAGCTGCTACTACTATTCCAAATCCCATACCTACAAGAGATCCTAAACTTGGTATAAAAGTACCAAATATTAAAGCGAATACACCCATAGATAATGCAGGTATAAATAATTTGTTACCAAATTTTGCAGCCATTTTTTGTTTATGTTCTTCTGGTATCGGTGTGTTTTTACCAGCTGAAATTTTATTAAATATTGGCGGTAAAGTCATCAATACTACTAACACCCCTGCTATTACTGGTGGTAATATTTTCCCAAGAGCTAACAATGCTGCTAAAGAGAACCAGAACACTGCTGTTCCTACTTTATTCACCCTACCATCTTCTCTTAAAGCTTTAACTCCTACATATGCTGCCATAAGGCCACATACAATGTACATTACCTCAAGTAAAAGTGTTTTACTATCCATTTGACTTCACCCCTGCTTTTTCTTTATATTTCTTCATTATCTTTCTATCCATTATCATAAAGTAAATTCCACCAAAGATTACTGCCAATATAAATACAGGTATTTCTGCTCTTACTGCTTTAATTGGGTCTACCACATATCCAAATGGTTCAAGAGTACTTATTACTAGTAGTAATCCAGATCCTGCAACGAATAATGCTTGTCCAAAGAACCAACTTATATTTTCCGCTGCTGTGTTCATTGCTTTAATCGTATCTCTATCTTCTTCCTCTAATTTAACCCCTAATTTTTCTACAGATGCTTCAGCCATCGGATTCATTACTGGTCTAATAAACCCAACAACACCACCAAAACTTATATTAAAAGCTGCAAGGAATCCTCTCCCTATGGTATAAACAGTTGCAATTAAACCTGGAGAAGCTTTTTTCATCTTCTTCATTAAATTTTCTGCAACTTGCTTTAAGCCATTCTTTTCTAGCATTGCTACAACTGGTATGGTCATAACAAATATAGCCATATTCCTATTTGCCACAAATGTTTCCCCTAGTGTTGTAAGTATATCGGTTATACTCATCCCCCCCACTAATCCAGTAACTATACCGGCACTCATAACTATAGCTATGGCATTAAACTTAAGTGCAAATCCAACAACTATAATTAATATTCCTATCAATTTAATCATTCTTCTTCCCCCTTTATATTATGTTTATATTAAACCTGTATAGGCCTAATTCTCACATCTTTAATTATTATTTCTCCATTAGACTCTATTACTTCTTTTCTTTTTTCAAATGAAGCCTTTGACATCATATCTATAGTAGCGATGTCTGATAGATTATGAGTTAAACTACATAATTCTAAATACTCTCCTTGAGCTGTTTCATCTGATACTTCCGTTGTCCAATCCACTGCTGTTATCCAAGGATATCTATGCGATACATGCCATGATTCTTTATTAGGTTTATAAGGTATCCAATAGTAAATCAAGTCTTTATAGTAATTTGCTGGAAATAGTTTTGGCATCCAACTATGTGCATATTTCTCAAACCTATCTTGCCAATCTACATTCCATCTTGAAATTTCCTTATTTTCATTAATATAGTCGCTTATTTTATCTTGCATAGCTTCACTTAGAATTTTATTTTCTGGATATTTTTCATCGTCTAAGTACCAGAAATAGCCATAGAATAATGCTCTTGGAAGCCAGAATCCTTTAAACCATGGAGAAGTATATCCTGAAAACTGTTGATCCCACTCATGTTTTGGCACACCGTGATTATCTGTTAAAATATCAGGAAGCCATTTATACCAAAGATTTGTTAAGGCTCTGCTTTCTGTGTACTTACTATCCTCTTTAAAATAATCCCTAGCGAACTCTTTTCCTACACTATTAAATCTTGCAATATGTAATTGCCACTCCGGGTTATCCTTTTGTAATTCATAGTGTATATATCCACCATCAACATTTTCAAAAGGAATCATTACAATATTTACTTTCTCTAAATACTTTTTATATTCTTCCTTTGTTAGTAGTTGTTCTAAAAGTAAGAATGCCGAGTTAGTGCTAGATACTTCATTGGCATGGTGTCTATTATTTATTTGTAATACTGGTCTGTTATTTATTACTTTAGCTGTAGAAACAAGACTTGATTTATACTGTTTTATAATTTCTATAGCATATATATTTCTATTTTGATATGAACTAGATGCCTTCCAAACTTTTATTCCGTTAACTTTCTTTAACTCATTAATTATTTCAATATACTCTTCATAACCAATAACTTTATCTTGAGGTATATTTATATCCTTAATATCTTTAACCTCATCATTATTTTTATAAATATTTTTATTAGCTAATACTACTTCATCATCCTCAAATCTTATTATTAGTTTATTAAAGTTATATTCTTCTTTAGATATTTCATCTTCAAAGTCTTCTAGATTATTTTTAATTATTTCAAAGTTCTCTTTAGAAGTTTTTATATCAGCATATACTCTATCAATAATATTATTCTTAATATTAAGTTCATTAATATTTAGAGTTAATTCAAAGTTGTATATTTCTTCAGTTTCTGCCCCTACAAGAGATGCCTTCATATATGTTCCTTGTCCATTTCTCTTATTAATAACTGGTAGTATTAAACCTGGCTCGTCTAAAGACTCTCCCATAGTTCTCATACCAAAGGTTTTAAAGAAATCTAATCCTACAAAATATATGTCTTCATGAAGAGCACTTAACACAGATATAATATCTTGTCTAACCTTTAATTTATAATCCGGTTCACTAGTTTGTATGTCAAGCTTTAAAACATCAAAGAAAGGTTGTTTATCAACACTTGGATCATTGTTAGTTTTTAATAAGACATAATCTTTACATTCTTTAAGTATTTCTTCTTGATATATATCCCATATTCTTTCTACATCAGTTTTTATTGTCTTTGTAAACACAACTTTATCGTCAACTTTAATCTCTAGCAATCCTGTATTTGGGTGCACCTTTCCTATACCAGTAAATTCATTTAGATAAGGTCTTTCAGAGTATTTAACTTCAAACTTTTCATCAAGTATTATATTATTCTTATCATCAAATACAATAAATTCATAATCAGAATCTAAGTTTTCAATTATTTCGAAGTTAATATTGTCCCTATGTATATCTATTTCTTGGCTTATTAAATCATCTACTGGATATAATTCTTGTACTAATCTAATCGGTAGATCTAGATATCTATCTGGATTATCATGGCTAGATGCACTTACATTCGGAATTGCACCATCTTCATCATCCCAACTTTTTTTCCCTTTTGGTAAAAATGCTTTACTTCTTATTTCAATGTTTTTAATATTATCTAAATCTAACTCTTCTTTGATTTTATGTATTATCTCTTCTGTAATCCAACTTAAGCCTTGCTTATATGAACACAATACACTACATTTTGAAATATTTATATTTCGTCCTTTTGCAGTAGAAATAATGTATTCTTTAAGTTCATCTCTTATTTCTTTTTCTTCACTTACTAAAATTTTAACTTCTATACTCTCGTTATTATTTAATTTATTAAGAACTTCATTTTTATAAATATGTTTTACTTCATCAACTTCCCATTTTAAGTTGTATTCTTTTTCAAATACTGTATTTTTAGAAATTTTAGCTTTATAGCTTAAATTTTTTCTAATAGTATCTTCAAATTTTTTTAAACTTACTTCTCCAGGCTTAATAATATAGTTATAATTTTCACAAATAAATTTTGAAATATCTATTATTTCCTCATCATTTCCGCCAATAATAATCCTATTATTATTTTTATCATAAACAATATTACTAGAAGAATTTATCTTTAATTTATCTTTTGCTTTATTTCCAATAAATATCTTTACTTTATTACTATTAATAACATTATTTTCAGAAGATGCTATATTTAAATTACACCCTAAACTATTCAAACCTAAAGTTGTCGCAATATTACATGATGCAATCAACTCACTATTAGAAATATATTCTGAAATTATTATTTGAGCATTTATTTCATCAGCTAAAAAGTCGTTATCTGTATCTATCAACAAACCGTTTCTAAGGCTATTCATTTCTGATAATGTATTTAATCCATCTTTTACAATATTATTTTCTTCCTTTGATATCTTGTGAATATCTAAGTACTCAAATTCACATATATCAATATCATGTTTTCCTATCTCTTCATTATCATTAACTATTTTTACTATCGGTAAATCGAGCGCTGTACAATAAAATCCAACAACAGCACATAAATTTATCACTTTTAATTTATCTTCTATACTTGCACTATTTTTGATTATCAGTTTACCATTTAAGCCATCTATTTCACTATTTTCATTTGAATTTTTAAAGAATTGTTTATGGTCAAAATATTTTTTTAAGTCATCAATCAGCATATAGCTCCCCCAATTACACTTAAATCTTCACTGTATATTGTGCAAGCTTCTATTGCTAATTCTAATCCTTTTGTTATTTCATCTAATGACATATAAGGCATATTTCTTTTATCTAGCACTTGGCTAGTAGTGAAAGGTATATGTATAAATCCACCTTTTATATTTGGATACTTCTTATCAATCATATATAAAACACCATACATTACATGATTACACACAAAAGTTCCTGCAGTATAAGATAATGACGCTGGCACACCATTTTCATTCATATGTTTAACCATTGCTTTTACTGGTAAACTTGTAATATATGCTATCTCTCCATCTTCTCTAATAAACTTATCTGTTGGTTGATTTCCATCATTATCTTTTATTACAAAATCATCAACATTAATGGCAACTCTTTCTGGAGTAATATTAAATCTTCCTCCTGCTTGTCCAACTGATATTACCATATCAGGATTATGTAATTGAATAGATTCTTCTATTGCTCGAAGAGACTTTTCCCTTACTGTTGGTATTATTATTTTTACAATCTCTGCTCCATTTATCTCACTTGGTAGCTTTTTTACTGCTTCTTGAGCAGGGTTAATTGGTTCTCCACCAAATGGCTCAAATCCAGTTACTAAAATTTTCATTACTTCTCCCCCCAAATTCTTAGTCATTTTTATATAACTCATATAAAACTTTAAAATACTTATTGTTTATAGGTTTAATATTCTATCTATATTAGCAATAAATATTTCTTGTTATCTTCATTTATTCAACTTATGTTCCATAATTCCTCTTTATAACTTAAATTTTAACAAAATAGAGGCCTCTATCAGCGACCTCTATTAAGAACTATTTCCTATATATATTAATATTTTTTTATTTCTTTAAAGAAGTCTAACCATTTTTGTTCAAATGTTTTATTGTAATCATCATCTTCAATTTTTTCTGGTTTATATTTTATCTTAGCTAATATAGGAAAATGATCTGATATTTTTGTATATAAAACATTGTAAGTTGAAGAATACATATTTTTTGTAGTCATAAAAATATAATCTATTCTTGATTCTAGTGGGAAAAATGTCTCTCTATTACCATAACCATGATATTTTCCTATATCTCTAAAGTTCTCTATCTCTACAGACTTTTGATTGAAATCTCCAGCAATAATTATTTCACCATCTAGATTACTACAATACTCTTCTATTTCTCTTAATTGCTTTTCTCGTTCTTTTTTATCTAATCCTAAATGAAGATTTAATACATTTACTAATTTTCCATTAATTTTATAAACGGTATGAAGTGCTCCTCTTTGTTCTGTTTTACTACTTAATACAATATGATTACTCTCTATTATTGGATATTTTGAATATGTAGCTACCCCAGTAGATACAATAGGTATATCTATATTTGCAACGTACTGAGATTTATATCCACCTGATTCTCTTATTAATGTGTGATGTGAAAATAGCACTTCTTGTAAGCATATTATATCTGCATCACTTTCTTTTAAATAGTTAATAATCTCTTCTAATGTATACTTATCTTCAAAATCCTTGCCTCTATGTATATTATAAGACATTACTGAAATTTCTGTAGTTTCAGGGAAAGCTTCAAAGTTTGTGCTAACAGACTTTTCTTCTTCTTTAAATATATTGTAAATTCTTTTCTCTGCTCCTTTTAGCTGCTTGCTTGATTCATATCCAATAAGGATAATAGTACTCACTATAGCAATAATT
The DNA here is from genome assembly GCF_056171995.1 of Romboutsia sp. LXY-2. Classification (NCBI taxonomy): domain Bacteria; kingdom Bacillati; phylum Bacillota; class Clostridia; order Peptostreptococcales; family Peptostreptococcaceae; genus Romboutsia; species Romboutsia sp. LXY-2. Next base: position 171,094 of record NZ_JBKFGI010000003.1, on the reverse strand, counting down.
ACAATTAATATTAGAATTATATTTTTTCTTTTATTCACTCTTCTTGTCCCTCCCTTGTAGAATTTATAGATATTTGCTTAATTTTTTATTACTAATATTTATATATATTTCCTCTTTATATGAAATATTATTTTTAATTTAATAACTTTATAATAATACCTTCTTCTTTTTTTTGTTTTTTTCCTTGTTTTTAATAATTCCTTAACTTTGAGTAAAAATATAATTTGACAAACGTTTTTTTATTTGTTATATATTAAATATAAGTTAATTATTATCAAATTTATTAAATATTCTTTAATCAAGGAGACCAAATCATGAAAATATACGAATTATCAACACCTAATTTTATATTAAATCTAGATGCTTTAGAAAATAACTTAAAAAAGGTTCAAGATTTATGTAATCAGCATGGAAAAGAACTATGGCCAATGACTAAAACTCATAAATCTACTCAATTAGCAAAAAAGCAAATAGAATTTGGAGCAAAAGGATTATTAGTTGGAACGGTAGATGAAGCAGAGGCTTTCGTAAATGCTGGAGTTAAAGCTATAACATTCCCTTACCCTATCGTTAATATTGCAAATATAAAAAGATTTATCGAGCTTTCAAAAAAAGCAAAAATAATACTAAGTTTTGATAGTACCGAATCTGCAGACGTTTGGAACAATGAGTTAGCTAATGAAAATTTATCTATGGAATACTTCATATTAATAAATTCTGGTCTTAATAGATTAGGTGTTACACCTGAGAATGCGCCAGCTTTAGCAAAAGAAATATCTCAGTTTGAAAATTTAAAGTTATTAGGTATAAGTACACATCCTGGTCATGTTTATGCAGTTACAAAACCAGAAGAAGTAAAACCAATATCTAGTCAAGAAATAGAAAGAATGACTACTGCTAAAAAACTATTAGTTGAAAATGGATTTAATATTGACGTTGTTGCTACAGGAAGTACTCCTACATTCTTCGATGTAGTTGGAGATACAAACTTAGATGTACTAAGACCTGGAAACTATCCTTTCTACGACAATATACAATTATCACTTAACATATGCAAAGAAGAAGATTGTTCACTAACAGCTTTAGGAACAATAATATCTAAACCAAGCGAAGACTTATTTATAGTAGATGTAGGAAGTAAATGCTTAGGTCTTGATAAGGGGGCTCACGGAAGTTCTTTAATTACAGGATTTGGTAAGGTAAAAGGTCATAATGAATTAAATGTTATTGGTCTTTCTGAAGAAGTTGGTAAAATACAAATCGTTGGTGAGACAAACCTTAAAGTTGGCGATAAAATACAAATAATACCAAATCACTCATGTTCATGTGCAAATATGACTAGTTACCTTGTTGGATATAGAGGCGATGAAGTAATAGAAATAATAGATGTTGATGTTAGAGGGAATTCAAATAAGCCAGTATTATAAATCATATAACATTATTTATACAAACAGGCGTCGATTTTCCCGACGCCTATATTATTTATTATATTACGATTTACTTTGAACTTCACTATCAATAATTTGTAAGTTATATTGTTGAATTATCTGAATAATCTGTTTTGCATATATTTTCTCACCTTTTTCATCCATATGTGTACTATATCCTGCATCTTGTAGAGCTTTAGTTTGATACAAATAAGTATTTCCACTAAATAATCCATACTCTTTGTATCTATTATTTTCGTATAAAAACTTTCCGTGGTCATCTATAGATTGATTTTTATCTTTATAAACTCTAAACTTATCTTTAATCATTGTATCAAAGTATTCCTTAGTTTCTAAAGTTATGGTATCTCCATTCCAAGATTTATCTGCTTTAATTCCAAATACATTATTATATTTACTTGCTAATTCAGATTCACCCCAACCGGTTTCTAGTATTGCTTGAGCGATAGTGATAGATGGAAGTATTCCATATTTACTATAGTTACTAATAGCTCCTTCTTTAATCTCCTCTATAAACTTAATATATTTGCTATTTTCTTGTAATTTGCTAGGCACCTTGCCATAATACTTAAGATCATCTAAATATTTATATATTCTTTTTATTTCTTTTTCATTAAAGTTTAATTCTTTTAAAACACTATCCAATGATTTTAACTTATTTTCATCATTTATAAATTTACTTGCAATATTTTTAATATCTGTTTCACTTACTTTTTTAAAGTTGTTATCTTCTAATACTCCTACTATTGCACAAACATACTTCCAGTTTATTTGTGCCTTATTTTCACTTACTTTATCTACATAGTCTATAAAATTATTAACATTTATTTGTAATTTATTAATGTCTTTCAATGAAAAATATTTCACTAGTCCATATACACTTGTCAATAAAATTAAGATAGCTATTATAATTATATTACTTATTTTTTTGTTATTCATACTTTCTCCTTTTGCTGCTATATACATCATTATTTTATCTGTCCTATATAATTTCTTAAATTTCTCTATTTCACTACAATACCATAACTACCCTCCAAATGTTTATTTTATTTTATTTTTTTATTATATAATTAACTAATAATAAATTTATCATTGTTATGTTACAATACTGCGACATATAAAAAAAGAGAATTAGATTTACTCTAATTCTCACTAAATATTCATTAACTTATTAAATCATTTTAAAGAGTATATAAACTCAATTTTATCGTCGTTAATATCTAAGCCATACTCATATTTATGGGCTTCTAGTATTTCTTTTACAATGCTTAAGCTTAAGCCTAATCCAGTTCCAGAAAATTTTTTATTCCTAGATTTTTCAATTACATAAAATGGCTTCCAAAGATTTTCTAGCTCATCTTTATTAATATTATTTATACCATTTATTATAGAGTCTTCAGTATCAAATCTCGTACTAACTTGAATATTATTATCCATAATAACTATCTCATATTTTTTAATATATCCATTATCTTATCTCTTAACTTAAAATTACTTCTATTTATTTCTTTTTCTTCATACTTAGTCCAATATAAAAGAGTATTAATAATATTTGTTAGATTCCCACTTTCTTCTATTATAGTAGCTAAGTATGTTCCATCATCTATACCATCTTATATTCCCATACCATATACTTTTATTAATGTAACATGTATTTACATTTCTTCTGTTCTAAAGTTTAGTTTAGAAATGTCCTGTGATAATATATTTAACTTGATTATAGGTTTTATAATTTTATTAGATAAAATAAATGTCAATATACTAATTAATATTACAGAAAACAGACTCATAATAACATTAAATCTATTTATTATTTCCATAGTTTCTTGTGAGTGTTCAATGGTTGTTGCAACTGCAAATATATAATCTTCTTTTTTAATAAATTTTACTAGTAAGCTATATTTTGACTTTTCTTGATTAAAAATCTTATTCATAGCTTTTATATCTAATCTATTTATTGATTCTTTTGGTATCTATTATAGACTATATTTATGACATTAATGTTACAGTAATAAAAAAGTATATAAAAGGTAAGCATAAATATAAGAATTTATTACAAAGAGGTGCATCATGTTTAAAAATAAATATATTTCACTACTAATATTAACTTTAATAATATCAATCTTTGCTACTATCAACATAAGCGCTTTAGCTAATATACCTGGTCCATCATTTGGGTCTTTTGTCAAAGATTTAAAAGAAATAGAAAATGATTACTACTTAGTTGGTAAAACAGTCATTAAAAACTCCGATAGTATAGAAAAAATTTCTCAATTAAAAAAAGAGATAAACTTTTATACAACTAAGATTCAAGGTATCCAGTCAAGTCTTGCTAATTATGCATCCAACGTAAATGAAAATAGTATGGAAGCAAGAAATATTGCACTACTGCAATATGCTGCTGATTTTTACAGACGTGGTCTTTCGGAATTATTAATAATGTTAGATACAGAGGATGATACAGAATACTATAACGCTTTAGAATTTTACTATTATGCTAAGATATTGTCTCAACAATCAGTTGATTTTGTAGAAGATCAAATAGGTACAACTAAAAAATAATTAAAGAATTCCCTCCGTTCATGTACTCAACGACTTCTTAACATTAGCCATCATAATTTCTTTATACTAAAAAAGGTGAACTATTTTTAGCTCACCTTTTAATATCTATAAATATTCTAGATTATTTAATTAAATCTTAATAACTATATTACATATTTAAATACACAGAAGAAATGAGTTAAGCTTCCTAACATAATAAATACATGGAATATTTCATGGTATCCAAAATGTTTCATTTTCATCCACTTAGGTTTTACTGCATAAATTACTGCACCTATTGTGTAAAAAACACCACCAAGAACTAATAATGACACTCCAGTTAATGATAATGCCTTATATAATGGTGCTATTGCAAAAACTGCAACCCATCCCATGGCAACATATAATAATGTAGATATCCATCTTGGACATTTAAACCATATCATTTTAAATAACACACCTGCTACTGCAGCCGTTGCAATAATTGTATATAATACCCAACCTTGCATGCCTTGTAAAGCTATTAAGCAAAATGGTGTATATGATCCAGCTATTAATATAAATATCATCGAGTGATCAAGTCTTCTCAAAAATTTAATTACGTTGTCTGAAGAAACAACCATATGATAGATAGCTGATGCTGAATATAGAAGTATCATACTGGTACCAAAAATTATAACTGAAGTAAGCGCTAAAGCACTTGGATTATTTAATGTAGTTTTTATTACTAATGCTAGTAATCCTATAAATGAAAGTATTGCTCCTGCTAAATGAGTAAATCCATTAACAGGCTCCCTAATATATTTAGACATATTATCCCTCCTTAAATCTATATTAATTTATTTCTCACGGAATATATTATACATACTTATAATAATTATCATACAGCTTTATTAAACTAACTTCAATATCATTTTTATTAAACTCTAATAATTTAGTATTAGAAATAGGAGCATTATTGTTAAGCTCCTACATAGTCTTATCCTATTTTTTATTTGTGTATACTCCCCAGAATGTTTCAATAGTTTCTCTTGATGGAGACTTAGTATTAAGTGATACTATTACAAAAAGTGTTAAAGAAATTATTAAAGGAAGCACTATAGTGTGCATTCCTAAAGGTCTAACCCAAACGTAGCTAAATAATATATATGAGCCTACCCCAGATATTATTCCTGCTAAAGCCCCTTGTGCATTTGCTCTTTTCCAGTATAGGCCTAATAATATTGGCCATAAGAATGTTGATATAGTACCTGCATTTGCGTATATATTTAACCATACTATTAACTCTGGTGGATTAAAAGCAACAATATATATAATTATTCCAAGTACACTAGTTGCTAATATACTAATCTTACCTATTTTTTTAGAATTAGTTTTTATTTTTGGGTTTATATAGTTTGCATATAGATCATTTACAATTGCTCCTGACGCTACAAGTAACTGAGAATCAACCGTAGACATTATTGATGCTAAAGGACCTGCTAATAATAACCCTGCTATTACAGATGGGAATAACTGTGTAGTTAATGTAGGTATAACAAGGTCTCCTGACTCTATTCCTGTTACAAGTGTACTACCAAATGCTCCGACTAAATGCATACCTAATAGTAAAATCACAGAAACTACAGTTCCATATTTTAGTCCTTGGTGCAAACTATTAGTATCCTTATAACTCATAGCCCTCTGAGATACAGATGGAATCCCTACAACAGCAAATCCTACGAGTATCCAAAATGAAGTTACCCATGCTATGGTCATATTTCCTTCAGTTACACCAAAGGGAGTAATTAATCCTTCATTAATTCCCTGCATATTACTTACTATGTTTTCTATTCCTCCACCTGCAACAACTGTTCCAACAAATATGGCAATTGTTGCTATAGTCATTATTACACCTTGAACAGTATCAGAAATCGTTACTGCTCTAAATCCTCCAATAACAGTATGAACTATAACAGTTACGCCAAAAGCTGTTAAGGCTATAGAGTAAGGAAGACCTACTGCACCTTGCAACAATCTTGCTGCACCTATCCACTGTGCTGCCATAGCTGCAACAAAGAAGGCAACTATAGATATAGAAGTAAGTATTACTACTGCATCTGACTTATATCTTTCTCTTAAAAAGTCTGTTATTGTTACTGCATTTATTTTTCTAGCTATTATTGCAAATTTCTTACCTAAAACTGCTAAAGTAAAGTATCCTGTTGGCATCTGAGCCATTGCTAAAAACACCCAACCTAGCCCTTGTGTATATGCAGTTCCAGGACCACCTATAAAACTTCCTGCGCTTAAATATGTAGTAACTAATGTCATGGCTAAGACAAAACCGCCTAATCCCCTTCCACCAGTCATATATTCATCCATAAACTCATTTTTTTTACTTGATCCATTTCTCGCTTCATTTACATATTTCATAGAGTAAAAACCAACACCAAATACAACACAAAAATATATGATTATTGGGAATAATACTCCATAATTAATAGAATTCATTATTCATACTCCTTTCTGTATTTCTCAATTTCTTCTTCTGATAATACTTCTAAGGACATATGCTTAAAGAATTTATTAATCATAACTATTGTTAATATTGAAAACAGTATGCTTCCAACTATACAACTCATAAAAAACCATGTTGGCAATCCAAATGTGTATGTATACTCTGATACTGGTTTATTGCCTAGCCCATATCCCCAAGCAAACCACCATATTAAGTTTAATATACCAAGGCAAAGTCCCATTAAGGCTTCTTTATTACATTGTTTATATCTTGGATCTTCTATAATTTCATATTTATCATTTTTATTAGCCATAATTGCAATCTCCTTTCATCACATTTATTATCTCCATTTTTTAACATACTTTACTACTATATCACAAAAAAAACCATATTGAAAATATTCAATATGGTTTTATTATATATTTAATTTTATTAAATTAACCATTTTTAATAAGTAATTTATATAAAATGGTTCCTCTAAACTATTTTACTAATTTAAACTCATACTCAGAAACTCCATCTACAGAGTTATATACATTTGTGAATCCTTTTTCTTGAAGTATCTTAGCACTTTCTGCACTTCTTCTTCCAGACTTACAGTATAATAATACTGTTTTGTCTTTAGCATCACTTAATTCATCAATTCTTTTTTCTATTTCTTCAGAAGATATGTTTATAGCATTTTCTATATGACCTTCTTTGAATTCTTTTTCATCTCTTACGTCTACTACAACAATATCCTTATTTTCACTTATTAATTTTTCAGCATCATATCCATTTACATCATTATATATCACTAAATCGTATTTATAATCTTTAACACCTTCAGCGTTATTTACATTCTTAAATCCATTGTCTGCTAATATTTTTGCTGCTTCTCCACTTTTCTTACCTGAGTTACAGTATAATACTATTGGCTTATCTTTATATGATTCTAATTCATTTAATCTTCCTTCTATATCATCTACAGATATATTTATCGCATTAGTTAAATGACCTTTTTCGTAATCTTCTTTACCTCTAACATCTATTATTACTATTTCTTTACTATCTTCTATTAATTTAAGAGCTTCATCACCTTTAATATCTTTGTATGTATTTGTAGCTTGCTCAGTTTGACCTGAGTTATTTGTTTCTTCATTCTTGTTAGTACATCCAACTAAACTTGCAAAAGATACAGTCAAAACTGCTGCTAATAATAATGATCTTACTTTTTTATTTATTTTCATCTTGATCCCCCAAATTTCTGTATTTTTTTCCCATAATTATTATATCAAATTATTTTTTCATGTATAATTGAATATTTCTATATTCAAGCATCTCATTATAGATAATCACTATATTGCTTTAATAAAAAAAGGAGCTATCGCTCCTTTTTTATTACTAAATCTAAAACCTATTTTTTATTTAAGTATTAAAGCATAATATATTTTTATCATCAATAATAATTCCAACACTTTCATTAATTAAATAATTATTCTCACTAGAAATAGCCTTTAGCACCTGACCATTAACATCAATATTATAATATGTTTTACCTCCAGCATATCTTTTTTTGATTATACTACCAGTAATATTATCTTCTGTAATACTACTAATAATAATATTTTCAATAGGAATCATAAGCTCTATATCATTATTCAAATCAGCATTAGTATTAATATTTATGTCTAACACTATGCTATTACTTATAAACCTATTATTAATAACTTTTCCTTTAATAAAGTTACGCTCTCCAAAAATATTAGCTATCTCTTTACTTATAGGATTTTCATATAAAATCTCAGGCTTATCAAACTGTTTTATTTCTCCATCAATCATAACAGCAATTCTTTCACTCATCATTAAAGCTTCTTCTTTATCGTGAGTTACTAATACTGTGGTAATGTTTAATCTTTTTTGAAGTTCTAAAACAAATTCTCTCATTTCATTTCTAAGATTAATATCCAGATTTGAAAAAGGCTCATCAAGCAGTAATATTTTTGGATTAACAGCTATAGATCTTGCTATTGCAACTCTTTGTTTTTGACCGCCAGATAATTCATATGGGTATTTCTTTTCATATCCTTCTAGCTTTACTAATCTTAATAATTCATTTACTTTTTCTTTTCTTATCTTTTTATCAACTTTACGCATTTTAAGACCAAATTCAATATTTTCAAATACACTCATATGAGGAAATAATAAATATTCTTGAAATACTATTACTGCATCTCTTTTTTCTGTTGGCAAATCTATTACACTTTCATTATTAAATAAAATATCTCCACTATCAGGACTAATAAGTCCTGCTATCAATTGTAGAGTAGTACTTTTTCCACAGCCTGACTTTCCTAATAATGAAATAATTTCTCCTTCATTTATTTCTAAGTCAATATTATTTAATACATTTTTGTTACTAAACTTTTTTGTTATGTTGACAAGTTTTACACATGACATAACTCTTCTCCTTAAATTTCATTTCTTCCCGAATCACTTTGTAATTTATTATATTTTTTTACACTACTTTCTACTAATATTAATACTATAATACTTACTATTAAAAATACAATACTATATAAAGATGCTATTGTTCTATCACCGCTTTGTATGTATGGAAACATAATCATAGGATATGTAATAATACGCCCTCCTCCAATTAATATTGTAAGAAAATACTGGCTAAAAGATATAATAAATGACATACTAGCCGCACCTATTATGCCTGGTATTAGAAGTGGGAAAGTAATATACCTAAAAACATTAAATGTTGATGCTCCTAACATTTTCCCTTGAACTTCTAGTTTATCTCCTATTAACAAATATGAATCTCCTAATATTCTTACAGCATAAGGAATACAAGGTAAAATATTTATTATTATAACACCCAATAAAGTGTTAGCTATTCCTATTTTTATAAACATAATATGTATTCCCATGGCCACACATATTAAAGGAACTATAATAGGTGATAATATTAATAGCTCAAAAAACTTCTTACCCTTAAAGTTATATATAGTAATTGCCTTAGCTGCTGGAATACTTATAAGTAAAGTAATAAGTACAACTATAATTGAAATAATAAAACTATATATAATTGAACATATACTTTGGTTTGTAAATATATACTCAAATCCTCTAAATGAAGTTTCTGTAGGAAGCAAATGAGGATATGCCCATGTGCTTGCACATGACCACACACAAAGTATTAATAATGGCGATAAAAAAATAATAAGTATTAAATTTGATAATAGTTTTTTTAAATTATCTCTCATGATCTCACCTATACTTTATATTTATTACTTTTCTCAAAAACTTTATTATAAACTATTAATAATATAAAACTAACAACCGATAAAACAACATTTATGACCATAGAGTTTATCCTCTGTCCTAAATCAGAACTTGTATAGCTTATGTATGCTTGAACTGACAGAGCCTTTGGAGTTGTGGCTCCTATTAAATAAGGTACTTCATATGATCCAAACGAAAAGGCAAACAATATAATAAATGATGATATTACTGCTGGCATTGATAGTGGTAATGCTATATATCTAAAGCTTTGCAATTTTGTAGCACCTAGGTTTATTGATACTTTTTCTAATTTTCCATTAATGCTTTTCAATATGTTGTAAGTGGTTATTGCTGTAAATGGTATACCTTTCCATAAATATACTAGTATTACTCCTATCCCCTTACTATCAAATAAGTTAAATCTAAACTCTTGCGAATCAGTAATAATATTAAGGTTATATAATATTCTTGATACAATGCCCGTTTGCGAAAATATGGTAATCATTAATAATACCACCACAATATGAGGAACTATTACTGGTAAATTTAATAAATAATCTCTTATTTTTGAACTTTTACTTTGAGACAGAATATACGCAAATAAAACACCTATTATTACTGACAAGAACGTAGAAATAAAAGATGTTTTTATACTAAATAGAAGAGATTTCAAGAAATTCTCATCTCTTAAAACCTCCTTATAATAATTTAGAGTCAATTCATTTTGCCCTATCTGTGGAAAATATCCTAAACTTTGAATTACACAATTAAATAGACCAATGCTCATAATAGTTATTAATAATACTGAAATAGGTGTTAGTAATAAGTATGGCTTTAATTTATTTTTTTCCATTTAAAACCTCATTAGTCCATATTTTTTCTATTATTGGTACTAAACCTGCCTTTAATTCAGGTACTGACTTTTCAATATTTGATGTATCTTTAAACTTAACTTTTTCTTCACTTGGTACTTTACCCATATCTAAAACTGTTATATCCCCCCAGTTAGCTGTATCAGTTTTAGATCCTTGAGCATCTATACTCATTAGAAAATCAGTAAGTACCATTGCTCCTGCTTTATTTTTTGAATTATTAGGTATTGCTAGAAAATGAGTATTGCTAATATTTCCTTTATCAAATTCTACAATTGTTGAGTCTTTGCTAAATTCCTTAGTATCAATTCTTCCTTGAACCATATTTGGTGCATAAGTCATTGTAAAGTATACCTCATTATCAGAGTACATATTATCTAATTGAGGTGTAGTAGCTGGGTATGTTTCTCCTTTATTCCATAAATATGGCTTTATTTCATTTAAATAATCTATTGCAGGTTGTATTACTTCTTTTACCTTTTCTTCATCTTCTTCTAGATTAGCTACTTTTTCATAACCTACAATATCGTATATTACATTTCTTACGAATGCACTTCCTTCAAAGTCTGGTAATGCTGCATATGTAAATTTACCTGGATTTTCTTTTATAAATGCTTTTAAACTTTCTGTATCCGTTATTTCACTTGGAACATTAGATGAATTTTTAACTAAAGCAAATTGAGATTTACCCCATGGCGCTTCCATACCTTCTACTTCTGTTCCAAAGTCCGTAGTTATTTCTTTCGAATTTCCATCTACATAATTTTTGTAGTTAGGTAGCTTGTCTACAAAAGGTCCAAATAATAATTCGTTTTCTTTTGCATTCTTAAAGTTTTCTCCATTTATCCAAACCACATCTATAACACCTTTATCACTTCCTGCCTGTTTTTCTGACATTAGTTGATTTAAAATATCGTCAATATTCATTCCTACTCTTTTTACAGTAACATCATATTTTTCTTTCATTTGTGGTATTACATAAGTGTCAAACCATTTATTCATCACTTCATTTCCACCATAACCATAAAAACTAACTGCACTTCCTTTTGCAGATTCTAATATTTCCTCGTAACTACTTTCTAGTATATTTTTAGTGCTTTCATTAGTTGGTTTTGAGCAACCAACAAAAGTAATACTAAGTATTAGGCACATTATTAAGCATATTTTTTGTTTCATTAATTTATCTCCCTTTCTATTTTAATCTAATATTTTTTTAGCTTCCAAAAATCTTTGTCCTACTGTGACTAATATTAAAAAAGATAATATGTTTGTAGTTATATTAAGATAGCTAGGAAATAAAAACATAATACTAAATAATATAAACCCTTCACTTCTTTCAGCTACTCCCGCTTGATAGTAAAAAGATTTCATCCCATTTTTCTCTGTTAATGCACCTACCGTTAAGAATACTGTCATTGATATAAGAATGCATGCTAATAATATAATAAGTTCAAACCTAACATGGTCATATTTTAATCCAAGTACTACTATCATTCCTATTTCTACTAATCTGTCACTAACAATGTCTAATAGAGTACCAAATGAAGAAGATGTATTACTTCTTCTTGCTATAGCACCATCTACAGCATCTAAATATCCCGATAGCCATAGTAAGAGAGCTGCAACAATTGGCATATCAAAATAAATGAATATTGATGTAGACAATCCTATTAATAATGCAATAAAAGTAACATTATTTGCACTTAGATTGCATTTAATAAAAAACTTTGCTCCAAATTCTATTATTGGATTTACATATTTTCTTGCATGTGTGTCTAACATTTTTGCTCCTTATCTTTTAATAATTTTTGCTATTAATTCTCTAATTTTGTTTCTTTATTTAAAAATTTATTTTTTAAGAATATAGAAATTACAAACAACAATATTAAAGCTGCAATAGATGCATAAAAACTATTACTTCCAATGTTTACAGATTCAGCACCTATATTTGTAAATACTAATATTCCAGGAATAGTTCCTACAAAAGTTGCAAGTATAAAGTCTTTATAGCAAATTGAAGTTAAACCTGCACCATAACTTATTATATCAAATGGAAATAATGGTATTAGCCTTAACATAAATACTATAAAGAATCCTCTTTCATTTATCATTTCTTCTAAATTATCTAATTTTTCCTTAGTTAACTTTTTTACTACATTTCTTCCTAATTTTCTTGAAATATAAAAAGATATACTTCCACCAATTAAAGCACCTATAGTTGTATAAATATACCCTTTAGCTAATCCAAAGGCTAATCCACCTGCAATTGCAAGTATAGAATCTGGAAATAAAGTTAAAGGCACCAATGCAAACATTATTATATAAACTAATGCACCAATTTTGCCAAATGATTCTACATAAGTCTTAATATCATCGATTCCAATATTCATACTATAAATTTTATAAATAATAAATCCTAGTGTTAAAATTATTAGTATACTGACTAATATCTTAACTACTTTTGAATTGTCCTTTTTCACAAATTAAAGCCTCCATTTATTATATTTAATATTTCAATATTTTTCTATACGTTACCAATTAAGGTACTATATTATTCACCTTAACCATCACCTTAGATTTATATCTGTTGTTCCATTTCTTTAAAGCAGATGTAGATTTTTGAGTGAAACTATTTTTATCTATTACGTCTTTATTAAAAATAAAATCTAACACATGTAATGTTTTTTTATTTGCAATTAACATTGATTCACAGCAAGACTGACAGTAAGATATTACAGTATCAGTTTTTGCATCTTCTGCTCTTTTATTACTTTGTTTGGATGATATATTTGAGTTTGTTGCTCTTACCATACCACCCGAACCACAACACTCACTATTTTCTCTATTTTTATCAAATTCAACTATATCAAGTCCAAGGTTATATAGTATACCTCTAACATCATCATGTATGTTATTTTCTTTCCTAATTGGGCATGGATCGTGTAGTGTAAAACTAATACCTAAATTCCTATAATTATTCACTACCTCATTTGGCAATCCATATTTTCTTATAATCTCCCATATAGGAGTAACTTTAACATTTTCACTATACTTTCTTATTGTTTTCAAACAATTTGGACAGGCTACAATAACTTCAGTTATATTTTCTTCCTTAAACATTTTTTCTAGCTTCGAGTAATAAGCTTTAAACTTTTTCATATCACCCATAGCTTCTGTTGGCTTTCCACAACACTGCATTACAAGAGAAATATCACCTAAGTTTTCTTTTAAATACTCAAATGTATCTTGTATTAATTCAGGGTTATAACTAGACAAACTACACCCAGGTAAAAATATCCTTTTACTTTTAATGTTATTAACACTACTTGAAAAAATTGGAGAAAAACTATTTATTTGATGAAATTTAATTGTATTGTAGCCAATATCTTTTAAATCCTTTTTATTATTTTTAAAAATATCTTTTCTCATGTTATAAAACATATTTTTCACATCAATATCTTTAGGGCATTTGTTATCACATGCTCCACAAAGCATACATGAATAAGGTATATTTTTATCTACTTTACTTTCATCAAGGATATCTTTCATTAAAGATTTTGGAGAAGATGAATATTCTCTCATCATTGGACATGGTTTGTAACATCTTTTACAATCTATACACTTACTTTCATTAATAGTTATTTCTTCTAAGGTCTCTTTACTTAAATTTATCTTCATTAATCATTTCACATCCTATTATTTATTACTTATTAATATATTTACTCCACTCTCTATAATAATACATTTTTTTACATAGTTTGCAAATTAAATAGTATTATAGATATGTTCTATAATGCTAATATTCTTTATAGTTATTTTCTATGCTTTATTTCTACATTTGTAATTTCATATTGTATTATTTTGTTATAATTATATGGTAATTGTAATAATAGATTATAAAATTTTAATTTTAATTAAGATAGGGGTTGAGTATAATTAATACTAAAAATAAAAATATGTTAACTAAAATAGTCATATTATTAGGGATTATTGCTATTTATTTCTTTGTACCTCCAGTAAATAATATGGTAAATCAAATGATTGTATCCCTTAGCTCATTAGATTTGGATGCTGTAAAAGAATATATACTATCATTTGGAATATGGGCTCCAATAATTTCTTTTGCACTTATGTTACTTCAATCTGTAGCTGCACCATTACCTGCATTTTTAATAACATTTGCAAATGCTACAATATTTGGATGGATTTATGGAGCAATGCTTTCTTGGGCGAGTGCTATGGCTGGAGCTGCTTTATGTTTTTGTATAGCAAAATATTTAGGAAGAGATGTTGTTATTAAGCTTACAAGTAAATACGCTTTAGATAGCATTGATGACTTTTTTAATAGATATGGTAAGCATACAATACTAATAGCAAGATTATTACCTTTTATGTCATTTGACCTAGTAAGTTATGCTGCTGGTCTTACTTCTATGAAGTTTATACCTTTCATAATTGCTACTGGTATTGGCCAACTTCCAGCAACAATAGTTTACTCTTATGTAGGTGGTATGTTAACAGGTTCAGCTAAAGTTGTTATGACTGGTTTACTAATACTTTTTGCTTTAACAGTATTTATTTATATGATGAAAAAAATCTATCATGAAAAAAACAATAAATCTATACAAGAATAGAATAATAATTAATAAATGAAAAAAGGAGTCAATATGACTCCTTTTTTTATTTAAATATACTTTATCTATGTTTTAAGTATATGTTATATTCTACTATTTCACCATCTTCATTTAATACTACTAAAAACTCATTATAGTGTGCATTATATGGTTTAATATACTTACACTTTAGTACCTTTTCATTGTCTTCAAGTTCTAATAATTCACTATCTTTTAAAAACTTTTTTTCTAGTAATTCTTCCAATCTATCCAAAAATATCCCCCCTATCTACTATCAGATACTCATCTCCTAGCTTAATCATATCAGAATTACTAGTTATGACTACAAAAATTAAGTCATAGTGGATTTATGCTCACTACGATTTGTCATTTTAGCAAGCAATTATTTCTTTTATCATAAATTCTTTACCTCCTAAAATATCAAAATCCTTATTATTACATTTAGGACAAGTACTATTATTTTCAAGTATATTAAATACCTTATTACAATCTTTACAAATAGCATTGCCTGGTAATATTTCAATTTCTAGTTTCGTATCTTCTAAAATCGTTCCATCAACAGCTACTGGAAAACACTGCTCTATATATTTAGGAATCATTGAAGATAATTCTCCTATTTGAAGTACTAAAGTATCTACTTTGCTTAAACTATTTTCTGCAACAACTCTTTCTACACTTTTCACAACTTCAATTACAACACCTAACTCATGCATATCTGTCACCGTCCTTTTTAACTTTTATCTATATGAGTTACTTTAAAATGCCATTATTCATTAGTTGAGAAAATATTTTTAACCTTCTTAACCCCTATCTTTACTTTACGCTTAATTATATGTTTTGCCACTATAGGTTTTACATCTTCATATGCTGCACCTTCACCATCATATACTCTTTCTAATGATATAGCATCAAATTTACATTTAGTAGTACATGCTCCACATCCAACACACATAAATTCATCAACTGTTGTTGCTCCACAACTTAAACAACGTTCAGTTTCTTTTATTATTTGCTCTTCAGTAAATGTACCTCTTAAATCTTTAAAGCTTTCTTTTGATTTAGAAGGATTTACATGAGGTACACTTTGTCTAGGCATTCTATCATATCCATCAAGATTGAGATCTGCTTTATCTAAAGATTGATATTGCCTTTTACTACGTCCTATTGTTAAGCTTTGTCCTGGTTGTACAAAACGATGAATAGATATGGCGGCTTGCTTACCAGCAGCTATTGCATCAATTGCAAATCTTGGACCAGTATATGAATCTCCTCCTGCAAAAATATCAGTTTCTCCAGTTTGATATGTTAATGAATCAGCTATAATTGTATTATTAGGATTTAATTTAACATTACATCCTTTTAATAAATTTCCCCACTCTATAGCTTGACCAACTGATATTAAAACATAGTTAGCTTCTACTACCTTTACTTCATTTTCATCATATTTTGGATTAAACCTTCCATTTTCATCGAAAGCTGATATACATTTTTTAAATTCTACTCCTACTACTATCCCACTATCAGTAAGTATTCTATTTGGTCCCCAAGAGTTATTTATCTTTATTCCTTCTTCTATAGCTTCTTCTATTTCCTCACTAAGTGCTGGCATAGTTTCACGAGTTTCTAGGCAGAACATATCTACTTTAGATGCTCCTACTCTTGTGGCATTTCTTGCTACATCAATAGCAACATTTCCTCCGCCAATAACTACTACATTTCCTTCAAGTTTAATTTTTTCACCTAAATTTATATTACGAACAAAATCAACACCTGCTATTACACCTTCAGCATTTTCGCCTTCTATATTTAACAATCTACCTGCTTGTGCACCTATTGCAATATAAAAAGCTTCATAGCTTTGATACCTTAATTCATCTATTGAGATATCTTTTCCAACTTCAATTCCAGTCTTAAACTCAACGCCCAACTCTGCTAATATTTCTATTTCCGCATTTACTACTTCTTTTTCCAATCTAAACTTAGGTATTCCAAGAGTAAGCATACCACCAAGTACCTTTTGTTTTTCAAAAACTGTAACTTTGTATCCATCAAGTGATAAATAGTAAGCACAAGATAAACCTGATGGTCCCCCACCTATTATTGCAATTTTTTTACCATATTGATGTCTTACTTGTGGTATATATCTATGCTCTGAATTTAGATCTTGTTCAGCTATAAATTTTTTTATTTCATCTATTGCTACAGGTTCATCTATATCTCCTCTAGTACAAGCTGATTCACATTTTCTTGGGCATATACGTCCACATACTGCTGGAAATGGATTTTCATTTTTAATTAATTGTAGTGCCTCTTTATATCTGCCTTGAGATGCAAGCTTTATATAACCTTGAATTCCTATATGTGCAGGGCACTCAGTTTTACATGGACTTGTACCAGTATCAACCACATCTTGTCTATTGTATCTATATTCTGGATTCCAGTGCTCAGGTCCCCATTCTGTATCACGAGGTGTAACTACCTTCTTCTCTTTTATTGGTGTATTTCCACATAATTTTTGCCCTAACCTTAATGCATTAACTGGACAGTTATCTACACATTCGCCACAAGCAACGCATTTTTCTTTATCAACTTTTGATACATAATTTGAACGAACCATATCTGTATTTCTAAACATACCTGCAGTTCTTAACGCTAAGCATGAACATCCGCAACAGTTGCATATAGCATGAGTTTTTCCTGAACCATCAAGATTCGGAATCTGATGCATTAGTCCGTTTTCTTCTGCTCTTTTTATTATTTCAAAAGCTTCTTCTTTTGTAATTTCACGCCCTCTACCTGTACGAATATAATACTCTGCCGCATGTCCCATTTGTATACACATATCTTCCTTTAAGTGACCGCATCCTTCACCCATTATTTCTCTAGATGTACGGCAAGAACAATCAGATACTGAGAAAATTGTATTGTCATTTAAATATTTCGATACTTCTTCATATGAAGCTCTTCTTGTTTCTCCTTCTATTGCCTTTTCTATTGGTATAACACGCATTAAGCCTATACCTACTGGAAAACTACCTGCAGTTTTTGGTCCTCTAACTCTTCCATAAGCTTCAAAGGCTTCAGCAATTTGTGGATATTTTTTTACATTTTCTTTATTGTTGACCATCATTTCCATTATGCCTGGTACCCAAGTATCATACCAATATACATCAATACCATCTCTTTTATTTACAAAACAAACACCTGCTACTGCTAAATCCCAAAGTAATTTTTCTGTTTCTTCGATGGATTTATTACATAATGTTGCTACTTCTTTAGCATCCATTGGAGTACGCATTTTTAGACACAACGCTACTTCAGCCATTTCATCACTAACTACTGGTTCTAGTATCATATACTCTGGATCTGTACTTTTAATTTCATTTTTCGAACCCATTTTCTTTTTACTAACTTTATTAGCAAATTCTAAAACTTTCATCTTAATCGCCATAAACTCCCCCCCCCAAACTTTATATAGTTAATTTTTTATTTAACGATTATTATTCCAACTATATACTTCTTCTCTTATCCAATTTGCCCATTCATCTATACCTTCGCCAGTTTTTGCTGAAATTGGAATTATCTTAACCTTTGGATTTATCCTCTTTACATGATTTGTAACAGCATCTAAATCAAAATCAAAATAATCTATTACATCCATCTTATTTATTAATAAAACATCTACTATCGAAAACATTAATGGGTATTTTAATGATTTATCATGCCCTTCAGGTACACTTAAAATCATTGCATTTTTTGAAGCTCCTGTGTCAAATTCAGCAGGACAAACTAAATTCCCTACGTTTTCTAATATCGCAAAATCAATACCTTCTGTTCCTAGTCCATTTAGTCCTTGTCTTGTCATATCAGCATCTAGATGGCACATTCCCCCTGTATGTAACTGAATCACTTTTGCTCCCGTCTTTGAAACAGTATTGGCATCTACATCAGAATCTATGTCTGCCTCTAAAATTCCTATATTCATTTCTCCCTTTAATTTTTCAATAGTTCTTAATACAGTAGTTGTTTTTCCAGAACCTGGTGATGACATCAAATTCAACAAAAACGTTTTCTCGATTTTCAACTGCTCTCTTAATAAATCTGCGTCTTTATCATTATTTTCAAAAACGCTCTCCTTAATTTCTATTATTTTATATGATTCCATAGATATCCCCCCTTTTTCGTAACAATGACTTACTTACTTAAATTATAGCATAATCGTAATACCTTGACATTTATTTATTTTGAATATTTTATAGTTTGAATTTATTTTATTTTGATTTATATTTATTTTGATGATTTTTGCGTTTTATTATGCTATTATTACTTTGAATTGATGTTTATTTAACAATTTTTAAAATGAGGGGATAATCTTATGTACTTATTTGAAGCACAGCCAATAAGTAATTGGCTAATGTTATTTTTCGTTTTTATAGTATTAATTTTATTTAATGAGCTTAGCCGTCGTTCGAAATGGGGAGGAATCGCATTTTTCTTGGTATTGCCAATAATACTTACTTTCTTTGTATGGCCAAAGACTGTAGATGGTACTAGTATGGATACTTGGTTCCATTATGCAAAGGTTTACTCAGCTTTAGCTGGATGCATGGGGTTCTGGGCGATGCGCCATATTAAAGGTGCAACTAATCATAAGTGGGTCTTATATTTTCCACCATTAATCCTGGCTATTAACATACTTGAAGCTGTAATTCGTGATTTTCAAATTGGATCACTTGGTTTAAATGCTCAGCTATACGAGGGTATGATGATGACAAGTGGATCTTGGAACTACATGAATGGTATTGCTGGAATATTAAATATTATTACCATAACTGGATGGGTAGGTATCTGTATTAGCCAAAGTAAAAGTAAAGATATGTTATGGCCTGATATGTGTTGGTTCTGGATTATTGCATATGATTTATGGAACTTCGCTTATACATATAATTGTTTAGGTGATCATGCTTGGTACTGTGGTATTGCATTATTATTTGCTCCAACAGTATGTGCATTTATATTTGGAAAAGGTGCTTGGTTACAACATAGAGCTCATACCCTTGCTTTTTGGGTAATGTTTGCTATGACTGTACCTTCCTTCACTGATACATCTAAATTTGCTGTAAAAGCTTCTCTAAATCCTACAGCTTTATTTTTAGTAAGTTTAGTTGCTTTATTAGGAAATATATCAGTTTTCATTTACATGGTTTCTAAAGTTAGTAAAACTAAGGTCAATCCATACAAAGATGAGTTATATAGCGATTTAGATTGTTATAAAGAAGTAAAAGCTTTATCTTAATATAAATTTGCTTCGTGCATGTAGCCAAATGCATCGTCTGTTGCTAAAAAGCTTTTTCAAGCGACTACGTCGGCGATTTCATTTTACTTACTATCGTTGTCTTTTCTATCACTTGGTTACATGGGTTATACGCAGATTGTGTGCTATCATGAATTTTAGCATACATAAAAAAGGTATTGATGTAAATTTACATCAATACCTTTTTATAATCTATTTTAGTTTAGGTAAATTTAACCGCTAAATACTATCAATTTTTATAAACTTATTAATTATTGTTAAAACATTTCACTACCCCGTTAGCGATTGCCTGTGCTATATTTTCTAAATTCAAATTATCATTTAGTATATTATTATCGTTGCTATTAGTTAAAAATCCCATTCCCAGCAATACTACTGGTACATTATAACCACTAAATAACCTAAAATTTTTCTTTTTTATTACACCTCTATTTTTAATGTGAATTCTATTACAATATTCATTTATTATATTCTCACAATAACTATTTCTATTCATACTTAATATATCATTATCATATTCACTATCGTAAGATACAATACCTAAAGCTCCATTAGTATATTTATCATTATCCCTATTACAGTGCAACTTTAGTACTAAATCTGCATCCACTTCATTGGCTATTTTAGTTCTATCCTCATTACTCACTAATTCATCATATCTTCTTTTTGTCATTATCACGTCATAACCATAGCCCTCAAGTATATCTTTTAGTTTAATTCCTATACTGTAGTTTATTTCATACTCCTTATCTTTAGGAAATCTATCGAAACTAGCTAAATTCTTCACATTACCTACAGAAGAGTGTCCTGGATCTATAACTATTGTTATGTTATTTAGTTTTTCATCTTCTGAATTTGCTTTTCTGCATACATAAGCACTACAATTTTCCTCATCAAGACCTTTATTATATACACATTCATACATACAGTCATTTTGCTTTAATGATTCCCCATAAAAAATATTACAAATATTATTAGCGTACTCATAGCTATTTTCACTATACTGCGAAAAAGAATTCATACAATGATCATATGATTGCCAACTCATACTAGTATTTGATAGCCCATTTATGCTTGGAAAGGTTGCGTACTTTAAAGCACCACCTGTTTGTACCCCACCTATCCCATCATAAGTTGATACAGTATCTTCTATACAGTCCATTAAATCTACAGGAGTTAATCTTGGAGTTAGAGCAATATGACACGCAACAACCGCAGGATCTAATGCTTCTATCTCTATTCTCTTAGGAGAAGATGCGAAGTTTGCTCCTACTAAAATTAAAAGTTCAAAAAAAGATGAGCAAGCTCCTGCAAATATCATTAATGAATCTGAATCTTTTTCATACTCTCTTGCTTTAGAAACTGTTTGGGCGAAATATTTAGAATTTGTATAAGAGTTAATATCTAATGGATCCTTACCTTCTTGATATAAATCATGACCTGTAATTACCAATATATCCGGATTATTTTTTTTAAGTAAATAGGTTACCTGCAGCGGCATTTCTTTAGGATCTAATACAAACCCAACTGCTTGTATATTTAAGTTTTTGTATAATGTTAGACACTGTTCTAAATAATCTTTATCAGTGTCAAGATGTAGTATACTCCCAGGAAGTTGAAATATTTGAGTTTCTTCAGAATTACCCCTACGTCTATTTTTTCGACCTAGGTAATTAACATTGTTGCACATGTAATTTAAATATTCTTTTCTTTCTTTAACTTTCATGTCTATTATATCTTTTTGTGCTTTTTCTATTTCATTAATTTTAACTACTTTAAGTGAACGCTTTGTTTTACCTTTCAAGTTTACATATCCATTTATTATATTTGTAATTTCCCACAAATCTTTGTTTTCATCATCTTTAATAACAACTATATCTGATATCTTAAACACCATACTATTGTCCCCTCCTAGTAATCATTATAAAATACTATTAGAGTATAGTATGATTAATGTATAACTTATGAAACTAGTCTCATTATCAAAAAAGGTTATCTAGAATATAACTTCTAAATAACCTTAAAAAAATCTAATATGCATATTTTCAATTAAACACAATCTAATAATGTATTTATATGTTTTTCGTAATAACATTTAATATCTTTAAACATGTTTCCTTCTTTCACTACAGGATTAAAATTACCACCTTTCAATGCTTCAATAAAATCTCTATGGTCTCTTATTTTATAGTTAAAGTTAGTAGCAAAAGTTCCAACTTTATCAATTATATGAGCATCACTTGCACCTAAAGATGGTAAATTAAGCTCTGCTGATAATTTATAGGATTGTACATTATGATTAGGTAGAGTACTTCCGTTAAATGATTCCACCCCTACTAATAGATGGCTTAATTCTTTCATATTATTGCCTATACCACGATTATTATTTCTAAAAGGATGAGCTGCAACTGCTGCACCTCCTTTTTCATTTACATATGTCAAAAGCTCTTTAGCTGATACCTTATGCTTTGGGATATCTCTTACGCCAAAAACAAGTATATCTCCCTCAAATGTTAATATTTCTGCACCTACAATGATTAGAGTATTATCAATAAGTGTTGAGTTTCCGATATCATTTATCATATCATTATTATCATGGTTAGTTATACACAAACCATCTAAACCAATAGTTTTAGCTTTATGTATGCACTCTTTAAAATCTATAAAACTATCAAAAGAATATTTATTTTCGTGAATATGAGTATCTATTATCATAAGTCTCCTCCTATAAAACACTGCTTAATTAATATTTTAACATATAATTATTTAAGATATATATGTATAGATAAATTCTATACACATTCTATCTTCGATAGATAATTAATATTCTATATTTACTTAAATTTAACTATCTCTTATTATATGACATTAAATATAATTTAATTTTAATCATCTTTATTAAATTATATTGATTTTTAATTGTATAAATGTTATTATCATTTCAGTTGATTAAATTAAATCATATTAATTTAATCTCAAAATTTTTAAATTCAATTTAATAATTATATATATCTATTTAAAATTTACGTTTAATTGAAAGCTGAGGTAATAATATGAAAATAAATTCAAGTACATGGATAGAAGTAAACTTAGAAAATATAAAATTCAATGTAGATAATGTTAAGAAAGCTTTAAATAAAGATACTATGCTTTGCTGTGTTGTTAAGGCAGATGCTTACGGTCATGGAGCTGTAGAAGTCTCTAAATTCTTAGACAGTGAAAAAAATGTAGATTTCTTTTCAGTTGCAAGGTTAGAAGAAGGACTTGCTCTTGTAAAAGCAAATATTCAAAAACCTATATTATGTATGGGTTATATAGATGAATGTAAAATTCAACATGCAATAGAAAATAATATAAGAATAACTGTGTACTCTCTAGAAGTAGCAAAGAAGGTAAATGAGTTTGCTAAAGTGTTCAATAAAAAAGCTTATGTACACATAAAAATAGATACAGGTATGAGTAGAATTGGTTTTGTTGTTAACGATGATTCTTTAGAAGAAATAAAGCAAATAATTAAACTAGAAAATGTATTAGTTGAGGGTATATATACTCACTTTGCAAAGTCTGATGAAGAAAATAAAGAAGCAACTTCTAATCAAATGAGTAAGTTTAACGTTGTAATAAATGCATTAAATGAAGCTAATTTAAATGTTCCTATAAAGCACGTATCTAACAGTGCTGCAATCTTAGATTTAAGAGATTATGACTTCAATATGGTAAGATTAGGTATTTCTTTATATGGATGTTACCCTTCTGATGAAGTTAAAAGAGATATCTCACTTAAAACTGGTTTAGAATTAAAAAGTAAAATAAGTAATATAAAAACAATTACTAAAGGCACTAGTGTAAGTTATGCAGGAGTATACACAGCTAGAAAAGATGTAAAAATAGCTACTATGCCAGTTGGTTATGCAGATGGTTTCCCTAGAACTCAAAAGTATCCTAAGGCTTTTATAAATGGTAGATTAGTTAATATTGTAGGTAGAATTTGTATGGACCAAACTATGATAGAGATACCGGCTGATTTAGAAGTAAATATGGAAGATGAAGTAACACTAATTGGTGATATTGATGGAATCAGAATAGGTGATATATCTAGCAAAATGGGAACTATTGACCATGAAATATTATGCTGCTTAACAAAAAGAGTAAATAGAGTTTATATTACAAATGATAAAAAATATATAGTAAATACTTTACTAGATTAGTAATTCTTATATAAAAAGTGCCAATAAACTATATGATTAAAGCAGTATAGTTTATCGGCACTTATTTTTTATTAACTTAACTAAATAGCACTAATTTTCTAGTATTCTGAGTATTCTTCTGGATTACTATTGTTATGGTCTAATTGTTTATAAAAATTAGTAACAGTTAAAGTCATGTATGGTGCTAACCATAAATATCCAATACCAAGTGTTAAGATGCTCAGAATTCCCCATCCAATAAAGCTTAGGTATATTACAAATAATTCCCACTTATAACCTTTCATCATCTTCATACTTAGGCCTATTGCCTCAAATAATCCAACATTTTGCTTATCTACTATGATATATCCTGTCATTGCTATTGCTAAACTAAAAATAGTTAATCCAACCGCTATTATTATTGTTATTATTATTAAAGACCATGATACTGCACCAAAATGTCCATCGCTAAATAAAACATATGTCATTGATGAAACAGTTGCTAATCCTATTACAATACCAATGATCGCTCCTATTACTGACATTAAAACAATATATCCTAGTGATTTTAATAATACTCCCTTTGAAACTAATAAATCTTTATAGGTAGCATTTCCCTCTTTTTCAATGAATAACAAATAAAAATTTGGGAATCCAACAAATGCCCAAACTTCAAAGCCTAAAAGTATAACAAAGCATAAAAATACTCCTATTCCTGAATAGGAATGCTCCTGTATTGTAGAGATTATTATAGTTACTATACAATAAGCCAACATTGTAAGTACAGGTATTTTCCAATGCCCTTTCAGTTGACTCTTAGAAAGTTCCTTTAACTCTGCTCTATTCAATAAATCCACCTCCTTATATCTTGCATACAATATATATATTCCATTAGTAGTTCATTTGTTAACTTTTATATAAATCTTTTATATATTTACATAAAAATAAAGGTATTAACTATAATTCATTAATACCTTTACATATTTTTATAAACCTAAAATATCTTTTACTACCTGAGATGCCATCGCTAATCCACCACTTGATGACATAAAAGATAAACTTCCAGGTAATATTCTATGTCCATTAGAAACTTTTTCCTTTACTTCTAATGGTTGCTCCGTTGAAAAAACTACCTTTAAATGATTTATATTTCTATCTCTTAACTCTTTTCTTACTACTTTAGCCAAAGGGCATGTGTGTGTTTTTGAAATATCACTTATTTCTATCTTTGTTGGATCTAACTTATTGCCCATTCCCATGGAGCTAATAATAGGAATTTCTTTCTTAGTACATTCTTCTATAAGATGAATTTTAGATGAAACCATATCTATTGCATCTACTACATAGTCATATTGCTTGTTTAATATATCTTTACTGTTTTCTTCATTAAAAATTGCTTTTATTGCGCTTATATTCAAATCCTTATTAATATCAATAAGCCTTTCTTTCACTACTTCTACTTTATCTTTTCCTAAATTTGAGTTAAGTCCTGGTAACTGCCTATTAAAATCTGTTAACTCAACTTCAGAGTAATCAACTATTGTCATATTTCCTACTCCACATCTAACTAAAGCTTCTGCACAAAAGCTTCCTACTCCACCTACTCCAACTACAAGAATATGAGAGTTTTTCAGTTTTTCTACTCCATCCTCTCCAATAATTAATGATGTTCTTGCTGTAAATTTATTATCCATATTTACTCTCCTTTTTACATCTCCAATTTAGTTTTACCTAAAGTTCTTAACATTATAAAAGGATACAATTAAATTTAAATTGTATCCCTTCTTCTTTTATTCTGTTTTAGCCTTTTTCCTTGATTCTATTAACAAATATAACATAATTAACACTACTGATATTGCAATAGATGCTACGAAATCTAATATTATACCACTAACTTCCCCACTCATAATTATCTTTTTAAAAGCTGAATTTATCCATGTTAAGGGAGATACTAAAGATAACTTTTGTACCATATCTGGCATAAACTCGATTGGTATAAATCCTCCACTTAAAAGTGATATAGGAGTAATTACTATTGTTAATAAGGTATAGTACATAGTTGAATTATTTGAAACTGATAACACCAATAAAGAAATTGCAATTCCTATTAATGATAATGCAAAAGATATTAATACCATCCATCCAAAGCCTACATTGAAGTTGTTATTTAAAACCATGAATGCAATCAATAGTGTTAAACATTGCATCATTAGAAGTACAAAACAGCCTAGTATATGACCTAAAATATACTCTACTTTGCTAATCTTTGAAACCAAAATCCTTTTATCTATCTTATTTTCTTTTTCCTTTAATAAAGGATTTAGTCCCCTTCCAGCTATAAGCAAGAACCCCATACTAAATAAACCAAATGTAGTTAAATAATATACGACAACAATTAAGTCACTACCTCTATAATTAAAGCTATACTTATTACTATCAAATTTATTATAATAATTTAAAGATTCTTCTCTACTATCTCCAAGAGAAGTTAATTGAATAATATAACTGTTTATAATGCTCACTACATAGTCTTTCTCTGATGATCCTTCTTTAGATATTATTTCTATAAGATTACTTTTTCCTTCTTTTATATCTTTATATAAATCATTACTATCGATTATTAATCCAACTATTGCATTACCATTGTTTACTATGTCTTTTACTTCTTGTGGGCTATTTTTGATATCTATTTTTTTAAATTTATCTTTTGGTAACAATTTATCAAACACTTCACTTTTATCATTACTGTATACTGCTATAGATACTCCTTTAGTAATATTATTATCTACTTTATTCATTAATAAATTAAAACCTATACCCATTACTAGTGGAAAGATGATTATTAACCAGAACCAATTTTTCATTACACTTTTTAAATTGTGCTTTAAAATAATAAATATATTTTTCAATCTAGTCCACCACCTTTCTATTTAAAATAACTACTGCTATTATCATCATTATTATTGAATAAGTCATAGTCATTCCTAGTGCTAAATTAAAATATTGTGCATTACTACTTTCTACAAGAGAAAATAAAGATTGATGTATCCACTTAAATGGATTTATATCTGTAAACGTCATTTTGCTAATATCTGTGTGTGGCATTAGTGTCCCAGAAGCAAGTGTTATAGCTGTTACTATTAGCGATACCATATTTTCTCCCATAGACTTTTTCTTTGATATAGCAGAACACAATATACCTAATGATACAGCTAGTAAGCTTAATGCCCCTAGCAACAAAACTATTGGTATGATATTATTTAGATTAATATTTACTCCATAAATAATTGAAGACATAAATAAAATTACTATTGATTGTAAAAATATTATTATAAAGGAACCTACCAATTCAAAAGTCATAAGCTTAGAAATTTTTATTGGCGATGTTTTAGCTCTATGACCTATATTTTCTTTTATATAAAATGTATTTTTAAATGCAAATATACTACCAACTAAAGTTACCATTTCTAACATAACAATTGAAAAAAATACTTGATAATTAACTTTTTCTTCATTATTTTCGAAGATAGTACTTTTAATTATATTATTATTAATAAAATTCTTATTATTTCCTGACTGATAAATAACTTCTTCCATGCTTAACATATTAAAGAACTCTTCACTTACTCCAGCTACAATGTTTTCTCCAATACTTAAAGTCTTACTTCCTTTAAAATTTATAGATTTATTACTTTCATCTATTTCAATAACTACATTACTGCTATTTTCCTTATCATTTACTTTAATATTTAACTCTATATTTTCATTTTCTTTGTCAAAGTTTTTCATAAACTCAACATATGATATAGTTAGTTGGCTATTCTCCTCTCCATGTATTCCCAAATTTATTGTCTCTTTTTCTAAATCAGTGTCATACATCATTGAAAATATAAATGGAAGAATCAATACTAGCATTAAATTTGCTAATAAAGAACTTTTGTCTCGAATAGACCTTTTTATAGAAGATAATATTATACTCATACCACCACCCCTAATCTCTAAGCTTTCTTCCTGTAAGATTTAAGAAAACATCTTCTAAAGTTACTACATCACTTTTAATATCTAAAATTTTTACTTCCTTCGAAGATAGATAAGATATGAATTTATTTAAGCTATTGATTTCTCTATCTATGCTAACAAATATCTTATTTTCCTTAAACTCTATGCTATCAATTCCCTTTATAGCTAATAGTTCATTCTCATCAATATCTGTTATATCGCTTACCAATACTTCAAACTTATTTTTATTACTTATTATTAATTTTAGGCTTTCCTTTGTACCCTTTGCTATAACCTTGCCTTTATCCATAATTGCAATATTATTGCACAAAGTTTCTACTTCCTCCATATAGTGAGATGTGTATATTATTGTGCATCCACTTTTATTTAGTTTTTGAATAGATCTCATTATATGATTTCTAGATTGAGGATCTATTCCCACTGTGGGCTCATCTAATATTAAAAGTTCTGGATTGTGTACTATTCCACAAGCAATATTTAGCCTTCTTTTCATACCTCCAGAATAAGTTTTACTAAGTTTTTTTGTATTTTCTAGACCTACAAACTCTAATGCCTCCATTGACTTTGCTTTCAATTCTCTACCTTTTAGTCCATATAAACTTCCAAAAAACATTACATTTTCTAAAGCTGTCATATCCTCAAATATTGCTAATTCTTGAGGTACTATCCCTAGTTTCCCTTTTATACCTCGATCATTTTTCGCTAGCTCCTTACCACATATTTTAATACTGCCTCTATCTTTTTCTAAAATAGAGCAAAGAATATTAATTGTAGTACTTTTTCCTGCTCCATTTGGCCCTAATAATCCAAATATTTCTCCTTTTTCTATAGATAAATTCAGATTTTCAATTGCAATTTCATCACCAAAGCTTTTATATAAATTACTTATCTCAACATATTTCATTTTTTCTCCTCCATTTATTTAATAATGTCTTTATCTTAACTTTATATTTTAATTATATGGTAATTTCAGGAATTCTTTAAGTGTATATAGTCATGATTTAACTATGACTAAAGTCATGATTAATTGCACAAAAAATACAACTATATAAGATATTTTTCTATCTTGTATAGTTGCATTTTAAAATTCACAATAAATTAATATTCTTCACTGTACTACTCTATAAGCTGGATTTTAGATATTTAGATAAAAGATTATATCGCTTTTTCCTTCCTGCTTCGTGCCGCAATAAACCATAGTGTCAAGACCTCCTATTTTAAATCCCGACTTTACATAGAACAAACAAGCATTAAGGTTATTATCTTGTCCTTGAGTGTATATTCCTTTGTACCCATTTTCCTTTGCTATACTTTTCCCTTCCTCAATCAGCATTCGTCCAATGCCACAGCCTCTTGCCTTTAAGTTCACTTTCAAATCGTACAAATATAAATATTTATTCCATGATTTCTGATAAATGGCAAGTCCAATGCAATCATCCCCTAAGTAAGCACCTACAAAAAAACTATTTTGATAAAGCTCATCGTAGCTATAGTTTGTATCAGGAAAAGTCATTTCATAGGCTTCATATTTATTAAAATGTTTTATAGTATATGTCCATTGTTCATTTATATAAGATGGAACCATTTTTCCATAGATAGGAAATGTCTCATTAGCAATATTTATATCACTTTTATTTTTTTGACCAATACGTTTTATATTTACCATTATATCCCCCATAATTTTCTATTTATATATTTTCCACCATATAACAATTACCTCAATCTACTCATATTTATATGAACTTAATAATAAACTACTAACTTATATTTACTAGCTATGATTATTAAATTTCCATATACTTACATAATAAATTATCTAAATCTTCTTCTATCTTACTTTTCTCTTCATAAAGTAACTGTAGCTTTTCATAGTCAGAGCTATTATTTTCAATTACATTATCTATTTCTTTTATCTTTATCTCTAAATTCTCGATCTCTTTTTCCAAATTGTTAGACTTATATTTATTATTACTTTTCACCTTCTGAGTTTTATTGATATTATTATTTTTCTTATAATTATTACTAGCTTCGATATCTGTTTCTTTCACCTTACTATTATCATATAGTAATTCTTTTTCTTCTCTTTTCTCTTTATAATAGTCATAGTCTCCATTATAGTTAAATATTGATTTATTTTCTATAGATAAGATCCTATCACTTATTACATTTATGAAGTATCTGTCATGAGATACAAATAGTATGCTTCCCGTAAACTTCATCAGTACTTCCTCTAAAGCTTTAATACTTTCAATATCTAAATGATTTGTAGGTTCATCAAGAATTAGCAAGTTAATATCAAAGTAAAGAATTTTACTAAGCTTTAATCTAGACTTTTGACCACCTGAAAGAGATTTAACTTTTTTAAATACATCTTCTTTGTGAAACATATACTTAGCTAAATATTCTCTAGCCTTGCCTTCTAATATGTTTATATCTTGTCTGAACCAATCTATAATAGTCATATTATCATCTTCAAATTCAACATTTTGAGGAAGATATCCTATTTTCGAGTTAACAGATACCTTTAAGCTTCCACTATCCAATTTTTCATTGTTTAATATAATATTTAATAATGTAGATTTGCCACAACCATTATCACCTATTAGTGCTACATTTTCACTTTTCCTTATTAAAATGTCAATATCTTTAAATAACAATTTATCTCCAAAAGATTTAGATCCGTCAATTATACTTATTACATCTTGTGATTGTTTACTATTATTGACTATATTTATCTTCATACTATCATTATTTTCAAATGGTCTATTAATTTTATCCATCTTATCTAATCGCTTTTGCATACTTTTAGCTCTCTTAATAAACTTTTCATTTGATCCATTTCTAGAAAATAATTTTAATTGTTTAATGGACTCTTCCATAGATTCGATTTTCTTTTGTTGATTTTTATATTGGTGCTTCATTAATTCTAAATTTTCTTCTTTTTGTTCTTCATAACTTGTGTAATTCCCTATATAAAATTTTGATGATAAATTTTCTACTTCAACAACCTTAGTTACCACCTTATCTAAAAAATATCTATCATGGGAGATAATAATAACACATCCACTATAGTCTTTTAGATAATTTTCAAGCCACTCTACGCTTTTCATATCAAGATGATTTGTTGGCTCATCTAATAACAATATATCAGGACTTTCTAGTAATATTTTACCTATTAATATTCTAGTTTTTTCTCCTCCACTAAGACTTTTAAAATCTAGATTTAAGTATCTATCAGTAATATTTAATCCTTTGCAAATTTTTGATATGAATGTTTCTTTTTCATAACCACCTAAGTTTTCATATTCTGTTTGAAGTTTACTATAGGTTTCTAAAACACTATCCATATTACAATTTAGATTTTGCATTTCTTTTTCTAATGTTCTTAGTTTCTCTTCAATTGGAATCAAATAAGTAAACCCAAGATTTAGTATATCTTTAACATTTAGATTGTCAAACTCTGGTATTTGCTCTAAATACCCTATCTTTAACCCTTTTCTTATTAGTATCTCCCCTTTATCCTTACTTTCTTTATTAGCAATTATATTGAAAATTGTACTTTTCCCACATCCATTTCTTCCAACTATTGCTACTCTGTCTTTACTATGAACATCAAAATTTATATTATCAAAAATTAAATTTCCGCCATAATACTTACATAAGTTTTTTACTTCTAACTCTATCATAATTAATACCTCCATATTATGTCCCTTACTTTTATCTTCCTCGGGTTTATAACATGCAAATCAATCTACAAATTTGTACACTAAAAAATCCGAGCAAGATAAATTGCTCGGATATACATTATTTGTTATTTATATATCAAGATTAAAAATTTATTTTCTCACTCTATTGGTTGTAATATTCAATTTTAGACGCACTTATCCCACTAACAGCAAAATATGCTGAAATGTTAAATGAATATTGTCTAATTTTTGACATACTATCAATAAAGTAATTTTTCATTTTTAATCCTCCTTTACATAACATTTTAAGTTGATTATAGTACTATTTTTCTGAAAATTCAAGCATATATATAAATATTTTTTACAAAAGATATTATTAACAGTTTACTATATCTTATTCCATAATAATTTGATAAAAGTATTAATATTATAACCTTTTTAAATATACTCCACTTTCTACTTTTTCCGTAAGTTTCATGTTTATATCTTTTATTAAACTTGATAATTTAGATGATTCTATACATCTTCCATCCACTATAACTGTTGGGTCTACAAATCTTAACTTTGTAGTTTTATGCATTTGATAATCTTCTTTATCTTCTATTACTGTTAGCTTGCTGTTCAAAGTCATTGAAATATTTTTTACACTATTATTCTTTGATTTATTTAAAACTTCTAATACTTGATTGTCTTCTTTTAATAAATCATCTTTGCTTAACTCTCCATTATTCAAGCAGATCCTAATTGCCTCAGCTAACCTATCATATGCAAATAAGTTTAATGGGTGCATAAAATATTCTACTACTTCTTTATAATATGTATCTACAAACCACTCACTATATTTTATTGAATTTATCACTATTTCTCCATCTACTACAAATAGTGATTTTATAAAATCATCTACTTCACTTTTTGTTATCCTGCCATGTTTGTATGTATCCCTAAGTGTGTAATCGACTCTATCAGCACATAACTTTGGAGCTTTCATTTCTAAAATGCTCCATTTACTTTCATCTAGTATATTATCTATACTAAAACCATATTTTTTTAGTATACTTGGAATACTAGATTCTTTTACTACTTTTTCAAATATTATTTCATGATAATTTTCATAACTTTTGTCTAATGCATAATCTACTACATGTGAAAATGCTGTATGTGAGATATCGTGCAATAAACCAGCTATTTGCTCTTCGATACTTCCTCCTAATATTCTTATTAAGAGCATTGTACCTATACTATGTTCATATCTAGTTACATCCCATTTTTTATTTACGATGAAACTAGCTCCACCTTGATATACTCCATGTAATCTTTGTATTTCTTTTGTATTAATTAATTCCTCTAACACATTTTCTAGTTCAAACTCTCCATATAAATAATCATTTATTTTCATATATTCACCTCTTAGATTAGCTTTTATTTATTGTAAAGGTATATGACATCATTGCTATAACTTATTTTATTTGACTTTCTTTAAATATTCAATTGCTATTTGTGTTCTATGCTTAAGATCCATTTTTGATAATATTGAAGTGATATGATTTTTAACTGTTCCTTCAGATAAAAAAAGTTCTTTAGAAATTTCTTTATTAGATAATCCTTTTGAGATTAATTTTACAACATCTTTTTCTCTTTCAGTTAACTCATACTCATCGAAATCATATTTCTTTATCTCATCATTAGTTGATGCAAGTTTTGAAATTATCTCAGCTTCAAAAACTCCATTTCCTAATGCGACAGACTTTATTGCACTAATAATCTTATCTGGTTTACTGCTCTTTAATATATATCCATTAGTGTTATATTTTATCGCACTGGTAATTAAGCTATCTTCATCAAAGGTTGTTAGTATTAGTACTTTTGTGTTAATTTTTCTTCTTTCTATTTCAGATAGTACTTCTTCACCATTCATTATTGGCATCCTCATATCTAATAAAACAATATCCACATTATTTTTTAATAAATAATCTATACATTCCTTACCATTTTCTAAAGTATCAAGAACCTCTATTTCCTCATCAATTCCTATTATTATTTTTAAGCTTTCTCTTATTAAAATATCATCATCTACTATTATTATTTTTATCATGTCTTTACCTCTTTAGAATTATTAGCGTTGAAAATCCATCTCCATTATTAAAGCTCACATCTCCACCTAGATTAACAACTCTTTCTTCTATTCCTAACAATCCCATACCCTTATTAAATTTACTCTTATTACTTCCATTATCTTTAATGAAAAGTCTTACTATCTTATTCAATACACTAATTTCAATACTAATATTATCTCCATCAGAATGCTTTATCGTATTTGTCAAACTTTCTTTTACTGTATCTGTTATTGCCCTCCAATATATTACACTTATATCATTAATATCGCCTTCAAGCTTTATCTCTGTATATATTTTATTTTCTTTTGAAAATTCATCTAAGATTAGCCTTAGTTGGTTAATACCGATTTGAGATTGCTCAGGTTTTATGTTTCTAAGTGCTTGTCTTATTTCATCCATCCCTTCTCTTAAGTTATTAGCTATATTATCAATTATATCAATTCCTTTAGAAACATCTTTACTTACTACAATTTTAACTGCTTCAAGTTGCATTATACTTCCAGCAAGTGTATGACCTATATTATCATGTATTTTTTGAGATATTAAATTTCTCTCTTCGATTTTTATTGACTCTATATTTTGTAAGTTTAGCTTTTTCTCTAACAGTCTTTTTTCTTCTATCGAATGTATTTTATCCCTTAATATATAATTATTCTTTTCAATTTCTTCTCTTCTCTGTTGATTCTTTACACTTTCATAAGTAAACATTGTTACTACAATTCCTAAACATATTAAAAGATAGCTAAGTCCAAGTTTCACTTGTAAAATCACACTCAATACTAAAAGTATACATATATAAAATTCAGTATATTTCTTCGATTTAATATAATCGCTAACTATTGGTCCTATTAAAACCACCAAAGGATTAAATAGAAGAGATGCTACTACTATATATATTCCATTTCCTAATAATATTCTTTCTCTATGCTTTTTAACAATTTTCAAATCACTGAGTATGTATAAAGATATACTAATACAAATCAAACTCATTAATATTGAATATCTTAATATGTTCATGCTATTTTCTCTTGATATAATTTCAAAAAATAAACACATAGATAATAATATATTTATAATAATTTTAAGTATCATTAAATATTTCAGCTTCCCTTTCTCCGATTTTTATTATTTTTTATATAGATTATTATATACTATTTTCTTTTGCTATTCTAATTACTTATCATATTTTACTATAAAATCAAAAGGATATTACCAATCTAATGGTAATATCCTTTTATTCAATCTAAAAGTATTAATAGCACTCTGTTCTTCTTTCAATGCCTTGACCTATTCCTCTGTACACAGACTCTTGTAATGGCTTACTAGTACTTCCACTAACCTCACCATTACTTACATCTACTTTAAAGGTACCAATACAATATTTATCTAAAAATCCTGCATCATCATACATCGTATAATAAGACTCTACAAGATATACATTGTCCTTAGTATCTAACATAACAACTTGATTATAATCTGGATAGTAAATTTTATTTTCTCTTATATAACCTTCAACTATATTAATTGCTTCTATATTTGTAATGTTTGTATCTTTGCTTTCTTTAGTGTTTGAAGTTGTGCATCCTGTTAATAGCGCAATACATACTAATGGTATTGCTAGGATACTTCTAGATGTCATTTTTATTCCTCCAATATTAGGTTATAAATTGATATATAAAATAATTTATACTATATAATATTATTCATAGCAAAAAAGATGAATACAATAATAAAAAATTATTAAAGCATCCATCTTTTCCTTATGATTGAATTATCAAATAGTTATTTGTTAACTTATACTGTTTTGATCGTTGCAATTGGCTTTCTTAATAAATAATCTTTACCAACTTCTAAGTCTAGCTTCATCTTAACTATTTGTCTTGCATGTGGAGCACATTCTATTGGTTCTCCCTCTTCATTGTACATCTCTAATATAGTAGCATTCATAGTTTCTTTAAATGGTCCTATAACTTCTATTTTATCTCCAACAAACATTCTATTTCTTTGTTCTACTATAACTAAATCTGAATTTTCTTCATGATCTCTAACTATACCTATAAAATCGTAGTTTCTTATATAAGATGCTGATTCATAGTTGTGTGATGTTTCATTAGGTCTATTAAGGAAGAATCCAGTATTGTAATCTCTATGACTTCCTTTTTTAAGTTCTTCTAACCACATAGGATTAAACTTCCAGTTCTCTGGATCTTTATAGTAAGCATCTATTGCCATTCTATATGCTCTAACTGTAGTTGCTACATAATAAGCAGTTTTCATCCTTCCTTCTATCTTTAAACTAGTTATTCCACTTTCAAATATTTCAGGAATATATTCTATCATACATAAGTCTTTTGAGTTAAAGAAGAATGAAGCATCTACTCCTTCTTGTACTGGCTCGTATTTACCAGGTTCTTTTTCTTCAACTAACGTATATTTCCATCTACATGATTGAGCACAAGCTCCTCTATTTGCATCTCTACCAGTTGTGTAATTACTTATAACACATTTACCAGAGTATGACATACACATAGCTCCATGTACGAAGGCTTCTATATCCATATCTTCTGGAGTATTATCTCTTAATTCTTTTATTTCCTTAAATGATAATTCTCTAGCCATAACGACTCTCTTTGCACCTTGGTTGTACCAGAAGTTTGCACCTTGAGAGTTTGTAGTACTTGCTTGAGTACTTATGTGTATTTCCATGTTTGGTATAGTTTGTTTTACCATAGTTAATATACCTGGATCACTTACTATAACCGCATCTACGCCTATTCTATCAAGTTCTAATAAGTAGTTCTCTAATTGGTCAAGCTCTTCATTTCTAGGAATAATATTTATTGTAACAAATACTTGCTTTCCTCTTTCATGAGCAAACTTAACTCCTTCTTCCATTTCTTCTATAGTGAAGTTTTTAGCTGCCGATCTCATACCAAAGATTTCTCCACCTATATAACATGCATCTGCTCCATAAGTAAATGCTATTTTTAATCTTTCTAAATCACCTGCTGGTGCTAATAATTCTACTTTTCTCATTTTTTCTCCTTTGTATCTATAATTTATAGTCACGAACTAGTCATTGTATATATAATTATCTTTACCCAAATACAACATTATAAAACTCATTTATTATATCATTAATATGTAGAATTTTGCAATATTTGCAAAAAAATCACCAGTAATACATTACATATTACTAGTGAAGTATATCTAACTAATTTATAATAGCATCAACTTAATTGCAAATAAAATTGCCAATACAATCATGACGACTGAAACTTTTTGCTTATCTTCGGCTTTCTTAGCTCCCAATATATTATATAATACGTTAATTAATACATAAGTCAATATACCAAGAGTTAAACCATCACCTATACTATAAGTAAGTGCCATACCTACTATAGTAATAAACGCTGGTACACCTTCAGTAATATTATCAAAATTAATTTCCTTAACAGCGCCTAGCATTAAGTATCCAACATATATTAACGCCGGAGCAGTAGCACATGATGGTATTGAAATAAATATAGGAGAGA
The DNA here is from genome assembly GCF_056171995.1 of Romboutsia sp. LXY-2. Taxonomy (NCBI): domain Bacteria; kingdom Bacillati; phylum Bacillota; class Clostridia; order Peptostreptococcales; family Peptostreptococcaceae; genus Romboutsia; species Romboutsia sp. LXY-2. The sequence continues at coordinate 132,969 of NZ_JBKFGI010000003.1, read as the reverse complement.
AAAACATTGCTATTAAGAATAATACTCCTGCAGTTATAGCTGTCCATCCTGTTCTTCCTCCAGATACAACACCTGTTGAACTTTCAACATAAGTAGTAACTGTAGAAACACCTAAACATGAACCTACTGTAGTAGCACAAGCGTCTGCTAACAATGCTCTACCAACATTTGGAACATTACCATTTTCATCTAACATATTTGCTTTTGAACATACACCTACTAATGTTCCAACTGTGTCAAAAAAGTCTACGAATAAGAATGTACATACAACTACTAAAAATGTACCTATGTTATCTGGATGGAAAACATACCCTAAATCTATCTTTCCTGCAATTGGTGCTATGCTCTCAAACTTAAACACACCGCTTGGTAAATATATACCTAAGCTTTGTGCTGTTTCTGGATTTATTAGAGCATATCCCCAAGCCATAAGTGAACTTATTACTATTCCAAATAATATTGAACCTTTTACACCTTTTTTATCAAGAACTGCAATAATCAATAAACCAATTAAACATATTATTACCGTTGGAGAAAACTCACCCAGCATAACTAATGTAGATTCATTTGGAGCTACTAATCCACATCCTACCATTCCTATAAATGCTATAAATATTCCTATCCCACCAGTTACAGCTAATTTCATATTAACTGGTATTGAGTTAACAACTGCTTCACGTACCTTAAATAACGTCAGTAAAATAAAGATTATCCCTTCTACAAAAACTGCTGTTAAAGCTACTTGCCAAGAGACACCCATTCCTAGAACAACTGAAAAAGCAAAAAAAGCATTAAGTCCCATACCAGGAGCCATAGCAAATGGTAAATTTGCTATAATACCCATTAATATACAGCCAAAAGCTGCTGCAAGACAGGTACCTGTAACTAGTGCCCCTACTGGCATCCCTGTAGCTGATAATATGTTTGGATTTACCGCTATAATGTATGCCATAGTTAAGAACGTAGTAAGACCTGCTAACATTTCTTTCTTCATGTCTAAATTCTTATTTGTCATAATGGGAAATAGTTTCTGCATAGTAGTCATATTTTGTTTACTAGCTTGCACAACAACACCCCCTAAAACCTTTTAATATTTAAATTTATATAAAAAAAATAGTATTACTTATTAAATAATACTATTTTAGGCTCTCTTTTATTCTATATTTTATATTTATTTATATGATTAAACGCGCTTTTTCATATTAATTTTGTCAAATGCTAGTCCTAATATTATAAAAACTACTAAGCTTCCTATTGGCTGAACTAATCCTAGTAAAGAAAGTACAAAGGCACTAGTAAAGCTTCCAAATATAATTCCTTCTGCTACCATATATAGAACTACACCTAAAGTTCCAGCAACTGCAGCTCCAAGTACATTTCTAGTATTTATTATTTTTTCATCTTTTGAAGAAATGCATAAAACTAATATAGATTTTATAATTACAGTTGGTATAAACCATATTGCTGCTCCTGTTACAATGTCTGCAAGACCTGCTCCTATTACTGCACAAGCTATTGCATATGGTGTTGGTAATATTGCTGCTGCTAAATATATAAATGCATCTCCAACATGAACATAACCATTATTCCCACCTAAAGGTATGTGAAAAATATATGCAGTTGTTAAACATATAATGGCAGCTAATAATCCACACATAACCATATTTTTAGTCTTAGTATGACTAATATTATTTACATTTTCCATCTCAACCACTCCCTCTATTTTAACTGTACGCTTATACTTATGATGTCTGCTTGATTTTATATCATACAATTATAATACTAAAAAAAGTGATTGTTTGGTAGTTTCTATCAATAACTTCTTTAAAAACGTATATTGTACCCATACAATTTCACAATCTATTAAACATATAATATTTACTTTTTCCTTCCAATAAATAAACAATGCTTGCTATAGCCTACTAATCTTTTATTTTCACATGTACTAAAGTGATATTTCATCCATAATTGGAATTCATCATCACTAAAATCATTTACATTTGATCTAAGCATATCTGATATTCCATCAGTTCCAATATGACTTAATTTTTCAACATTATTATTTATCATTAGTTCTTCTATTTCATCGTATGATGAAAAGTAAAAACATTCTTTGTTATCTACATACTCTATCCCTGTTTCTAATGTCTCAAAAAGTCCATTATCATTAATATCATCTTTATTTCTTCTTATCATATCTATAAAATGAGCAAATTTACTTATATATGCAACAGCTATTATTCCGCCTGGTTTTAATACTCTTAAACATTCATCTATACACTTTATTCTGTCATTTTCTGATGTTAAATGATACATGGGTCCTAAACATAATACGGTTTCATATTTGTTGTTTTTAAATCTACTTAAGTCTAAAGCATTGCCTTGTTGAATATCTATACCCTTTTTTATTTCATTACTTTTATCTTTCATTATTTCTATATGCTTTTCTGAAAGTTCAAAAGCTGTAACATCAAATCCTTTTTCTAAATAATAAAAAGAATATCTTCCTGTTCCTGCTCCAACCTCTAACATTTTGTTTTTGTCTAGTATGTATTTGTCTATATATGATGTTGTTGTTATAAATTCAATACTATGCGACTTATCTTTTATTAATCTTTTGTCCTCATCATAATTTTCATAATATTTTTTTACTTGTGCTTCAATTAGACTCATATTCCCATCCCCCATACTTTAATACAATATTACTTACTATAAGTATAGCTATATTAATATATTAAAGAAATAGATTTTCAAATTAAAAATTCATCTCACTTGATTACATGAGTTATGCATATATTGCGAGCATTGTAATACCATAATGTGTAAAAAAAGACTAGATATTACTCTAGTCTTTTGCGTTTATGCTTATTATATTTTGATCTTTTATTTCATATATAATCCTTCTAGCTCAAGATTTTCATTAAATGTAATTGTAAATGTTACATTTCCATTTTTGTATTTAGCCATTAGGGCTATAGTTGCTAAACCTTCATTTCCTACTACAGTTTCTTTTTTAATTTTTTCAAATTCTCCTACAGTTTCTTTTATTGGTTGCCAAACTTTTTTTAGCTCTTCTATCGAAGCAGCTGATTTAAGTTTTTCAGACATTTTTGCTTCTAATCCATCATAGTTTTCTTCATTTAATAATTCAATTACTCCTACTCCACTTGTTTTTACTTCTTCTTCATCATAAACATCACTTAATTTTGAACTGCTACATCCTACTATCATCCCACCTATTAAAAGTACCATTGATAGTAATTTAAATTTCTTCATAATAACTCCCCATCCTTTTTATCTAATAATTTTTTAGATTTAAATATAAATATCCCTAATAATAATGTACATATAGCTATATATGCTTCAACTCCTATAATCCCAATAATAATTCATATAAATAAGGATTGAATGTTAGTTTAATATACCATGATGCAGTCGGCAATACATATGTTAGTATTGGTATTCTTATTAACATTTATGAAGCAAAGAATATAAACATACATATAAAAAAAGCTTTACAGTTTTATTTTTGGATTTATCAAAATATATAAAACTAGAAATTGGTGCTAAAAAACATATTAATACGCTAAATTACAAAGCAAATATAACCTTCTCGGAAACCATACTTCCCTCCCCAATAACCAAAACTATTTTTAAGTAGGAATAAGAATATTTACTCTAAATTCATTATCAGTATAGTCTATAACCATAGATGCTTCATAATTTTCTAAAGTTCTTATAATATTTCCAATGCCTAGCCCCTGATGGTCTTTCTTTGTTGATTTAAATGTCTTACCTTTTTTTATTGGCTTACTCTTTGTTGAGTTTATTATGTTTATTACTATGAAGTCATTAAACTTATTTATATCTAATTTAATATAGCTACTTTCTTTAACATCATATGCAGCTTCTATAGCATTATCCAAAAGATTAGAGAATATTGTTGTAATATCAATATCTCTAACAAATTCTAAACCTACATCACCAGTATTATATTTTAAATCTATATGTGTATTTTTTATTTTATTAAACTTATCATTTAAAATAATATTAAGGACTCTATTTCTAGTGTAATACTTTTGATTCAATTCATTTAACATCCTATGAATATCCTCTGTATACTTTTTTCCTGTTTCTTTATCACCAACACAATACAAGCTTTCTACGGTTTGTAAATGATTTCTAATATCGTGAATTATCTTTCTAGACTCTTCATATTTTTTTTCTAAATTATCATAGTATTTGTACTGCAACTCTGTTTGTTGCTGAAATAAATTAATTTCATTTTGCAGTACATTATTTTTCGATATAGTCTCGAAAATATAGGTTGTATATATATTTAAACCTATAGTTAAAAATATATTAATGATGAATAATACTACCTCAAAAAATCCAGAATACAACTGTAAATACATTACCAGTGTGTAAATATATATTATACTAATTGTTGGTATTATTAAAAAACCAATAAATTGTGATAATGTAACTTTTTCGACTTTTTTTCTATTTATTAACTTAGTAAATATTTTAACAAATATGTATTCAATAAATCTTACAACCACAACTGCAAAGATTTGCTTATAGTACATATCTTTAAAGCTTATTTTCAGTAAAGATACTATTATTAAAAATGCATTCTGGGCTATAATATCAAATAATAAAAAGCTAACTGAAAATATAAAATAATATATTAAATATATTTTAGAATTATTGAAAAGAAAATGTCCTATTAATAATATTCCTACCACTAAGCTTAAAATATTTGTAACTATATTACCCATAAATGACAATAGTGTAGATATTAAAAAGAATAATATAAATGCAACCCAATAATATACTTTTTTTCCATATATATTTCTATCCAATCTTCTCATAAAATCAAAAAATGTATATATTAAAAACATATTTCCCATAATAGGGAACAATAAAAATGCAATAAAATAAAGATCTATCATCTATTTCTCCCTCTTTGTTTATCCATTCGATTGCTAAGATAAATATTCAGACTGTCTCTAAAGCAACTAGATTTTTTCTGAGATAAAGGTAAAATACTTCCATCCATCATATAAATATCATAGCCCTTTACAGACTTAACATTGTATAAATTTATACAGAAACTTTTATGAGGTATCTCAAAACCATAATCCTCCATTTCTTTTACCACTTCAGATATTTTCTTGTTTAATGTATAAGATTTATCTCTTGTCTTCATAATAATTTTTCTAGATTGATACTCAAAATAAAATATATCATTTAACTTAACCCTAACTACACCTTCTGTTGTGATAAATTCAAGTATCTCATCATTTTCTTCTACTGTATATGAAAGGGCTTCATCTAATTGTTTATATAATTCATTACTTTTTATAGGCTTTATTAAATAAGCAAAAGCATGAACACCAAATGCCTCATATGTATAGTCAGTGTAATTAGTAATATAAATTATTTTAACTTTTTTATCATACGCCCTTATTTTTTTTGCTGTATCTATCCCACTTAGACCTTCCATATCTATATCTAAAAAAATAATATCAAAATTTATACTACTATTTATTAGATCTTCTCCAGATGTGAAAGTTAATATATTTATTTTATAACTTCCGTATTCCTCTAATAGTTTTTTTGTTTTATTTACTATAATAATTTCATTATCACATATTGCAATATTCGTCATGATTAATTCTTCTCCACTTTTATATTTCTAGTACAATTATATATAATAGCATATAATATTACCAATATTTTACATAAGTTACAGTATTAAATACATAAGCTACAGAAAAAAACACCTAGTAAAAACTAGGTGTTTTAAATATAGTATATTCAATCAAACTATTTTTTTATTTTTTTCACTTGTTTTTCTATTTTCTTACCAAATGCATTATCGTCATACTTGTCTACTAAATTATCCTTCATATTATTCATATTGTGTAATGCACCTTGAGCATCAGATTTTAAATCAGTGGCAGTGTGCTTAATAGCATGTCCAACTTTGTTTATTCCTTGTTGTAAATCATTTTTCATATTATTAAAATCATTAGTTAATTTAGACATAATAAAAACCTCCTAAATATGTTTTTATTATTTTCCCCCAAAAAACTAATATTATTTATCCAACTAGTTCCTATATTTAGTTTATTATTATACATTAACTAATTTACTGATTCTTTCATATTATTAAATATAACTAGGAGGGATAATTATGACTTCGTATATTCTTTATGGTGTTGCTGTAATATTGTTTTTATTCTCATTAAAAAAAGACAAAAACAAAACAAAAAAAGCATTAGTAATTGCATATAAATCTATTGAAAATATTATGCCACAATTTATTTCTATTATTATAATCGTAGGTATAATATTATCTATTCTTGATACTAATACTATTTCACTAATAATAGGAGAAGATTCTGGATTTTTAGGTACATTATTTTCTGCAATAATTGGTTCAATTACAATGATGCCTACCTTTGTTGCCTTTTCTACTGCTGATACATTATTAAAAAGTGGCGCTGGATATGCTCAGGTTTCTGCATTAGTATCTACTCTTACTTTAGTAGGTGTTTTGACATTTAGTTTAGAGGCAAAGTATATAGGAAAAAGAGCTGCATTCTTTAGAAATTTTATAGCTTTTTTATTTTCTATAATTGTTGCTTTCATTATGGGGATGGTGTTTTTATAAATGAATCTTAAATATTTTCTAAAAAGATATAAGTACTCATTAATTTGTATATTTGTTTTGATCGCTATTTTTATTTTTAATAAGAATCTTGGCATTGGCGCATTTAATAGCACAAAGTCAAGCTTTTTACAAATGCTATCAGTTTTACCACCTATTATGTTAATGCTCGGCCTTTTAGATGTATGGGTTTCTAGAGAGTCGATGATGAAATACATGGGAGATAATTCTGGAATTGTCGGTATTTTATTATCTATATTAATAGCATCATTGGCTGCTGGTCCTATGTATGCTGCTTTTCCTTTCACAGCAGTTCTTTTAAAAAAGGGAGTAAAATTTTCAAATATAATAATATTCATGAACGCCTGGTGTGTAACAAAGTTATCTACACTACTTTTTGAAATAGGTGCTCTTGGTTACAAGTTTACATTTGTTAGACTACTTATAGATATTCCCGGTATAATAATAATGGGATATATAGTTGATTATCTGGCAAATAATAAAAAAAAGCCCATAAATTAAATTTATGGGCCTAAGGGGCTGATAATCTCTTTGGAGGATGTGAGGGGGAGATTATCAGCTTTTCGGGTATTGTATTATCTTACGAATTATTAGCTTGTTTTTCTATACTTATATAATAATACTTCAATGTGAATTTAGTGTGAGTTTTTTATGAACAATCATTGAAATTATATTTTTTTACAAAATAATTGTAAATATTACTGACTTTGACTTATTTCGTAAAGAATATTCATAACCATGACTCTTTAGTATTTTACTTACTATATATAATCCTAAGCCACTTCCTCCAGTTTTTCTTGAACGAGATTTCTCAACTCTGAAAAAAGGATTAAAAATTTCATCAAGGTATTTCTTTTCTATTTTTGTACCAGTGTTTTCAACTTCTAATCGAATCTTCCGCTGACTATGTCTCCAAGCTTTTTTTATATTTTTATCTTTATATAATCTAACTATCAAAGTCCCACCTTCTGGCGAGTATTTTATCGCATTGTTTATTATATTATTTATAGCTTTGGTGATTTTTTCTTCATCTGCTCTTATTATTATATTTTCTTCAATAGTTATTTCTGTTTTTAATTTTCTATCTTCAATTAAAAATGTTTGTCTCTCAACAAGTTTAATTAAAAGTTCACTTATATCAAAATTACTAAGCTTTAGCTTAGTTTCAAGTATATCGGCTTTTGACATTTCCATCATCTCATTGACTAAATCCTTTAGCTCTTGAGTAGATTCATATGACTTTTGTAGATATGTATCTCTATCTTTATATTTTCCAACATTATATATCATACCTTCTAATTGCCCACTGATTATTGTTATTGGTGTCTTAAGTTCATGAGAAATTGTTGCTACAAAGTCCTTACGTCTGTTTTCTTCTTCTCTTTCACTTTCAATAATATCTATAAGTGGCTTAGTAATAACCTTTGAATAAATATATGCCCCCAGTATTGCTATACCTAAAGATAACAATATAATAAACGGCATTAAGTTTCTTATTACTTCATTTGCCTCATCTATTGGTTGTAGAGGCATAACTACACTTAACTTATATGGTTGATCACTTTCATTTGTTCTTATAAAAACAGTTGTAGCATATTCCTCTGCATTTTCTTCAAGTCTGTTTTTGGTGTAAGTAAGTAAAATAATTTCATTCTTACCATATACAATTCTACCACTAGGATCTCTTAATGAAATCCCAAGGTTTTGCTCTCTAGAAATATATTTAAGTTCTTGTTTTAGATAATCTAAATCATTATGTTTTGCAGTTTCGACTAATCCATATATCGCACCTTGAAGATTTTTAGTTTTATAACTATGATAATATGAAGGTAATAAAAAATATAAGACTAAATATATTGCAATAGCAAGTCCAATTAATAAGGCTGAAGTTATTGAAAATAACTTATATCTTATATTTACATGTTCCCACTTATTAAATATCTTTTTCAAGGCTATATCCTATCCCTTTAACCGTTTTAATATATGGCAATTGCATCTTCTTTCTGATATTTTTTATGTGTGCATCAACTATCCTAGTATCACCATAATAATCATATCCCCATATGCTATCTAATAACTGCTCTCTTGTTATTACTTGAGGGAATTTTTCTATAAGCATTTTTAAAATATTAAATTCCTTTAAAGTTAATTCGATTACCTCGTCTTCTATTTGAGCTGTATATGTATTTAAGTCTAACTTTAATTTTTCAAATGACAAGCTATTGTCATTATGACTATCTTTACTTCTTCTTAGCACTGCTTCTACTCTCTTAATTAGTAAATTAAAAGAAAATGGTTTAGTTATGTAATCATCACATTCTAACTCAAAACCTTTAACTTGATTTGACTCTTCATTTAATGCACTTAAAAATATTATGGGAGTATCTGATTGTTGTCTTATCATCTTGCACACTGAATATCCATCTAAGTTTGGCATCATTATATCTAGCATTACAAGATCATAATTTCCTTGCTTGAATTTTTGTATTCCTTCTAAACCATCATTAGCAGAATCTACGTTATAACCTTCTGCTCCTAAGAACTCTACAATCAATTCTTGTATATTAACATCATCTTCTACGACCAATATAGATTTTGGCATTTTATCATCTCCATTCTTATCCTAAACATTTATTATTTCTCTTTCATATTACTATTTTATCTCTTTATTGTGAATTTAGCATGAATAAATAAAATTATTATCAAATAAAAAAAGGACATCCTTAATTTTTTAAGGTTGTCCTTTCTTCTATTTACCAAGCCTTATATGAGATAAAATAAAATCTCTACTTAAAATAGGCTTTAATGAAATTGACATATATGTAAGTCCTGCCGATAAGATTGCAGCAAGTAAAATGGACATTTTCGCTGCATCTACAATATTATGATTATATGAAAATGCAATTTCAGATACAAATATTGACATTGTAAATCCTACACCTGCAAGTATAGCAACTTGAAGTAATGAACTCCAGCTTGTATTTTTAGGTTTCTCTACTAAATGTAGCTTTACACCTACGTAGCTAAATAACATAATTCCTAATGGCTTCCCTATTACTAGCCCAAATATTATACCCATCATTAATGTACCCATATCATTATAGTTTAGATCCATGCCTAATGTAATAGCTGTATTTGAAAATGCAAATAATGGTAAAATAAAATAATTGCATAATGGCGTTAATTTATTCTGAACCTCTTCAACCAAAGACTCTTTATTATCATTTTTTTTAGAAGGCATTACCATAGCCAATAATACACCACTAATAGTTGAGTGTATTTCACTTGTATAAACAAAATACCATAGTATTAAACCCATCATTATATATGGTAATATTTTCGTTATTTTAAGGATTTTGTTCATATAAACCAAAATACACATCATTACCATTGTTCCCATAACTCCTGATACATTAATATGTGATGAATAAGCAATACCTATTACTAAAATCGATATAAGATCATCAACTACTGCTAATGATAGTAAGAATATTTTAAGACTCGGATTTAACTTATTTTTTAATATCATAAATATTCCAATAGCAAATGCAATATCCGTTGATATCGGCACTCCAATACCATTTACAAAGTTAGTATTATAATTAAAAAATAAGTATATTAGCGCTGGTACAGCAACGCCTCCACAAGCTGCTATAACAGGAAATCCCGCCTTTTTCATTGATGATAAGTTTCCATAAAGTATTTCATGCTTTATCTCACATCCTACAACTAAGAAAAATATTGCCATTAAAAAATCATTAACAATTGTATGTAAGTTAAACTTGCCAATTATTTTAATATCACTAAAAATATAATTATAAACTTCCTTAATTGGACTATTGGCAATACTTATTGCTAGTAATGTAGCACAAACTAGTAATATGCCTGGTTAACACCTCTGGTTCTATTTTTTTTCTTAAATCTTTACTTACTAATGCTTTTAAATTCATTTTAAAGTCACCCCTTTTTCCCCCAATTAATCCCATGCTACATATATTATGATATAAATGGTTATTTTTATCAAATCATGAAATAATTTAACAATTTAATGTTTTTATAGTTTTTTTTAGATTTAATTTACTTATTATTATCATAAGCAAAATACAACATTTTTCTCATTTATAAAAAAGCCGAAAATCGTTTTTTATTTTATTTATTTTTTTTATTAATATATATAATTAGTCCTTAAAAACACCTTATATGTAAAAAAGCCACAATCTATACCTAGATTATGGCTTTAAGTCTTATCTATTATTTTTTTAATTCAGCTATTAAATCTTCTTCACTTTGTTTTATAATTAAATCTCCATCAACTTTTGCAACTGCTTCTTTTGAAAATGCTCTACAGGCACCTATACATCCTGTTTTTATATTTTCAGCTCCAAAAGTTTCTTTTAATTTATTTACATCAACATTTGAGCAATGTGGGCATACTCTAATCATAATTTTGTCCTCCTAGATATTTTTGATATTAAAATTATACCCACATGAATAATATCTAAACAAAATTACTTTAATATTTACAAATGGATTCTTTCTTTTCTTCAAAAAAATCTTCAACTTTTTGTTTATGTCTATAATATTCTTTAATATCCACATACTGATTATCTTGGGTTTCATTTGCAATATAATCAGTATTAATGTAAACATATGGATTATATTCCATGCCTTTACTTTCTAAGCTTGTGACAACAAAATACTTGTCAATACTGAGCACAGTACTTAATAAAATTGGTATTCCCACAAATAAAAAAATATATTTTTTATTTTTTATTAATGCTCTGTATTTTTTTTCTAATTTTCTTCTTCTAAAAGATATTACATTTGTTGTTTTTTTCGTTAACACCCCTTACGCCCCCTGAATAAAACATTTTCCCTTCTATTAATATTATATAGTATTCTCATCACACCATCAATCGACTTTAAACTTATTTATTTTGCACAAAATATTATTGTCACATTCTAATAATTAATAGTTGTGATTTTAACTAATAGTATCTTGTATACACATATATACTGTGATATACTTAATAAGTTATTTTAAAATAGAAAGGAAATTTGATAATGTCATCAAAAAATAAAATCATAAATATTGCAGTTATTGCCCACGTCGATGCTGGGAAATCAACATTAGTTGATGCTTTTTTACATCAATCTGGTACATTCAGAGATAACGAAGTAGTAAAAGACTGTGTAATGGATAGTAACGACCTTGAAGCAGAAAGAGGTATAACAATATATTCAAAAAACTGTTCTATCAACTACAAGGATTACAAAATAAACATAGTTGATACACCAGGACATAGTGACTTCTCTTCTGAGGTTGAACGTGTTATAAAAACTGTTGATACAGTTATATTACTAGTAGATGCTAGTGAAGGGCCAATGCCTCAAACAAGATTCGTTTTACAAAAATCTTTAGAAGCTGGACTTAGACCGATACTATTCATAAACAAAATAGATAAACAAGACCAAAGAGCTGAAGAAGTTGTTGATGAAGTTTTCGACTTATTTGTTGACTTAAATGCAACTGACGAGCAATGTGAATTCCCTATAATATACGGAATAGCTAAGCAAGGTATAGCTAAGAAAGAAATGGAAGATGAAAGCGAAAGTTTAGCTCCATTATTTGAAACTGTTACGGAACACGTTGAAGCTTACCCTGACTATAGTGATGAACCTTTACAATTACAAGTTTCTGCACTTGCATACGATGATTATGTAGGTAGACTTGGAATAGGTAGAGTTTACAAAGGAACTGTAAAAAATGGTGAAACTGTTTCTATATGTAAAGCTGATGGTTCTGTAGCTAAAGGAAGAATAGCTAAACTTACAGTTTATGAAGGATTAAACCAAGTAGAAAAAGATGAAGCATACGCAGGTGATATAGTTGTTGTAGCTGGTATATCAGATATATCTATAGGTGAAACTATTTGTGAAGCTAATAATCCATTACCAATGGAACTTATACACATAGAAGAACCTACATTATCTATGAACTTCTTAGTTAATGATTCTCCATTCTGCGGTAAGAGTGGTAAATTCGTTACTACAAGACACTTAAAAGACAGACTAGATAAAGAATTAGAAGTTAACGTTGGGCTAAAGGTTGAGCCAATGGATACTACTGATGGATACAGAGTATCAGGACGTGGAGAGCTTCACTTATCTATACTTCTTGAAAACATGAGACGTGAAGGATATGAAATAGGTGTTTCTAAGCCTGAAGTTTTATTCATAAAAGAAGAAGGTAAACTAATGGAACCAATGGAAAGAGTTATAGTTAACTGTCCAGAAGTTTACTCAGGAACTGTTATAAACAAACTAAACTTAAGAAAAGCAATGATGGAAGCTATGGAAATAGAAGGTGATTATGTTAAAATAACATTCATCGCTCCAACAAGAGGATTACTTGGATACAGATCTGAATTCATAAACGATACTCGTGGAGAAGGTTCATTAGTTAGATCATTCGAAAGATACGAAGAGCACAAAGGTGAAATACCAGGAAGAACAAACGGAGTTTTAGTAGCTCAAGGTTCTGGAACAACTATGGCTTATGCACTTAGTGCTTTAAGTGAAAGAGCTCAAATGTTCGTTGAACCTGCTGTTAATGTATACGAAGGTATGATAATCGGTATGAACTCAAGAAAAGACGACATGACAGTTAACCCATGTAAAAACAAGAAGTTAACTAACGTTCGTGCTTCTGGTACTGATGATGCTGTTAAATTACAAGCTGCTAGAACATTCACTCTAGAAGAAGCTTTAGAATTTATAGAAGATGATGAATTAGTTGAAATAACTCCAGATGCTATAAGATTAAGAAAAAGATTCTTAAACGAGCATGATAGATTAAGATACAACAAGTCAAGACAAGCATCTAAATAATAAATATTAGAGAATTAATTCTCTTTAAACAAAAGAGTTGTAAAAATGATTTATCATTTTTGCAACTCTTTTTTATTACTCCTGCTCTTCCCTATTTTTTATAGCAAAAAAATTATGAGATGGATCCAGCGCAGGGATTTATATGTAAGTTCACATGTCATTTGCAGACCGCTTTTGGGTCTGCATGACATAGAACTTATATATAAATCTCGGAGCGATAATCCATCTCATAATTTTCACGTCTATATAAAATTAATTATTTTCTACCATGTCTTCTAATATGTGGTTTTCTGATATATATGATAAAACAGTTAGTCCGTACATAACTAGTACTAACGCTGCTGTAATTAATAAAATTGCCATGTTTTTAATACCTCCTTTTCTTTTATTATATCCATCTTATATGAACTCTTTATGAATTTTATTTGAATAATTATAGTAATTTAAGAATATATTTCATAAAATTATATATTAATACCATTATTTTTTCCCTTAGTTTTTTATATTTTTAAACAAAAAATATTTTAAAATTACTTTATATAATCATACAAGACTTTTCCATTTTAAACTAGTTAAAATTAGTTACAAAATCCATAATAGTTAATTTTATAAAATGAGTTATAAAAAAATTATTGACTTAAACACCTTAATCTCATACTATAAAAAAATAATATTTTAAAAGCAATGACTGGGAAGATAAAACGTATGACTGCGTTAAAGCTTTAAGTGGATCATTAGTCAATTTTAGTGAGCCAGAGTTAATTAAAATAGCTACCGATATAGATGGCAGTCCAAACAGTGTTACACATGCAATACTTGGAAATATAGCTATATCTATATTAGATAGTAATAACGTCCATTATGATATAGTTGATTATTGTAAAAATTCAGATTGTCTAGGAGCATTTCTAAACCTTAATATTTTTATAAATAATTGAGTTTACTCTTCCTTATTTCCTTACTTAAATATAATAAGCCAGCATTATTATGCTGGCTCTTTATATACTTATTTATTTTGAATTAAATGTATTGTTTACTACTTTAAGCATTTCTCTAATTTCTATATTTTGAGGACACTTTGTTTCGCATATTCCACACTGTACGCATAATGATGCATCATTATCACTTTTTACTAGTGAACTGTATTGTGTATTATAAATTTTTTCAACTGCGTCAAACATGGAAGCATTATTTAGTAACTCAAAGCATGTTGGAATACTTACTCCCTTTGGGCAAGGTAGGCAATACTTACATCCAGTACAATTAACCTTAATCTTAGATTTAAATTTATCTTTAAGTTTACTAATAATCTCTTTTTCTTCATTAGTCATAGAGTTTTGTGTACCTTCTTCATCAGCTATTTTTAAGTTATCAATTACATGATCCATAGATGACATTCCACTTAGTACTACACCAATCTCTTTTCTATCATATAAAAACTTAAATGCCCAACCTGCTGCATTTTTATTTGTTGGAGCTTCTTCAATTATAGCTTTAATTTCTTTTGATAGATTATTTACTAAAGCTCCTCCTCTTAAAGGTTCCATTATTATTACACCTAGATTTTTAGAAGCAGCATACTCTAATCCTTCTGTACCTGCTTGATAATTTTCATCTAAATAATTATATTGTATTTGAGTAAAGTCCCAATCAAAATCATCAATTATCTCTTTGAATACTTCTAATGTATCATGAAAAGAGAACCCTACATATCTTACCTTCTTCTCTTCTTTTATTTTATTTATAAAATCAAATAAACCAAGTTCTCTTACCATATAATAAGTCTCTTTATTTAAAGCGTGTATCAAATAATAGTCTATATATTCAGTATCTAATCTTCCTAACTGCTCACTTAGATATTTATCCATATCTTCTCTACTTTTTATTAACCAAGTTGGAAGCTTTGTAGCTAGGTTTATTTTTTCTCTATATCCATCTTTTAACGCCTTACCCACAAATGATTCACTTTCCCCTTTATGGTATATGTACGCTGTATCAACATAATTTACCCCATTATCTATTGCATGTCTTAACATTTCTGTTGCTTTTACTTCATCTATTTTTCCATCTTTTTCTGGAAATCTCATACATCCAAAGCCCAAAATAGACAATTTTTCCTTACATTTTCCAAACTCTCTATATCGCATAGTATCCCCCTTATTAACAATTATTTCCTTAATTATATTATAGATCTTTACTTCGTGCTATACTATAGTTATATAGTATTTATACTTTTTTAAAAATCTATTGAAACTATGTTCTAAAAATGATAAATTATATAAGAGTAATTAATCTTTAAAAAAAATAGGAGAGTGATTAGAGATGGATCATAGTCCCTTGCCGGACAAAAAAACTCGCGCCATCATTTATCATTATCTAAAATAAATAAACTAATTCCTTTATTTGATTATATAAATTAGTTATTTTATAGATAATATTAAATGATGAGATTTATATAAAACTGAATAAAGGATGTGTGCCATGATAAGATATTATAAGACTATTGATTCTAAATTAGAGAAACTTAGTTCTTTTGAAACTGGCTGCTGGATAAATCTTATTGAACCAAATCAAAGTGAAATTAATGAAATATCAGAACTTTTAAATTTGGACGTTGAAAGTATAAAATCAGCACTAGACGAAGAGGAACGTTCAAGAATAGAAGTAGAATACAATCATACCCTTATACTTATAGATATTCCTGTAGATGATAGTGATTCAAACGCTACTCATTATACTACAATACCTCTAGGTATTATAGTAATGGATAATGCAATATTAACAGTATGTACAGCTCAAACAAAAATATTAAATGACTTTATAGTTGGACATATAAAGGATTTTTATACTTTTAAAAAGACACGCTTCATTTTACAAATTCTTCACAAAAATGCATCGTATTACTTACATTACCTAAGAAGAATAAATAGAATGACTACAGTTATAGAAAGAGAAATCTACAAGTCTATGAAAAATAAGGAACTAATTCAACTTCTAGAACTTGAAAAATCACTAGTTTATTTTTCTACGTCATTAAAAGCCAATGAATTAGTATTAAGTAAACTAGTTAGAACAACTACAATAAAAAAATACTCAGATGATGAGGATTTATTGGAGGACGTAATCGTTGAAAATAGGCAGGCTCTTGAGATGGCCACTATTTATGGAGATATATTAAGTAGAATCATGGATGCATTTAGTGCTATCGTTAGTAATAACCAAAATAATGTTATGCAGTTCTTGACGTCTGTTACTTTAATTACAACTATACCAACTATAATTTCAGGATTCTTTGGTATGAACGTTGGTGGGATACCTTTAGAAAGTCATTATAATGGTTTTTGGATAATTATGCTTATTACTTCTTTTATATGTTTAATAGTAACTTTCTTCATGTCTAGAAATAAGCTATTATAATTTAAGTATTTTTATCATATAAGGTTTATATACAAAAAATTCATAGCCTTCAATTCAAATATAATTTATTTGCTTTGAAGGTTTTTTATCATTTTACATAACACTGGTGGGGGAATAATATGGAATTTATGTTGTTGTTGCTAGGCTTTGGATTATTAATAAAAAGTGCTGACTATGTTGTAGACGGCGCTTCATTTATGGCTGAATATCTAAAGATTCCGGCTCTTATAATTGGTTTTACTGTAGTTGCATTTTGCACTAGTGCACCAGAACTTGCTGTTAGTGTTACTGCCTCGTTAAAATCCCAAAATGATTTAGCGTTTGGTACTGTTATCGGTTCTAATATATTCAATTTACTTATTGTCATAGGTATGGCAGGATTTATAAAAACTTTATATATGGAAAAAGCCGCTATTTATAAAGAGTTTCCTTTTCTGATACTATCTTCAATACTAATTTTGATACTATGTAGCGATATGGTATTTAGTCCTGGATTAGTAAACAGATTAAGTAGAACTGATGGTATAATATTAGTTATTTTTTTTGGTGTTTTTATTCATTCCTTATTAAAAGTTACACTAAAACCAAGAAATAAATTTATGCTAGATGAAGTCTCTTTATCTTTAGATGTTGATAGTTATAGTAGTAGCCAAGATAGCGTTGCAAAATGTATAAGTTTAAACAAAGCTTTACTGCTTTCTTTGATTGGTGTAATAGGATTAATAATTGGTAGTCAGATTGTTGTAGAAAGTGCTATTATTATTGCCGATAACTGGGGGGTAAGTAGCCAGCTTATTGGACTAACAATAATTTCAATAGGAACTTCTCTTCCAGAATTTATTATTGCAATTATAGCTGCCTCACGGGGTGAATCAGACATAGCATTAGGAAATGTAATTGGCTCTAATACCTTTAATATTCTTTTTATTTTAGGAGTTTCTTCGCTAGCTTCACCAATGCCTATTAGCTCAGAATTACTTTTAGATATAATATTTATGATTATTGCTACAACAATAACTTATATATTTGCTCTTCGAGAGAAAGATATCAACAAATTTGAAAGCATATCTTTAATATGTATATATGTTCTATATGTGTTATTTCTTCTATCATCTTATTAACTTGAAATAATATATTTATATGATTTGTATGAAACAAAGCTATGTTATTTAACATAGCTTTGTTATATTTTATTTATATTTGACACACTCAATAATTAAATTATCTTTTATAACAAATGTAATTATAGCGTTTCCAACTCTAAATGGTTCAACTAATACTTCATCAGCATCTTTAATTGATTCTTCAATGCTATCTACTTTATAAGCAATATGTGGTTGAACTTTCAATATTTCTGGAAGTGAAGAATAAGGTTCAAATCTAACATATTCTACACTGTAAGGATGTTTTTCTGGACTCGTACAATAAACTTTTAGATCTTTTAAATATACTTCTTCTCCTTTGATTTCTTTTGTTGGAATGCCCACATGTAAAAATCTCATACTACTCTCTCCCTCACTTATTATTTAATTTTTAAATAAACTCTTTTACTTCCATAAGGACATTATTTTTTGTATGTTATTATTTAATGACTCAATACCTATAATTAGAACAATAATATATGTGTATAAAAATAAGCTATACACAAATATAATATATGTGAATAGCTTAAAATATTACTAATTTATTATTCTTTTATCGTTCCAATCTTCATATCCCCTTGAATATCTTCAAATTCTTCGTTTAAATCCTCTTCAATACTTAGTATATATATTGGTACATACTCTTCTTCATCTTCTTCTTGCAATTCAAATGGTGCTATTAATACTTCATCAAAATTTAAATTTATCTTTGGCATAGTATTTATTATTTCTTTGCAATCATCATAATTTTCATTGGCTAGTACTTCATACATATCCAGACTCTTTTTATAATAAAGATTTGCTAGCATATACTCACATTTTTTATTACCTAACTTCATTCCTTCTTTAAAGTATTTTTCAGCTTCTGAGTTTTCATTCAACTTTAAATTTATTTGTCCAAGGTTATATATTGATTCAACACACCCTTGGCTCCTTGCCTTTTCGTACCAATACTTAGAATTATCATAGTCTTTATAATACATATCATGTATCACTGCTACCATATGTTGTGAATATATATTATCTTCATTAGCCGCTACTTCAAACATTTTTTTTGCTTCTTCATAGCTACCTTCATTAAAATGTATTCTACCTAAATGAATTCGTGCATTTATTAGATTTTTATTTGATGCAGAAATAAAGTATTCTTTTGATTTTTCTAAGTCATGTTTATTTTCATATATACATCCTAACTTATACATACTATATACATCATTATTTTCTGCAGCTTTTTCATACCATATTATCGCTTCATCTATATTTTCACACTCTTCATATATAGTACCAAGCTTACTCTGACAAGTTAAACTACCAGAGTTTCTCAAATAATATGATATAGCTTTTTCTATATCATTTTTTTTATAATATAAATCACCTAAATTTTCTATTGATTCCTTACAACCATCAGCTATAGCTTCTTCATAAAGCTTTATTGCATTTTCGTAATCTTCCTCTTCAAAATATAAACCAGCTAAATTATTTTTAGCTTCACACATATTGTTTTCTGCTGCCATTGTGTAATACATCTTTGCGCTTTCTATATGATTTTCCTTATTATATAAATTACCTAATTTATATTGCGATTTAGTATGTTTATTATCAATTGCCTTTTTATAATATGTTATAGCTTCCTCTTTAAGATTTTGATTATCATATATACATCCTAGTCTATATTGAGATTTAACATCATTTTTATCTGCACTTTTTATATAAAAACGTTCCGCTTCTTCAAGATTATTAGATATCTCCATCATTAGACCCATATTGTAACACCCCTTTATGTGCCCAACTTTATGAAGCTGTTTATATAAACTTATTGCACTTTTTTCATCAACATCTTTACTTAATACTGCTAAGTTATATTTTGCATCTTCATCTAACAATATAGATCCTTTCTTATAATATTCAAGTGCTTCTTCTTTTCTATCTAAATGATTATATAAAACTCCTAGGTTATAACATGCCTTAGGAAAATTTGTATCGCATGCTTCTTTAAGCCATTTTTCACTTCTTGCAAAATCTTTTAAATAAAAGTGTGTAACTCCTAAATTGTTTTGACTCTTTATGTCACCTAATACAGCAATCTTTTCGTACCAATATAATGCATATTCATAGGCTTCAATTTCAAAATACATATTGCCAATGTCAAAAGCAGCATCTTCATATCCATTTTTATATGCCATACTATACCATTTTTCTGCTTCCGCATTTTGTTTTTTACTTCTATAAATATTACCTAACGTGTACTGAGATTTTACATATCCTTCTATTGCCGCTTGCTTATAGATTTCTATAGCTTGATCTATTTTTCCCATTTTCTCTAAAAGCGCTCCCTTTGCATGGATTACCTTTGGATCATTTGGTATTTCTTTTATTTTTCTAAATGAAAATTTTGAACTCATATCAATTTACTCCCTATTTATTACATTTTTACTATTAACCATTATATAACATAAATTTGAATATAATTAATTATTACTTCTTTTGTAAATATATTGTAATTATTATTACTAGTATTTACATACACGTAAATCTTATGTAGTAATGGTAATCTTTATGTACGAAACCTTACTATTATATTAATATTAAATTAATTATCTCAATAATATGATAAAATATTCATATACTTACAAATAATAGTATTTTTTCTATAAATTTTAGTAATAATACTACTATTGTTGATGGGAGGCAAGAAAAATGGATTTAAATTTAATTATAAAAATATTATTGTTAATTGTTGTTATTGGAGTTTCTTTTAAAATAATCAAATATATAAGTGGATTTATTTTTAAATTAGCATTAATTGGGCTTATTTTGTTATTCGTATATAATATGTTTCTAGCCTAATAAATTAAAAAACTCTGAGATTTATTATCCCAGAGTTTTAAATTATTTTATTGTTTTTAAGTCTATATACGCTTCTATCTGAGGAATGTATAGCATATCATTTTCTTTTAAATGTGTATTGCCAAACTCTTTCAATTCCATACCTTCTTTATCTTTAGTTATTTTATATTTTACAACTTCACTTTCTTCATTTATTGTAGCATGGAAAAACATCCCCTCATATTGCTTAAATCTAAAATTGAAGTTATCTCTTGTAAGTTTTATAATAATCGCTTTCATAATTAATCCTTTCTATTTTTGTAACATTATAACATATTTATGAACTATATAATATTTATTTCTTAATATTTTTATTATTGCTATAATGTTGTTATAATAACTTTTACGGAGGTGTAAATTAATGAAATTAAGAGCTCGTTCAATCCTACTATTCCCTATAGCTATAATAATTAATTATATTTGCTCCAAATTTCCTGGTTTGGTTGAGAAATATTACTCAACAAGTATCAATAAGGTTATAGTTCAAGTATTGAGCAAAATTACTGGGATTATACCATTTTCACTATATGAACTTACAATGTATATTTTAGTAATTTCCTTAGTGTCTATTTTAATATATTTTATTTACATAGCTATCTTTCATAGAAATAAGTTAAAGCCCCTTCTTCAGAATTTTATTTTAAATTTATTATGTGCTTTTTCTATTGCATATTTTATTTTTGTAATATTATGGGGCATAAACTACAATAGAATGCCTTTACAGGCTACATTAGTAGAGAATTATAATGATATTAATAAGACAAATATATCAATCCCAAATAACTCAACAGAAGATCTGGCGAATTTATATAAGTATTTAATAGATAATGCAAACAATACTAGAAAACTAGTCAGTGAAGATAGTAATAAAATAATGAAAGGAAATTCAGATTATATAGGAATTATTTCAAGAGCACAACTTGGATACGATAATATTTTAGATATTATTCCATCTGTTTCAGGAAGTTACGGAAGTCCAAAATATGTTATATCTTCAAATCTTATGTGTTACACCGGAATAACGGGTATCTATTTCCCATGGACAGGAGAAGCAAATGTGAACATCAAAATACCTGATATATATATACCCTCAACAGTTACTCATGAGATGGCCCATCAAAGAGGTTTTGCAAGTGAGGATGAAGCAAACTTTATAGCATATTTAGCAAGTATAAATCATCCAGATATAGATTTTAAATACTCTGGATATATCTTAGCATTGAATCATACAACATCTGCTTTTAGAAACGTTGACTATGAAACTTACGAAAAACTTTCTAGAGCTATTAGCGACGACGTATTAAAGGATTTAGAAAATAATAGGGCCTTTTGGAAAAAATACGAAGGAAAAATCGATGAGATTTCAAATGACTTTAACGATGCATACTTAAAATCAAATGGAGTAAAAGAAGGCACTAAAAGCTATGGCAAGATGGTAGACCTTCTATTAACTTACTATAAATTATATCCTTTTTTGCAGAACTTTGACTAAATCTAATGTAGTATATAATGTCCCATTTTTGGTCTTTTAATCATATAACTATACTATGTAGAATATCTACTAAAAAAAATTAACATGGAGTGTTGTATATGCATAAAGACTGTACGAATAAAGCTAATCTTTGCCATACTGAATGTTCATGTAAAGAACTGAAACAGTGTAAATGTATGGAAAAACATGAAACTAATAAGAAACCTTGCTCTACTAGCAAAAAGACAAAACCTATGCCACCTATATTCGTATATCCAGTTGATTGCTGCGATATGCTAATGTATAATTTATTATGCCATTCTATAGGTAGAGTCGTAGGATTAAAATTAGAAGACAGTGACTGTATTTTAAGATTAAAAATATGTGAAGTTAATCACTGTGCAGTTATGGGGAAAACTGCTTCTGGTAAGGGGCCTATATATGTAAAATTATCATCTATTCAATATGTAGATTTAGGAAAAGAAGTTTATGTAAATCCATTATGTAATGTTGGTTCTGGAGCTGGCGTGGCTGGCCCACAAGGTCCTGCTGGACCAATGGGTCCTAAAGGGCCTAAAGGGGACAAAGGTGATATAGGTCCTCAAGGTCCTGCTGGTTCTTCTGGTTCAGCCGGCTCTAAAGGTCCTAAAGGGGATAAGGGTGATGTAGGTCCTCAAGGCCCTGCTGGTCCTATGGGTCCTATGGGTCCTCAAGGTCCTGCTGGCCCTAAGGGTCCTCAAGGTGATACTGGCGTAGCAGGTTCTACTGGTACAGGAAGTAAAGGTCCTAAGGGAGATACTGGCTCTCAAGGCCCTGCTGGTCCGACTGGACCAATGGGTCCTCAAGGCCCTAAAGGTGACACTGGTTCTCAAGGCCCTACTGGACCGATGGGTCCTCAAGGTCCTAAGGGAGATACTGGTACTCAAGGTCCTGCTGGACAAACAAAGGAACAATATATACCACCTAAAAAAGTTCCTTATAAAAAATAGTACTCTAGAAAATATTATTCCTCCTATGTAGTAGGTTAATATAAAGATAGGATATGTGAAGATTAAAATCTTACATATCCTATTTATTTTGCTAGTATTATTTTTTATTGATTAATTTTTTTCTGTCCACTTTTTTGTTTCTAAGTATATGTCATTTGCTTTTAATATGGCTGATACTATTGCATATCCATCGCAGTTTAAACTTTTCAATTCTTCAAAATTATCTAAATTTATACCACCTATAAGAACTATTGGCATATTAGTATTTTCCTTTATAGCTTTTACTGTATCAAAAGAAACTGACTTAGCGTCAAGTTTTGTTGATGTTGAATACATAGCTCCTACACCTATATAATCAGCACCATTCTCATAAGCAGCTCTTGCTTCTTCAATATCTCTAGCTGAAACTCCAAGTATCTTATCTGGACCTATTAAAGTTCTTACATGTTTCGCATCTATATCACTTTGGCCTACATGTACTCCATCTGCATCACAAAGCAATGCAATATCTACTCTATCATTTATAATGAATGTGGTATTATATTTTTTAGTTAATTCTCTTAACTTTAACGCTTTTTCTAAAAATTCTTTTCCAGATGCATCTTTCTCTCTTAGTTGAACCATAGTTACTCCACCTTTTAATGCATCTTCTATACACTTATAAAAATCTCTATTTTTTAAGATATCACTATCGGTTACTAAGTATAGTTTTAAATCTTCTTTTAATTTATTTTTCATAATATTAATATTAGAATTATCTAATTCCTCCAACGATTATTTTTCAAATTTATAAAAATGATGTACTGGTCCTACACCATGTCCAATATCAAAGCTATTTTTTATTGCATCAGTAATATATGTCTTACTTAAAGATACTGATTCCTTTATATCATATCCTAACGCTAAGTGTGAAGCTATAGCTGAAGATATAGTACATCCTGTACCATGAGTATTTTTTCTATCTAACCTTTTACTTTCGTAAACTTCATATATATCTTTTCCCATTAATATATCTATAGCATCTCCCTCTAAGTGGCCGCCTTTCATTAGCACATGCTTAGGTCCCATTTCTAGAATTTTCTCACCAGCTATTTTCATATCGTCTAAAGTATTTATCTTCATACCAGTAATCTCTTCAGCTTCAGGAACATTTGGAGTTATAATGTATGCCATTGGTATTAAATACTTTATTAGATTTTTTTTTGCTTCTTTTCTAAGCAGTGAAAACCCACTCTTTGATATCATAACTGGGTCTACAACTAAATTTTCTGGATTGTACTTCTTTAAAGTATTAGCTATTTCAAGTATTATTTCTGGACTTGATACCATACCTATTTTTGTAGCTTTAGGTCTTATGTCATTAAATACTACTTCTATTTGCTTTTTTATTATATTTTGACTTAATTCTTCAACTTCAAAAACTCCTTGTGTGTTTTGAGCAGTAATTGCTGTTATTACACTCATCCCATATGTACCTATTGCACTAAATGCTTTTAAATCAGCTTGTACACCTGCTCCTCCACTTGAGTCTGAACCAGCTATTGTTAATGTTGGTATTTGGTAATTTCTCATTCCTGTCCCCCTTAAATTTTGCATAAAAAAGTTATCTAAAATATAAATCATAATAACATACCTATAGATAAACTTATATTTTATCCATGGTATAAGCTACTAACAATTAATATCGAAGATAACTCCATGATTACAATATATAAGCTTTCCTACGCTGGCATTACCCAGTTCAGGTATAAGGGTCGGATATTTCCTCTCAGCCATTGGCTCCCCTAGCTATTCTCTTTACAAGTTAATTATAATACTTTTGACTTTAATGTCAACATTTAGTTATTCTTCAGATAATCCTTAGACACATATTTTTCTTTTATAATTTTATTTTAATAAGATTACTTCTCGTTTTTTAGGGTATATAGCTAATATCATAATCAATGGAGGCAACAATATGAAATACGACTACAATTTAGAGTTAAACAATATTTTAAATAAAATATATAAAGAGATAATATTAAAAATACTAGTTAAAGAAGATAATTTAGATATTTATAAAGAAAGTATAGATAAAATAAAAGATATATTATTAAATAAAAAAGTCTTTTTAGGAAGCGACATGGATGATTTTATTATTAATAGTCTACCTGAAGGTCGTGAAGGCGATTTATTTAGATGCTCAATAGCTAAATATCACAAACATCTTCACCCAATATTTGAAACACAAAGTGGAGAACCGGTTGAAGACCCTACTTATAATAACTTTGGATTATTAATGTTTAGAAGTCATATGAATAATCTATTAATATCAGATGTTCAAGGTTTATTTAACCAAAGTGGATATGAATCATTTGTTATGAATAATTTAAGTGAATGTTTTTCTGAGCTTAAATCAAAGATAGTTGATATCAAAAACAATGTTAATCCAATAATAATAAATTTTGATGATAAGAAATACTTATTAAATGTAGTTAAGAACATGATAGATAGAAAAGAACTTGAAATAGAATATGCATATAAACTAGTTGATATGGATAAACTTAGAGACTACATGGTAAAAATGGCAGTAACATTTGATTACTATGATGAATTCGATAAGTTAGAAGAAGATACACGATTCTGTTTAGATAATTTTTGTAAATACGATGCCTTTGAATTATATGATTTCCTTGTAAATGAAGAAGGCTTTGAATTATTAAATGAAGGTACCTTAGTAAAAAATTAGTTATATAATTTATCTTTATATTTGTAACTCTTTAAAATGAATAGAAGACTAGAATTAATTCTAGTCTTCTATTATTTTTATTCATTTCATATTTCAGCTACTTTTAGTTTTAAATTTCAATATAATTAATATAAATATGACTAAATTATTTATTCCATACTTCCTAACTTATAATCTTCTTTATTTTCAAGTTGTGAAATAAATTCATTTCCATTATTTATTATCCATAATTTTTTTAATCTAGACTGCTTTTTAATTAAACTCTCTAGCTTCATAGCTTTACTTCTTGAGTCACTAATAAAGAATACTTCTAATTTGTTTATACCTTTTGACTTTGTATACTTAGAATTAATTCCTTTTTCATGTTCTTTCATTCTTCTATTTATATCAGTCGTGTATCCCGTATATAAAGTGTTATCCTTACATCTTATTATATATGTAAAATGCATATTTCCCCCAAACTATTATTTATGATTAAATTAATCTAAAAGTTAATAAATATTTAATACCTATTATTCTTTATAATTTATTTTACACATAAAAAGGCTCTAATATCAACTAAAGATATTAAAGCCACATAATTTAATATTTACATTATATTTTTTCTCCATTAATTCGAACTGTATTTGCTGCTACTCCTACTACCGTAGCACCTTCTGGAACATCTTTTATTACAACAGCATTAGCACCTATTTTAGAGTTTGAACCTATTTTAATTGGCCCTAGTACTTTTGCGCCAGATCCAATAATAACATTATCTCCTACCGTTGGATGCCTCTTTCCTTTATCCTTACCTGTGCCTCCTAAGGTACTTCCATGGTATATTGTAACTCTATTACCTACCTCTGCTGTTTCGCCTATAACTACTCCCATTCCATGATCAATTAATATACCTTCTCCTAATGTTGCTCCTGGATGAATTTCAATACCTGTTAAAAACCTTGCTAATTGAGATATAAATCTTCCTAAAAAAAATAACTTTTTATTGTATAACCAGTGTGATAACAAATGAAATAACCTTGCATGTATAGATGGATATAATAGTATTACCTCTATTTTACTTCTTGCTGCAGGGTCATTTTCCATTATATATTCTATATCCTTATTTATTTTTCTAAACAAACTTTTCCCCTCCAATGTCTAATACTTATAATGATTTATAGTATTTAAATATAATTAATTATTAAATATGCCTAATGACATGTATTTATCTAATCCATCTGGTGCTATAGTAACAATATTAATATTTGGATACATTTGAGATAATTTCAGCGCTGCCATAATATTAGCACCTGATGATATTCCAACTAAAATACCTTCTTTTTCTGCCATTAGCTTAACACCCTCATAAGCTTCCTCATCATCTATAGTCATAATTAAATCAACTAATTCAGCATCGTAGTTATTTGGTATAAACCCTGCTCCTATTCCTTGTATTTTATGAGCTCCACTTTTACCATTTGATATCACTGGTGAATTTTTAGGCTCTACCCCAATAATTTTCATTTCAGTTTTTTTCTCTTTTAAATATTTTCCTACTCCACTTAATGTACCTCCAGTTCCGACTCCGCACACAAATAAATCAACATCTGCTACTTGTTTAATAATTTCAACACCCGTAGTTTCATAGTGAGCCTTAGGATTGTCAGGGTTATCAAATTGATTTAAGCTTTTATAATTTGAGTTTTTAATTATTAATTCTTCTGCTTTTTTTATAGCTCCACTCATTCCTAATTTACCATCTGTTAAAATTAATTTTGCTCCATATGCTTTCATTATTTCTCTTCTCTCAATGCTCATAGTCTCTGGCATTACAATAATTACTTCATATCCTTTTATTCTACCAATCATTGCTAAGGCAATCCCTGTATTACCACTGGTTGCCTCTATAAGCACATCACCTTTTTTAAGAAGTCCTTTATTCTCTAGCCCTTCTATCATAAAGTAAACCGCCCTATCCTTTACGCTCCCTCCTGGATTGTATTTCTCAAGCTTAACGTAAACATTGCCGTTTGATATTTTGTTTAATTTATACATAGGTGTGTTTCCTATCATGGTAAGTATATTTTCATTAACCATTCTTATCCCCCATTCTACTATCAAAATGATAATTGTTATAAGAATATTATATTATTATCATTTTGATAATGCAACATATTTTATTATTTTTTTATTAAAAAAGACTTTTGTATATTGTATATATAAAAAAAGACTAGGATTATTCCTAGTCTTTTTTCTATAATTATATTTAATTTTATTCTTAATCAAAAAGTTTATTACCCATATTGGCAAATAATTGAAGCATTAAATAACATTTAACATCTATTTCTTCTTCACCATTTAATATATCTAAAGCTTCTTCTTGAGATATTAAAATAGCATCAATATCTTCATCATCTTCTAAATAATCTTTACTTATTTCACCTTCACATAAACAGTAAACAAAGGAAACTGATTCATCAGTCATTCCTGGTGATAAATAAAGCTTATCTTTACTATTAATCTTGTTTATACTTACTAACTTTAAGCCAGTTTCTTCTTTTAATTCTCTACATACTGCTTTTTCCATTTGTTCATTATTGTCTACAAGGCCTGCTGGTAACTCATATATGTAATTATTAATTGGAACCCTAAATTGTTTTATTAAAACTAACTTATTGCTATCTTTATGAAGAGCTGCTATTACTACAGCATCAATTTCATCTTCCTTATCATTTAAATATATTTCATTAAGCTCATCCATACTTTTTCTAGATGCTACAGTCCAGTTTTTATCTTTATTTAGTTTGTTTTTATATTCTACATCATAAAGACCTACAAATTGTGTTTTAGCAATTTGTGATACTTTTTTTATTTTTGTACTTTTCAATTTAATTCGCCCTTTCTTATGTAATAAATTTATGTCTATATATCCATTTCTGGGTTATCTTTATCTACAAATCCTATAGTTACTTGACAATTAAAGATCTCCTTTAATAAGTTAGCAAGTTCATCTCTTGCTCCTAATACCTTATCAAGGTTAGAATCCTTAAATCCATCTATTGGAAAGAATACGCTGTTAGTTTCTTTAGCTACTTTACCAACTTCTCCTTGTCTCCAAATCCATCTTCTAGTTTTAACTGTATCACCTACTGAATATATTAATTCTCCACCTTCTAACAATTCAACTTCTTCTTCACCAAAAGGAACAAATTTATCTTCATTTGTTGAAAATCTTACACAAATATCACCATTATTACTTCCAATATCATGAGCTCCCATTGGAACTAAATATTTTAAAGACATTGAATTTCCTAAATCTACAATAGAGTTAATATTAGGAAGTTTCTTTCCTTTTGCCACTCTAGAAGTCATTGCTTCTATTGAGCTCATAAATTTATTTGGGTTTATTTCAAGCTTCTTAAATGCTTCTCTGTATGGCATTATCTCATCTGACTCTTTAACTTTTTTATCAGTAAAATAGTCTTCAACATATTTTATACTTTCTTCCAGTAAATTATTTATTTTATCAACATTTTTAGTATTATCTATCCCCTTAGCAATAACTACTCCAAAACATACATCATCTAACTTATCAAATACATCTTTAGAAACCTTAAACTTCATACTGTACCTCCTTAATTCTTATCCCTATAACCTATATCATTGGTTAATTATTCTTAATATTGTATAGATTATTGTTCATTATAATTCTTTTTATTCTTTTATATTTAGATATAAGTGTATCGCTTTAACCATATATTGTCAAAGATATTTTATCCGATGTTATTTATATTGTATTTTTTTATTTTAGAAGATATAGTAAGTATATTGATTAATTAAAAGGGTTGGTGAATTTATGAAAGAATTAATTTTAGTTTATTTGATAGTAATTAATATTACTGGATTTTTTACTATGTATATTGATAAAAAGCGTGCTATAAATAATCAATGGAGAATAAAGGAAATCACGCTAATATGGATATCAATTATTGGTGGAAGTATAGGCTCACTAATTGGAATGTATACTTTTAGACATAAAACTAAGCATAAAAAATTTACAATTGGTGTACCATTTATTATATTATTACAAATAGTTTTGTTTTTTATAATTCTATTACTATAATAAAATGTATTAAATACTACTACATTTTAGATTTAGGCTATGTTAGACTTATCAATAGTAAATTATAAATATTAAAAATCCATCCAACAGAATCTATTGGATGGATTTTTTACTTCGTATTATACAACAATGCAAACTTTTTTGATAATATATTATCTTAGTTTAAAAGTTTTTGGTGCTAGGCTATAGCTAACCATTAAGGCTAATACTATATATATAAATGTTAATATTACAACCCATATACTAAACACCGATGATGTAGTTTCTATTTGTAAACAAATATAGCTAATCATATATACTCCAAAATTTATCATACTAAAAATAGGGCTTTTTATTTGCAATTGCTTAGTATAAGGCTGTATTACATAGTACATAACTAAATAATGTGTTGAGAAAAATACTGATAAGAATATTATCGCTATAAATGTGGGAATCATTTCTATAATACTACTAGTGTGCCCACTTGCTATAGTCATCCCTACAATCCCACTACATAGAACTAATGCTGGGATAAGGTTTAGTCCTACTATTTTTCTTAGTCTTATTTTGAAGTTTGTAAGTATAGCATCACCTTGTCTGAAGTAGCTATATCTTAGCATACTTAAATCACAATTCAAAAACATAGATTTGCAGATTTTTTCTCCTAAAGAAATAAAGTACATAAAAATAACCCATGAAGTAGTACTATTTTTTATAATATTAAATATATTTTCTTTTTGGTTAGGCATAATTATTGTCAATCCTATTACGGCTATACTTATAAGTCCTATTATCACACTTCTTAGCCTAACCCCTCTATTGATTATATAGTCATATCTAGAGAAAAATATAGAATTTAAGTATTCATATCCTTCTTTTTCTTTATGTAATTCTAGATTAGGTTGTGTATTTGCTATTTTTTCTTCTTTAACTTTAACTTCTGCAAAACTAGCCTCAGCCATAATTGTTTCTGTATCTTTTATTGATTCTGCTGTTAATAATTCTTTTGATAATTTGTTAAATTTATTATATCTTATTATTCCTACAAAACTTGCTATTGCAATAATCACTGCCATTACTATAAATGGTATTGTAAATATTATTTTTGTAAAATCAATTGTATATTTTAAAAATGGAAGTAAGTAAGCTAAAAGAGCTCCTACTATCATAATAATAGATACAATGATTACTTTATCTCCTATTATAATTTTTGTTTTCTCATATATTTTAATAGATAAGTACTCACAAATCATTCTAAAGCATATCATTTCTACTAAAATTATAAATCCTTCTATAAAACTCCCCATTAGCAATGTTGTAAACGGAACAAAGAATATAATATCTGTTAGGTTTTTGTAGATAAGCTGACCTATATAGAAATCTTTTGGGTTTACTCTCATTAGCTTGATCATATTAAAGGCTTTAGGATTATTTTTATTTATAATGTATACATTTATTATTGAACCTAATATAAAATTTAAGAAGAATAATATATGAAGGGCATAGATTTTTATATCTATGTTCATCACTGAATCTTTTAAAAAAATCGCTGGTATAAAAATCATTATACCTATGTAAAATCCCTTTTTTATAAAACCAAATAAGAATTTTAAAATTTCACTTATTACACCTAATGTTATTTTTATTTCTAACTGCGCATATAGTTTTTCAGATATACAATTTTTTATAATAGGCACTTTTTTTAGAAAATATATCAAAGTATTTGCACCTTGAGCAAAAGATACTTTGTAAGTATTTACAAATGTTCTATACATTAGCTTCCTCCTTTAAGATTTGCATAATTTTTTCTTCAAATCCTGGGCTATGTAAAGTTTCTGTGTCTATTTTATTTAATTCTCCATTATTTAGTACAACTACTTCGTCACAAAGGTCTGTGGCAAGTTGTAGTATATGAGTTGAAAATATTATTATATGATCTTTTTTGATTTCTTTTAGTAGCTTTTTGATTTCAAGCGCAACTACTACATCAAATGATGTTAGAGGTTCGTCTAGAAGTATTACCTCTGGTCTTGTTATCAAAAAACAAAGCATTTGGATTTTATTTTTCATTCCATGGGAGTAGCTTTTTATAAGTTTATGGCTATCCTCTGTGTTGATTTTTATGAGTTGTAAGTATTCATTTATTGATTTTAGGTTTTCTATTTTGTCTTTATTAATATCTATAAAGAATTTTATAAATTCGTATCCTGTTAGAAATTCTGGTAGTACTGCATCTGAAAATACATATCCGATTTGATGATATTTAAGTGATGTTTGTTTTTGCGATTCGTCTTCGATTTTTATGCTTCCATTATCGTAGGGTATTTCTTCACTTATGCAATTAAATAGTGTAGTCTTTCCTGCTCCATTTCTACCTAATAGCCCATAGATTTTTCCTTTTTCAAAGGTGAAGCTTGCATTGTTCAAAACTTGTTTACCTTCATATTTTTTCTGTATGTTATCTAGTATTAGTTTCATTCTTATCCCCCATTTATTATTTATATACTGTTAATTCTATCACAACAAACTAGAGAATAGATTATTTCTCTCATTTCTAATTAAATACATTGTAAATCAGTAATCCTTACATAAAAAAATAATTCCTCTTTTATTTATAAGCGACAACACGAAAAGTGGTATAATATCGATAAATTCTAGTGAAGTATAATTGATATAAATATTATCATCTTATAGATTTTGAATTGCACCTGGTTCTTTTCTCATTTCAAAAATCATATGTATAAAACTTTTATAATAAGGTATAAACAAACCATCATCAATCATTTTTAATATTTCATCTTTATCTGCCCATTTAACATCTTTAACTTCTTCATACTGAAGACTTAATTTAGTAATATCAACATCATTTTCAATTATATAATAATCATCAAATCCATATTCAAAATTTATAGTTAAAAATGGTCTCTCACTTGATAAATCAACACTATATCCTATTTCTTCTAAAACTTCTCTGTTTGCGGCTTCAGAACTGGTTTCTCCAGCTAGTGAGCTACCTCCAACTGTTACATCCCACATATTAGGAAATCCATCTTTAAATGGTTGGCGTTGTTGGATAAGCATTTCATTTTTAGAATTAAAAATACAAACATGGACTACTGTATGATATTCATCTTTTCCTAGCTTTTCTCTCCTTTTTATAGTTTTATCCATAAATACCCTATCTTTGTTATACACATCCCATAATTCCATTATTCTTTCCCCCTTTTAATGTATTGATTTTACCTATCATTTAATCATCAATCTATATAAGCTATTAAAGAAATAGTAAAAGCCAGAAAACACTATTATTGCATTAGCTGGCTTATATATCTAATAATTTATTAATTCTTCTATATTACCATAATTACTGTCATACTCAATAAATTTTCTTAAGTTCTTAACTCTTATATTTACCATTGCTGCTACAAAGCAGAAAAAAAATAATGAAATCATTACTAATCTAATAGAAAATATCTCTCCTAAAACCCCACCCATAACTTGACCTATAGGTATTAGGCCCATACTTACAGTTGATGTTATTGCCATAACCTTGCCTCTTATTTCAGATGGTACAACTGTCATCATAGAAGTTGATGCTATAGTATTTGCAAATGAATTAAATATAAAAGCTAAATATATAAATATTAACATTAGATAATAATTATTTGTAAGCATAAAACAAAGGAATAATGCAGTTTGGCTTATTAGTGATAATCTATATATATTAAATTTATGCTCCCTTTTTATATTTACTATTGATAAGATTATACTTCCACTCATTGCTCCAAGTGCTAATACAGTCATAGCAAAACCGTACTTACTAATACCTAGAAATGGCATTTCCTTAAAGTATGGTACAAATAGTATAACTGCAGAATTAGCAAAAAAATTTATCATTGCACTTGACATAAAATTATTCCTCAATACTTTAAAGTTTTTTAAGTAATTAAACCCTACTTTAAAATCTTCAAAGAAAGTTATTTCTTTATCTTCTATGTTTACCTTAGGTATACTTATAAACATCTCTGTAAAGCCAGAAAATAAATATGATATTCCATTAAATAAAAACATATAAGGAGCCCCTAGTGCCACATATAACACTCCTCCTACTGCACTTCCAATCATATCCATACTTGATTGTGCAAGACTTGTCACAGAGTTTGCTTTTACAAGTTTTGACGATGGCACGATATCTGGTCTTGTTGAAATTATTGCAGGATTAAAAAATGCAGAACACACTCCATTTAATATTCCTATAACAAATACCATCCAAACTTGAATAAAACCAGTAATAGCTGCTACACCTACAAATGTTACAAATATTCCTCTTAATAAATCTGTTGCTACTATTATCTTTTTTCTATCCCATCTATCAACAAAAACCCCTGCAAATGGTCCAAGAATTATTCTTGGTATCATGGAAAGTGCACTTAATAATCCCATTAATGCAGTTGAACCAGTTATTTCTAGTATCCAAAAGTCTAGAGCTATAATATAAATCACATCACCAAGTACTGAAACTAACTGACCTTGCCACAGTAAAAAGAAATTCTTATTCCATAATTTCCCTTTATGCTTAACTTTATTTTCCAAGGTATATCCCCCTTAAGTTACTATATTTCTATTTTAACTATACTTCCACTTGGATCTTCAACATCAACAATTACCAAACCTTTATGATTTTTATTTAAATACTTTAAACCTTTTATTAAAGCCTTTTTATTTTTAATTTTAAATATTTCATTGGCAATATTCTGCTTAACATCATTATCTATATCTATATTTGATGGCCACTTTCCTAATCTTACAAATGTTATAATTGCAAACATAGGTAGCCTAATATTTATTTTTTTGCTAGAAGCCTCATCTTTAATTGAAATTTTCAACTGGATCACCCCTTAAGCTATTTCTACTATAATTTTATCTCCATCTTCACTATCTACTTCTACTATTCTACCAACAAACCCACTATCTATCGCCTTTATTATTTTGTCTAAATCCACATCATATTTACCTAACTTATCCTCACATACACTTGTACTACCACCTAAAATCTTAATAAACTCTATTGGTATATTTACACTTACTCTTTCTCCATCTTTACTTTTTACTCTGACGTAAAACATCTTTCCTACAGCATCATTTTTAGGTAAATTGAAAAATTCATCTTTTTCATCATAACTTTCTTTTTTATCATTACTTTCTAATGCATCAAGTAATTTTATTCCTTCCTCTGCCGTAATTTTGCCTTCTTCAATCATTTTTAAAATTCTTTTTTTATCTTCCATATTAACTACTCCTTTATTTTCTATAATTTTTTTAATAAATTAATAGCTTCATCAGAGCTAATCTCTCCATGTTCTAACATATCCATAATTCTTTGCTTTTCCTTTGAAGTATCTTCCTTTATGGTTAATCCTAATATATTATTTATAGTGTCTAGCTTTCCTCTAACTGTAGGGTAAGATATTCCTAAATGCTTCTCTACATCTTTTATATTTCCTCTACATGCTAAAAACACCTCTACAAAGTTTAATTGTTCTTTTGATAGTTGTTCAAACTTAGAAAATGAAAATTCATTTTCAATTAATGTATTACAATGACTACACTTTAACTTAGTAATTTTCATTTGTTCTTCGCAAACTGGACATTTAGTTATTACTTTATACAAATTATCACTTCCTTTTAATATAAGTATATTCACATATTTTAATTTTGTCATCTATTTTATTAATATTTTTAAACTTATTTTTAAATATATTAATTTTTTTTATATATTTAATTAACTATTTTAATATCATCATCACCAATTTAAATATTTTTAATTCACATATTGATACTTTAATACGTAAAAAAGGCTATATTTAAACTTACATGTAAAACTCATAAGATTTCTCAAATGAAGTAATTCATAAAGTAAAATATAACCTTTAAAACCATTATTATTTATATCTTTATTAGTTAATACTATTTTTAAAGATATATACTATTGTATAATCTCAATCTCTTTACTTTCTTTCGTTTTTTCTTTTTTCTCAGCTATAAAGGCAGCTATTAAAATAATACAACCTCCTATAATCTGCCATACTGACAATGGTTCTCCTAAAAAAACTACACTAAAAAATATTGCAGATACAGGATCAATATATCCTAAAAAGGCAGAACTTTGAGCTCTTAAATCTTTAATAGCTGAGAAATATAAGCAGTAAGCAACTGTTGTATGTAATCCACCTAAAATAATAATATTTAAAAGACTTTTTATATCTGGTATTCTTAGCATACCTCTAAAAATAATAAATGGTAATAATACTATTGCTCCTGCAAATAATTGAATAAACGTTCTTTCATAGTCCCCAAATCCTTTAATAAATTTATTCAACATAATTACAGATGCATATAAGCAGGCTGCACCTAGTGCTAATAATATTCCTTTAATATGGTTAAATTCACCTTGATATAATTCACCCTGACTCTTTACTATTAAAATTAGCCCGGCCATTGCTATAATTACAGAAACAGTTCTTTTTATTGTAAATTTCTCCTTTAGAAATATAGGTGATAAGAAAACTACAATAACCGGAGCAAAGTAATAGCTAAGTGTAGCATTTGATATCGTAGTATAATCATAAGACTTAAATAATAATACCCAGTTAAATCCAATGGCAATCCCAGAAATTATTAATAATTTTAATCCTTTCTTTAATTCATCATCAGACTTATACAAACTAGAAATAGATTTATTTTCCTTTTTAAAATTAACAATTAAAATAATACCTAAAAGAAAACTAGCAATCAAAGCCCTTAAAAAAGCAATTTCAAAAGAATCTAAATTAATATTCTTAACAAAAACCCCCAAACTTCCCCAAGTAACCATAGCAACAATAACCTTTAAAATAGCACTCATTATATCCCCCCACTAATATTTAATTGATAGTTAAATATTAGCATATTAGCACATAACTTTTTCAATTTTTTCTTCTCTTATCCCTCAAAAAATATTCAAGAGCTATTTAAGTAATAATATCGGTTAAACCAGCGTATGGATAAATATGATATAGCATTCATTCGCAGACCCGATTTTGGTCTGCATGAAAGCTATATCATATTTCATCCCGAAGCGGTATAACCATCCTATTATTAATAAATAGCTCTAAATATTATCTAAATCCTATTACGGCTGCTCCTAGTGCACCAACTATTTGTGTATCTTCAGCGATAAAAACCTTCTTATTCAAGTTTTCCTCAACCATACTAACTAAAACAGAGCTCTTAGCAAGTCCACCTGTAAAAGCGATTTCATCAACTATACTACCTCTTGATAACATTGCTGTAGACTTATTCGCTATAGACTTAAGTATTCCCGATGCAATACTTTCTTTTTCAACATTTTGAGCAAGTAAACTAACAATCTCAGACTCTGCAAATACAGTACACATACTAGAAATATTTTGTGGTTTAGCATCTCTAGCTAAATTATCAATTTCAAATATATCACTACCTAAGATATTTGATGTTACTTCTAAAAATCTTCCTGTTCCAGCTGCACATTTGTCATTCATAATAAAGTTAATAACGTTTCCTTCTTCATCTACGTTTATGACCTTACTATCCTGACCTCCTACATCTAAAATGGTTCTTACATTCTTATTTAAGAAATGAATTCCTTTTGTGTGACAAGTTATTTCTGTTACTTTCTTATCTACAAAATCCATAGTAACTCTACCATAACCTGTTCCAACTACTTTTTTTATATCCTCTTTATTTATTTCACTAGTTAATAAATCATAAATCTGTTTTGATGTATTTTTCGGACTCCAGCCTGTTGGCATTATTATCTTTTTTACTATATCTACTCCGTCAAATAATACACCCTTTGTTGCTACCGAGCCTGAATCAATGCCTATACTATACATAGCCCCTCCTATTTTACACAAACATCTTCTTCTATCATTTCAACAAATGCTTC
This sequence comes from Romboutsia sp. LXY-2, assembly GCF_056171995.1. Taxonomy (NCBI): domain Bacteria; kingdom Bacillati; phylum Bacillota; class Clostridia; order Peptostreptococcales; family Peptostreptococcaceae; genus Romboutsia; species Romboutsia sp. LXY-2. The sequence goes on along the minus strand of NZ_JBKFGI010000003.1, from coordinate 94,695 downwards.
AAATCTAGTTCTTAATTGTTCAACGTCAGATCTTGAATAATCAGTCTCTATTAGCATAAATGGTTTATTTTTCTTTTGGTTTACAAATTCTTTCATTCTATAACTCTCTACATTGAAGGTATGGCAAGCTTGTAATACAACATCTACTACTGCATCTATTTCATACTCATCTATTAATCTATCAATTAACTCTACTCTATTGTCATTATTCATCATACAAGAACATCCCAGATTAAGATATTTCTTAGTTAATGCATCATATACATCTTCCGTATTTTCATCTACTAATAAATCATTTGATCTAATACCTCCACATAATTCAAGGGCAACTACAGACGCTCCACTATCTTCTAAAGTGTTAATTATTTTATCGCTTATTCCTCCTATTGGTGATCCTGTTATTAATATTCTAGGTTTATTTTTATTATCTGGACCTTCTCCTCTTTCAAATCTTTCTTTTGTAGAGTCTATTGTTTCTCTTAGAGATTTTTTTAGCTCATTTCTATCAAACTTAAAGCCTGATTGATATAATACATTATGTAATTCCATACCTGTTAAAGGAGATGGATTTTGCTTTGCTAGTCCATAGAATTCTTTTAATAATCTTCTTTCTTCATTCTTATCTTTAATAGCATCTCTTATATCATCTTCTGTTATTGTAACGCCTAAAGATTTTTCAACTTCTTCTTTTAATATTTTTATTTCTTCTCTCCAAAGTTTGAAAGTATATTCCCCTCTTTGCATATTAGGTAAATGCATTACATGAGTAGACTTAACCTTTCCTAGTTCCTCATACATCTTTTTCTTACCATCACAAGTAGTTTCTCCTATTAATAAATCTGAAAAATAAAAATATGGACAAGTATCAGTTATAGCATGACCGTAACTAGATTTTATTAATGGACATAAGTTTCTTGGTAAAACCTTTTCAGCATCAGGTATGGGCTCCTCACTAACACCACATACCCCTACTACTGAAGCTTTTGCAGCCATTGGTATTTCAACTGGTGTATATGCACAAAATACTCCAACTAATTTTTTACCACTTTCTTTTAGTTCTTTAGCTTTTATAAACCCCATTCTTCTTGCTTCATTAAAAGTATCAAAATTACTAGGTAAATTATTCATTATTTATCCCCCTAAAGTATTATTTTCTAACAAAATTTTACCATATTATATCTATTTATTATTATTGTTAATATCTATACCAGTAGTAACATTTATAGATATTAACAATCATTCTTCTTATCAAAATATTATAGTCAAAATGAAAATATCAAAAAAGATGATTCTATTAATTATAAATATAATAATTCCAAGTTATTTTTCTAATTAAATTGTTAAATATTTACATCAAATTACTCCTCTGCTACAATCAATATAAGTCATAAATATATTGGGGGGTTCTATGAAAAGTTCAGTATTTGAAGCGTATAGTGCTGATGAGTTACTAACACATCTAAAAGCAAAGGAAGATTATATTGTTATTAAAGGAGCATACTGTGAAAAAGTATATGAGCTAATGAAAACTCATCTTAGTGAAACTGAAACTATGGGGTTTGAGTTAGGAAGTGGTGGTGTGATAACAATATTAGCTAACATAATAAACAACCTTAGGGATTTTATAAAAAATGACCAAGAAGTTGATAAAACTACAAAATTAATAGAAAAAAAACTAAATATATATAAAGTACATTCTTTAGCAAAAAATGAAATTGTACTTAAATTAAAGCAACTAGATTATTAATCTAAAGATTAGTATATTGGTATAACTTTGTTACGTGAGTTATATACAGATTATGAACCATCGTAATTTCATTGAACGTAAAAAAAGTATGGTATCCCATACTTTTTCTTTGTTATAGCCTAAATTTAATATATATTAGTTTATACAAATATTTTCTTTAGATTCTTCTTTGTTATCATCTTCTACAGATAAAAATTTAGTAGCTGTTAGCTTAATCCCGATAGCTCCAATTGGTGCAGTTATTAATACACTTAATATTGCTATTGCCTGCATTATTTCTCCACCTAAAACTCCCATTTGAAGTGGTATAGCAGCTTTTGCTGATTGAACTGTAGCCTTAGGTAAATAAGCAATTACACAAAATAACTTTTCTTTCTTGCTTAAATCCGTACCAATAAGAGATATAATTACACCTATAGAACGAATAAACAGTGAGCAAGTAAGTAGTAATAATCCTATTAAGAAATACTCTCCAACTAAAGTTGGGTTAATTGCCATACCTACAAATGAGAATAAATATAACTTACCTATCTTCCATATACCATTCATCTTTTCTAATATATATTTGCCACTAACTTCTATATTATTTCTAATATAAAAACCAAAAACCATAATAGTCAATAATGAATTAAACACTTCAATATGATAATTTTTCTCTATAAATCTCATAGCTAAACATATAAGTAAAGCAACAAGAGCTTTCAAGCTTTTATTTGGTATTTTATCAATTATTTTATAACTTAATTTAAATACTAGGTAACCTATTATAATACTTAACACAATAGTTGTAGGTATAAGTATTAATTGGTAAGCTATTGAAATACTTTCACCTGTAGTGCTCTGCATATATATTCCTAAAAAAGTTGTAAATAGGGTAATAGCTATTGTATCATCAGCTGAAGCTCCTACTAATAACATTTGTGGTATTGCTTTATCTTGACCAATCTTTCTTTCAATTAACGAAATCATTGATGGTATAAGTACAGCTGGACTAACTGCAGCTATAATAAATCCTAATATAGCACCTTGAATAAAAGTAAAGTCTAATAAAATCATAGACATAATTGCAATTGCAAAACCTTCTAGTGTTGCAGGTATTACACTAAGCAAAACTGCCGGGCGCCCTATTTGCTTCATTTGGCTAACACTTATTCCTAACCCTCCAATAAATAGAACTATTACTAAAGCAATATCCTTTATAGTTGGTGCTAATAGAAGTGTACTTTCAGGTATTAAATTAAAAAATGATGGACCAATTATCATACCCATTATCATCATCCCTATTAATGATGGTAACTTAAATTTTTCTGCTATTATTCCTGAATAATTTGCTATTATTCCTATTAGCAATAAACTCACTAAAAATATTATTATCATTATATCCTCCCAATATCTTAATATATTTGCACAAAAAAACAGACTCCTACCCTTATAAAAGAGTAGGAGTCATTAGCTTCACGCGTTTAATGGCGAACTCCATCGCCTATTCAATATATATATAATATCATATTATTTAAAATTTGTAAATTATGCTATGCTATTCTTTTAGCATTATATAATCAGTATAGTAATTATTGGTATTTTGGTGATTGCTTTGTGTTAATATCTTTATTAAAAAATAATTATCTTCTAATTCCTCATAATCTAAAACATAATAATTCCCTATAATATCATTAAATTCCGTATAAGTAATGATCCTCTTTTTTAAAATACTGTTAAGTGAATTTAACTCTTCTTTTAAATCCATTATATACACTTCCTATACATTTCTTATAATATTTCTATTTAGTTTCTTCCATGAGTGATCTTTATATTCGTCCACTGTTATTAATTTTTATTAATAGAGTTTATATTTTTCTAGTCTATTAATTAGATACTATATAAACTTTCTTAACCATTTTTTTGTTTCTTCATTTGCAAATGTTGCATCTACACTATCTAAATATATATTTTTATAATCTTCTCTATCCATTTCAAAGCTCTTATCGATTGCGTTAAATTCATTTGTTAAATCAATATTTGATACAGTTCTGTTATCAGTATTTAAAGTAACTTTCACACCATCCTTATAGAATTTGTAAAAAGGATGATCTTTATATGAATTAACTGCTTTAGTTTGAACATTACTTGTTGGGCACATTTCAAGAACTATATTATTTTCCTTAACTATTTCATAGGCTTCTTTTATATCTTTTATTCCAACACCATGACCAATTCTCTCAGCTTTAAGTATTTTTACTGCTTCTAGTACGTTCATTCCACTAGCTGCTTCTCCTGCATGGATTGTAACTCTGTACCCATATTTTCTTGCTAAGTCTATTGGCTCCTTAAAATCTTCACAGGGTCCTTCATTTTCTGGGCCACATAAATCTATTCCAACCACTTTATTATTTAGGTATTTTTTACCTTCCTCAACTACTAAAAATGCATCTTCAGTAGTCATAGTTCTCATACAACTTAATATTAAGTTTGCTTTTACTTCATAAGTATTCTCAGCTTCTTCTATTCCTTCAATAATACTTTCTATAACTTCACTAATGCTTAACCCATTTAAAGTATGAAGCATTGGTGCAAATCTTATCTCCATATATTTTAAATTTTCTTTACTTGCGTCCTCTAAAAGCTCAAAGGTAATCCTTCTTAAACTTTCCTTAGTTTGCATTACCTTATTAGGCAAATCAAATCTTTTTAAATATTCAACAAGAGAAGTACAATCTAGAGGTGCTCTTACCATATCTTTTATTGTATCTATCTCTAATGATGGAAGTTCAATATTATCTTTTTTTGCTATATCTATTATTGTCTCTGGTCTAACACTTCCATCTAAGTGGCAATGTAATTCTATTTTAGGTAATTTATTTAACATATTCTATCTCCTCCGTTATAATTTCATAATAATAATATATTTTAATTTTTCTAAATTTGGGTATAAAAAAAATTCCTAATCACAAAGAAGACCTGCACTAGCAAGTAAAGTCTTCTTCGTAATCAGAAATTATCGGTTTCTGGTAGAGACCCCTAAACCATATCATTAGGGTTATACGAAAATTCTATAGCCTGTGTATTTCCAACAGTTATAGAAATTTTATATTCAGTATTGTCAGTTTTGTGTCAGTTAATAAATTAATCCACATTTATTTAGCAACTTATCAACATCTTATCCACAATTTTATCAACACTCTCAATATTAGGGGCTAGAGAATTATCTGGTCCCTTTTTTATATTAAACCTATTTTATACTAATAGTTTTAATTTTTCAATAACTTTTTATAAACTAAATAATATCTATAAAAACAATCTATACATATAAATAAAATTTTATATACAGACATGCACATTTTCGTTGTTCATTTTCATACACTTATATTAGCTAACGCATTAATTAGTGCAGTTTACGTTTCTAGCTCGCTAGAAAATTTATGAGTTGGTCAGCTAATCGTTAATAAGTGGCTCTGGGCAAAGTCTATTCATTTAGATTTTGCCTATTTTAATGCAATTTTGTGTGTAGAAATGAGTAAAGATACCTACATTATGCAGGTATCTTAGCTATAAAACTACTATAGTTCTTTTCTTCGTTCTTTATTAAACATAGTGCCTCATGCTCATTCAAGTTCAATAGATCCTCTTCTGAGTATCCATTATTAACAAAATCTTTTTTCAAATATTCAAAGTTTTGAGTATCGCATCCATACATAAGCATATACGAAGCTCCACCACTCTTCAATGCCATTCTGCATCTATTAGATAACTCATATACACTATGAAGAGTCAGAGTATTAATAAGATTATACTTTCTACCTTCTGCAAATATTTCTTCGAATATAGTAGTAGCATCAGGACATTTGTAAAATTCATCAAAGAATAACTCTGTAATTTCCTTTTGTTCCTTTGATAATTGCTTCTTTGCATTCCATACTTTAGATAATACAAATGTAGTCATAACATTTTTTATTAAAGGACTTGTGAATGTATCTTCAGGAAGCTCTATTAATATTATCTTATTTTGTTGTATAGCTTCACATAAATTTATATTATTTTCACTTGTCTTACATAATGCAATTTCGCTTTCTAGAGAGACTTCCAATAATGCTAATCTATCCAATATTCCATCTACTTTACTATCGTAATTTTTAATTTTACCATTTTCTTTTTTGTCTAATTCTTTTAAATTATTTATCCTATTATCTAATAATTCTTTTAAATCTTCACCTACACTGTTAATATATTCTGTTCTTATATTTGGTACACTTAGGCAGTCTCTAATATTACTAAGACTTGCATATGGATTTACGCAGTACACTATAGCACTAGCTGCAAAGAAGTATTTAATCATCCTCGGTGTCAATTTTGATACATCATCATTTATAGAATTCAAAAGATTATGGAGTTGTTGACCTCTCTTAATAGCATTAGATACTTTTTGCATAGGCTTCATATCATCATTTATAGGTATTTCATTGTAGCTAAACGCTTGAATACTTTCTATATCTGCACAATTTATTCTTACTATTTTGCTAGGATCTGCGACTATATTATAAATATTTCTACTCATTTTACAATCTTCAATAATATCAATATTTATTATTCCTCTACCAGCTTTTATGGCATCAAAACAAATTTGTTCACTCTTATAGGATTTCCCACTGCCTTTTGGTCCTACTAATATACGTTCCGCCTTCATTATTTCCTTATGGCGACTAAAATAAGATGTTTGATTGGTATCCTTGCTTTTAACATTACCTATTCTTATTTCTCCGCTTTCTAAACATTTAGGAGCTTTTAACTCTAATACTTTATTATGTTTTATATTTTTATGTTGTTCAATTATATCTTTGCCAGCTATATTTATTAACTTTCCACCTTCTAAAGTTGAAGTATGATTACTTTTGATTCCAATACTATGTTTATATACTTGTATATATTTTTTAACTTCTACCATTTCTAGCTCATTATCTCCGCTAACACTACTAAAAGTATTGTAAGCAGTAGTACAAAGTTGAGTTTCTCTATATTTATCACTACTTTTAGCACATATTACAGCTTGTGTTTTGATAATATCACCCTTAGCCTTTCTAGTAGTGCTAGTAGATGTTGCTCTTTCAATAGGCGCAATCATATTAGCGCTATTATTGGAATTGCTTAAAAATGCATTCAAAAGACCGTTTATAAAATCAACTAAGAATTTTATAGATATAACTCCTAAATCAACTATATTTCTGTTCTTTTTAAGATTTATTCCTTTTTTAAAGTTTCTTAAAGCTTCTTGGGAACTAATTTTAAAATAATTTTGCTCCTTAAGTGACATTGGCATAAAGTTGTAAAATATCCCTATACTTTCTTGATCTTGTAATATTTCTAATACTGATAAATTAGCATTTAATAAGCTATTGCTCTTTCTATCTACATTAAGACTAAGTACATCATTCAGTTTATATTGCAATTGATACTTAGTACATTGGTTAATGTCGATAGGTAAATTATCAACTTTATTTATTTCAACATTCTTCCATATTTCAGAAAGCTTAGTTTTAACCTGGCTATAAAATACACTCGGTACTATAAAATAAAATTCCGTACTTATTTTAGTAATATGAATATAGTAGCTAAGTTTAAGTTTACTTTCTATAATAAGTTTCTTATTCTCAATCCTAACAAGTTTATCTAACTTTTTATACATCGTATTAGCTAATACTAATATTTTATCAGTATTAGTATTACGACAGCTCTTAGAAGGTATTACTTGGATATGAGTGTATTCTGATTTTCTAACCTCAATATAATCAGAAAATTTCATAGTTTTTATTTTTTTATACACCGAACCACACCTCCATAAATATTTGGATGATAACGTATACAGCAGGACTTATCAGAGCTATATGTTTACCTTTTTTATATCCAAATATTGATAATATTAGAGCAACTAAACCTACTAGCATGCATGTTTCAAAACTAAATTTTTCTATTAATATTATGAATTTATCTCCCCATCCGACTATTAATTCCGTTATATGATTAAATAGCATATATAATACCTCCTTATTAAAGTTTTATCATATCAAATAATCTAGGATAGAATTGAATAAATAAATAACATAGCCAAAACTCTATTCCAGCCATACTTGCTTGCTTGAAGTTAGCACCAGAAAGCATTTCTTCTACTAACCTCTTAAGACCCATTCCTAAACATCCCCATTTAGCAAAATCTTTCAACAACTCTATCAACTGGCCAAATGTGCTATCTAGAGAAGCACTTATACTATCTGCAAAAGTATAATTAATATTGAAATGCAACATTGTAGCAGTTATTATTACCAATCTAAAATACATTCCTTTATTTTTCTTTATATGATTTAACACTAGAGAAGCTAATCTGACATCATTATCTCTTTTAACTAAGTTTAAATTTTCACTAACTGTATAACCATTTAGTAATATTTTCATGTATAATCCCCCTTATATTTGTAAATACTATTCTTATAATCATTTATCTGGAGGTAATTTATATGGATATTCTTGTGTTTACTATATCTGGCATCTTAGGTACTCTTTTAGAAAACTTTATCTTAAAATAATATTGATATGATTTATTTATCCTTAGTTTAAGTACAGAACGTACAAGAAATTTGAAGGGTTTCGATAAGATTTGTAGAATATAATAACCGAATTATATTTTTATAATTCATTTAGCTTTGAGCTGTATGGATGGCGGTCCTGCAGCTCTTTTAATTTATTCCTTGCTCTTCTTTGAACTTTTCATATAGTATTCTTTTTACAAAGTCACTTTTCTTTTGTCCTGGCTCATTTGTATTATTTTCAATCCATTCTAAAAGTAATTTTTCTTCCATACTTGTAGTTTTGAATGATACTGATATTACAGGATTTTTTACTTTAGACATACCTACTCCCTTTCTCATAAATTTTCATAAACTTTATGAAGTTTTTATAAACTTAATATAACTTATGAAAGTTTGTTAATAAAAATGCCTGTCCTTTTATATTTTTTTCATAAAAAAATAAGATGGAAATTAACCCACCTTATTACTTTTACGCTTCTTTAATAATATAAATACAATTATCCCTATAATAACTATTATACTTATACATGCAGTTACTATAATATTCATATTATATACCTTTGCTTTAACATATATATTATCCATACTATTTAGCGTATAATTCCAAGAATACATATGTTTACCGTTACTTTCACTTATTGAAGTAGCATTGCTTTCTAATAATTTAAAAGGTACTTTAAGATTGAAGTTTACATTTGAACTACTACCTATTGCAGCTAACATCGTTTTATTTTCTTCTATAGATGTTGATGAGCCTTTATTTTCTAATATATAATCTTTAATATTCAATTTTACATCATATGTATTATAAAGCATAGTTTTTTCTGTTTTTATATCAATCATTTCTTTAAACTCTTCTGCACCTTTTAAGTTTTCTACTTTTTTACTCTTGATTTCTTTTAAATTGCCTACTTTTTCAGTTACTCTATAACCACTTTGACCTTGTGCAGTAATTTTCTCAATTTTATCATAATTTTCTTTTAGATTATTCAACTCTTCATCTGACAAATTCTTAAATACGGAGTCTTTTATTAATATATCACTGTACAATGTAACATCACCATTCTTGTCTATATCAACAGTTATATTGGTATCTACACAACCACAAAGCGCAAGCATTATCAATACGCTTATCGCTAACAGTATATTTCTTTTCACTATATCACCTCCGTTCTCAATTATCGTCATATATAAAACTTTTAATACCTTTGTCTGTTAAATAAAAATAAGACTAAGTTTTAGCCTAGCCTTACATAAACTGTTACTCTATGTTGTCTATTGCATATTGAGCTTCTTCAGGTGTAAATTTCTCACCATGCTCTAATTTTAACTGGTCATATACTTGCCTGTCCTTTTAATTTTTTTACAAAAGAAAAAATCAAAGTTGTATATTTTTAACAAGTTCTACTATAATAGTTAATGAATAGTAAATATTGGAAGGGGTTTAACATGAGTAGTTTAAAAAAAATTGAAAAAGATAAAAATAATAAATATAGAGGGAAGATGGCTTGTCCTGACTGTAAATCCATGAATACTGAAGCAAATAATAAGATGGCAAGTGTGTCAATCATAGGATTTATATTATGCGCTATGGGTTCTTGTATTTCTTTAGTAATACCATTCATAGGATGGATAGCCACTCCATTTTTCTTACTTGGAGTAGTTGCATGTGTTGTATTATTAATATTATCAGCTTTTACTAAAACTTACACACTAACTTGCAAAGATTGCGGTGTTATATATACGATAGATAAGTCAGAGTACAATGAAATAGTTAAAAAGAATTAGATTGCTTTAGTGATTATACGATACATAAATAATAAGGGGAATATTTATATATGGGTATTTTTGATATTTTTAAGAAGAAAAATAAAGTTATAAATAAAGCGGATGCTATAAATAAAACCAACACTTTATTTGAAAATAAAGATAATAATATATTAGACATTGAAAGAAGTAGGTCAATAGTTAATAACGATACTAAATTAAATGAATTAAAAATGTACCACGAGAATAAATCCAATACGCTACATCAAGAACATATTAATAAAATTAAAGAATTTGACTTGAATAATATTATTTCTACCAATTTAACTGAACTTAGTAGCATAGAATTAAGTTTCTTAAAATACATAGACAGTATAAAAGTGAATCAACTAACAAATCTGCCAATATATTGGACATTAGAATATAATATTGATTACAATTATGTTATATCCAAGTTTTTTAATATGGGTTATATAAAAATATCCGAGCCTTTTGATATGATATATGGTTTAAAAATGGCAGAATTGAAAGAAATATTATTAAAAAATAACTTACCAGCAACTGCACGAACTAAACAAGTCTTAATCGATAGAATAAAAGAAAATTTAGATGAATCTGTACTTGCTAATCATTTAGATATTAATAACAAATATTTCACATTAACTGATGAAGGTTCTTCTATTACCAATACTATAAAACCTTCCATTACTAAGGATTTAAAATTAGAGGATGATTGTATTGATTTAATTAGAAATAAGCGTTTTAATGATGCATATGCTTTAGTATGTAAATTTGAATTAAGCAAAGAAATTCCAAGAGGACTTGGAGTAGATTGGAAGCATGAATTAATTGATGGGTTAAACTCAAAGATTGTACATCGCTATCATTCTGTATTTGATACAAACATAAAGTTAAATTATGTTTCCATTGAAGAAACAATTAAGTCTGCATACATACTTTCAGATATGTTAGGATCTAAGCCATCCACACCTCTAGCCACTAGGCTTCTATATGATAAATTAGATAAGCAAGTTATTAACAGTGCATTCTCAGATATAACTTATCAAATTGATTGTAGTTATGATTTCTCCGATATGGACCCAAATGGGAGATATGAAATTAGTGTATCATTAGATATACATACATGTAGTATCTGTTCTAAAATGGATGGTAAAGTTTTTAAATATAAAGATGCCAAAGTTGGTGTAAATCATCCTCCTTTCCATAGAAATTGTAGATGCACTACTATATCACACTTTGAGTTTGAATTTAACGAAGGTGAGCAAAGGTCTTGCAGAAACCCTATAACAGGTAAAAGTGAATATATATCAGCAAAGACATATGATGAATGGATTAATAGCTTATATAAGCAGTATGGGAAAGATACTATTTTGAAATTAATCAAATAAATAGATATCATAAATTTCTTATCGTAGTATAAAAATAATTTAGTTAGTACATAACTTATTCGAGGTGAAAATATATACGAAATTTTAAACTTTGTAAATTTGTATCTATGGACACCGGAAATGATATTATTGATTTTATTAGCTATATTTGGTAATGTAGAAATTGAAGTTTTCAAAAACTAGGGGGAAATAATATTTATGTCTTTTGGAATAAGATTCAAACAACTAAGATTAGAAAAAAACTTAACTCAGCAAGAGTTGGCTTATGATTATAATAAGATATACGGGTATACATTTTCAAAAGCAGCTATATCTCAATATGAAAATGATAGAAGAAAACCAGAGGTTGAAGCATTAATTCATTTTGCTTCTTACTTTGATGTATCAGTAGATTATTTATTAGGAATTAGTGATATTAGAAATATAAAAACTAATGATTTTAACATTATAGATAATAAAGTTGTTTTAAATCATATTAAAGATCTATTCAATAATGATGATATCATTAGACATGATAAAGATATGTTTTTTAAACATATAAGCGAATTATTTTTTGAATCATTAGATGTAAAATAAAAAAGTAGTAAGCTATGCGCCTACTACTTTTTTATAATTTTAATAATATTTGTATTTTTAGGTATTCTTAACATTAACTATAAGTACTATATTAATTTAATTAATTTATTACTATTTATCGTAAATCCATTCTTTCTATAGAAGTACATTTGTCTATCTCTATGATCTGCGTCTACTTGAGATAACTCGCCTGTAATTTTATCTATACTATTTAGTTTAGCTAATTCAACTAATATCGATATACACTGGCTTCCTATCCCTCTATTGATATGCTTAAATATCATAATATCCCCAATTATAAGTTCTTTCTCGTTGATAATAAATGTTACTTTATCCGTGCATGATAATAAGCTAAATATATGTATTACACCAAATCCACAATTTTTATCTAATGTAGCTATTAAATATATTTTTTCTCTGTATTTATCTATCATGACGTCATCATAGCAAATATCATTAATATTATTTTCTCTATACTGATTCACTCTCATTTCTAATTCTTTACTTCTTTTATTTCTGAAAAGTTTCTTATACACCTTACGTCCCCCTTATGACCCAACTTATATTAATAGATAATAACATTATAACATCATAACTTTATACTAATAATAAAAGAGTGCTACAAACTAAATGAACACTAGTAAAATATCATAGCTTATACTCTCGTTAAAACTGAATTACACTAATTTAGTTGCATTCTTAAAAGTAGCAAATCTATCTGTATCCTCTTTTTTACCACCTATTTGTATTATTTCTTTTACATTAAGTCCACTTGCATCAAAATCGCTTTTTTTCATAAGTGGGCATTTATTTTTTTGTGCTACCATTACTGCAGCAAATAGATCTGCATCTCCAAAGTATACTACAATTTTATCCATATCAACTTCCTCCTGTGGTTTATTATTATTTATTTTTATTCCCATCTGTTTTAAAATACCATGAGCTATAGCTCTACCATTTCTTTTTCTTTCTTCTAATGTATCTGCTATCTCTCTATCTTTCGAATTATCAATAAAACATACTTCAACTATTATAGAATGCATTTTAGTTCCTCTAATAACTCCAAAATAGTCTTGATTAGAGTTATCAAGTTTTTTACTATATTCTTTAACTGTAGATTGACCTATTATTTTTAACTCATTAGATATTTTAGTTGCTAATTCCTTGCCTTCACCTTCATAGATAGAGTATATAGTTTCTCCTCGGTCTCCTCCACCAGCATTATGATGGATTGATATAAAATACTGTGCATTATATTTATTTGCTATAGTACACCTTTGTTCCAATGAAAGTGTTTGGTCTGCAGTTCTAGTTTCATAAACAGTAACATCATATTTTAAAAGTTCATCTTTGCATGCTTTTCCTGTATCATAATTCCAATCTTTTTCTTTGTAACTTCCACTGCACGCTCCTGGATCTGTACCACCATGACCATAATCTAAAACGCATGCTTTTCTATTGAAATTAATTGACATAATTACTTTACCTCCTCATTCCCATTTTCTATTTCTTTAATTTCGGCAAATATTTTACGTCCCCAAAAGGCTACTGTTCCACCGATTAGCCCAGTTATAAGCCCTTCTTTAGTAGGATTAATAAACCATCCTCCAACTCCTCCTATAGCTAGCATTAATAGTGCTTGATAACTAACAGGTATTGGAGGTTTCCAATTTTCCAATATTAATTTAATTCCTACCATTATTGCTAAAAGTTCTATAATACTTCTTATCTCTATCACTTTATCCCTCCTAAATTTGAAATTGGTCTTTTAGATTTTTTATTTTCTTTTTATCTTTCTTGATGTATATCTGAGTTGTTTTTGTATCATTGTGATTTAATAACTCCGATATATCTTCTAAATCCATCCCTTTTGATTTAAGCAAAGTTGCTGTACTTCTTCTCATAGCATGAGGGTGTAACTTTTGTACCTCTGCTAAGTTGCCTGCTTTCGTGCACCAATCCCTTAAAGTTGCTTTACTTGCTTGCCTAACTCCTCTTATATATGTAACAAATACGTATTCGCTTACTATACCTTTTTCTTTGTAAAATTGTTTTAGCTCTAGTAGTTTTTCTTTAACTTCATCAGAGAATATTAATGTTACTTCTTTAGGTCCTTTTTCTATTGCAGATATTTCTCGTTCCTCTAGATCTATGTCTTCCCATTTAATATTTTGTATAGCATTAATACGACCTGCACACGATAATGATAGTAATACATATACTTCAATTCTTATATCATTTAAAGTATGTAAATTATCTTTTATGTCTTTTACTTGCTCTTCTTTTAAAAATATCTTTTTCCTTACATTTAACTTTTTCTGAGGTCTATCTAAAAACTCTACTGGATTTGTATTAATCATCTTTTTACGTCTTAAGAACATATAGAAAGAGCTTATGCTAGCGCATCTTCTTCTTAGTCTATCTTCGTTATTACCGTATAACTTACAGTATGTTATAAACTCTTCAATATCTTCTTGAGTAATCACATCATATGTTTTATCACCTAAATATCTAAACCATTGAAGCATATCATATGTATAACTTTCCAACGTATTATCAGACAATCCCTTTAGTTTACAATAATCTATATATTCATCATACTTTCTTGTATTTATAGGGTTTATCTCACCTTGGATAAATAATTTATCACTTTGCTTTTTCATATAAATCCCCTCCAAATGTACAATGTAGAAAGGCTAGAAAATAATTCTAGCCATAAAAAAAGAACTCTTAAAAGTTCTATATTACACCTTGTGTCTTCAATTCTAACTCAACTTCTTCTCTCCATCTAATAGGAACTTCTTCAATAGTCATAGTACCTTCTTTTATTCTTTTAACGTATATCTTAACCATATTAAGCACCTCCTACTATAGATGCAAGTTCTACTAAAGCATTTTCTAGATCTTTATTTTGTGATTCTAAAATGGATATTTTATGTGCTTGATATTCAACCTTATCTTCAAGCGTTGGTTCTTGCGGTTCTTCGGGTAAAGGCTCATAACTAAATATCAATTCTTTAGTTTCAACATTTACCATAACACCTGTACTATTTGCACTTAATATAGGATATTCACCGTACTCAAAATTTAATAATCCTATAGTGTTTTTATCACGTTCTTTTAACTCTACATATATTTCACAATCTTCATCAAAAGTTATTTCTCTTACATATCCTTGCATATCGCCTATTATCTTTATTACATTTCCTGTTAACAAGCAATAATATATCTTAGTTCCTAACTTTTTTATCAATTTGATTACCTCCTTATTCTATTGCTATCCAATCAAATTTATCCCCTAATGTTACTGGTATATGTATTTCAGTATCTGTAAATACAAGTTCGTTAGCTAAAAAATTATAGCTATTATTATTGACTATACCGTTAGAATACGAGGCGCATTTAACTGTTTTTGAGTTTGTAGTACCATTTTTAAAATTACTAAGTACTGATAAGCGCATATAATCATTAAGACCATTATTGTCGGGTGAAGATGCTATTATAAAGCTAGGTTCAAACTCTAATTTAGGTATAGATACATATCTAAGTGCCGTTTTGGAATTATTAACAAGTGTAAACGATTTATTTACAGAAGAAGACTCAAAAGAAGAACCACTTGCCCACCTCTTGCCCAAAGGTATATCGCCAACCTTATCAACCATAGTTGACATTTTAGCACCAGGAACAACTACTACACCTTTGTCGGATAGGTTAGACTCAAGCCTACTCAATTGATATTCTATTTCTTTATTCATTTCATCTGTGAAATTTGCACGTTCAACTAGCGTTGCATTAGCAGGTAGTTTTTGTATAGGCGCTTTGATTTTATTGAATGCTATAGTTACAGTTGAACTTAATCCGTTTGTATCTGTTGCTATTATTTCTATTTTGTGCTTTCCATAACTTAGAGTGTCCCATTGATTAGATAAATCCAAGGTATAACTAGTTCCACTTGTTTGATTATTAAGTGTACGTATTGCAGTACCGTCTAGTTTCTCTATAAGTGTGAATGTATCACCATCTACATCTGTTACAGTATATGGAATAGTAAATGTTTTTTCCTTATTACCTAGATTTTCATCTTGAATATTAAAAGTTGGTGGACAGTTAAGTTGCCTTTGTAATACTAATTTTATGTATATACCGTCAGAGAAACTCGTAGTTGAATAAGATGATTGACTAGTAGGAGAATTTCTAGTAACGCACCTATCTTGGTATCCTGCGTGCAACTCTCTACATATCATGTAAGCGTTACCTGTATTTTTGTTTATATCAAATAAATTGTATTGATTATTTGGGTCTGTGATCTCTCCTGTTGGAATAAATGCGTTATACTCATTACCGAACAGAGTGATTTTTTTAGTACCATCTATAAGACCATTTACTTTTAGATTTTGCCACGAAATAGAATGACAATATCTATATGTAGAAACTAAATATTCGATTTGCAATTTATTGTCTATATATTTATCAAAAGGCATGCCAACAGTGTATACCGTAGTTCCGAACCCAGGATGTAAAAGTGTGATTAAATCGCTTCCTGTCAATGTACTTGTCAAGGTTTCAATAAATTCTATTGCCATTAAATCACCTCCTTAATATATTAAGTCAACGAACTTATCTTGTTCAGTTGCTAGTTTAGATTTAGCACCATCCACTTTTTCAGTAAGCGATAAAATACTTGTTTCATTACCTTTTGCTTTTGTCATAACTTCTATTAAAGCTTCTTCTACGTTCAAAGCAACAAATAAATTACTTATATCTTTTATTGTTATATTAGAAGCTTCTAATCCACTTCCTAAAATATCTATAAGTTTCTTAATTTCTGTATCTATTATATCCATATTTGGATTATGTGCCGTTGACATATCGACCGTATCTGTATAATCATATTTTTTTAATTTTAAGTTAATTGTTTCTTTCAAATTAATCACCCTCTTATTAGGTTAATTTTGTTTCTTTAATTTGTTGCCAAGTAAGAGTTTTGACATCATTCCAGGTCTTCGCTTTAACCATATTCCATATATTGTAAAGATACTCAATAGAATATGTTAAGTGTGCTGGCTTTATTGTATCTATCATAGCCTTAAAATCATCAATGTTTTTAGGTGTACCTAAAACGTCTATAAATTTAATTACAAAGTGATAAGCTTCACATTGCTCAATAATATCTATTTTACCTCCTGTGAAAGCCATAGAGGTATCTTTTATCATTTGTATTGTTGTAGTTCCTTGACCTCGCATTTTAGCTTTTATAGCTTCTCTGCGTTCATCATAAGGTTTATTTATATCTACTTCAATTCCTAAATCTCTTTCATAAAATTCAAGTCCCCATGTAGCAGTATTTATATAGAATTGATTTCTTAAATCCTTCAAAGCTTCTATAAGTAAATTTATTTCTTTTTCATCACACTCCATAATATTTTTTACATATTTAGAATTTGAATAAAAAGAAGGTAATTGAGATATTAAACTCATATCACAACCACCTCACCTAGAACTGCTACTTCTGTATCTGTTAAAGCTATATTATTAGTACCACCATTAACAGTAAAATTACTATAATCAAATACTCCGTTAGTGTCTAAGATAACATTTCCTATTCTAGCAACAGATACATAAGAAGTTGTAAAAGCATTATCGTATAAATATTTAGTTACATTTTTTTCTATCTCTGATTTGACTTGCTCTAAGTTATACCCATCAGCCGTAAAGATAGTTGCATTTATATTAATAGTTTTTTCAGTAGCCGATACAACCGTAATATTAGCACCTACAGGTCTTTTAGTTTCTATATGTGCTTTTACATTATTAACTAGATTTGATTCTGCCCCTGTCCTTAAACTATCTACTATTACAACTTGTACATTTCCTGCAACACCTAAATCATCTGCATCATACACTTTACAATCTCCTACACCTTCAACTTCCATAGTCCAATTATAGTAGTTATTCTTGTTACCACTTGTAGATATTTTCTGTTTGTAAGTTTCAAATCTTTTTATTAATTCTTCATCACTTTCAGTATCAGCACCACCACTAAAAGCTTCAGCATTAGTTATTGAAGTAATTCCATTTATAGTTGTAGTCAGTTTAAACTCGCAACTTTTAGGCACATTAAAAATGCTACCTATTTCAGTAGCTTCTAAATATCCTATACTATTGTCTTGACCTATAATTACATCATTAAGTAATATAAATCTTAGTTGATCCATTTCTAATATACTTCCATTTTCGATTAATGTATTAGCCTGACCTACAAAGGTTACTTTACCGTTTGCTTTTGTACCTTCTTTTCTGTATAATCCCCATTCATCTGCTTTGTCATCTAAAAAGTCATATGAGTTATTTTTCAAGAAAAACATATTTAAAACATTGTCTAATTCAAAATATAAGTTTGCCACTTCCAAAGCTTTAGGACTCTGCATATCACTTGTTACGCTTCCTTCTCTTATATCAAGTCCTTCTATGCTAGATAACATTCTTTCTTTTATTGCTTCGCAAGTTTGTTTTTCATACATTTAGAGTTTCACCTCCGTTTTACCGTATACAGTTTCTAATTGTATATTTACGGTTAATTTATCATCAATGAAGCTTACATCTACAATTTCAATTTCAGTTATATAAGGGTTAATTTCTAAAGCTTCTTTTATGTATCTTTTAGCTTCCGTTTCAGTAAGTTCTCTAGTATATTTTTGTCCTTTAAGCTCTGACAATTCGCTTCCATAATCAAAGCTATATATTAAATGTTCATATCTATTTGTAAGCAATGCTTTATATACCCATACCTTTATAGCTTCATTTCCTTCAACTTTTTTAAATTCTCCATTTTCAACTATTGGAATATTGTTTTTAAAGTCCCAAGCTATTTCAGTATATAAAGGCAATTCACTTTCAATTTCTTGTATCGGTGGATTAATAAAAGGGAAAAAACTCATAGACTCACCACCTTAGACATAATTATAAATTTCTCTCTATCCCTAATTAAAACTACTCTGTCACCCTTTTTCAATAAATCAGTTAAAGAATTTATTGTATGAGTATGACTATCATTAATTTCAGTTACAATCTGTTTTTGTCTTTCTAATAAGAAGCTATCTATAAGTAACATATTTTTATCTAATTCCATGTTATCAAACTTTACTTTTAAGTTAGGATAGTCACTTGTAACTATTGCAAAATAAAAAGGAGGGTTACTATTATGACCTCCTTCTTCTCTAAATATTTCTATTAAATCATTGTAAGGATTAGCCATAATACCTCCTAGCATTTATATATTTTGAAGAAAAATAACTTGAATTTATAGATTCAATCTTCACGACTTGCCCAGGTGAAGGTGCATGGATCATTTGACCGTTACCAATATACATACCAACATGACTTACTTTTCCTGTGCCATTTGTACTGAAGAATACCAAGTCACCAGCTTGTAAGTTTGCCTTAGATACGCTTTTACCACTTTGACTCTGCACTGCCGAAGTTCTAGGAATACTTATGCCACAATTTTTATGTGCTAATTGAGTTAACCCAGAACAATCTAAACCTCTGCTAGTAGTACCGCCCCATACATAAGGTACACCTAAATATTTTCTAGCTTCAGAAACTAATCTACTTCCTATGCTACTATCACCAACATAACTACTGTCACTATCACTTTTAACATTCTCAACTACATCTACGCCTATTTTAACGCTTCCTTTTCTTCGACCAAAAGCAATTGCACTAGATTTATCTTTCATAAGTAAATCTATTTTATATACACCATCAACAATCTTAATTGCTCCACCTCTATCAGTACACGTATATACTAAGCTATCTCTATCAGTATTAGTATTAAGGACTTGAATTTTAGTATTAAACGGCACTTCCTTCGGACACGCACAAGTTAATTTACTAGGGTTTAATCTGTTACCCATAGCATCATAAAAGCCACCTTGCATTTTGTCATTGGAAGGATAATAAGCCGTAAATTCGGCAGGATAAGTTCTTCCACCTCTTACCGTACTTTCTTTTAAACTTTCTTCAGTATGAGTTTCTGAATTTTGTTCACTCGCATCCATTTCGTTCATTATATTTTTAAAGTTTAACTCTAGATCTATTGAATAAACTCCGTTGCTCCAAGTATGCTTATCACTATCTATATAAAACAACCCTTTAAGTCCTGTATATGAGTCTTTAACGGTTACTGCCCTGCCTGTAATACAAGTATAATCACCAAACCCACTCAAACTACAAGTACGTTCAGAACCTTTTAACATTGACTTAGCTTCTTGAATAGGATCTTGACTATCACTTTGTTTCATTACATCAACAAATCTACCATATTTTTTTATAGTTTCTTCGTCTTGAACTACTTTCACAACGTTATTATTTTCATCAATTACAGATACATAGTTTATAATATTATCTAAGTTTACTGCATAACTAGAATTTATTAAGTTGTTATATTCTTCAAATGTAATATTAAGTGTTATTATACCCTTTTCAACTACTCGCATTTTACCACTAGAAGTCCATTCAAGCATATACTTTTTACCAGTAGTCTTTGAAAGTTCTGTGTAAACACTCATTATTATATCGTATAGACTTTTACCTATAAATGTCTTAGTTATCTTTAAATCAGATTTTATGTAACTTTCGCATGGTATGTTGAAGTTCTTTATAATAGAGTCCATAACGTTATTGATACTATTATTGTTAAACATATAAGCCGTTTTTATTTTAAGAGTTCTTACACCTTCGTCATAGGCATAGAAACTCATGCTATTATTACTACTATCCTTTGAAATCTCGTATATAGTACCCTTGAAAATCAATTTTTTATCTTGATAGAAGCTTACAGAATCGAACTCGTCAAACTCTGCAATAGGTATACTTTTATCTATACTAGAAGCCACATAATCACAAGTAAGTTTCCTAGCACCCTGCTTGTAATCTCCCTCTATAACAACATTTATGACTAAATCTGATATATCAAGCCATTCACCTTTCTCGTTTTTAACAGTTAATTGAGTTATCATTAAGGTATCACCAATATCCAATTAGAATAAATTATATTATTTTGTTTCAAGCTAGGATATTTATTGATATTTGCATTTTTTATTTTAGGATATTGAGATCCATTACCATAATGTTTTTGTGCTATTAGCCATAAGCTTTCACCATGCTTTACAGTATGAGTTTTTTGAGTGCTACTAGCTTTTTCTTGTGTTTGGCTTGGCGGTCTTTGAATATTAGCACTAGCATTACTTGATGTATTATTTAATTTGTTAACTTTTATTTCTGCAACTTCTTTTAATTTAACAGTATAATAAACATCCCTTGTGCCATCTTTTTCACCGTATTCAAAAGATACTACTCTTACCGGTATACTTAATAAGCTAGGCGTTACTATCAATTGTATAACTTGGTTATATTTCAACCACCATTTAAACTGCGCTACATAATAATAAGGATCAACTTTTGATTTTACTTGCAAGAAGGAATAACTTTGAGAATTTTTCAAGCTAGGGAAAAAACAACTTATCTCTACTTCTTGAAGCTTCTTTCCACCAAATATACTTACTTCTCCAATGCCTAACAAATTTATACTAGTTTCAACTGTGCCACCATTTACAGTAATCTCTGGCGGTAATATTGGCAACCTAAGATTTCTCGTGTCTGTTTTAAAATAAATTTCCAAAATACCACCCCCTTAATAAGTTCCTGCAAATGCAAGTCTTTGCTGTTTTATTTTCTTAGCAAGTGCAACTGCTATTTTATCAATGTCAGCTTCTTCTCTTACTACAATCGTGTCAGCTAATTTTGCTACTGTAATTCCTCCACCTATGCCACCGTTTTGGTCTAGTTGGTTTGTTTCTTGCTTAGTTAAAACTCTTTCCCCTTCGTGCAACCTTCTTAGTTCATTATTTCGAGTTATTTTGCCACCATAAGCGTTTCTTTTAGTGTTACCTTGTGCTACATTAGTTTCACCTTTCGCTACACTTACAAAAGCATTTACAGGCTCTGAAATCCATGAAGTGAAAGAGTCCCACCAACCTTTCATGGTATCAATTACATTTTGGAAATGGTCACGTATTCCGTTCCAGTTACTTTCCCATGCTTTCTTAACTAATATAACAGTTCCTATTATTGCTGCTATAGCTAATACAAGTACTGTTAGTGGCAACATAACTCCACCGATAGTTAAACCAAATAAAGCTAAAGCACCACTTATTGCACCAACGGCACTAATACACGCACCTATAAATATTAAGAAGCTACCACCTATCAGCAATAATGTTCCTATACCTAAAGTTACAAGACCAAGCGTTATTATAGTTTGCTTTGTGTGTGGATCTAAATTAGAGAAGCTTCTAGCAAGTCCACCAACAAATTCCATTGCATCTCTTAAAGCTGGTAAAAGTGCATTACCTATGTCTATACTAGCGTTATTTATTTGATTTCTCATAAGTTGCAACTGGCTTTCTGTAGTTCCATATCTTTGTTCAGCTTCTTTACTTAGTGCATTATTTTCTTGCCATGCTTCATTGGATAAACCTAAAGCTTTTGCCGTATCTTCATGTGCTGAAGCTAATTTAATAATTGTTTCCCTCAATCTAACTTCTTTTATATCCATATCATCTAATACTTTTGATATACTTCCACCTTCTTGCTTTACTTTATTTAGTCCCTTTAAGAACATTAAAGTAGCATTAGAAGCATCAGTTTCAAAAGCTTTCTTGTACTCACTAGCACTCATGCCAACAATATCAGCAAATTGTGATAAAGACTTTCCACCACTTAAAGTTGCTCTTTCTATTTCAGTTACCATTTTTTTCATGGCCGTTCCACCCATTTCGGCTTCAATTCCTACACTTGACATAGAAGTTGCCCATGCCAATACTTGGGTTTCACTAAAATCTGCTAATATTCCTAAATCTGATAACCTAGTAGCCATATTTAATATATCTGCTTCAGTTGTACTGAAATTATTACCTAAATCAACGATAGAAGCACCAAGCCTATCAACTAAGCCTTGGTCAGTACCCATAACATTCATAAACTTTGCTAATTGCAACGCTCCTTCTTCGCCTACTATGTTAGTAGTATCTGCAAGCATTGCCATAGTTTTAGTGAAGCTCAATATATTTCCTGTTTCTATACCTAATTGCCCTGCTATTTCTGCTATTCCTGCTAATTCACTTGCTGACTTGGGTATTTCATTAGACATTTCTCTTAGACCTTTGCTAATAGCTTCTAATTGTGCTGGTGTAGCTTCAACGGTTTTCTTTACACCTGTAAACGCACTTTCAAACTCAATTGCTTGTTTTACGCTATAAGCAAAAGCACTTCCTAGAGTTGCTACTATTACACCACCCGTTACAGCTGCAACCTTACCAACATCTTTAAGTGCTTTAGAATAATCTTTCATAGTCTTTTTATTTTCTTTTGTAGTTTTATCAACTGCTTTAAGATTGTCATTTATTATTTTTAACTGTGAGGACATTTCATCTCTTAATTTTATAACTGCTTGAAGTGTCTTATCTTGCATAGTTACCTCCTTTCCATAGCTTTTATTTCGTCATTGTGTTCTTTGACTTCTTGCTCTAAAAAGGCTCTAATTATTAGCTTTTCGCCACTTTTTCTAAAAAAATAATCAGATGGCATAACCTTTTTATGTCTGAATAATTCATACATTAAAGCTACTTCACCATCTGACTTGATTAGTTTTTTATTTCTTCAATATCCTTTTTCTTTTTCTTTTCACTAGTTACACCATTTAACTTTGTTATTGCATCAGACAGTTTATTTATTTCTCCTGCTAATAACATTTTCTTTATAAGTTCTTTTGGTGTAACTGCATCAAAGTGTTCCAATACATCTTGATTTCTAAAAATTGGGCAACCCTCTATTAATATCTTAACTTTCATATCATATACCTTTAATTCTTCAAATCCTTCTTCACCAAACTCCATTGAATCTGATTGAATTTTTATATATTTTTCTGCATCTATTGCTTGAATATCGAAGTCAAATTCTTCTTTTAATTTCGCACAATACATTGTATAAACATCTTTTGGCATTTCTATTTGATTAGCATCTATTTTTAATAATTTTTCTACTAAATTCATAACATTTCTCCCTTATATTCAAAATAAAAAGCTAGAGAAAAAATCCCTAGCCTATAATCTATCTTTTATTTATAACATCTAATCTTCTAACTTTTTCAAACGTAAAAGGCATTTCAACCTCACCAAGCTTTGCAAGTTCCCAATCAGCTAAAGTTATATCGTCAAAGCTAACACCCTCTAAAGCTAATCTTTCACAACCCCAAGCGTCGGGATCGTTTAACTTTGTTATTAATGTATGCTTTAAATCTATACCTTTTTCAAGTGCATCAAGTTCCATTTCTAATATGCTACTATCAACTTTATAGAAAGTAACTGATCCCTTACCATCTGTACTTACTACTTTCGTAGCGTTCATTAGTGTTCCAGCTTGTGATATTGTTTCTTTGTTTTTATTTATCTTAGCTTGAAGTCCTTTAGTTTCATTATACTGAACACCATTGCACCAAGCTTCTCCATACGTTCCATTTATTACTCTTTTAGCATCTACACCCATTTAAACACCCCCTACAATGCCACATCAATAAATACATCTTCAATAGCATCAACTAGTTTTATACTTACATCCAAGAATACTTTATCTTGTGTATTAGCTTCTTTTATTTCTTGCTCTGTCATTGAATTTACATCCAAGTTTGTATTATCTTTTAACCACTTTTTCTGTGCTTCTACATCTATGCCAACAAATACAGTTTTTTCAATTAATTGCTCTATTGCTAAATCGTCTAAATAAGAAGCTATTTCAGTTATCAATATACATTTATTATCATAGTTATTAGGTACTTTACCTATGTATTTTTCAACTATAACTTTTCTTAAATCATTGTGTATTAGATTAGTTGTTTTTCTCAACTTAATCTTTTGCATAGCGTTAGCGTTTGGATCCGATAAAGTAGTTAAAGAAGTTACACCTCTAGCAATTCTTATTTTACCCATTTCCCTAACTAAAATTAACTCACCATTATTTATTCTTGTATCTGCTTGTTCTTTTGTTAGAGTTTCAATTTCATCAACTTCATTAAGTGACGAGAAAGTAATAGCTTGTGAAAGTGGTGTACCTTCTATAAGTCCAGCTATTCTAGGTAGATGATTTTCAGTAGTCACACCTACACCACCAACTTTTATTCCATCCGCTGTATAATTATATATACCTTCGTAGTCTGCAACATCATTAGCAAGTATCGCATCAGTTCTATATTTTACAACATCATTCATTTTCTTTATAAAAGCTTTAATTTTAGTATTATCAAGCGTTTCAGCGCTCGGCATACAAAGTAAATTAAATTCTTGGCTTTCAAAATAAGCTAGTGCATTGTCAAGCGTACCACTTGTACCTATGATATAAACTAGTATTTTATTAGGTTTATTAACATTACCTTTCAAGCAATCTTTTATATAATTTTTATTAGCTTCTGTTAATGATAAATCTATATCGCTTTCATCGTTAACAACAAATTTTAAAGTTGTTGTATCTTTCAATATAAGTGCAACAATACCACGTTCTGACCTTATAGAAGCCGTTTTAGAAAGTTGCTTGAAGCTTATATTAATAATTGGTAATCCCATATAATCACCCTTCTTTCGTATTCAAATTTACATCTTGCATATTTTCATAAGTTTCATTTACAACATTAATTTCATCAAAGTAACTTATAGTAATTAAAAAATCTAATACACTACCTACTTTATCCTTGAAGATATTCGGCTCTGTATTAGATATGTTTAAAAACCTATCATTCACTTTTATATTTCTATTAAATAAATTACTTAAATCATTTGCTACATCATAACATTTCAGTTTGTCGCCACCAAAATGTTTTATACTTATCATTAAACTTTTTTCATCAATAATTCTTGCAGCAGCCGTATTTGATAAAGGTATTATAGATACATAAAAACATTCTTTGTTAAATATACCCTCTACATCGTCTACTATTACATCAACATTACTGTCATCTGATAGTATCTTAGTTATAGCAAATAATATATCTTTATAAGTAAGCATTTTGCACCTACTTCCATAAGTTTTCAATCATAGTTTCTAATCCATTCTCTAGTTCTTTTTCTATTTCTTTTACTGATTTAGTAAGCATATATCTACCATCAACCACTTTATTGGTTTTGCCAACCCTATGACCATATTCAACATATGGACCATATTCTGTATTATTGCTAACAGTAAAAGACAAATTCCCTTTAGTGCCTTGCCAACTTCTTCTCAATGCCCCTGTATCTACCGGTGTTTTAAGCTTCACTTTTTTTAGAAGCTTCAAACCTACAACATTAATAATTCTATTAGCTTCTTTTTCAAATTCTCCAGGTGAATTATCTAAAGTTTTTATTAAATCATTCAGTCCTTCTATTTCCATTTTAAACTCTCTCTTTGTACGTTATCAATGTTTCACTATGCGAACTATAATAAAAAGGTTTGGAAGCTAAATAAGCAGATATTCTTCCCATGCTAGACACTTCTAATATGTCTCCCTCTAATACATCTATGTTAGGAGATGTGAAAAGTTTATGCGTAAAGACTAAACTACCTACTCCATCACTTGTAATAATAGATGTTTGGGTATCTAATTTTGATAAGGCGCATTTAATATTTTCACCTATTATAATTTCAATATTTTCAGTTATACCAGTAACTATATTTTTAGATTTAGTATTTCTTTTGATAGTAACTAAATCATTGTAAGTTTCTTCTAAAATTTCAGCTTCAAAATTCAAACTTTCCACCACCTAATAACACTTTCCTAATATTACATTTTTCTTAATGCATTCGCTAAGTACCATTGAGAATTTATCAATATCAATTTTTTCTTTTTCTATTTCTATTTCTTGAATAACTTCTTTCAATGCTATTTTCAATTCTTCTTTGAAACTTTCTGCATCTATCTTTACATTAACTTTGATTTCTTTCATATTCACTCACCACGCTCTTATTTTCTTAACTTTCTAAAGCCATTTAAAGCAATTTTATCGGCATTAGAAAAAGAAGTATTTACAGTAGTTTCACTAGGTGTAGTAACATTATAATCTATTTTTGTATCTCCTCTAGTTACTGACTTTACTTGCTTTTCGTCTCTAAATTGATTTTCAAGTATGTTTATAACTTTGTCCTCTATAAAGCTTTCTAATTGAGCTGGAACTTCTTCTAAATTACAATAATTTAATATTTTTTGTTTAACTTTTTCTATATAAAAATAAATGAGTTGATCTTTTGTGCTATCTTGATAATTTAAGGCTAGTTTTATATTTTCAACCATATTTACTCACCTTTTTTTCTCCCTCTTTTTTTAGGTTTTTCCGGTTCGATTTCTGCTTCAATTATTTCTTCTTCTGTTGTCACATTGAAACTTTCTTCAAAGTCTACATTTTCATTTTCAATTAATTCTATTTCTTTATCCTCTGTATTTTCATTTCCTTCAAACTCTGTCTTTGTACTATCTTCAACTCTCAATGCTTCAATTAATTTATATCCTTGTGATTGAAAAAAAGAAAGAGAAGCTGAATTATCAACTTCCCTCTCTACATTTCCTTTGATTAGTTTATACATACTATAGAGGTTTCGCTTCCTTAAAGTTAGCATATACAGAGTTTTTCTTGTTTTCTAATACCCATAAATCATGATATCTTCTATAATCCATTGCCCAAGCATTTGCATTTTGGTTTGTTTCTGGGTCAAATATTCTCATTTTATCTTGCTTAGTTACTGCTATTGGAACATCAACAGGCACTATTATAAAGTTTGCATCTATTGCAGATGTTCCTTTTTCATACCCTCCAGCTTCTTGACCACTTGTTGTACCATCATTTAATTTTATAGCAGAATACATTCTGTTTTGAGGCGTAACTATTAAAGGACATTTATCTATTGCAGGAACTGTTGTATCTATTCCACCTACTGAAAAAGTTACAGTACCTAACTTAGCTAAAGAAGCTTCTTCTATTGCTAATAAAGTATCATAAGTAACGTGTATTACTAATTGACCATTGTACCCATTTTCTCTTACAACTTTTATACCTTTTTTAATCTCTGATAATACAGTTTCTTTAGCTGGTGTATACGAATACTTAGCATTTGCATCTCCTGCAACTCCCATAGCCGTAGTTGCTAAAGCAGATAATCTATAAGCATCTATTTCTGGCACAACATGAGTTCTTTGGAATTCTCCCATAACACTTCCTGCAGTTGCTACGAAATTAGATTCATCAACATCCATAGCATCTAAAGTAAATTTTCTACCTCTGTCTTGTGTCATTTCATGTGTTTTATATTCTAGCTTTATATCTCCCCCTGCGTAGCCATTAGCTGACCCTCTTGCATAATCACCTAACCCACTTGTAGTTATTACTGGTATTTTAACCTCTTTCCCACCATTGTATTTTACTTTTCCTGCGTTTTTATCCATGTATCCTGTTAATATTTCTTGTATTGCTACTTGATCTAAAGCACTTTGTAATACTTGTGCATAAGCTATTGT
Source organism: Romboutsia sp. LXY-2 (assembly GCF_056171995.1). Classification (NCBI taxonomy): domain Bacteria; kingdom Bacillati; phylum Bacillota; class Clostridia; order Peptostreptococcales; family Peptostreptococcaceae; genus Romboutsia; species Romboutsia sp. LXY-2. The sequence goes on along the minus strand of NZ_JBKFGI010000003.1, from coordinate 66,027 downwards.
ATTTGCCATAATTTAAATTCTCCTTTTTTTCAAAATATTTTTTTAATTTCCTAAAACTGCGTTTAATGCTTGTGTTGCTAAATCCGCATTACTCGAGTTTCCACCAGCCGGTGAATATGTGTAAGTCGGTGGTGTTTGTGGTGTTGGATCATTAGATACTTCAGCCTTAAACACACCTTCATTTGATGCTTTAAATTCTTTGATAAAATCATCAGCACCTAAAAACTTACCTTCTTCTAGCTTAAATTCTTTTGCTTTAAATTCTTGCATAAAAGCTTTTTTAGTAAATTCAGAAACAAACTCATGTTGACCTAGGTACTTATCAACTGAAAAATCATATTCCTTTTGTTTCATTTGAGTTCTCAAAGCTTCTGTATCTGCTTCATACTTAGCTTTCCAATCGTCAGCAGATTTTTTTATTCCCTCAATATCCATGTCCTTAAAACCTTGAATTTGAGTATTAGCTTCCGACAATTGAGTTTTTACACCTTCTAATTCAGTTGCTAAAGCTTCTTTGTCTTGATTAACTTTTTCAGCTATTGATTTATGCTTTTCTATGTCTTTTCCGTTAATTTCTAATATTTTTCTTGCAACTTCTTCATCAATTCCAAGTGCTAATAATTCTTCTTTTTTCATTTTAATTCCTTTCCAAGTACGCTTTTTTGAGTGGTCGCATCACTTCTCGCCTATACAGTTTTACGACTTGTAGGTAGGTCGAATTTTAATTTATTGGAATTTAAAACTAACCCAATATAGTAATGCAAACATTGCAAAATATGAAAGCTTGTTCCATATTCCCTTTATAGATTTCCCTTCGCTCAATAAAGCTTCAAAACCTATTGTATTAACTGTAATAAGAATACATAATAATAACCTCATAATATCGCCCTTCTATTATTTCGTTATCTTTAAAATATTTTGTTGCATAAAAATAAGCCTATAAAATAAGCTTCCGTCTTAAAATGCTATTTTTTATTTTCTACAAATATCTTCTCCCATTCAGAATACTTCATATCACTAGGAACTTCTATTGATTCATTATTCTTACCTCGTGCAAATCTAGTAGTAATATCTTTTTCATCAAAGTAAGGTAATTCGCAGCTTCTGCAAAAACAATGTAGAGGACTCGCATTTACACCAACTACTCTATCTTTTAAATTAAATACTTTTCCATCTAAGCTTCTGCATACTTCACTAGTCCTGCTGTCAAGTGTAGCCAAGAACTCATACTTTTCTATACCTAATTCTTTAAAGGCTTTACAAGTTCCCTCTGACATTACATAGCTATGTTCTGTATGGATTAATCTTCGTGCATTAAATAAGCTTGTATTCATTTTTTCAGACACTCTTTTAGCAACTTTTGAAGAAGCTTCTCCCCTAACTATCATTTGAGTTATTTCAGAATGAAGAACTTTTTTAAGTTGTGATCTATTAGACCATATTCTTTTTGAGTAGTCAGTTCCACTCCAAGGAAAGCTTAATACTTCTCTTACAAATTTATCATCAATAAACGCAAAAGAAGGCCCAACCCCTAGTATTTTATGTGTGTCATATAAAGTTTGATAATAGCTGTTTGCTAGAGTATTGGTTAAAAGTTTCGTAGTACCTTCTAAGTTAGTTTTATATATCTCATTGATATATTTATCGCAACGATACAAAGTCTCTTCTAATCGACTTATACGACTTCGTATTGATAATGTATTTAATTCAAGTAAGAGCTCTTCGTCTCCTGTAGCTTCAATTAATTTCACATATTCTTTTAGGTCCATTCGCCATTCTTTATATTGATTGCTCATAAGTTTTTTATTTACTTCATAGAAGCTTAAATTGTTATCTTTACCATATTTTTCATATAACAATCTAATTTCTTTTTCTATGTTTTTCATAGCTTTTTTATATTCTTTTTCAAGTAATTTTTCTAGTTTATTTACGTCTTTAAGTGAGTTTTCAAGCTTATTTTTTTCTCTACTTTCCCAATAAGCTTTACTATTCTGTAGCGGCATTATTAACACCTAGTTCATTATAATCATCATTAAACATTACTTCTTCTTCCTCTTTTTTAAGTCTTTTGGCTTCTTCAACATCATCAACCCAGGGATGATACCTTAAAATTAATTCGATAGGTATAACTCCCACGCTTTCTTTGGCTATTTGGCAAGTTTCTAAATCGTTACTTATCATGTTCCTAGTCCAGGTTTGAGTTATTTTTTTGTGTGGTATGTTTAGATGTTTAAGTATTGCTTTGACTAATTTATTTATAGAGAATCTAAATTCAGTTTCTAATAATCCACTTTTGAGCTCTAGCTTTCTATAGAAAAATTTAAGTGCTACACCACTTGCATTACCTACGCTTTCAACATCTTGTTGTAACCCTTGACCGCTCTCATATATTTGCTTTTTTAGTATTTCTAATATAAGTTTTCTAGCTTCGACAGGGATATCAATTTGAAGTGTTTTAACTCCACCACTTCCACCTGTACCATCATTTTCAGTCTTGATAGCCTTATACTTTTTTAAGTCATTTTTAAACTCTTGTAAGTTTTCGCCACCGTAGTTTTCTAATATATATATTATCTCTTGAATATCGTCTAGATCATTAGCAAAACCACTCATAACTCTATCCATTAAATCTATTAAGCTTTTATACTTATCTAGATCGGATTGCTTTTTTAGATTATTAGCAAACTCAACAAAAGGAACTTCACCTAAAGTATGAGTAATTATTTGAGGATAACCTACTTCGCAATTAGCTTCTAATATCTCTTTGTTTGCATCTATTTTCCAAGTTGTTAAGTTTTCATTAGTCCAATATTCAAAGTATCTATAGGCTATGTCTTTTTCTTCTTTTTCGTCATATTCTAAAGTTGAATAATATCTTATAATTCCCTCTAGCTCAGTATATAACCCATTTGAATAAAAAGGTATTATTTCTTCTGTTGGCACAAGTGCATACTTAAAATTATTATCCTTATCTATCCAATAATGAACCCATGAAGTACCACAATTTGAAGCTTCTATACATTGATTTTTCATTTTTCTAGAAAAGTCATCACCTAGTATATTTTGTATAGCTTCATTTGTTTTTGTATTGTTATCTATGTCTATTTGTATAGGATAAGTAAAAAGATAAGAAGCTTTTTCATCAACTAATATTTCATGGAAATTATGAGGTATTCTATTATCTGCACTTCTTAAAGGGTCTGGATTTTTTATTAGAGATTGTCTTAGTATCAAGTTATTATTTTGATAATATTTCTTACCTTCAATTATTTTTTCTACTTTGCTATTGCTATATATTTTATCTTTTATTCTTTTTAGATTTATTTTCCTCACCTCCCATTATTTGAATACTGATATGCTTGACCTTTGAGCAACTACTGTGTTGCAATAATACCTAATTTGATCCATACTGTGGTCATGCTCTTTTATAGGCTTATCCTCTCCTTTTTTACAAGCATCTTCATCCCAAATATATGAACTAAATTCCTTAAATGTATCACTACAACTTTCATCAAATAGTATTTTTACTTCTGTAAGTAATGATGCTACCAATCTAATTCCGTCAAGAACACTATTTTTAGCTTGTTTTACCTTGAATTTATCTTTCTTTAATTGTGTTATAAATGATGCTGCAGAAGGGTCAACAACTACATATTTAATTTTATAACCTTCAGTAAAAGCTTTTAAGTCATTTGAATACTCACAGTCTGTCTTTTGCACTCCTGTAGTTCTACCGCTATAATAATACTCTTTAATCATTACATGTTTATTATCTACTGTTTTACCCCATAAACCAAATGAAGTAGGGTTTTGAGTACCATAGTCACATGAAACATAATACTCTTTGTATTGATAGTCTGAAGCTTTAACTACATGCTTATCTCTATCAAACATTGAATATATAATACCCTCTGCAACTACCCAAAGACCTAATATATATCTTTTGTAGAATATACCTGAATACATACCTGCATATCTTTTCTTTATTTTATCTGAAAGTGATAAATTATCATCCATAGTAAAATGCAAATATAGTATATTCTTTTCTTCTTGTTTATCTATCCAGTTAGTTTTAAACCAATGATATGGTCCATCTGGGTTACAGTTAAACCAGAACTTAGAACCATCAACAGAGCAACGACCAGTAGCTTGGTTAACAAATGACTCAGGCATAAGTGCAACTTCATCAAAGAAACATCCAGCTAATGTTATACCTTGTATTAAATCTTGCGACCTTTCGTCTTTTCCTCCAAAGATATAAAAATAATTAGTAACATCTTTTTTACTAACTATCATAAGGTTATCTGCTCTTTTATCTTCAACTTTGTAACCTCTTGACTTAAGCATAAGCTTTAACCAAAATAATACGTTACGTCTAAATGATCCTATTGTCTTACCACACATACCAAAGCTTTGGCCGTTAAAATTGCTCATTGCCCAAATTGCATATGATAGCGACATTGATATTGTTTTACCACTTCTTATAGCTCCATCTGCAATAATTCCATCTTTATCACTTACTGGACTGTTTGGTAGCCACCAAGTTAATACTTTCTTTTGCTTCTTAGAAAATGGACTAAACTTTATCGTAGCTTTTTTTACTGTGCTGCTACCTCTGCATGATTTCATTTTAGATACTTTTTCTTTTAGTTTTGATATTCTATCACTAATCATCCCAAGTATCACCTACTTGAGCTTCTAAAGCTTCCATAAATCCATCATCTTCTACTTCTTCATCTTGTCCACCTTGCTTTAATATGTCAAGTTCTAGCTTCATTACACTTAACTCTAATCTTTGTTCATCTATTTCAAACTTATGCAATGTATCTATAGCCTTTTGTTTTTTATCCTGGACTCTGGTTAATGAATCTTCTATACTTTGTATCTGGCCTAATGTACCTTCATACTCTTTTAAGTCAGTATCCATACCTTTTTCAATTCCCAGTTTGTTACTTATTAATGTCATTTCAGTATCTTTTAAATAAGATATTCTTTTTAACATTCTTCTTTCTCTTACAGTAAGAAGCTGGATCTCTTGCTCTAATAATTTCTTTTTTTCTAACTTGATACTTTTTACAAGCCCAAGTTCATCTTCTTCTAGAGTATCAAAGAATATTGTTTCAAATTCTCCAGTACTAACAGCATGCTTATTTCCCGGAGGACCAGTTGCATTTTTATTACCTGGTTGCCCTCCTTTATTCCGTTTCTCTTTCGGAGTACTCCGTATTTTTGTTTGGAGTACTCCATTTAATTTATCATTCCATTTATCTTTTGCTTTCCAACCTGATATGCTCTTCTCAGATATATCTAGAATTTTAGCAATTTCTCTATTTGCAATATTTCCATTGTTTTCTTTATATATCTCAAAAGCTTTATCTCTATTTGGGCTCCTCTCTCTAGCCATATCACCACCTCACTATTCGTCGTTTTGGAACATAAAAAAGAACCCTATTTCTAGAGTTCTATCTAAATATTTCAATTCTTTTTACATCTTTCATCGATAATACTATAACATTTTCTTCATTACCTTCATAATCATATATTAATTCAGCATCATAGTTGTTAAGTGTATATCCTGCAAGTACAAATTTCCTGTCATTTGAAGAGTATTTATCGTCATAGTAAACTAAGCTACCTGTATAAATAAGCTTTTCATCTTCTAGGTACGCCATCACTAATACTCCCTCTGGATAATCTTCTAATATAACATCAAAACAATCTTCTTTTGTCGTTTTGCCATTTCCTAATTTAGCCAATAAAAACTTTTCACATTTCATTTTATTATAAGCAATTGAGAAAGCAATAATCGAAACTAAATATATATTCCTAATAGCATCGCTTCCTATATTCATCTTAGAAAGTATACATAAAACCAAAGGATAAATAGTATGTAAGAAAATATAACTTACTACTATAGACTTAAAAATTAAATATTTATCTTTAGTTTCATCCTTTGAAAGTGAAAAATTCCTTATTAACAAGAAAATATATCCAGGAACTAAATACTCTAATAATATTGGGATAATATTAATAATATCGTTCACTAACAAAATTTCACTCATATCTATTTCTTGCTACCTGGGTTTTGAGGAGATGGTTTAGGCAAAGGTCTACTTGTATAAGTTACTGTTGTTCCTCCTCTAATATCACCTATCTTACTATTATTAGTAGACTTAGATTGTGTATTATTTTTCATTTGTATAATCCTCCTTGTATATTCTATATACACATTTCTACTTAATTCGATATTTTCCCTCTTTATTTATCTAAAAATCTCTTTATTTTCTTTAATAACCTGATATAATCCTTTACTAATTTCTTCTACAATCATTTCTTCATCTTCTAGAATTAGATTTCTTTCTCTAATAATCCCATGTAGTAATTCATGAATGAACGTTTCTTCTTGTCTTTGTTCAGACCTATCAGTACTTATTTTTATAACTAAATCTTCGTGATCTATAACACCATTACAAACTTGATTGTCTAATACTATTACTTCATGAGTTTTAATAACATCATAGGTCATAGCTCCTATTTTTATTTTATCTTTTATTACCATAATATACCTCCTGATGCTATAATTTTATTAACCACAACAAAATCTTACAAAGGATGTGATACTATGCCTAAAAAAGGTAAATGTTCAGAAAAACCTGCTAGAAAAGGACCTATGACTGTAAAAGTAAGTGGACATACTAAAAAGGATGGAACTAAAGTTTCTCCTCATAAAAGACATACTCCAAAAGCTAAGTAATATGATTGAGATAACTCTATTTCCTAGGGTTATCTTTTTTGCTTTTATCAAACTTAGGAACACTTACCATTTCCTTTTCCGTTTTTCTTAACTTCTCATTAGGTAACTCATGAACCATTTTAATAACTTCATGTGCATCTTTCCAAACCTTCATTATCCTCACCCTTTTGAATAAAAAAAGAGACTAGAAATTAATCTAGTCTTCATTGAAATAAAAATACATCAAACTTGAAATGCAAGCTTTACCCAACTCACATCACATAAAAGAATTTATACATACTGGTGAACATTGCAGGAATCGAACCTGCTACCTATCACATAAAGGCGATTGCTCTTCCATTGAGCTACATGTCCATGTTCTAGGCGGAGGGGAGTCCGCCTAAGAAAATATTGGGGTATTAGGGAAATATGAGTTTTTCTATAATACTATTATCTCATATGAAAATACTAAAATCCTATACTCTTTTTTTAATTAAATCATTTTCAATAAGTTATCATCTTGTTCCAAATATTCATAACCAAATATTTGAGATGCTATTGCTTTTACTGCTATTTTCTTTATGTTATGAGTTTGTGCTTCTTCTAAAAATATCTCCCCTGCTATATCACAGATTTTAATTTTACTTTTGTAAAACTTTTCTACTATTTGCTTTTGTCTTGGGTCAAGGTTGTTTATTGCTCTATCAATGTTAGCTAACTTAGTTTTATCTTTATCTATACTTACTTTCTTTTTAAATATCTCTTTTCTCTTATTAGGTATATCTACATTTTTAATCTTTTCTTTTTTAGAAACCTTATTTTCTAAAGCTTTAGATATTCCGCTAGTATGTATTCCAGTTTCATTTTGAACAGTATCTATTTGATAATCTTCAAGTTCTACCTTTAGAGCTTTTAATTCTCTTATAAGCACTTTTAGTTCATCTTCTTTAGTGTCAATACTAACTAATACATCATTATATCTATGTAATGCTTTCTCTGTTGCTTTATATAAACTTTTTTCATCTATTTTTTTCATAATCTCTCCCCCTATGATATTAAATATTTTCTATTGCTACTTCTACTCTTGGTTTATCAGTAAAATGCTTACTAGTAACTAACTCTACTATTTGTGTATCATCATGATATGCAACTCCATTTAAAGCATCACATATAACTTTAATCACATTATCTACATCAGGCTTTATATTATGAGGTCTTATCTCCCCATCTAACTTTTGTTTTTGCTTTTTCTTACTATCACTTTTTGCAATAGGGTAGTAAGCTCTAATTATCATTTTTACCGGCCCTTCAAAATAAGTTTTAACAGTACCTCTGTATAGCAGCTTTATGTAATTTTCATATATTACCGTTTCCTCTGGTGTCTTTATTCTCCCATAACTTAATCTTGGTCTACCTTTTCCTTGAGGCTTTCCATCTATAATAAATTTAGCTTGCATGTCAATCTCCTAATTTTTATATATTGTTAATTTTTACCATTTTAATTGTCACATATTTATCTTTTTAATAGTTAAACTAAACTCGAAAGGTGGTTTAAGTATGAAAAAGAAGATAATTGTATTTTTATTATTTTCATGTTTTTTATTAGGTATATCTAGTAACACTGCTTATGCTGTTAACGTGTTTAAAGAGGGTGTATATAAGGTTGCTGATTTTAATATTTCTGAAGATAATCAATATATGGTTCAGAATGTTTCTCAAACCGAAGACGTTTACCTTCAAGTATTTGATGAAAATCAGATTTTAGTTCAATCTATTAGATTACAACCTAACTCTGAGAAATTTAATTTAGTTAAAATTACACCTGAACATAGAATAGTAATCGTCGGTGGTGGTTCTATTTATATTTATCCAGCTGAATAAAGTTGCTCTTATAGAGCATCTTTATTATATTCTTTGTTTACACCTTACTTATCATTTAGTTATCATTATCAATATATCGACCCAGCTATACTGTTTTTAAACCAGGTCGATACATAATTTTTATTTATTTAATAGCTTTTTAAAATCCGCAGACGCTTTAATTTCTTCTGCTTTTGTGCTCTCTACAGCAAATACTTTATCGTTGCTTTGTCCAAATTTATTACTCATATAGCTATGCGCTTCTTCATACCTAGATGGTCCACAAGTTGCTTTAATCTTCCCTCTAACTTCAAATCTATAAATCATAGCTCCTACTCTCCCTCAATCAAATTATTGTTTTATTGGCTAATCTTACTTAGCACCCATTCTAATTTTTCAACTTGTGCAATCAAGCTTTCCTTTTTTGCAATTGCACTTATTAATTGGTCGTTTGAGTTTTTTATAAGTTCCTCATTATTAGACTTTTCATTTAATATAACTGCACGCTTGCATTGATTATAAAACTCTGTAGCATTAGCAACTCTTGTATTTAAGATTTCAATTTCTTCCTGTATTATTTGTTTTAATATTTCTAAATTCATAATCTAAAATCTCCCTTTTAATTCCCGTTAGTGTATTCTTCGCCTAATTTTTTAAACTCTGCTTTAGTTATTTCTCTTATATCTCCTCCAAGATGTTTTTTTGCATCTTCTAATGATCCATAACCTTCTGCCCAATCTAAACAAGCAACCACTCTTTGTCCTATTAAGTCATAATATTTTTTCATAATCTCCACCACCTAATAAATATAAAAATATTTTTCTAATTCTTTAGTATTTAGTATAAATTGAATACCTTTTTTATAAACAATAGCTTTAGTTTCCGTTATATACTTATAATCAAAATTCTTACCTCTTCCAAATTTCAACTGTATACTTTTACCTAACTTATTAATTGCACCTGGTTTAATTCTACATCTACCATTTTTTAATACTGCAGCATCATCCATGTAACAAAACTCCTCTTTTATTAACTGATATTTAATAACTGTTTAAATATACTTTCAAATATAGGTACTGGTATAGAATTACCTGCTTGCTTATACAAAGCTCTTTTACTATTAACTTTAGCTGCATTATTATAATCATCTTCTGTATATCCTTGTAGCAACCAACGTTCTTTATCTGTTAAATACCTATACCTATAATCGTCTAACTGTATGACTTGTGCTGGACATCTATCTTGTCTTTCAGTTATTGTATAGCAGTAATCTTTTATTATAGTTGCTCTTTTAATTCCTTTGTTACCTACCGCATTAAGTACACTTGGTTGAGTAACTAAGTATTCTTCTGATACATCATGTTCAAGAAATTCTCTTATATTTCTCATATCTTGTTTCTGTAATTTCCCAAAATCAAACTCAGTACCATCTAAACAACTAATTGTAAAGACTCTATTTCTATTTTGTGGTAATCCAAAATCCATGGCATTTAACACTTCAAAGGAGTTTGTGTATCCTAATCCTTCCATCTCTTGCAAATATCTATTGAAGTTATGGATCATGTGCTTTGATAACACATTTTTTACATTCTCCCATATTACTACTTTAGGCTTCCAATCTCCCATTTGTTTGATAATATTAATCGTTTCCCACATCAGACTGCTTCTAGTTTCTGTTCCTTCATCTGCTCCAGCTTGCCTTCCTGCTATGCTGAAATCTTGACATGGACTTCCGTGAATTAATATATCTGGTTTTAAATTGTACCCTACTACTGATTGAGTTTTATACTCTAAGTCTTTCTTAAACATTGCATTATAGCTTCTTACAGCTTTTTCATCTATTTCAACGTAATCTATTGCTTTTGTAGGTACTCCTAGATTTCTTAGTGCTGCTCTAGGAGAGCCTACTCCTCCAAACAATTCTAATATCTGAATCATTAAAGCTCCCCCAATCCTATTGTTTATAATATATTTTTATTTGTTTATATTTTCAATTTCTTTAATTAATCTTTCTACAGCCATTTCAATAAGAGCGTCTGTTGTCATGCCGAACTTTTCTCCTATTTTATCTATTTTTTCATATAGATCATCATCTAAAGGAACTCTCATTAGCTCACCTCACAAAATATGTTTTTTATTGCATAAAAAAGAGTGATATATAAAAATTATCACTCGGTTTAAACTCTAGTATATTTATTCTATTATTCCATATTCTCTTTCCAATGCTTTTACTTTAATAACCCAAGTTGTTCCAAATTTAAAGCAATCTATGCCATTTTCAAATTTACCATTTTTAATATTTGTTTTTAATGTACTCTCGCCTTTTTTCCAAACCTTACAAGCATCTTTTAAAGATATTAGCCCTTCAAATAATTGTATATCATGGTCATATTCTCCACATTCACATTCATATTGGTTCGCCCATAATCTATATCCTTTTATATCACAAATAGCATATCCATTCCAAATCATATTATTTCCACATTTTTTACATTCCATATAAACAACTCCTTTTTATTTTTAGTTGGCTTTTTTGAGTAGAAGCCTAACTACTTTATTTTTATATTTGCTTAGATAGGTCCATAAGTCTATCTAATATTTTTTCTTTCATTCCATTTACAACTACTAAATCATAAGCATGTGTGTATCTTGTTCTGTAGTCTATAAAGAATCTGGCATCTTCATTATTTAATATTTCGTCTGCTTTTTTGTTCATATCTGCTAGTATTTCTCTAGCTATTTCAGTATTTGCATTTTTACCTTTTTCTTCTATTTTTTCAACTACTTTTGTTAACTTTTCAATACTTTCAGTTAACTTAGTTTCCATAGTATTTCTTATCTCACTTGCCCATTTAACTTGCTTTTCAGTTCCTTTTAATTCTACCATTCTCTCTACCTCTTTCTTTAACTGAGAGTAAACAAATGTTAAAGCTAATTTAAAAGTTGCTCTGTAGTTATCACCAGTTTTTATTATTTTCTTAGTTAACTCATGTGCTTTTTTAAATATATCTTTTTTCATTTTGCTTACTCTCCTCTTTTTATTTTTTTAGTCTTTTGCGACTATCTATATTTATATTATAGACGTTTGCGACTATTTTTACAACTAAATCAATAAAATTTTTTAAAGAAAGTTTCGACATAATAAAACAAATATACTAAAGTTTAAACTTTCTGAGTAATAATCTCTATATTCACTTTTCAATGTGCTTTCTATCTAACTAAATACTGATTTTATTTATTACTCAGCTCGTCCCAATTTGTTTTTTCTAGTATTTCATATAACCTACTTACTTGAGGACTTCTCCAAGCCGTCATAGCGTATGTATGAGGTTCATTATAATGATAACTATTGCATTCTATGTGTTTTCTACATTCTTCAATAGTTAGGAACATTGTATTTTCTGCAATAACATATTCTTCTTTATAATTTACTAAGTATAATCCATCATCATAGTCTAACTCTTTCCTCATATAATCAACTAATTCACCCATATCATCAAAACGTTCTTCATCATCAGTATCTTTATTGATAATTACATAATCTTCAAACATATCCTCACAATACTCTATTTCTAAATCTTCCTCAGTTTCCTTCAAGTGCTCACATAGCTCCTTAAAAGTATCAGCTATTTTTTCGCCGTATTGTACTACTTCTGTTCCATCAAAATCAAATTCTGAATCAATGCCATAATTTCTTACTTTATGACGAACTACCCAAAATCTTGGGCTAGCTTGACCTACATTATCTTGAGTTAACATTTGATGTCGTAAGTCTTTTAAAAATTCTATATCTTCCTTCTTCATAATCTCCTCCAAATAAAAACCTTATTTCGTTTACTAGGTATGAAAATTATTCATACCTAGTCATTAAATTCATCTAGTTATCAGAATGGAATATCATCATCGTCTATTGCTTGAAAACCTTTAGGGTCTAATCCTGTTGGTTCAAATTTCGGTTCATTATCTCCACCTTTTTGGGTCCTATTATCTAAAAATTGAACTCTAGCTGCATTTACCCTAAAAGACTTTCTATTTTCTCCCTCTTGGTTTTTATAGTTATCTATTCTTATAGAACCTTGTATACCTACTAGGCTACCTTTACTCAAGTAGTTAGCACAGTTCTCTGCACTTTTACCCCAAACTTGGATGTCTATAAAATCAACTTCCTTCTTACCCTCTTTATCTTTAAATTCTCTTTCTATTGCTAATGTAAAGTTAGCAACAGGAGTTCCAGAGCCTGCAATGTATCTTAACTCTGGGTCTCTAGTTAATCTACCAACTAGTACAGCATGATTCATTGTATCATCTCCTTTTATTTTCATATTTTCTTGCTACAATAGTCAGAGCATCTAATGCTCCAACTACTGTAACTATAATTACAGCTAATATAATAATGTCTTTCATAACTACTCCTATCTATAAGTACAACCACATTTACATTGATAAATAATACCTAAGCTAGTCTTTAGCTTGTACACTATTCCGCCACAGTGTACGCACTTATTTTCATAAGCTCCTAGTATCTTAGCCTTTTGCATTTTCATCACCAACTTGCACAATCTTAAGTGGTATACCACCGCCCATTATCATACTTAGTTGATTTAAATGTAATGCAATATCATTTTTATTTATTTTTCTAGCTTCCAACATATCATCTGATAACTTTTTTATTTGTCTCTTAGCTTCTTCATTGCACCAAAGCTTTCTATTCAGATTGATGTTTAACTTCTTTTCTTTTTCAGTTTCTTTTTTGTACTGGGAATATAATTTTTCTAGACCTTCTACTTTTTTCTTGTAGCTTTCTAATTCTCTCTTTATTTCGATAAGTTCTCTTAACTTATCATTTAGTTCATTTTGACCATCTCTGTATAAATAAGTTAGGTCATTATACCAACCTTCATATTGGTTTGCTTTAGTTGTTGCTACAGTTAGCTTTATATCTAGTTCACTATTTCTATTTTCCAACTTTTGATTTTCTTTATTAACTTTATATAGTTCATTATTAAGGTCCATGTAATCATCTTTTAACGTATTAACTACATGTCTTTCTAATCTCATTTCACGCTCATGAGTACTTCTTAGCATAATTGGCATATTCATCTTCAGTTCCCCCTATTTTAATTTATTTAAAGTATTTTTCTGTTTTTTCAGTGTCTAAATTAATAAATGTATAACTCTCATGATCCTGTCTTTCTAGTAAATATATACTGTAGTCTAATCCTAATTTAGTTAAGAAACCTTTCATGTTTCTTGTTAACTTCTTTCCTCTTTTCATATTTAAGCTCCTATTCTGTTTGTTTTTGACTTACTTAAAACGTAACTGACACTTCCATATTTAATATTTAACTTATCTGATATATCTCTATATGAGCATCCATTTTCAAACATATGTAATGCTTGTTCTTCAATATCTTTAGTGATGCATTGTTTTTTTTGTCTTATAATCTTTTGTTCACTTATTCCTAGTACATATCTCATATTAATTTTGATATTTTTAAAATACCTAGATACTTGAACTTGTGACTTACCTATTTTTTTCGATATTTCGTATTGATTCAAACCATTTAACATTAATTTAAATACTTCTTTTTCTATTTCATTCAAATATTTTTCTAATTCTTTCATATAGGAATCTACTTGTATGCCTAATAAGTCATTATTTGACTCTAATAGATCTATAATTTTTAGACCATCGTTATCCTCTTTATCTAAAGATACATGTTTATTTTTATAATGCTTCTCAATGTATCGTTCGTTGTAATTCAATATTTTATTTTTTATAGCTACTCTTGCATATGTTGAAAACTTTACTCCATGTTTAGGGTCAAATGTTTTAGCAGCATAAAATAATCCCAAACAACCCTCTTGGTATATGTCATCTTTTAGATAGCTATGTACCGTTGTTAATATTCTGAAATATTTATTAATAACATAACCAACTAATCCAATATTTTCTTCAACTAATTTTTCTACTTCTTCTTTAGTTCTCATAACGTTCTCCCCTTAATTTCAAACAATTACTCAACAAGTTCTCTATATTTCATTTCAATATATTCTTTTTCAAATATATTGAAATCTCTTCTCTTTTTCTTCCATAAGATCTCATGTTGTCTTACAAGTGCTGAATGCCTATGCAAATTCATTATCTCTTGTATATCTTGGCTTTTAGCTTTTGCCTCTTCTTTCATGATCTGATACTTCCACATATCCTTGTCCATGTTTTCGAAAGTAAACAAATTTACAAGTTTATCAGCACTAGTTACACATCTTACAAATTCCATATCTCCCACCTCTAAATAATTATCATTTGATAATATTTTAATAATTTTCTTCCTGGCGTTTAATATTATCCTCAAGAACATCATTTAAAAATGTCTCTTTTACTTCTTCGAAATCTAATCCAATGCTATTTAAAAACATCAAATAATTTCCGAATGACTTCAGTATACAAATTCTTATAAAGCCTTGTTTTTGACCAAAATCTATATAGGACATCTCTCTAACTGTATCTTTAAAGTGCTTGTTAGCTTCTCTCGTTGAGTTGTATACTCTTTTGATATTTGGTTCATTAAGGCTCAATTCAACCTCATTGGCTAGTCCTAAAAAGTAAGCAAGGCAATCAGCTGCTTCTTTTAATTGCTTCTTTTTGCTATTTCTTTTCTTAATTTTAAAAAATTTGAAAAATCCTTCTTTTTCATTTGCCAACTCTGATAATTCTACAATTAGTGCTGTGCTTTGCTTCACAATACGTTCTTCTCTTGTAACTTCTGGAAACTTAGATACAATAATGCCTTCGTACTTTTTATGTTTTTCTTGCAGTACTGTTAAATCTATAATCATAAATCTTCCCCCTCTATCTTTAATTCTTCTTCAAGTTGTTTTTCTGCCATTTTAACGGCTTCCAATCCGTCTATTGATAGTTTATCCATTAACTCCCTTGCTCGCCCTTCTAAGGCGTTCCTGTTTGATAATTCCACCATGCCCACCTATTTGCTCGGCATTATATAAACTGCATCTTGTTTAACTCTGTACTTATTATCCAAATAATCTTTTACTGTTCCTTGAGTTATACATGATTTTATACTGTCTATTACTCTTATCGCTCTTTCTCTGCTGCTATATACTCCCAAGATAGTCATACATCCAACAGCACTTATCCCTTTTATCATATTTTCATCTGTTTTAACTTCTACATACTTTCCTATTGATTCTCCACTTTGGCTTTTTATTATTATCATTAGTTTTCAATCTCCCCTATTTTTTATCTTAGGGAGCTAGTGCTCCCATTAGTTTTAATTAAATTTTCCTTCTTGGCTTTCTTGTAAAATTCTTTCTAATTCATCTGGACTATACTTTGTAAAAGTCTGATTATGGTTATGGAACCTTGTCTTAACTCGAGGTATAAAACACTTCGGTTGGTTAATACTAACTTTATAATCGAATTTTATTGCTGATATTAAATAACCTATAACATTGTGAGTGTTTGGGTTATTTTTTGTTATTTCTAATTTTTCTACTAAGTACTCTAGTGTTTCATTCTTCTCTTTTAAAATCTTTATAATTTCTTTTATTTCATTATCAGAAAAATCAAAATAGGATTTTATTTTATCCACAACAACAACATTATTTATTTCTTTTTTTTCTATATGTTGTTGTTCTATATCTAACTCTATCTCTTTCTCTATCTCTGTCTCTGTCTCTGTCGTTACGTTTTTGTTACTGCTTGTTACATCCTCGTTACATTGTAACGCTTGTTGTTTTTCTTTTTGTTTTAACCTATGTCTTCTAACACGCTCAGCACTACTACTTTCAACGCCTGTCATAGTTTTGCATTGAGGTAATAAATATTCATCTTCATTTATCATTTCTATCAGTCTTTGATTTTGTAGGAATGCTAATGTCATTTTTACATTGTCTGTCTCTTCGTCTAATTCTAATGCCAATTCCTCTGCAAAATCATCTTCTACACCCTCGAAATAAAGTTTATTATCATTCTTAATTGCAAGTAATAACATCTTTAAGTAGATAACGGTGTAAGTATCTCCACCTGCTACTTTTCTTAATTTTTTTATTTCTTTTTGCCTAAAAAAATCATCTTTCAGCTTAAGCCAGTAATATTTTTTATTACCTGCCATTCCCTCACCTACTTCTTATCTTAAGTTTCATTTTTAGCTAATCAAAAATATATTTCGATACCTTTTTTAGCTACATTTGTTGCTATTCCAGTGTTTTTTTCTATTTCACTTATAAAATATTCTTCGTCACTATTTTGACTACTAAGATGGATCAATGTTAGTGTCTTAAGTTTAGATAAATCATTAGCCCTTAAGAACTCAATTACATTTCCTAACTCAAAATGACTTCTTATAATCCTATTTCTTAGCGATACAGGTATTATTTCATTGTCTATATTTTCATTTAATATCTCTTTTTTATAGTTGCATTCAATAAGTATATGATGTAAATTATTAAAGTTATATTCGCAGTAATAGCTATCAGTTATAAAAAGTAAGTTGCCTATCTTTTCATGATTTATTAAAAATCCTAATGGCTCTTTTGCATCATGTTTAGTTTCAAAAGGCAATATAGTAAATTTCCCTATCTTAAACTTATTTTCACTCTTAATAACCTTAGTTCTGTGATTATCTATTCCTAATGCCTCAAATGTTCCTTTACTTGCATATACATCTATTCCGCTTTTATTTAGGTCTAGTATTGATTTAGAATGGTCTTTGTGTTCATGTGTCACCAAGCATCCTAAGACGTGTCCTAAGTCGAAATTTAAACCCTCTAATATTTGCTTATATCTTATTCCACACTCCAGGATAAGAATTTCTTCTCCCACCTGGAGTATGTAACAGTTACCACTACTACCACTTGCTAATACTTTTATTTTCATTAGAAACCTGGGTCCTCAAGCGTAGTTTGTTCAATAATTTCTTGTATCTCTTCTTCCTTAACTTCTTTAAAGTCTGCATCAACTGCATTTATATCGAGAGTTTTTTTGTTTGCATTTTGAGCTATTTCTTTATCAACTTGATTGTCTACATATTCTGGAACATTATCATTCATTACCGCTTGGTCATTATTTATTGCACTTTGCATTTCAATTGATAATATTCCGTATTTACTTAATAATCTTTTCATTACTGTTTTTATAGCCATTCCATCAAAGTCAGTAGACCATAAGCTGCTATTTACAACCCAATCTTTTTTACTACTGTAACTTTGAGAGTATTTTTTAGCGTGTCTCTCCATTTCATCTTTGCTCATGTATATAGTTTTTTCAAATCCATTTAACAATTTGAAGTAAGCAATGTATCCAACTACTATGTCTCTATCTATTAAAGACTCATCCTCATTAAATTCAATCTCTCCTGTAAGCCTATTTACTTTTTTTATTTCGCCTTCATATATTTCTATAGCATTTATTGTCTTGTATTGACCTGTACGCATAGCTAATTGTATATATCCTTTGTATCCCATTTGGAACTGAGCTTTTTTCCCTTCCTTTGAGTTATAAGGTACTATATATGCAAATCCTAAGTTCTGGTCTATCGGTAAATCTAATGTTGCAGCTACTACTGCTGATGATATTATCGAGTTTGGATCTGCATCTTTTAATCCTGGTAAATTAGAAACATTTAGCATTGATGATATAAACCCAGGAGCCTTTTTACCTAATAGTTCATTAAACCTTTTTTTATAATTATCTTGTTTCAATAATGAGTTTACAGTTACTGTTTTATTTTGTTGTGTTTGTACTTGGTTCGCCATATTACATCACTCCTTCTAATACTGTATTTTCTATTTTTAACGGATTATCTTTTGTTACTACTAAATTTATCACTTGGCTATCAATTTCAAGCAGTTCATTCACCGATTCCCTATTATCTATAAAAATTGGAGCTTGAACTTCGAAATATTTACTTAGTGTATTTATAATATCAAGTCCTGCATTTATTTGACCTGCAGTATTTGCACTAGAGAATGGAACACCATTAATTAATACTTCACACATTTCTTCTATTCCGCCATTGACTTGCTCTTTAAATAATTTGAATGTTACATTTTTAAACTTACTATTTATATTACTTTCAAGAAGATTTACTCTAGTTTTTATAAACTCTTCACATAACATCACTATTTTTTCTTGGTGCGCTATCTCAATTCCAAGGTCCTTTTCTTCTTTTAGAAGTTCCTCTTTTCTCTTTTCTAATTCTTTATTGAACTCTTTTTTAGCTAATATCTTATTTAATTCATTTATTTCATTAGTAATTAGCTTTTTATCATTTCTTAAGCTCTCAACATTACATTCGTTACTTGACTCTAGCTTTTGCTCCATAACTTCTATTTGAGATTGTAACTTATCAATATTTTCTCTATCTATAACAGAGTAAACTGTTTCAACTTTAAAATTATCAATTTGATTTTTAATACCTTCAATCTCTTCTTGTTTTATATCTATCTTTGGTCCAAATTCTAAGATTTTAGTATCAATATCTTTTAGATCTTGTTGTATTTTTTCTACTTCTTGTTTTTTGCCAACGCCTTTATTTTGTATATCCTTTAATTTATTAGCTTTATCCTGATTAAAATTTTCAACTAACTCATGTTTCTTAGATTCTATGTCATCATTATCGAATGCTCGTTTACATGTCGGGCACTCTGTATCAATGCTATCTAAGTTAATTTCTGTAGATTTAATTGTATTAAACTGGTCCCTTAGAGCAGTCATTTCTTTTTCTAAATTTGTAATATCACTTTCTTTTAAACTTTTGTCATTTTCTAACCTT
The DNA here is from genome assembly GCF_056171995.1 of Romboutsia sp. LXY-2. Lineage (NCBI taxonomy): Bacteria > Bacillati > Bacillota > Clostridia > Peptostreptococcales > Peptostreptococcaceae > Romboutsia > Romboutsia sp. LXY-2. The sequence continues at coordinate 46,638 of NZ_JBKFGI010000003.1, read as the reverse complement.
TGCTTATTCATTTCTAGTATTTTCAAATCATTTTCTAAGTTTCTTAACTTATCAATTAATTCGAATTTCTTAGAACTCCCTACACTTGTAGCCTTTTGATTTATCTCTTGTATTTTAGATTTATTTTCAAATATTTTATTTTTAACTTCTAATAATTCTTCATTAGATTTACTTATATCAAGTAATCTATTTTCTATTTCATCAAATGACTTTCTCTTATTTTCTAGTTCACTCTCTACAGTTGTAAAATCAATATCTAATACACTTCTATTACATTCATTTATACGAGTAGGTATTTCTTTCTTCTTATCTGAAAGTTTCTTAATACTAGCCTTTCTTGATTTTAAAAGTATTTCTACATCATCTTTTTCTAAATCAACTCTTATAAGTTCTAGTTCTTTATTGCAATCTATAACTTGTCCAGTAGTAACATCGCCTGCAACTTCTAGTATTATTTTTCTAGCTTCTTTCCAGTTCAGGGCATCACTAAAGTAGTATGGATTAGTTAATAGCTTAAATTGTTCTTCTTCTGCTATTTCAGATATTTTTTTCTTGTACTCACTTTGCTTTACAGGAACATCATCAATTTCATATGTTGTTACATTTCCGGTGAATGTTTTCTCTGCTTCACCACGTTTCTTGCTCCACTTTTCTTCAAGCATTTTAGATAATTTTATCTGTTGGCCATTTATTTCTAATACAGCAACCACAGTTGGATTAAGTCCTCTAATGATCTGATTGTTTACGTCTAGTGGTTTAACTTCAAAGCTACTTCTATTTTTACTATCCTTATCAAACATAAGCCATGTAAATGCATCAAATATCGAAGTCTTACCTAGTGCATTTTGACCTTTAATATTCGTTACTCTATCAAAATCTATAGACAGTTCTTGTATTCCCTTAAAATTTGATATTTCTATTCTCTTTAAAAATATTGATTTCATCTGTATCCTCCTGTATAATCTTTCGTATAATTTATTTTGTTTTACTATTGATTAGGAGCCTGGCAGGGCTCTTTTTCTATCCATTGTGAGATAACTCTATATTTCCGTCTAACTTTTTAAGTTTTATTTCTGTTTCTACTTGTTCTAAAAATAACTTTGCTGTAACTCCAACAGCTTGAAAGTATGACTTGCTACTATCTGATTCCATTTGATTTTCCATATGTTCAGCCATTTTAATTTGACCTTGTGCAATCAATTTTAAAGTTTCTAAGCTTTTCATTTGCTAACCCTCCTTTATTTTGTAAAGCCTTTTAACTTGCCGTCTCTTACTACAAAAGCTAATCCTATTTCTTTGTATAGCTTGTCAGCTTCTTCTGCTGTTATAGATTTGATATCATTTAAGCTCATTTATGTTTCTCCTCCTTAACATTTATCTAACCAATCTAAGAATGGTTTAGATGGAATTTTGTAGTGCCTACCTATCTTAATAACTTTGAACATATTACCTTTTGTATTAGCTTGTCTTATTAAGTTGTAAGCCGTTTTATCACATATTCCTAATATTTCTGCTACGTCCTTAGCTGTCAGTACTTTTTTCAATAGCGTCATCTCCTTTATCAACTACAAATATTTCATTTAGAAAAATTTCTGCGTATTCTGCAAAATAATCTTCTGGAAATTCTTTCATTGGATAAGTTTTTTTCTTTATATTCCAAAATGATTTAGTTACTAATTTTAAAATAGATTCTTTAGATTTTTCTTTGCTTTCTTTAGAAAGCTCAATACCTTCTTTTTTAGCAAGGTCAAGATTTATTTCATATGTAGCTAATGCAAGACCTTGAACCATAGCTATTTCATTTTCTGTAAACTTCATCCTTCCAGCCATTTTTCCTATTGTTTTCATCGTGTTCACTCCTATATTCCGTATTTAATCGCCATATCTTTTACTATGCCTACATAGCCCTCTATAAGCTTTTTGTCATCAGCTATAACATCTAAATTATTTAACTTATCTCGTTTACTTTTAGATACTCCTTCTTCTGCCATTCGTCTACGCTTATTTGTAAGTCTCGTCTCAATATTTACTCCAAATCTCTTATTTAAAAGTTCATAACTTTCATTTCTAAAATCTTTTATTAATCCTAAATCTCCTTGTTTTCTTGCTATTTTAGCTATAAGCGTTTGAGTTTCGCTCCTCCAACTTGTAGTATCTAAACTTACTACATCTTTTATTGATTGGGCTTCCTCTTTAGCTTCTTTTGCTACTTTATTAGCTATCAATGCATTGTTATTCGCTTGATTAATTTGTTCTCTCATGTCTTTTATGCTTCTAGCCTGCATAATAATTAAATCTTCTACACATTGAGGCTTTTCTTCTTTAATCTGTTTTCTCATTGCAAAATATTCTCTTCTAAATTGTTTTCTAAGTTCCTTAGCTCTCTCAGTTTTCATAAATCCAATTAGTGCTATGTAACCTTGCTCTGAAAGTAGATATATATTTGAACTTCTATTTATCGCATTTTGACTCATTAATCCGTGGTCTTTAGCAACGACCTCGAAATCTTCGTTTCCTTTTAAATCTAAGATATCAATTCCTTCTTCAAATTCATCAATATTGTTATTTATTAATTCATTTACTTTCTTAAGCTCTACTTCATGTATTTCTGCTATTGTTTTAGCAAGTACAACTTTTTCTCCTTCTCCAAATCCACCTTCTATAACTGGTATTTCTTTTCCTAAAAACTTCTGTGTTCCTACTATTTCTATTTCTGTTTGTGCTATTGCCACACTTGACATTTTTTCCACTCCTTTTATGTATTTTTGTTTTATGTTTGGTTAAACTAAATTCGTCATACTGACGAAAAGACTATAAAAAAATTTCATCCATCGTCAGCTTAGGATTATACCCTTTTAAAAGTTTGGTTATTTCTCTGATTTCGCTTATATTAAACTCTGTTATACCATTTTCTTTAAAAGAATAAGTATTTAGTCCTATATTAAGAATTTTAGCTACATCAGATTGGTTTAATCCAAACATTTTTCTGTAGCCTACTAATTTATTTTGTCTCATTTCATCAACTCCTTTGTCGTAATGACGATTTATAAGTTAAGTATATTCGTCGTAATGAATAATGTCAATAGTATTTTTACATTTTTTTAGAAAAAATATTCATATTGACGAATTTAATTTTCAAATCGACGAAAAAAACATATAATTATAATGGAGGTGTTTTTGTGGATAACTTTGGAAAAACGTTGAAAATGCTACGTAACAACCGTAATATTTCTGCTATTAAGTTTAGCGAAGATTTAAATATACATCGAGGATCTTTATCTAACTGGGAAACTGGAAGAAGAACTCCAGATAGCGAAATGTTGTTAAAAATAGCTAATTATTTTAATGTAAGCGTGGATTATTTATTAGGAAATGATAATAAACAAACTGATGATACTGACATAATGAATTTAAAAGGGGATAATATTAGATTCATAAAAAAAGTTCACGAAAATGAAATGGTAAAGGTTCCAGTATTAGGGACTATAAAAGCTGGTCTACCTATGTTCTGTGAATCAAACATTATAGACTACGAGTACGTACATCAGGAGGAATTAATGATAGGGGAAGAAACATTTTATTTAGAAGTAAAAGGTGATAGCATGATTAATGCTAGAATACATGAGGGAGACAGAGTTAGAATAAGAAAACAAAACTTTGTAGAAAATAACGGTGACATCTATGCAGTAAATGTAAACGGAGATGAAGCCACACTTAAAAGGGTATATGTAGAAAATGAAGGTATCAGATTGATATCTGAGAATCCTGCATATCCTAGTATGTTTTATCCAGCGAAAGATATAGAAAGCGGATATGTGAACATAGTAGGGAAAGCTGTAGAAATAAAAATCAGTCTATAACATCAGTGAGGTGTTGACATAATGAATAATTACAATATAAAAAGCTCTTTTGTAAGAAAACGCGGTAATAATTATAATGTAATAATTGAATACTTAGATGATGAAGGAAAAGTAAAACAAAAAAGCTTAGGCAAATATGATAATAAAAAAGATGCAGAAAGACATCTGATTGATTTAAAGAGTTTAATTAATAATAATAAGTTTATTATTAATCAAGACATTACTTTTGTAGATAGATATCTAAAGTATCTTAATGACGAAAGCAAAAATTTTTCTCCTTTAACAAAAAAGAAGTCACGAGAAAATTTTAAAGTAAGCATAGAGCCATTTTTCAAGGATATTCTATTAAAAGATATTACTCCTTATCTATTACAGACTTATATAAATAAGATGTATTTAGATTATGCTAAGAGTACTGCAAAGATGAAGGTGAATTTAGTTAAGGCTGTCATCAATGAAGCTTATAGATTGAAAGAAATACCAGAAAATCCTTGTTTTTTTGTTAAGATACCGAATGTTAAAAAAACTAGTACAACGATAGAGCCTTTTTCGAAAGAAGAAGCTAAGTTAGTTATTGAGAATTTAGAAGGTAAGTTTTTCGAGGTTCCTATTCTATTGATGTTAACAATGGGTTTAAGAGCTGAAGAAGTTTGCGGCTTAAAATGGACAGATATAGACTTCGAGAATAAGTCTATCAGTGTTAATCAAGTGCTAATAAAAGTCGATGGCGTTTTTTATTTCAAAGAACCTAAAACAGAAGCTTCGGTTAGAACAATTTCAGCTCCAAAAGAACTAATGGAGAAGTTAGGTACTCTTAAAAAAGAGCATGATATTTATAATAATTTAAATGTATTCGAAGATGAATTTAAAGATTTAGTTTGTTTTAACTCTAGATTAGAGCCATATAGCACTAGATCTCTGTGGGAGAATTTTATTACATTTTTGAAAAAGTATAATATAAGAAGAATAAGGCTTCACGATTTAAGGCATACACATGCTACTTTGCTAGTGCTTGCAGGGGTTGACTTTAAAACTATATCTCACAGATTAGGGCATGGAGATATAAAAATCACTTTAAATAGATACTCTCATGTTTTAGAGGAAATGGATAAAAAGGCCTCGGAAAATATATCCAAAGCCTTATTTATATAAAATTTATTGTCAGTTTACTGTCAGCTTCAACTGTCAATTACACAATTGTCAGTTGAATGACAGTCAAATTAATTCATTTTAAAATTGTTTAAATAATCTACATTCTAGTTATACTCTAATTTATTCAATTACGTTCTATAGCATTCTATAGACTTAATAATATCATTAGGGTTATACGAACTATATTTCTAAGTAGTATATTATTTTTTTTATATATTGTCAATAAGTTTTACATTAAATAAATTATTGACAATGCATATGGTCTTTTACTTCATTTCCTTTCACTGAATACCCCTTCCCTTTAGCACAGAAAATAGAAATGGACGTATACCCGGAGTCTGCATCTTTATTATAAGTTGAGTTTTTAAGAACTTCTTCTTGATTATGGCAAATGTCATAACCATCAAATATACAATTAATACTTCCCCATCCCTTTGTAAATGATATTAAATCCATACTATAATCCATAAAAGTGGCAACAGGTCCTCTACCACTAATAATTACTTTATCTTCTATAATTTCAGGATTATTAAATTCTCCCTTCATTTTTTGTATATCGCTTAGTATTCTTCCCATATAATCAATTTCTGCATCTATTTTAAATTTGTAGTAAGGCTCTAATAATATATTTTTAGTATTTTCAAGTCCTTGTCTAAGTGCTCTGTATGTTGCTTCTCTAAAATCTCCTCCGCTAGTGTGCTTATTATGTGCTCTACCTGTTATCAAAGTAATTTTTAAATCAGTAACCTCGTATCCACCTAAAATTCCCCTATGAGGTTTTTCAAAAATATGAGTTTTTACTAAGTTTTGATGTCCAATACTTAAATCATCAACATGTGCTTTACTTTTAAATTCAATGTTTTTATTTCTTAAAGCTGGCTCTATTAAAAGATGTACTTCAGCATAATGACCAAGAGGTTCAAAGTGTCCATATCCCATAACTTTTTCTTCTATCGTTTCTTTATACAGAATTTCACATGGTCCAAATTCCACGTCAATATTGAATCTATCTTTTACAATATCTTTTAGGATTTCTAATTGAATCTTACCCATTATATGAATGTGTATTTCACCAATATTTTCATCCCATTCAACATTTAAGGCAGGCTCTTCACTATCTAAGATTTTAAAACACTTAAGAATTTCTTTACTATTTATTGAAGTATCGTAAATAACCTTAGACTTTAATGTAGGTACTAGTTCATAACGTTCTCTTAAATAATTATCCATGCTGCCATTATTATTAAAAATATAATACCCTGGTAGTGCATTAGTAATTCCACTTAAACCAAATAATTGACCTGCACTAACCTCATTTTCACTTAAATACTTATTACCATTATAATTTCTTATTTGATTTATTTTTTCTACTATTATTTCATCATTATTTTTATAAATTAACTCATCTCTTGTTTTTAAGCTCCCTTGAACTGCTTTTACGTAAGTTATCCTATTTCCACTTTCATCATGTTTCACTTTATAAACTTTCCCAATAAAGCTTTTATCAGAGTCATAATTTGTGTATGTTAGTATATCCACGCTATATAAAAATTCTTCTATCCCAATATCCTTTAAGGCTGAGCCATAAAAACATGGATATATCTTGTTATTATTAATCATTTCTTTCAATGAGGAGATCCATATTTCTTTATCATAAGAATTATCTAAATATTTTTCAAATAAATTGTCATCTCTTTCAGCTACAAATTCTATAATATTATCATTTAATTCATTTCTTATATCATCACTATCTATTAAAAGTGCATCACTAGATAAATTATCTTTAATACCTTTTAAAGTTCTTTCTATATTTGATCCTTCTCTGTCAACTTTATTTATAAATATAAAAGTAGGAATCTTATTTTCCTTAAGTAATCTAAAAGCAGTCTCGGTATGTGCTTGTACTCCTTCTACACCACTAATTAATAATATTGCATAATCCATAATCTTGATTGCTCTTTCCATTTCTGGAGAAAAATCTATATGCCCTGGTGTGTCTATTAAATAGTAATTACTATTGTTATATGTAAAATATCCTTGTTCAGAAAATATCGTTATACCTCTTTTTCTTTCTATATCATGATTGTCTAAAAAGGTATCTTTATGGTCTACCCTTCCCCTGTTTCTAATAGCTTTGCCATGATATAAAATTTGTTCTGAGAATGTTGTTTTTCCACTATCAACATGTGCTAATATTCCTATTGTCTTATTCATTTTTCACCTCTATATATTTCAATTAATAAAATTATTATATCAGAAACTTTCTATTTCTTCATTTTGAGTAATAGAAATATATAATATTTTAAGCCAAGCTTTAATATATATTTATTATTAATATTTTACAAAGGAGGAATTTGTTTGTTTATAATAAACCTTGATTTAATGGCTACTTTAATATTGTCTATAATATTATATTTATTAGGTAATTTCTTAAAAAACAATATCAAAATTTTTACTAGATTTTGTATTCCTGCTCCAGTAATTGGAGGACTTTTATTTTGCTTCTTAAGTTTACTTCTAAGAACGACAAATCTTTGTAATATTACAATGGATACAAGAATGATGCCATATTTTTTATCATTTTTCTTTACAATTATTGGTTTAGGCGTAAGTACATCTTTAATAAGAAAAGGTGGTAAATTATTATTCTTATATTGGGGCCTTTGTGGAATTCTGACTTTTTTTCAAAATGGACTATCTATTTTACTTTCTAGATTTGTAAATATTGATCCATTACTTAGCATTATGTGTGGTACTGTCTCTATGGTAGGTGGACATGGATATTCTGCCGCATTTGGTGCCACGTTAGAGGGTCTAGGTGTTAATAATGCTACTAGTGTAGGCATTGCTGCTGCAACTTTCGGACTAATCCTTGGTGGATTATTAGGTGGTCCAGTAGCCAAATTTTTAATAGAAAAATATAATTTAAAACCTGCAGTATCACTTAATAGAAATAAAATAAAAACTATTAATAAACCTTTAAACTCTATTTCTAGTTCTTATGGTAGTTTGACTCCTTACTCATTTTTCGAACATATCTTAGTAATACTCTTATGTATGACTTTAGGTAAGCTTTTTGCTAACCTGATTTTTAATATTTCTGGCTTAGTTTTACCTACCATTGTTGGTTGTATGTTTGTGTCGGTTATCTTTAGAAATACTAATGACAATTTAAGATTATTACCATTGGATTTTAAATTATTGGATTTTTTAAGTGAACTATCACTTGGAATGTTTTTAACAATAGCACTTATGAGTATAGACCTTTACAAACTTTCTAGCTTATTTGGTCCAATAATTATCATAGTAATTTGCCAGGTTTTATTTATTATTTTATATGGTATATTTATTTGTTTCAGGCTTTTAGGAAAAAACTATGATGCCGCAATAATTGTTAGCGGTATGATAGGTCATGGACTTGGGGCTACTCCAAATGCTCTTGCTAATATGACTACTGTCACTGAAAAATATGGTCATTCAGAAAAAGCGTTTTTAGTTGTTCCTTTAGTTGGAGCGTTTTTACTAGATGTATTTACTATGCCTAGCATTTTATTATTTATTAATCTTTTAAGTTAATAAATTTGATATTATTTATTATCTTATTTAAAGTCAAAATTACAATTAGTATTTTTACTTGATGATGACTAATTTATTATAAAAGATAGCATAATAATAATATAATTTAATTTAGGAGGGAAATTATGCAAAGTAATTTAAATTGTCTTGCAAATAACTGTGCTTTTAATAAATCTGGTAATTGTTATGCTGCTCATATTAAAGTTGAAGGATTTGAAGCTTCTATAACTCCAGAAACATACTGTGATACTTTTAGAAATAGCTCTGCTTTTAGCATTTCAAACTATTCTGGTGAAACATGCATAACAAATACACAAGATATATCATGTAGCGCGAAAAATTGTACATATAATATTCACGGAGCATGTAATGCTACTCATGTTGATATAAATTTTGAAAATGCAAGTTGTGAAACTTTCAAAGCTTTATAGACAATAAAAAACGTAGATGTATTATACATCTACGTTTTTTCATTTATCTATGCAGCTACTTCTGCATTCTTAGCTTTGTCATCTTCTATTTCTAAAACATTTAACTTTTTAGCTACTAGTTTTGTTGTACTAGCTTGTACTATTAATGTTATTAATATCGTCATAAATACTACTGAAGATATTATTTCATATCCTGGTAATTTCATTGAAACTATTATACCTGATAGTGCTGCAGGTATAACACCTGTTTCTCTTACCCACATCATAAATAATCTATCTTTGAAAGACCACTTAGCTTCTTTATCAAACATTGTACAAACTAAAACTACTAATGGTCTTGCTATAAACATTAATACTAATACAACTAATAATGATGGCATCCAGTATTTACCTAGTGATACTAAATCAACTTGAGTACCTAATACTACGAATATTGCCATACGACATAATGATCCTATACTTTCTCTAAAGTAATGCTCTGAGTGGAAATCTGTTTCTGGTATCCATAGTCCAAATAACTTTCTATTTCCAGCTATAAGACCTGCTATGAAAACTGCCATATATCCACTTCCGTGTAAACGTACTGCTATTTCGTAAGCTAATGCTACTTTTAATATAGACATTATTGGTGCATAAGAGTGGAATATACCGATTTTCTTATCTGATATAAGTAATGAGAATACATATCCTACAGCTACCCCTACTCCTATTCCTACTACTGTTGCTATTACTAATTCTTCTATACTTTTGCTTAATGCAAATTCTCCTGAAGTTATTATTGCTAATATTGTACTAACTAATATTGCTCCCACAGCATCATTAAATGCTGATTCACTAACTACTGTTTGCTTTATTTTATCTTTAATAGTTACTTGTTTAAATACTGGTATAAGTGCAGCTGGGTCTGTAGATGCTACTACTGAACCTAAAAGTAATGCTGTTAATATTGGTAAACCAAATATCTTACTTGCGAATATTCCTACAACTGCTGCAGAAATAATTACTCCTACTGTTGACAACATTCCTACACTTATTTTAACCTTATTTAAAATCTTAAGGTTAATTTCTCTACCACCTTCATATAATATAAAGGCTGAACCAAAAGTAAGTATAAGGTTGTTTTCTATTGGAAAAGAATCTATACTTATTAAATTTAATAGGGATGGTCCGATTATAATTCCTGCTATTAGATATAATATTACATCTGGTACTTTAATAATTTCACTTAGTCTTCCTAGGACTATACCCGTTATCGCTATTGCTGCAAATATTAATAATAAATTATTTGTTGCAATTGCTTCTACTGTGTTTTCCATAATTTAAGTCACCTCTTCCTTAGTTGCCTACTTTGAAAATATTTCTATATCTTTTCGACTATTGAGATTATATTCCTATTTATTACGTAAGTCAATCAATTAAATTAGATTTCTAATCTTTTAAAGAAGATATCAATTTCCGCTTTAGAAAACTATGTTAAAAATATAAATTAGTTCCCTAGAAATAACATTTAAAAGTATAACTTTCCATACGCTGCTTTTTAATATAGACTGCTTATAAAATAATTTTAAGATTTTTGCAAGCTCTAGTAATAACCATATATTAAACAAATTTGCAGACAATAATCTTCATAGCTGTCAGTGCGATATAGAGTATCTTCTTAAATTATGTGAACTAGTAAAGTCCCATATTGCTTTTAATCAATATTTTAATATTATAAAAAAAAATATTGATTAACTATTTTGTTTATTTCCCTTTCATAACATTTATTGGTATTAAAAAAACAATCATTGACAAGAATAATAATAAAATCAGTTCTACGGAGGGAAATATGAATTTTACAATAGAAAACAATATAATGAACAATAAATCAATTGAATCTAATGCTAAAAAAGCACTTGCTCAATATAAAGTAGAAATAGGTAGTGAATTAAATAACTTTTCTAGTGATGAGTTTTCTACCCCTTATGTAGGAGGCTTAGCAACAAGAAAATTAGTTGAAATGGGAGAAAAAGAATTATTAAAACAGTATAATAACAAAAAATAATATTATTTAGTCTCCTTTAATAATGTTATAATAAATTGACAGTGTATTTACATTGTCAACTTTTTTAATGTAAAGGTTATAACAAAACAATAAGCAATATAAATATATTAACTTTAAAGGAGAACAATATGAAGTACGAAGTACTATTATTTGATGCAGACGATACGCTTTTTGATTTCAAAAAAACAGAAAATTACGCTCTTGAAAAATTAATTGGAGATTTTTATACAGAACACCCTCAAGATTATTGTGTTGACGCATATAAAAAAATAAATACCCAAATATGGAAAGAGTTTGAGCAAGGATTAATAACTTCTGATGCCCTAAAAGTCGAGCGATTTAATAGATTTGCAAAAGAAATAAATCTAGACTGTGACGCCTATACTTTAAGTGAAAAATATATTAATTATCTTGGTGAAGGTTCTTTCTTATTTGAAGAAACTATTGAGCTTATTTCAGAGTTACATAACAAATATAAACTTTGTATAATTACAAACGGGTTAGCTGATGTTCAAAATAGAAGAATAAGAAATTCTATAATCGGTCATTACTTTGACAATATTGTAATTTCTGATGAAATAAAAATTGCAAAACCTAATCCGGAAATATTTAATCACACTTTACAAAATATTAACCACAATAATAAAAGTACTGTTCTAATGATTGGAGATAGTTTATCTTCGGATATTAGAGGAGGAATAAAAGCTGGAATTGATACTTGTTGGTTTAACTTAAATAAAAAAGAAAACTCAACTGATATAAAGCCAAATTATGAGATTCACAATTTATTACAAATAAAAGATCTTCTTTTATAACTTTCAATGAAATGTAATCACCACTTTTGTGATGATTTTATATTATATAATTGGTTACCTAAAAATAGGTGACCATTTTTTATTATCTATCAGATTCCCATTTAATTTAATAGTTTATTATCTACTATTATGGTAAGAATAAGTACATAGCATTTTGATAGAAGAAAGCACTAAGGAGGAGTTTACATTGGATATAGCTATAAGTCTTATTGGAGGGCTTGGTTTATTCCTATATGGAATGAGTCTAATGGGCGAAGGATTACAAAAATCTGCCGGAAATAAATTAAAAAGAATTATAGAGTTACTTACAAGTAATGTTGTTATGGGTGTACTTGTTGGTTCAATAGTAACAGCTATTATACAAAGCTCTAGCGCTACTACAGTAATGGTAGTAGGATTTGTTAATGCAGGAATCATGAATCTAACACAAGCAATAGGAGTAATAATGGGAGCAAATATTGGTACAACTGTAACTGCTCAATTAGTTTCCTTTAAATTAGAGGGGCTTGCTCCTATAGCACTGGGGATAGGTATTGTTTTACTATTATTTTCAAAAAAGCAAAACACTAAACACTTTGCAGAAATACTTATTGGTTTTGGTATATTATTTACTGGTATGGAGTTTATGAAAGATGCCGTTAAGCCTCTTGCTGAGTATGAAGGATTTAAAAATGCATTATTATACTTTGGAGCTCATCCAATACTTGGTGTGTTAGCTGGATTTACTATAACAGGAATTGTTCAAAGTTCTAGTGCTTCAATGGGTATGTTAATAGCACTAGCTTCTGAAGGACTTTTACCACTATCTTCTGCTCTCCCAATACTTTATGGAGATAATATAGGTACTTGTGTTACATCTTTATTATCTAGTATTGGTGCAAGTAGAAATGCTCGTAGAGCGGCTGTTATGCATTTAAGCTTTAACGTTATTGGAACAATATTATTTATGTTAATATTAAACGTGCCAATAACAGCATTAGTAACTAAAATAGATCCAACAAATGCAGCTAGGCAAATAGCTAATGCACATACTTTATTTAACTTACTAAATGTTATTATATTATTACCATTTTCAAAATATATAGTTAAGCTTGCTTTAACTTTAATACCTGAGAAAAACTCTGAAAAAGAAAATGAATCTACAACAAAATATTTAGATGAAAGAATTTTAGAAACTCCTTCTATAGCTCTAGGTAATACTATACAAGAGGTACTAAGAATGGGTAATAAAGCAACAATATCACTCGATGCATCTATTTCTGCATTTATTAATAAATCACAAAGTGATATTAATACTACATTTGAATATGAAAAACTTATTAATAACTTGCAGAGGGATATTTTAAACTATTTACTTAAATTATCTAAATCACCTTTAAATGATGTTGAAAGATATAGGGCAGATTTACTATTTAATACTGTTAACGATATTGAACGTGTTGCTGATCATGCAGAGAATATCGCAGAATTAGCAAACTATTTAATTGATAATAATGTAAATATTTCTGATAATGCCATTGAAGAAATAAACAACATATATGATAAGACTATTTATAACTTTAAAAATTCCCTTATTGCTTTAGAAAAAAATGATGGCCATCTTGCTAAAAAAATATTATCCATAGAAAAAGAAGTTAATTTATTAGAAAAATCATATAGAAAAACTCACATGGATAGACTAAACCAAAATACATGTACAATAGATGCAGGTATATTATATCTTGACTTACTAACAAATTTAGAAAGAATATCTGATCATGCTGTTAACATTGCACAACAAGTATTAAAAACTAGTTAAAATTATAATATAACATACAAAAGAGAATGCAATTGCATTCTCTTTTAATATTATCTATTTTAAATTTAAATCATTATTTATTAGCATCGCTAAATAATAAAATTTTACATTCTTAATCGATAATTATTCTTATAATATCTCCATTATTTCTCTCTAAATGTGCTATTTCTCCAGTCAAATCATACTCCATAGCTTCCATTAATACCTTTAATAATTTCTGACCATCTATAATATCAGACTTATCATTAAAAAAATCTAATGTATTATTTTGAACCATTTTCTTTACAAAATCTATAGGTAGTTTAATATGTATCTTATCCCCAGTATGTGATGCAATCTTGAATCTAACAAGCCTTTCTTCACTTTTTCTCATTGAACTTTCACTTTTTCTTCTAACCAGTTGCTTCGGCATAATTTCCTCCTTAAATAAATAATAATTGATAATTTTAATGAATATAATTATGAAAATCTATTTAATATTTGCAATGTATCTACTTAATATATATTCTTTTACTCCTAGCGATTATGACAATATGATAATCCATTACTTTTACCCTACTTTGTGTTTTTTTTCATTTTATGATAAAATAATTATTTAAATACTATTGTTATTAGAGGAGATAAAGATGCTGAACTATATAAAATTTGCAACCTATCAAATAATAGGTTTTACATCATCAATACCCTTGATGAATAAAATGTTGAAGAATCCTGATAAATACTCAAACACTCAAAAATTTGAATATTTACATAAGCACGCTAATAAATCATTAAATATAGTTAATATTAATTTGAATATAGAAGGAAAAGAAAGAATTCCTAATGAACCTGTTTTATTTGTTGTAAACCATTCAAGTATGCTAGATAGTTTTATACTCTTTGCATCTGTAGATAGACCTATAGGGTGTGTTATAGCAGATGAACCAATATGGAGAAATATGCCTATCGTTAATAAGTGGACGCAAATAATAAACTGTGTTTACATTAATAGAGAAAACAATAGAGAAGGAATTAAGAGTATAAATAAATCTGCTGATAATATAAAAGCTGGACAAAGTATGGCTATTTTCCCAGAAGGTGATTTAACTTGGGTAAAAGACCCAAATGCATTAATTTCTGAATTTAAAAGTGGTGCGCTAAAGATTGCTTATAAAGCAAAATGTCCTATTGTTCCTATTGTAATAAAAAATTCTCGAAATACTTATGAAGGTTATCAGCCTATTGGTAAAATAAATTCTACAGATGTTGAAGTTGAATTTTTAAGTCCAATATACGATCATATTGAGAATCCAAAGATTAAATCAATATGTCTTAGCGATAAAATACAAAATCTTATGATTGATTGCATGAAAAAATAACACGTAAAACCACAGAATATATTTCTGTGGTTTTCTTAATATTTAACATTTATAAATGTTAATCTAAAAAATATATATATACACGAAAAAAACCTCGTTTAAATCATATAACTATAAATTTGCTATATCTATAATTTAGTGTTATTTAATACGTAGTTTAGTTGTTTTTTTAATTTATAGCTTAGACTTGTAAATAAATTTTCACTCTTAATTAATTCTTAGCTTAATGTAAATTACTTAGTGAATTTAATCCAAAGATTGTAGTTAATGTGGTAGTAAAAAATAAAACGACACCGATGCAACAAAATAGGATCCTTGATTGTATTAATATATAGGAGGGTTAGCAGATGCATAATTTTGAAGATATATACAACGAGCATATAGATACAATTTATAAAATTAGCTTACTGTATCTAAAGAAGCCATATGATGCTGAAGAAGCAACTCAGGATGTTTTTTTGAAATACTTAAAGTATTTACCTAATTTTGAAAGTAAAGAACATGCTAAAAGGTGGTTTATAAAAACTACAACGAATATATGTAAAAATATATTAAAAAGTTCATGGTTTAAAAAGATAATTTATTTAGATATTATTCCCGAATCTCCTTATAATGAAAATGAAGATAATATGCTACAAGAGATACAAAGTTTATCTAATAAATACAAGGATGTAATCTACCTGTATTACTATGAGGGGTACAATACAGACGAAATAGCGAGTATCTTAAACATGAATGCATCTACCGTTCGTACGAATCTAAGCAGAGCTAGGAAAATATTGAAAGTAAATTTGGAAGGTGATATAAATGAATAACAGAGATATAAAAAGAGCTATAGATAATGTAGAGTTATATGATGAAAGAAGAACAAGAATATATAATCAAATACAAATAAAAAGTAAAAAACAAGAAAGTGGAATAATTGTGAAAATGAATAATAAATTAATAGGAAGTGTAGTAGCTGGATCTTTAGTAGTATGTGGGGTTATAATTTTTAATAACAATAATGTGAATAAAGTAAGTATTAACGAAGAGCATGCTGGTGTATCACAAATGGCATCTGAAAAGCTTGCAGTAACAGGTGTTATAGAGGAAATAGAGACTTATAGAGAAAGTAATGATGTTATTATTAAAGTTTCAGGAGACAAGAAAGATGGTGCTGCATATGCAAGTATAAATGTTCATGTTCATGCAAGTACAAATATATTTTATGAAAGCGAAGATACGTTGCTCATGATAAAAGACTTACGTAAAGGTCAAAAGGTTGAGGTGTACTATGACGGTACAGAATCTAATGGCCAAGTTAGTGGAATGAGAATAGATATATTAAAATAATATTAAAACCACAGAAAATACTTCTGTGGTTTTAATATTATTTCAACATATGATAGCGTTAAGTTTAGAAAACATACCTAAAAGTCTTGTAAAAATCATATAACTTAGATATGTAAATAAAAACTACCAATCAATTGCTCGTGAATTACTTAGCATATAAATATTATAATATACTTACATCATCATTTACCAAAATAGTTCCCTCTTTAATTACTTTTGCAAATATACCTTCTCTTGGCATTACACAATCACCTGTGATTGTCTTTATTTGACATCCACTGTGACATTTTTTCCCTATTTGAGTTACTTCAAGTATACATTCTCCTACTTTAAGTCTAGTTCCTATAGGTAAAGTAAATAATTCAATACCTTCAGTAGTTATATTTTCTGCGAAATCCCCAAACTTTAGGTGATCGAAGCCTTTTGCTATCATTTTATCAATACTTTCTTTAGCTAAAATGCTTATTTGACGATGCCAATTGCCTGCGTGAGCATCACCAACAATTCCATGATCTATTCTTACATTTATACTTTCAACGGGTACTTTTACTACCCCTTTTTCTTTACTTGTATTAAGAGATACTACTTTACACATACTATTTCTCCCCCCGGCATATTTAACATTATTTCTTTCATTGTTTCCCTAAACATTAGCGGTTTTTGCATATATTCTCTCATATTGATTGATTCTTCAGAGTATTTACATAATCTTACTTTTCCAAGAGAATTAAAACTTATGCTATTACACACTTTGCAAAAACAAGTACTCTTTGGTGAAATTACAGATATTTTCCCTTTAGCTCCTAATAATTTGTAGTATTTACCCATATTAGGCTTATCTACCTCAACAGGAATAATATCTTCTATTTTTTTAATTATTTCATCCATATTTAAGTAACTTCTTTTGTACAAGTATTTTGCCTCGCCTGTTGGCACAAGTTCAATAAATCTAATATGGATTGGATAGTATTTTGTCATCATAATAAAATCATAGATCTCATCATCATTAAAGCCATCGATTCCAACACAATTAATTTTCACATCAAATTTAAGCTTCAAGCATAATTCAATAGACTTTAAAACATTCTTTAATAATCCACCTCTTGTTATACTTTTATACTTATATTCCTTTAATGAGTCTAAACTAATATTAACTTTATTCAAACCTACTGCCTTAAGTTTATCTGCTATTTCATATAGCATTATCCCATTAGTTGTTAATCCAATATCTTCAATATTACACTCTTCTCTAGTAAATCTTATTAACTCAAGTAGTTCCGGGTATAATAATGGCTCCCCACCCGTAAACCTAACTTTTGTTATTCCTAATTCAGACATTGATTTTATAATGAATTTAAAGTCATTCAGACTTAAATTTTCATAATGTATGTCTCGTTTTGAATCCTCTGGCATGCAATAAACGCACTTAAGATTACATTTGTCAGTAAGTGAAATACGAAGATAATTAATATTTCTTCCATACTTATTAATCATTTTCGACATCCTCTTCGACTTTTTTAGCTACTTTCATAAAACTACATATCCCCCTCATTGCCAATAAAACAACTCTTTTAAAACATTAATTTAATCCTTATAAATATTTATATAATTACCATACCCTAGTATTGTCTATATTAGTATTATATACTAATTTTATATATATTTGTAGAAAAAAAGTTTGTATTGTAAATTATTGAGTGTAATAAATAGATTTTACTTAAATATAAAAGGAAATCCATTGGATTTCCTTTTATATTTAATCTTCTAATTTTGAATTATATTCAATATTTAATTTCATAGCTTTAGATTTTCTAATAACTTCTTCATTGTAACTATCTTTTTCGAACCATATATTAACGATATCAAGAAGCTCCATTTCATCTAATACTGCATAGGTATCTATTGAATCTTCAACAATACCTACTACATCTATATTATGAGGAACATCTTTTAAACTTTCGTAAACTTCTATTCCATTTACAGTTCCAACCATTTTATTGATTCCTACAACATTGTAATCTTTGCTTTTTAAAAATTCAATTAGTTTATACTGGTTATTAATATCTTTAATCAGTACAGCCCATGAATCGTACTTAAGCAAACTCATAAACTCGCCTCCACTAAATACTTCTAATATATAATATGATTTAAGGTAATAAAATTACTCAAAAATCTGTAAAATCTTAGTTCTTAATTTATTCATCGCTTTTTCTTTATTATCTTCATAATCACTATATATATCGTATTCTCTACAAATATCTATAGAGGTTTCATTTGCAATAAAGTTAATACTCTCTAAATTATAATCATACATTGTTTCTACTGTATCTGCTTCGATTATTGCTTCTGCAATAGTATTATATATATCAAGGATTATCAAATCTCCTTTTTTACCAAACACTTTCATAAGATTTCCTTGACTTTCAAATGACATAACTTTTTCTCTTATAAAAACAATAAAGTTTTCAAAATCCTGTTTATTATTATATGGTTCTATTTCAAATAAAATCTTGAAGAATAGATTCCAAGGAAATTCTGTATTTAATTTACTACTTATATACTTTCCTAAGTTTTTGCAAAATATATCATTAAATTCTGGCTCTTCCTCAAACTTTATTAATTCAGTAAAATCAATATCCTTTTTTGCTATATCATTTAATCTTGAAAGCTCTTCAATCATAATGTCACCAAAAATATCTTCACTACTCTCTTTTTTATTAAAAGAATAACTTAATATTGTTTCACATGGTTTTTTAAAATCTACTACAAAACCTATATTTTCTTTCATTTTAGCAGAAAAAGCATCATGAGCCAATTTAGCTAAAACCTTTTCTATTTCTCTTTTTCTACTTTCAGAATTTACCATTTTCCCTGTTTTAAAGTTCTTATAAATACTTAATAGTTGATTATCAATCATAGTTAAATTATTTTTAATTGAACTCATCATATCTCTTAGAAAACCATCAGCCAACAAATAAGTATTATTTTTGTAAATTATTTTGTGCTCAATTTCGCTCCAAAAAATATTAACAAGTGATTTTATTTGTAATTCAAGTTTAACTTGTCTATCTAAATATAAAAACTTTCCATCAATCCTATAGATTTCAAATCCATTTTTCTGTCTATTAGGTTGTCTATCAGACAACTTTAATTTAATATTTGGATTATCTTTGTGATAGTAATATATTCTATCATCTGTCTTATTAAAGTGTTTTTTTATTAACCTGTAGATATTTTTTTCATCTTCTATAAATCTACATTCTATCCTTATACCTATTAAATCCGATAAATTATGAATAAGCTTTTGCGCTTCACTATACTTATTTAAATATCTATTTCTAATTATTTTTTCTCTTAAACTTGATTCATCCTTTACTCTAGAAGTTACATTTATAAACTCTTGATTTCTAAATATTAATGCATCCTCAAAATACTCTTCTATTTCATCTGCAATTAACTCTAGTGTCGGACTCATAGATTTCAACATTTCTATTGATTCATCTATAAAGTCAAATTCTTTAAGACCCATTCTAAACTCTCCTATAACTTTATGTGAAATTACTACTTATTATTAATATTCTAACACTTATTTATATTAATAGTAAACTGATTATACTAATACTTCATATACATTTCACATTAAAACTTATTTTACTACATAATTTCACCAAATACTTATCAAAATTCAAGTATTATTTTTGCGTTTTAAGAGCTGTAGTCAATAACTTTATAAATCATTAACTACAGCTCATTAAATTTCTTAATTAATATTTATGAAAATAGTAACTCATACTACCTTTCTACAAAGGTTAATATAAGCTAAAAATAGTTATTTATAAATTTCTAATTTAAAATCCTATATAAATCCCTATTGTTAAGAAAATTATCGCTGTTACTATTAATATTATTAGAAGAGGCATAACAAATTTAATCCATTTTGAAAATGGTATATTTGCGACAGCCAAGGCTCCCATTAAAACACCTGATGTTGGAGTAATAAAATTTGTTAATCCAACTCCAAACTGATAAGCAGTAACAATTACTTGTGCAGATATATTTACTAAATCACCTAAAGGTGCAAGTACTGGTACTGTAAGTGATGCAAGTCCTGATGATGATGGTATTAAGAACGCTAAACCTAACTCTAAGAAGAATGTTAAGTATGCAAATATAATTTTAGGTAGTCTTCCTAAAAAATCAGCTGCTGAGTTTAAAATTGTATCTATAATAAATCCATTTTGAGCTACTATTACTATACCACGAGCAAGAGCTATTGCTAATGCCGCTGATACTAAATCTCCTGCACCTTCAATAAATGCATTTGCTATTTCATCTTGTCTTAATCTGCCTGCCAAACCAGAAAGAACTCCTATTGCAGCAAAGCTCATTGCTATTTCGGGAATATACCATCCTTTTGTTAGTACTCCAAATACCATTATTCCCATACCTGCTGCAAATATAATTATTACACCAGCTTCTTTCGATGTGAATTTTTTTATTTGAGAAGATGTTGTATTTAATTTTTCTTTATTCTCTTTATCTATATCATATACAATAGATTTTTTAGGATCTACTTTAATACTTCTTGCATAGTACATCACAAAACCTATACTTATTATCATAAAAACTGCAAACATTAATACTCTGTATGATATACCAGATCCTGGAGTAAGTTGTGCTAAAGCTTGAGCAATTCCTACAGAAAATGGGTTAATAGTTGATGCTGCTGCTCCTGCTGCTGCTCCTGCTGCTGCTCCTATAAAAACAATAGCAATTGCAGTAAGTGAATCATAGCCTAAAGATGTCATTAAAGGTACAAATATCATATAAAATGGAAGTGTCTCCTCTGCCATTCCAAATGTTGTCCCTCCAAGTCCAAATAATATCATAGATATAGGAATAATTAATAAGTCTTTACCTTTAAAAATCGAAATAACAGCTCCTATTCCTGATTCTATAGCTCCAGTTCTATTTACTATACCAAAAGCTCCACCAACAATAAGTACAAATCCTACTACTTCTGCCGCATCTACTAGTCCATCAATTGGTGCTCTAAAGACATCAATGAATCCTTGCGGGTTGCTAGCTACAGTTTTATATGTACCTGGCACAACTACCATTCTACCTTCAATATCTTGCCTTAAGAATTCTCCACTAGGTATTATCCAAGTAAGAATTGCCATTACTACAATAAGTAAAAATATAATAGTTAATGTGTGTGGTATAATAAACCTTTTCTTACTTTTTTCCGCCATTTTATTGCCTCCTAATTATTGTCCAAATCTTATAATCAAAGTTTTCCCCCATTTAGTTTTTTTTATTAGTTATGAAATACTTTTCAATACTCAATTACAATATATTTATAAAACTATATACAATACAATTAATGATACATTACTACCTTTGTCTTTAATTTTTATAAAATTTATATTATAATTACTTAAATATAGTCGTTAACAAAAATAGAAAGGAAACTTCATGAGCGAACAATACTACGAAGACTTACTTAATATAAAAACAACCGGAGAGAAATTATGGGATAATAGCGTAACTCACTACCATCCATATCAGGCTACAGATTATTTCGCCTTAGATATTTTATTCAAATTTTATAATGTTGAAAGTAATGACAACATTGTCGACTTTGGATGTGGAAAGGGCAGGCTAATTTTCTATCTTAACTACTATTATAAAGCGAAAGTTACCGGTGTTGAGATGGATGAAGACTATTTTAAAGATTGCTTAATCAATAAAGAAAATTACCTAGCGTATAACAAAACAAACCCAACTGACATAAACTTCCAATGTTGTTATGCCCAGGATTATAAAATAAAGCCACAAGAAAATAAATTCTACTTTTTCAATCCTTTTTCAATACAAATATTTAGAAAAATAGTAAAAAATATTCTAACTTCTCTAGAAGATTACCCTAGAAAAGTCCAATTAATACTATATTACCCATCAGAAGATTATATTTATTATTTAGATAATAATACATCATTTATATTAGCAGATGAGGTATTTTTAAATGAGATGTATCTTCAAGATTCTAATGAAAGATTTTTAATATATGAATTAGACTACACCTATTTTTATTAATATAGTTATTTGGCGGCAAGTACCGCCAAATAACAAATTTCTATCTCTTATTGTATAAATACCCAAAAGCTTTAATGGATAAATATAAAGTAGTAACCACTACAACAAAGCCTACTATAACTTTAACTACCATATCCACTCCTGCTATCATAAATTCTCCTCCACTATTTTTTATACTATTGATAGAATTCTTATGCCTTATCTTCATTACCTTCTATGCATACTCTACATTAAGGACTCTTATCAACTAGTTGTTATAATATATGAATTTCACGTTCTATATTTACATATATGGATAAGTATTTTACATTATAATTTCAAATCAAAAACAAAACTTTTATTCAATTTAGTAACCTTTTTCTTATTTCCCAATAAAATAAAATTATACTGTATTAATTTCATTCATCTTAGGGGGGACTTCTATGAATATTGCATCAGCTCTTTTACTTGCTATTTCAGCAAACTTAGATACTTTTGCTGTAGCTATTTCTTATGGGCTAAAAAAAGTTAAGTTAAGCTTTCCATCTATAGTATTAATTGCCTTTATAACTTCTGTTGGGACATTCTTATCTATGTATTTAGGGGTTATAATTACAGATTATATAAGTATACAGGTCGCAAATCTCATAGGTAGTATTATGCTTATTTGTATGGGAATTTGGTTTGTAGTTGGACATTTTAGAGAAAAATCCGTTTCTCAATCATATTGTGACTGTTTTGATAAAAAATCTACTTACTGTGAAATCTGTAAAATCTTAGATGATCCTATTAAGGCTGATAAAGATAACTCTGGTAATATAGATTTTAAGGAGTGCTTAACTTTATCATTAGCTCTTTCTCTTAACAACGTTGGGCTTGGAGTAGCAGCAAGTATAGCAGGAATAAATATTTATTTAAATACAACCTTTACTTTTATTGTTACATTCCTTGGATTTTGGATTGGCGGTGCTATAGGACGAAGCTATTTTTCTAAATTATGTGGACAATACTCTGGTATAGTATCAGGTATTTTAATTATAGCAATTGGTATATCTCAAATATTCATGTAATGCTTTAAATTGTCACTATGTTTTAGTAAGTTTTATTAAAATATAATATATTTAATAAAACAAAGCAGGATAAAAGTTATTTTATCCTGCTTTAACATATATCTTTAATTCTATCTTATTAATAAAATATTAATTTTTATATAAAATTTTATAGGATTAATATTTTTGTTTTTCTGCTGGAAGTATTATCGTAAATTTACTTCCTTCATTCTTCTTACTATTAACAAATATTTTACCATTATGTAGGTCAATAATATGCTTAGTAATTGTAAGACCTAGCCCACTTCCACCTTTAGTTTCTGTACTGGAGTCTACCACTTGATTAAATCTATCAAATATTGACTTATGGAATTTTTCATCTATACCTATCCCATTATCTTCAACAGTAATTTTTACATTTTTACCTAAATCACTAATAAATACTTCTATCTTTCCTCCATCAGGTGTGAACTTTGCTGCATTACTTACTAGGTTTACAATACATCTTTCTATCTCATCATAATCACACAATAATAGTTTTTCTTCAATATCTGTGTCTATTATTAATTCTATTCCCTTAGACTCAATATAATCTTTCATTCCTAAAGAAGCTTCTTCAACAATATATACAATATCATTTAGTTCCATATTTATTTTGTAGCTTCCATGTTCAATTTTATTCGTGTCTATTATATTATTTATTAAGTTCAATAACCTTTTTGTATTTTTTCTCATTATTATCATATAATAATCTAATTTTTCTTTATCGATTCCATTTTTTGATTTATTAAATTCTGTAACTAGCTGCTCTATAGAGCTAATAACATTTAAAGGTGTACGCAATTCATGAGATAAATTAACAAAGTAATTATTCTTATTTCTTTCAAGTTTTATTACTTGATTTAACAACTTGTTGCTTTTTTCCATCTCGCTACTTAGCTGTTTAGTCTTCATATTAACAAGTGTATCAAGAGTTTTCACTCTATTTCTTACTATATAAGCAAAAATTATTAATAGTACTATATAAATCATCATCGCAAAGCTACTTTTCCAAAAAGGAGGCTCTATAGTAAATATTACACTACTTTCCTCACTTAAATCGCCCATTTGGTTAATATATCTTATTTTAAAATTATATCTCCCTGGGTCTAGTTTACTAAAGATTACTTCGTTATTATTAAAAGTTACCCACTCATTACTTAAGCCCTCTAGCTTATACTCATATACAAAGTCATTGTCATAACTATAATTTGGTATGAAGTACTTTATCCTCACCATATTCTCATTATATTTAAAACTAAGGTTATCAATATTACTATATGACTTTTGCTCAACCTCAAATTTATCAAATACTATCTTAGGAGTATATTGTTTTTTATTTATTTTATCAGGATTGAAAATATTTAAACCATTTATACCCCCAAAGAATAGTTCTCCTCTTTCACTTTTTAAATATGCTTTTCCATTAAACTCATTACTTTGTAAGCCATCATTTACATTAAGGTTAATGAATGTATTAGACTCTATATCTAACATTGAAATTCCATAATTAGTACTCATCCATAGATTACCACAGTTATCTATTAATACTCCATAAATGTTGTTATTACTTAATCCATCATTTTTTGTGTAAGATATAACATCTTTTGTACCTTTATTAAATTTTACCAATCCATAGCTTGTTCCTACCCAAATATTACCACGTTTATCTTCTGTAATACATCTTATAGAATTCATATTGCTATTACTTTCCATATTCAATTCATCACCACTATAAACTCTAACGCTACCCTCTTTAGCATCAATACGAATTAGACCTCCTCCTAAGAAAGTACCAATCCAATAATTACCTTCTTTATCTTCATAAATGTCTTCTATATATGTATCGCTTATATTGTGTTTTGAAAATAAATATGATAGGTTCATAATTGTATTATCTTCTGTATTTAGTATACTTAAGCCATCTGGAGTTCCAATCCATAAAAATCCTTTGCTGTCTAAATAATAAACTTTTTATGTTGTGTCCTGCAAGATTATCTTCGATAGTATATACCTTTATGCTCATGTCTTCTTTATTTATTTCATTCAGGCCTTCTTTAGTACCTACCCATATTTTATTGCCTTTTCCAGTAATGACCTTTATCTTATTACTACTTAAATCGTATTCGCTATCACCCTTAAAAATGCGCTTCACTTCGTTATTTGCTCTATCAATAATGTTTAATCCATTACTTTGTGTTCCAACCCAAACTAAGCCTTCTTCATCCTCATATATACCATGAATTGTATTGTCACTTAGTGAATTATCATCAAAAGGATCATTTTTATAATGCTCTATATTGTTATTGGGATCAAATACACTAACTCCAGAATAAGTTCCTGCCCATATCAATCCACTTTTATCCTCTATAACAGTATATACAAAATCATTAACTAAACTATTATGATCATAAGATTTGTTTTTATATGTATAAAATGTATTTTCTTTATAAATATATTTTGATAAACCTTGTTCTGTACCTAACCATATATTACCATTTTTATCTTGATACATATTTTTCACATGGTTTGATGGAAGTGAATGTTCATTATCTTTTTCATTAGTAAAATGTTCTACATCATTATTATCAATATTAATTTTTTTTACTCCATCCGCACGAGTAGATGCCCATACATAACCATACTCGTCTGATAAAATATAGTATACTTCCTGGTCAATATAATATTTTTCTATTTTATTATTTTTAATATCAATTTTATTCAGACCTGATTTTGTTCCTATCCATATATTCCCGTTATTGTCTTGCGCAATAGACTTAATATATTGGCTAGTTAAATGATTATCGTCATTTAATACTCTTTCAAAACTATCTTTTTTTTCATTATAAATATTTAATCCATCTGCTGTACCTACAAGTATTTTTCCATCTTTTGTTACTAAAGTTGTGTTTACAAAATCATTAGATAAATTACCTTTGTCCTTATCTGAAAAATAAGTACTTATGCTCCAATCATCAATATTAATTTTGGTTATTCCGTTGACTGTAGATACCCATAGATTTTTTTATCATCTTCTATAATGTTTAGAATATAATTATCTGATATTTTATTATTTTCTTCATCGCTCTTAAATATTTTTATTTTACTCCCATTATATCTATTTAAACCATCATTAGATCCCAACCATATATATCCTTTGCTATCCTGGTAAATAGCTTGAATAGTAGATTGAGATAAACCATCATTGATAGTAATATTATTAAAATTAGTACTGTGTTGAGCATAAGAAATATTTGTATATGTTAATACAATACTTAATGAAAATATTATTGAAACTAGCGTCTTAATAAGATTAGACATAATTCCCCCTTAAATTGCATTTTTTACTATTATTTCATTTTTATTATACTATACTTGTTTGTTAATAACTACACAAAAGTAACTATATCCACACTCTTAGCTATTATTAAGCCATATATTTCATTTATAATTTATGGTAAATAATCCCTTAAAACCACCGTATTACTGCCTTTTTAACTAAATATATAAATTATATAATACACTAAAATTTTTTCACAATAAAAAGAAACTGAGAAATTTATCTCTCTCAGTTTCCTTTTGTTGTATTTATAATTATCAACAAGTTATATTGTCTATTTATAAAAGAGCTTTACTAGCCTCATTTAATGCCTGTTCTAAATCATATATTAAGTCATCTAAATCTTCTATACCTACAGAAACTCTAATCATATCAGGACTCACTCCTGCTAATTGTTGTTCTTCTTCATTTAACTGCGCATGCGTTGTACTTGCTGGATGTATAACTAAAGACTTTGCGTCTGCCACATTTGCAAGATGTGAGAAAATCTTTAGTGACTCTATAAATATCTTCCCAGCTTCAATTCCTCCTTTAATTCCAAATGTAAAAATTGAACCTGGACCCTTGGGGCAATATTTTTTGCTTAATTCATAATATTTGTTTCCCTCTAATCCGGGATAATTCACCCAGCTAACACTTGGATGATTACATAAATATTCTACAATCTTTTTTGTATTATATATGTGTCTGTCAACTCGTAAAGATAGTGTCTCTAGCCCTTGAATTAGTAAGAAAGAATTAAATGGACTTATACAAGCTCCTGTGTCTCTAAGGAGCTGAACTCTCAATTTAGTTATGTAAGCCGCCCTTCCTACATTTTTTGTGTAACTTATACCATGATAACTTGGATCTGGCTCTGTTAATACACTAAACTTTTGGCTTTTTTCCCAATCAAAATTACCGGAGTCAACTACAACTCCACCTATAGAGGTTCCATGACCCCCGATAAACTTTGTTGCCGAATGTATTACTATGTCTGCTCCAAACTCAAAAGGCCTAACAACATATGGTGTTCCAAATGTATTATCAACTATTAAAGGTATGTTATTTTCATGAGCAATTTTTGATATTGATTCAATATCAGAAACATTTATTACAGGATTTCCTATTGTTTCTATATATAGTGCTTTAGTATTTTCATTTATTGCTTTCCTAAAATTTTCAGGGTTATCAGAATCTACAAAAGTAGTATTTATACCTAGCCTTGGTAAAGTTGTAGAAAATAAGTTAAATGTTCCTCCATATAATGTGCTTGATGATACTATCTCATCTCCTGCTTGTAGAATATTTAATATAGCATAAGTAATAGCCGCTGAGCCTGATGCCACTGCTACTGCACCTACTCCACCCTCTAATAAAGCTAGTCTTTTTTCTAATACATCCGTAGTAGGATTCATAATTCTTGTATAAATATTGCCATCTTCTTTAAGTGAAAATAAATTTGCTCCATGTTCTACACTATTGAAAACATATGATGTTGTCTGATAAATTGGAAGTGCTCTTGAACCTGTAGTTGGATCTGGGCTTTGGCCACCATGTACTTGTAGTGTATCAAATTTTAATCTTCTATCCCCCATAATTTTCCCCCATTTTATTTTATAAAATAAATAAAAGCCATCATTATCAATCGATAAAAGAGGGCTTTTTATTTTAGCTTACTCTCTTATCTTTCTTATGAGAAATTCATAAGTAGGATTTAGCACCATGTAATAAATACTGGTTGCTGGGCTTCATAGGGCCTATCCCTCCACCTCTCTTAATAAGATTTCGTAATTTTATTTATTTTTATTAATTTATTGTAGTTTAGTATAATTTCAATTTCAATAATAAAAATACATTTTCCTAAATAATTATTTTTTTTAATTTAAATTATATTATTTGATTACTATGGTTGTATTGGTTGGTATATTCTCAAACATCCATTTTGCGTTACTAGTGGCTAATCTAATACATCCATGACTAATTGCTTCACCTAATCGGTCATCAGTTACATATTCTTCAGTTGAATTATATATTACTGAGTGATAATAATACTCATCTGTAATATGTGTTGCATATTTTGCAAGTGCACTACCATCAATTATTGCTGGATATTTCTCACCAGTTGCAAATACACCTGTTATTGTTGGAGTAGATGGTTTTCCAACAGTACTACTCCATTTGTATTTCATTTCCCAATCATTATCATTTTTTTCGTATATATATGTTGCCCTTTCTTTAATTGACGTTATAACTAAATAATCAGTACTACTAATAATATTATTCTCATTTACAAATTCAGTCATCTTTGAGTTAAATTTTGAATAGTTTAAATTCTTGTTATCTCTATAAACGTTAGATTTATTCATCTAATCCACCCCTTTTAATTCTAAAACAGGTACATATAACCTATTATTACTATGGATACATCTGCTATAATATGGATCGCCCATGAATTCAAAAAATTTTCAGATTTAGTATCCACATAATTAAATATTATTCCTGTAACGAATAATCCTACCAAGCATAATAAAAATATTTCAATTCTAAACCAACCTCTAAAAATACCTATATGGTATAAACTAAATAATCCTGCTGAAAAAATATATGCAAACCTTTTATATCCCATCTTATATAGATTTAAAAATATAAAACCTCTAAAAAAGAATTCTTCTAAAAATGAATTTCCAAAGCTGAAATAAGTAGTTACAAGAAGATAGTTTGCAGCTGTAATCTTTGACTTAGCTTCTAATTCTAAAAAAATAACATCCAGGTTAATCAACTTCTTAAATAATAAAAATGCTCCTATTAATATTGCTCCAGCAACTATCCCTAGACCTATCCCCATTCCTATTGTTTTTTTATCAACAAATTTTAAATTTAATCCTTCTTTAAAAGATGTCTTCTTAACTCCCTTAATCAAAATTATCTGACTTAGTGTAAACAATATTATTTTGCTAATTGTCTTAGTCAAATAATCAGCTAAAAAAACTTGTTCTATGACAAATAGCATCCCTGCGCACAGTATTGCGCTTAACACAATATAATTTCTAATAAATTCTTTGTTTTTGTAATCAGTATTTTCAGTTATATTATTCATTCATAATCTCTCCTATTTTAAGCTAATATTTTAACCTATTTTATTAAGTAAAATTTATATCCTAAATTTAATTCTATTTTTAATAATTATATCCTTTTTAACTTGTTATGGATATATTATTAAAGAAATTTCAAATATTTTTTTGATATAGGTAGCATAATAACTTTGAGGTGATTTTTATATGAAAAAGAAATTATTTATTTGTTTATTAAGTTCTTTATTTATTATGGCACAGTGCATAGGATCCTTAGCTTGTTCTAATCTTCCAGAAGCAAAGTTTAAAGTGGAACCTTTACCTTATGCTTACGATGCGCTTGAGCCTTACATAGATAAAGAAACGATGAAACTACATCATGATAAGCATTATCAGGCTTATGTTGATAAGTTAAATGCAGCTATATTAAAGCATCCTGAATTATATTATTCAAGTCTAGAAGATTTATTGACTAATTTACAATCTTTACCTAGCGATATTGCACTTACGGTTAAAAATAATGGTGGAGGTGCATATAACCATGGTTTCTTCTTTAATATAATGACAGATAAAAAGACTAACCCTAGTGGTAAGCTTTTAAAATCAATTGAAAGAGACTTTGGTTCTTATGACGATTTTGAGGCTTTATTTAAGAAAGCTGCTTTAGATGTTTTTGGTTCAGGCTGGACTTGGCTCGTGGCAGATAAGAATGGTAAACTTTCAATAATGAACACTGCTAATCAAGATACTCCAATATCAGTAAATTTAATACCTATGATAGGAATTGATGTATGGGAACATGCTTACTATTTAAAGTATAAAAATAAAAGAGTAGACTATATAGATAATTGGTTTAATGTCATAAACTGGGATAAAGCACTAGAAAATTACAATAATATATAATTATATTTATTTGCCAATAGCTAATAAACCTAGGTTATTGGCCATTTTTATGGGTATAAAATTATTGTAATTCATTTTTTTTTACTATATAATGGAATAACAAAACATATGTTCATGACACAATTTATAATCATCTGAGGAGGATTTATGGTAAAAGAAACTCATACAAAAGGTGGATACTTATTTGCACTTATCGTTCTTCCTTTAATTAATGATCAGTTTTTAAAGCAATATGATATTATATATAAAATCATATTAATACTTATATATATGTATTTTGCCTACTTAGGTTCACTGTTTCCTGATATAGACATGAGAGGGTCTTACATTAGCAAAAGATTTCCTATATTACATAAAAGTTTTGGTAAGAAATTTAGACATAGAAGTTTTACACATAGCTTAATCTGTATGTCAATGTTAAGTTATTTTTTTGAAATATTACTTTATTACACTCAATATAATATAGTATTTTTATGTTTGGCAAGTGGATTTATTATAGGTAATTTTTCACATATATTTTTAGACTTAATAACAAAAGAAGGAGTCGAATTATTCTACCCCCTTACTATAAACTTTTCTATACTTCCTATAAAAACAAGCTCTAAAGTCGAAAAACTTTTTTGTAAAGCTTTAAACTTTGGTGTTATATTTTTATTAGGATATAGATTTTATCTCTTAATATAATTATTAATAAACTCTATTATTTAACTAATAGAGTTTATTTATCTAACTTTTTTATTCAATAGTCCTGATGTTGTTCTTTATCCATAGTCACTTCTTTTATATATATATTATCGTCTATTTTTAAGCCTCTATGTTTATTATCAGTTAGTTTTATATTATCATGTTTTTCATCATGATTTTCTAACCTTAACTTAAATTTACTTCCTATCTTCCATGATAGGAAAACTAATAGTACAAATGTAACTATCTTTAAAGGTTGAGTAATAAAACCTTTAATATCACTTGCAACATAACTTACTACTACAAACATAACAAATTTACCTGACATCATAGCTGGTAAAAAGCTTTTTATACTTTTTTTACAAAAAGCTGATGCAATAGTAACTAAGCAACCAGGTACAAAAGGACAAGAATATGCAATGAATAATAATTTGAAATCTTGTCTTTCTAGCCATGATATTGCTTTAGAAGTTTTATGATTTCTTAGTTTATTAAAAAGTTTATTGTCATTATATTTACTTATTAATAAAAATAAGGCTGCTGTCCCAAGACTTGAACCTATCCAAGATATTAAAAGACCTGTTCCCATCCCAAATATAGCTGCATTAATAGTTACTATTGCTATTAAAGGTAACACAGGCATAAAACTTTCAATAAAAGTGCTAAATAATCCTACCATCATAGTTAGAATCCAATAATCTTGTGCTAATCTAAATAGCTCTTGAATATATTCCATCTTCTATCTCCCAAAAATAATATTTATATTAATGTATATCTTATTTTAACATGAAATTATTATACTTTTTCAAATTTTTAAATTATATTTTTGTAAATAACACTTTTATTTTAATGGCTATATGACTTATATATTGATTATGATCCACAAATAAATTCCTAATACATAAAAAATAGACTACAAAACACTAATCTATGTTTTATAGTCTATTTATATTTCAATGTGAAATTAATCTATTTTCTTTAGATGAACATCCATTTGTGGATATGGGAAGCTTATTTGCTCATCATCAAATCTTAACTTAACTTCTTCTAATAAGTCAAAGTATATTTGCCAATAATCTGGTGTATTACACCACACTCTTACTGCAAAGTTAATACTACTATCTGCATGTTCTACTATACCTACAAATGGCTCAGGGTGATGTAATATTAATCTGTGCTTTTTAACGATATCATTTAATACTCTTCTTACATGAAGTATATCTGCGTCATATGATACTCCAAATTTAATATCTACTCTTCTTGTATCTTTAGATGAATAATTTATCAAACTACCATTAGATAATGTACCATTTGGAATTAATATTTCTTTGTTATCTACTGTTACTAAGTGTGTATAGAATAAATCTATCTTCTCAACTCCACCCTCGTAACCAGATGTAGCAATATAATCTCCTACTTTAAAAGGTCTAAGAAGCAAAATTATAAAACCTCCTGCAAAGTTTGATAAACTTCCTTGAAGAGCAAGACCTATGGCAACCCCTGCTGAAGCAACTAATGCAGCAAAGCTTGCTAAATCGACGCCCCAGTATCCTAAAACTGGAATCACTAAAGCTACTTTAAGACCACCTGTAAGCAATGACTTTAAGAACTTTATTAAGGTAATATCAACCTCTTTCTTTTCTAATAAATCAAT
This sequence comes from Romboutsia sp. LXY-2, assembly GCF_056171995.1. Classification (NCBI taxonomy): domain Bacteria; kingdom Bacillati; phylum Bacillota; class Clostridia; order Peptostreptococcales; family Peptostreptococcaceae; genus Romboutsia; species Romboutsia sp. LXY-2. The sequence continues at coordinate 13,469 of NZ_JBKFGI010000003.1, read as the reverse complement.
AACTCTTTTTACTACTTTATTAATTATCTTAAATCCAAAGTATATAATTAAAAATCCAATTATTAGTTTAAAACCGCTAGTTGCTATTAAGTCTAATACTTTTTCTACTATAACATTTAAATCTATATTTTTAGTCATAGACAAATACCTCCATACTTCTTATTATTTCTACAATGATACAGATAATTTGACATCACCTATTATATACTACATCATTTAAGAAAGTATGTCTATAAGATTACCACTATTTCAATTATTCTCCATAAGTTTCAAATATTTTATCATACTATAATATTATTTATTTTTTCCTTAATCAAATCAACAATATTATTTAAATTTGATTTGTCTTTTATTCTACTTTTAACACTTGTGTTTTGGTATAAAATTAAATGCTTAATATCACTAATTAATATATTAGATTTTAGTATAAATACTTCTAATGACTTGTCCTTTACTCTTTTATTATTAATTCGTAATTTTTCTTCTATCTCTGAACATAGCATAGTTACTTTTATTAATGTATCATTATTCATATCACTACTACTTATTTCTTTTTTTATTATTTTCATTAATCTTAAATATTTTCTTTTTAAATCTCTTATTGAATCAAAAATACTATAATGGAATATGTACTTATCAAAAATTGTAACTAAAAGTATTCCAATAATCACATATATAAGTCTGTTAAAAGATAGAATATCCAAATTTTCAACTAATGACATAGAAGTTAATGTAATCATTGTTATTGCAATAACCTTCTTATAATATTCTTCATAATAAAAATAAAAGTAAAATGCTATAAAAAGTATTATATTTTTGGGGATTGCATCTTTTACAAAACTAAATATTATTAAAAATAACAATACTCCTATTCCAGTTCCTTTAAGTCTATTCTTTGCTTTTGATCTTGTATCTTCTGAGTATGGTTGTAAAAGTACATATATAGTTATGATTATCCACTTACCATATAAGATATTGAAATAATCAACTATAAACATAGCAATAGATAATGAAATGGATAGTTTCAAAGAATATTTAAATAATATTGAGTCTAAATTTAAATTTTGTTTGAATCTAGTAATCCTTTTAAATTCTATAGGTATTGGATTTTCTTTATTTAATCTATTTAAATTATTGTTAGATGATTTATTTAACTGCTCTATATAATCTTTTATATTTGATATAGCAATAATACTTTCTGTTATATAGTCATTATTTATTTCTTTGTAGTTATTTTCCTTATTTGTGTTATAGTCTATGTATTTTTTATTAGGATTTTTTTCATTTTCATATTTATCAACAAAACTATTTAATATACTATTAAATTCTTCATATAGTTCTTCATCTTCTAAAATTCTTACAATGTATCTAATGTTAATTTTTAAATCTTTTACAAATTCCTTATCAATACTATCTATTTTTTTCCCCATTTCTAATACAATAATATTTATCCTCTCTAAAGCAATAAGTATATAAAAGATAAGCTTAGTTTCATTTGAAAAATAATATTTTTTATAACTTCTATCATTTAAATTAACTATTAATTTTCTTATATTATCATTTATATATACACTTTCTTTTTTGCTATATTTTTCATTAATCATTGATTCTAATTCATAATCAATCTTTATTGCAATATCAATAAATAAAGATTTTGATTTTTTAAAAATAACTTTTTTATTTAATAAAAATTGAACAAACGTTATCATAAATATACCAATAATTATTGATAACAACCTTCTTGGAAGTAACTCAATACCTACTGGACTTGACCATAAAAATAAATAGCACATCAAGAAAAGGTATGATGTAGGTGACTTAAAGTCATTAATATATATATAAGTTACAGTAAATATTGTAATTAAATTTAGTATTAAACTTACAAATACATTCAGAGATCCTATATATGAAATTATACCTAAACTAATATTAAGCACTATAAAAGTAAAGCTCTTATAATAAAGGTTATTGGTAAAGTCTCTACTTAAAAATGTTGCACTTACAAGAGCCATCAAACTTCCTATTAGTGCATTTTCTTCTCCAAACAAAAAAGAATATATATTTTGGACTATTACTATACACAGTGCAGTAATTACGCATTTTTTTACTTTTTCATAGTTCATAATTTTACCTCTACATAACATTTTAAAAATATTTTTCTGCTATTAATAATATAATATGCCCATTTTTCAAAAAATTTAAAAATTTTTCTAATTATTTTCAAATTAGCCTTGATTTTTTTAATTAGATTTGTTAAAGTTAGATAACAAGCTTAAGTACAAGTGTTACATAGTTTGGATTTTTTTAAATAATTGGAGGTTTTTTCAAATGAAAAACGGAATAGTAAAATGGTTTAACAGCGAAAAAGGATTTGGATTCATATCTGTAGAAGGAGAAGACGATGTATTCGTACACTTCTCAGCTATACAAGGAGATGGATACAAGACTTTAGAAGAGGGTGAAAAAGTTAGCTTCGACGTAACTAAAGGAGCTAGAGGACCTCAAGCTGAAAACGTAACTAGATTATAATTAATTTTTATTAATATATATCTACAAGAAGAAGCTAATTTTAGCTTCTTTTTTTATGCAACTAACCATTATAAAAAGCTAAAGACATTATCTAATTAATAATATCTTTAGCTTTTTTGTTAAATATAATCCTCCTATATTCAGTTACTATAATTTTATAATAAATTATCAAAGACTTTTCTATATTACTTACTTAGCTCTATAAACTTTTCTATATCTTCTTCAATAGTCTTTAGAGAATTTCTCCAGAACTCCTTATTGTGAATATCAATACCCATAACTTTCGTTACATCAGCAATCTTATTTTTACCTGTTATTGAAAGAAGTTCTTCGTATTCTTTAGGGAAACTATCACCCATTTCAAGATATTTTGCATATAATCCTTTTGCAAATAAAAGTCCAAATGCATATGGGAAGTTATAGAAATTGCTATCTGCATAATAATAATGAGGTTTCCAAGTCCACATATATGGATGTAGGAAATTTGGATCTAGCCCATCACCATATGCTTCTTTTTGAGCATTTATCATAAGCTCTTTTATCTCTTCTACAGATAGTGCGCTTTCTTCTCTCTTTTCAAATAAAGATTTCTCAAATAAAAATCTTGAGTAAATATCAACTATAACTTGAGTGCAGTCGCTTATTTCAGCTTCCAAAATTGCAAGGGCTTCTTCTTTTTCTGCTTTTTTTATTGCTGCTTTTTTTATTATTGTTTCACAGAATGTTGAAGCAGTCTCCGCTATTGGCATCGGATAATCAGAGTTTAGTGTGGTTTCTTTGTTTAAACACTCACCATGGAATCCATGGCCTAATTCGTGTGCTAATGTAACAACATCTCCAAAGCTATCTCCATAATTAAGTAAAAATCTACTCTCTCCTATACAGTGAAGGTTGTTGCAGAAGGCTCCTCCAACTTTACCTTCTTTAGGATATACATCTATCCAGCTATTATCTATTGCTTTTTTTGCAAAATCAGCTAAGTTATCACTAAATGTTCTAAAGTTATCTATTACAAATTTACATCCATCTTCATATTTAAACTTCATATCAGCTTCAACTACTGGTGCATATAAATCATAGAAAGGTAATCCATTTTTATGTCCTAAAATCTCTGCTTTTCTTCTTAAATATTTTCTGAATATAGGGAGACTCTCTATCATTGCATCAAGCATTGAATTTAAAGATTCTTCATCCATTCTTGAATCTATTAAAGTTTCTTCAAGAGGAGATTTATATCCTCTAAACTCACAAACTGTCAACACTTCTCCTTTTATTGCATTAAGAGCTGCAGCTACTGATTCTTCAACCTTTTTATATGATGCTATTTCTGCCTCATATGCTTTCTTTCTAACGGCTTCACTTTTATCATTTGCCATGTTAAGTACTACAGTTAATGGTAATTGTTTATCTTCACCATCTATCTCAATGTCAACTTTAAGTGTAGATATCATAGTATCTTTTAACTTTAACCATGCATTTGAGCCTGTATTTTTCATACTTGCTATTATATTTTCTTCTCTATCACTTAATGAATATTTACTTTGCTCTACTATATTGTTTAATATAAATTTATGTTCTTTAAGTATTTCTGATTTTTCAATAATACTATCAATATCCCTGATTTCACTAATATACTTTTCAACCTTTGTGGATGCCTCAACAATATTTGTCATTATCTTGTCTAAAATATCAGAGTATCTTAATCCATCTTTATCCTTTGTATCTACACTTAAAGCAAGATTAACAAAACTACCTAATCTATTTACAAGTTCATCTAAGTCTGAAAATTTATTAATGTATTCCTTAAGTTTTCTATCTTCATCTTTATGCTCTTTTACAACTTCATTTGCCCATATATTTATATCCTCTATAAGCTTTTTTAGGTTTTCAACATCCTTTTTAAATTCATCACTATTAAATGATGGATATATCTCACTTAAATTCCAATTATATTCCATATCTTCACTCCTTTAATAAAATTCTACCTCTACGATTTTACCTAATTCTATAAGTACTTGTTTAAGCTCATTTAAAACATATAGTTTTATACTCAGCTCATTTGGAAAATCCGGATTTTGATGAGCAGGATTTATAGCTCTACCAATTATCATCTTAACATGAGTACAATCTTCATAAAGCATTCTTGCAAGCATTGAAGCACCATCTTTTTCGTAGATAAACTTTAAATCGTTTGCTACTTTGAGTAGCTCTAATTTCTCCGTTGCCTTTTTAATTGTAAGTACCCCTTCTGTAACAAGATCTATACCTTTAATATACCCTATTGGTGGTACTTCTTTGTCCTCAATATTAAAATTTGCTTTAACTTGTGTTTTTAGCTCTCTTGCTACAATGTTAGCTGCTGTACCTCCGCAAACTATTTTATTACCTGATGTACTTATAATTTTTTCTACTACTTCTTTATCAGATTTAGGGTCTATTGGTGGGCCTGAAAATACTACTGCTTCTTTAGGTCTAATCGCCTTTATAGTCGCAACTGTAGCATCATCTCCTGGCTCTTGAATATATAATTGATCGCATGCTCCAAGTAAAATATTTGTAACCATTTTTGCAGACATGTCTCTACTTATATTCTTCATTAAATATTTTAACACATCTTCCCATTTCCATCCTAAATTTAGTACTTTTCCTGCTCCCGCATGTATTACTCCATCACTTACACAAACTAAGATATCTTTTTCTTTAATTTGAAATTGACTTTCTTTTATGCTTCTTCCATTTATCTCATGAGTTCTCCATTCTACAGTCTTAATTATCTTGTCGCTTAAAATAAAGATGCTTGGATTATCAAACTCAACAACATATGTCATTCCATCACTGTCTATTTTTATTATTGTAAAAGTTGAATATGCAAGTTTTCTAATCGAACATACAGGTAATGTTTTACTTATAGTATCTACTACTTCCTCTAAAGGCAATCCTTCTTTTAACATTGTTATTGCGATCTTTGATGTAAGTGTCGCCAATATATTTGCTTTCACTCCACTTCCCAGCCCATCTGACAAAACAGCTATAAATGTCTTTCCATCATTATAAAATTCTACTTTATCTCCACATAACTCTTCTCCATATTTATTTAGGCTACCACTTGCAAAATCTACAAAGAAATTCATAGTCTTTTACCTTCTTCATTAATAAGATTTTTTAACTGAGTAAGAGTCACTTTTGTTTCTGCAGTTGTTTCACCTAATAAACTAGCTATTTCTTGTGCTACTATCATTTGATTATTTATTACTTTTTGCGCCATATTCACAGCATTGATTTTCATTTGTTGGTATTTAATTTCTTTTAATTCATCCTTAGTAATATCATCAGCTATCCAAAGTATTACTTCACTTTCTTCTATACCTATAATATTTTGTATTACTGTTGAATCATTATACGGTATTTTTATTTTGTCTTTTAATATATCTTCTTTGTCATCTCTTACCTTTGCAAATTTTTCTTCTTCCAAAAACATAACTACTGGTATAGGCTGTTCATTATTTGCTCTTATGTCGAAGAATTTTTGAGCAGCTGGGTTCATATCAATAATATCTAAATCCTCATTAACCACAAGTATTAAATTTGGTGTTGTCTCAAATATTACATTTGTTAAACGTTCTGAGTTTTGACGCATAAAAGGCAAGCACATACTAAGTTCTGCCATTCCATTAAAAACTGCAACTGCTTTCTCCCTACAGGTCTCATATCCACAGTTTCCACAGTCTATCTCATCTGCTTTTGTATATTTTCCTAACTTATTTAAAATCTTAGTAATTTCTTCTTCAGTAGGAACTTTAAGCGGAATATTAAGATTTTTAAACTCCTTATATATAGAAATACTCTGCAAATTATCACATAATTTACAATCTGAAATTTCTGCCTTCTCTTTACTTAATAAGTTATTACTTATATTAATATTAACGTAATTTTCTAGATTTTCTCTACGCTCATAATAACTAGTATTATCTTTTGGCATTCCCGAACCACCAAGACAACTATTTCTACATAAACTCATTTCGAATAATACATTTTCAAATCGATGATTCTTTATTCCCTCAATAGTCTCTATACAATCCTCTATTCCATCAATATAAAATATTTTTCTCTGAGGATTTTTATCTTTAAGCTCTTTTGTAGGTTGCCCGACTATAGGAAATAACTTTCTTTTTTCACAATTACAATCAAACTTCCCCTCTTCTATTTCATCTAAATCTATGTTTGCTTCTTTTATCCATTTGTTAAGCTCATCAAAGGTAAGAACACCATCTATAGATATTTCGGCATCACCTTCTACTTTTTTTGCTAAACAAGGTCCAATAAATACTACCTTAGAATCCTCACCATACTTCTCCTTTAATAGCATAGAGTGACAAATATATGGTGGAATAACAGGTATTAAACTTGGCAACAGATCTGGATAATGCTTTTGAATCAAGCTAGATACTGATGGACAAAAACTCGTAATATAATTTTTCCCATCTTCTTTATTAGCATAATCACTATATACTTTCATTATAGGCTCAAGACCTGATACGGTTTCTTCTATATGATTAAATCCTAATATTCTTAAAGCTGTAAGTAATTTATCACTATTTATACCATAAACTGCCGCGAAGCTAGGAGCTAATGATACTACCACCTTGTCATTTTCTCTTAGATAACTTTTTACAAGTCTTACATCTGATTTAACTACATTTGTGTATTGTCTGCATGTCTTAGAACAATTCCCACAAACAATACATCTTTCTTTTATAATATTTGCCTGACCATCTTTAACCCTAATAGCATTTACTGGGCAAGTTCGCACACATGCATAACAATTTCTACATTTTTTTTTCTGAAATTTACTAAACCACATAAATAAACTCCCCTAAACTTATAAATATGATAATATATTTTTTTCAAACTTTTCACTAATATCCATTTTAGAAACAGAAAACACTACACCTATCCTCTAAAATTCCTAGAACAGTCTTACCTCTAAAATAATTCTAGTCTAACATTACTGATAATACTATAAAAACTTTTCTTAAAATATTATCAATTAAAAATCATAAAATTCTTACATATAAAAAATTCGCTTTGCTAATGTCGCCAAAATTGCATGTCGTCAACGTCCATTTGGCAAGCTTTGAGCAACTACGTTGGCGAAGCATTTCATGTCCCGTTACTTAAACGACTTCGTCCGTTGTTAAAAATCTTTTTTACGCTCAAAACCAGTTTATTAATATTACTTAGGTTCAGAAGTTATCCATATAGTTCGAATTATTATAATATCCTTAAGCGTAAAAAAGGCTTACCAAAAAATATTTTGATAAGCCTTTTTTATTATTTAGATGGTAATATTTCTATCCAGTAGTTATCTGGATCAGCTATAAAGTATATTCCCATAGCTTTATTTTCGAAACATATACATCCCATTTCCTTATGTAATTCATATGCAGCATCAAAATCATCCACTCTTAATGCCAAGTGGAATTCATTATCTCCTAAGTTATATGCTCTATCCCAATCTCTTAACCAAGTTAACTCTAATGTATGGTTGTTTACCCCATCTCCTAAGTAAACTAAGATAAAACTTCCATCTTCAGCAACATGTCTTCTAACTTCCTCAAGACCTAAAGCTTTTTTGTAGAATTCTAAACTTTTTTCTAAATCTAATACATTAAAATTGTTATGGCAAAATGTAAATTTCATATTATCTCTCCTTCTATAAATCATTAATATAATACTATAATATAGTAAATTAAATTTAATTTAAAGTAAAGTAGTTACTTTTTTGTATGTATATGTAAGTTTATATTAGCTTTTTCTTATTAGAGATTTTAACTTATTAGTAGCTCCATCAATAATTTCATTTGCTTCTTTAACCTTAAAAATCATTACTAACGCAATATATACTAATATTCCTATAGATACACTTATAAATGAATCTATACCAATTAACTTCCTTATACCAATATCTAAAAGATAAGCATGATTAAATATATAATTGTATATTAACTTGATTATAACACCCATTATAAGTGAAGCTACAGTAACCTTAGTAAAAGTAATTGCCATACTTTTAAAACCTAATTTTCCAATCTTCTTTCTTAAACTAACAAAAAGTAAACATGCCGTTACTATAGCTGCTATGGAGTTAGCTAATGCTAAACCGCCTATACCCATCATTTTAACTAATATTATTGATAATACAATGTTTATCACAACTGATATACTTGCATTTTTTACAGGTGTTTTAGTATCTTGCAATGAATAGAAAGCCTTCGCTAAAATATCTCTTAGTCCATATGCTACCATACCAACAGTGTAATAAAATAATGCTGTAGATGTTAATTGTGTAGCTCTAGCATCAAAAGAGCCCTCTTCAAATAGCATTCTTACTATAGGAGTAGATAAACCCATAATGATTATTGTAATTGGAACCATAATAACAATTATTAAGTTTATAGTCTTTGATAAACTACCTTTAAATCCCTTAATATTATTTTCGCTAGCAAGCTTTGATAATATAGGATACATTATAGTTGTAAGTGATGTAACCAATATTCCAACAGCAAATATACTTAGCTTATTAGCATAATTAAGAGCTGTAATACTACCCACTTCAAGCGTTGATGCCAAACTTCTATTAACAACAGTATTTATTTGATTTACATATGAACCTAAAAATACTGGCATTACTAGAAAAATCATAGCTTTGACATTTTCATCTTTAAAGTTTACCTTTAAACTATGCTTATATCCACTCTTATACAGAAATGGTAGTTGAAATAATAGTTGTGCCACATAAGCAAACAATGTCCCTATTACCATTACATAAGAGTTTGTCATTGCTCCTAAAATTATTGATATTATTACAAATACGTTAAATGGTATAGTAACTAGACCTGAAATATATACATTTCCTTTTGCTATAATAAAGGAAGATATTAATCCATTTGCTGCTATAAATACCATACTGAATAATAAAATTCTTGCGTAATTAGTTGTAAGATTAAATCTATCACTATCAAAGCCCATGGCAAATATCTTTACTATGTATGGAGTAAATAACAGTCCTAATATTGTAAGAATTATACTTATTAATACAACTATATTAAGCACGTTACTAGTAAAATTATTTACTTCCTTTTCACCTTTACTTTCTTTTACCTTAAAAAACATTGGTATAAAAGTTGTACCTAGTGCTGCACTAATTCCATCAAATAACACAACAGGTATATTAATTGCAGTTAGATAAGCATCAGTTATGTTACCAGCCCCAAAAGATTGTGCTAGTACAATATCTCTAAAAAAGCCAGTGGTTTTAGAAATAAGTATTATACACATCAATATAAAAGCTGCTTTTTTAGTTTTATGCGACATAAAAACCTCTTTCTAGCCTGTTTATTTAATTAATTATTTTACTATTTATATTACTACTATTAAATAAGGAATAAAAGTCTTTTATCTATTTTTTCCTACTTATTTCATCATAAATTCATAAATAATTCACAGTTCTAATTTTATATTAACTAGTATTATATATATAATAGTTCTATAAACATTTTATTTTGCATCTTTTAAACTTATTTTATATATCTAACTGAATATATAAAATAAGACTACTAGAAGTTATTTCTTCTAATAGCCTTATTTCTATATTATATATTTAACTTTTATTTATATTGCTACTATTAATCCTACTATTAAAGCACTTAATAAACTTACTAAGAATCCTCCTATCATACCTCTAAATGCAAGTTTTGATAGTTGTCCTCTTTTCTCTGGACAGAATACTGATATACCAGATATACAAATACCCATACTTGATATATTTGCAAATCCAGTAAGAGATACTGCTAGCATTAACCCTGTTCTGTAATCTAAAGTTTGTAACACTTCTCCTAGTTGTCCAAATGCCACAAACTCATTTAATACAAGTTTGCTACCTAATAATTGACCTGCTAGTAATACATTATCTCCTGATAGACCCATTAGATATCCTATCGGTGCAAATACGTATGATAATATTAATTCTAATGATAATCCAAATACACCTAATAATCCGTTTACTAACGCTACTAAAGATATTATTGCTATTAAAGATGCACCTATTCCAAGAGCCATTTGAAGACCATCATTTGCCCCTTGTGAAATAGCAGATATAAGATTTTCATTTCCACCCTTACTATCTATATTGATATCATTACTTAGATTTTTCTCATTTACTTCATTTTTATCTTCTGGCAGTATTAGCTTTGATACTATTATACTTCCTAATGGTACTAAAGCACCACCTATTAATAAATACTCCATTGGAATACCCATTCCTGCATACCCCATAAGAACTGTAGCTGACATACTACCCATTCCAGATATTAAAACCAACATTATTTCACTTTCAGTCATTCCTGATAAGTATTTACTTACAAGTATTGGTGATTCAGTTTGCCCTAAGAACATGTTTGCAACAGCTACAAAGCTTTCTACTTTACTTGTTCCTAATACTTTTCCTATTAATCCACCTACAGCTTTAACAACAAATCCTATTACTCCAAGGTAATATAGTGCTGCTACTAATGCAGATATAAATATTATGTTTCCTAATACTTGTATACCAAATATCATTCCTGTTGGAGCTGATGCATCTCCTAAAGATCCAAATATAAAAGATAATCCTTCCATACCATAACTTAATATATTTGTTACTACATCAGATACTCTTTCTAAAGCTACCCTACCTAATGGGAATTTTACTAATAAGAAGGCTAATACGAATTGTATTATAAGTGCCTTTATTATCATTTTTTTATTAACATCTTTTTTGTTAGATGATAATAAATATAAAGTTCCTAATAATACTACTATTCCTAGTAAATTTAATATTATTGTCATTTTTCTCTTCCTTTACTTAATAACTTTTATATGTAATTTTGTCGTAATTTGACGAATTATATTATAACCTTTTTCTAGTGTAGTTATCAAGGCTTTTTAGTGTTTTTTATTTAGATTTCTAACATCTTATCATTTTATATCTAGTCAAATATTTTTATTTAATAATTGACATATAATTATTTCTTTACTGATACATATTTATTGTTATCAATGTAAAATCTCCACAAATAATCCTTTGCTTCTCCTGCATAATCTATATTTATTCTTTTACTGCTAGAAACTTGGAACTCTTTAGAGCCTATTACTTTATCTGTACCATCATAATAATAATCTTTTATAGTTAACTCATTATCTAAAATATCCTTACCATTTAAATCTTTATCTATTCTTAGAGCCATACAAAGCTTTCCAGGACCATTAGTAATGTTTTTCTTTTGATAATTACTTAAACTTTCGTAACTTTTTTTGTACCTGTTATATGAAATTTCATCTAAATTATTAATTGGCTCCACTGATCTTATTAATACACACTGTGGATTGTCTTTTATATTTGCAGATAAATTCAAACAATAATACATTCCATAAATTAAGTATACATATATGTGCCCACCATCTAAGTAAAGAGGCCATGTTCTTTGAGTTTTCTTATCATTATATACATGAGCACCTTTATCATCAATTCCCATATAGGCTTCTGTTTCCACTATTCTAGTTATAATTTCTTTATCTTCATATTTTCTTATTAAGTACTTTCCTAATATTGATTTTGCAAGTTCTATTCCATCTTGCCTAAAAAAATTTCTATCCAAAACTCTTTCCCCTTTCTTGTATAAATTTAGTTTAGCTATTTAGTTTTTTTTAATTCATAGATTTTATTTTTATTTTAAGTACAAATAAACCATAGGCTTTAAAATTTTAATTCCTATGGTTTAAGTATTTTCTATTCATCATTATTTATATTTTAGCATTTGCAACATAACTTGCAGTAAATCTCTTTTTAGCACTTGATACATGTATCCTAGCTTGTTGTTCAGCAAGTTCTTCATTACCAGAATCTATACTTTCAACAATATCTTTATGCTCTTTTAATACATCTTGTCTCTTGCTCTCATCAACTAAACTGACTTTTCTTAGTGATTTTAGATATTCATATATAATTTGTAATTGTTCTACTAATCTTTTATTTTTAGTCGCATTTAATATAATATTGTTAAATTCATTATGAGCTTTAAAATAATCAACACTATTATTTGCATTCATATTAAATTCCATTATATCTATGATTTCTTTTAATCTTCTTATTTCTACTCTAGAAATATTTAAACACGCTAGCCTAACTGCTAGTCCTTCAAGTACTTCTCTTAAATCATATATTTCCATAGCATCATCTATAGAAATACCTTTAACTAATGTTCCTTTTCTAGGTACATTAACTGCTAAACCTTCAATTTCTAGTTGTCTTAATGCCTCTCTTACAGGAGTCCTGCTAACCCCCATACTAGATGCTATAACATTTTCTACCAATCTATCTCCTGGCTTTAACCTATTTTCAAAGATAGCATTTCTGATTTCTCTTAGTACAGTCTCTCTTATTGGTCTTAAATCATTATTTTCTATTTTATCAAATGTAACTTCCATTTTGTGTTCCCCTCATTCATTATCTATTATCAGATTATAATAATAGATTATACATAATTATGATTTTTTATCAACATTTTTTCACTTTTTACATTAAAGGTATTTATACCTAATGTTTTACTAACACCCTATTTTAACACAATATCCAATTAATATGTTAATTAAAAATACACTTGATAAGTTTTACTTAACAAGTGTATTTTATATAAATATGATTTATATTGTAGTCTTAATTTTATGCGAAGAACTTAAGAAGTACCCCTGCTGCAACTGCTGATCCTATAACACCTGCTACATTCGGTCCCATAGCATGCATTAATAAGAAGTTTGTAGGGTTTTCGCTTTGCCCAACTTTTTGTACAACTCTAGCTGCCATTGGTACTGCTGAAACTCCAGCTGCACCTATCATTGGGTTA
>NZ_JBKFGI010000029.1:0-10024 GCF_056171995.1 Romboutsia sp. LXY-2 | reverse complement strand
GGATCAAACTCTCAAATAAAAGTTTAACGGGCTCAGATACTGTTATATATCTGGCTTTGTTTGGTTGTTTCAAATTCTATAAATTAACCTACTGTTTAATTTTCAAAGTTCATCTTTACCGAATTTATCGGCTTTTTTCAACTTCCTTAGTTTACCAAAGTCATTTAACTTTGTCAACTAATTTTTCAAGTTATTTTTCTTTCGTTTTCGTCCTGTTCTCAAGGACAAGTAATACTATATCACCTTTGTTTTATATGGTCAATACTTTTTTATAATTTTTTTTAAAACTTTTTTATATATTTACTTCAATGTTGTATTTAGCTAGCTTCTATGTTATTTTATCACCTTTTTTATTTTTTATTCTAATATTTAAGTATTCTTTTATTTTATATATAAAGTGATATGATCTAACCCCTATACCAAAATATATAAATTAGACCGTATCTCTTCAACTTATATATATATTACTTTCCTAACAGCTGTTCTATTCTTTTTAAATCAAATCCTAAAACATGTTCTTCATTAATAAGTATAACTGGAACAGACATATACCCCATACTTATTAGCTCTTTTCTAGCTTCTGAATTTTTATTTATATTATGTTCTACATATTCAATACCATTTTGTTTGAAATAATCTTTCGCTTGTACACAACGTCCACATGTATCACTTGTATATATTTGAATCTTTTTCATCTGCTCATACTCCTTAGTTATTTTAATTTTATTACACTTGTATTTTTTCTAATCTTATATTAGATTATTAATAAATCAAATTTAGTAAATAATTTACTTATAGTTTCTTTTTTTTGAAGTATAATTATAATACATAAATTTGTATAATTGTACAATATAACTCTAAATTTTAGGAGGATTTGTTATGAGCAAAAAGGTATTAATTATGTCTGCCTCTACTGGCGGAGGACATAATAGAGCTGCTCGAGCTATAAAGGAAGAATTGACTAACAAGACCATAGATGGAGAACCCGTTGTATGCGAAATAATAGATAGTTTAAAATTAGTTAACACAACAATGGATAAAATAATTTCTAGAGGATACGAAAAGTCAGCAATATACACACCTAAAGCATACGGAAGTGTTTATAGAATGTCTGAAACTACTTTGGTTTCTAGAAATGAATTTAAAGATAATTTACTTACTTCATTTATGGCTAGAAAATTTAAAAAGCTTCTTCATATTACTAAACCTGATTTAATCATAGGTACTCATCCATTCCCGATGATCGCACTCAGCACGCTTAAGAAGAATACATATGTAGAAGACGCTCCATACAGTTTAAATGACCCTTTTCATAAGTATTATAAAGATTTAAGAGTTCCACCTATGATGTCTGTGCTTACTGACTATACAACACATTCTACATGGATACAAAACGAGCTAGACTACTATATAGTTGGACATGAATATGTAAAAGAGTTACTGGTATACGATGGTGTAGACTCTGATAAAATCAAAGCTTTCGGTATACCTGTAGAAAAATCTTTCTTGTCTAATAGAGACAAAGAAACTGTTCTTTCAGAGCTTGAACTTTCTCCAGATAAGTTAACTGTTTTACTTATGGGTGGTAGCTTTGGTGCCGGAAATATAAAAGAAACTCTAGCAGAACTTTTAGAGGTCGATAGAGATTTCCAAATACTAGTTATAACAGGCCGTAACGAAAATCTTAAGGAAAAAATCGAAAAGAAATTAAATTCATATACAGGTGACAAAACAATCAAAGTTCTAGGTTTTACTAATAAGATGAACGATATACTAGCTTCTATAGATGTACTTATCACTAAGCCTGGTGGTTTAACGACTACTGAAGCATTATTAAAAGATGTTCCTATGATAGTTCCTTATTATATACCTGGTCAAGAAGAAGAAAATCTTGATTTTCTTTCTAATTGTGGCGCTGCACTTAGAACCACAAAAAAATATACATTATCTGTACTGCTGAAGGTACTTATAGATGACCCTTCTAGGTTAGATATTCTTAAAAAGAATATTAAGTCTATAAGAAAATTTAACTCTGCTCAAAATATAGCTAATTTAGCAGTAGATATTCTTTCAGATAATGAAGATTCTAATACATACTCTAGTCCACAAAATTAATAAAATCCCTACCAGATAAATCTGGAGGGATTTTTTATTTTTAAATTTAATCTTATATTCTAATATCTCGGTTCATATAAATCTTCTTCATAGTCATATTGATAATTTTTATAATTGTTTCTAAAATCACTACCCTTGCTTTTCGAGGTTTTAGTTGTCTTTTTCTTAATTAAAAGGCTCATATCATCATTTTCAGTGTATTTCCCCTTATCTTTTGATTTCAACTTTTTCTCTCTTTTTTCTTTCATAGCTTTATGCTCTTCTAAATTCATAGTTGCTTTCATTTTGCACCCCTATTAAAATTTTTAAAATCAATATATATCAAATTATACAATAGAGGACAATTTTATTCAATAAATCTAACATATTTTCAAACCCAAAATTCTTTTACAAAACGACAAAAAAGTCGAGGTATCTACCTCGACTTTTATATTTCTCTTCTTCCTTCTAATGCTTTAGATATCGTAACCTCATCAGCGTATTCTAAGTCTCCACCAACAGGTAATCCATGAGCTATTCTAGTAACTTTTATCCCCATAGGTTTTACTAGCCTTGCTATGTACATAGCTGTAGCTTCCCCTTCTATAGTAGGGTTAGTTGCCATAATAAGTTCTTTCACGTCTTCGCTTCCTAATCTTATTATTAACTCTTTTATTTTTAGCATATCTGGTCCAATACCATCCATAGGTGATATAACACCATTTAATACATGATATTTACCTTTAAACTCTCTTGTTCTTTCCATAGCAGCAACATCTCTAGGATCTTCCACTACACAAATTACTGAAGAATCTCTATTTTTATTAGAGCACATACTACATGGATCTGTATCAGCTATATTACAACAAACTGAACAATATCTTATCTCTCTCTTAGCATCTATAATAGCCTTAGAAAGAGCTTCTACATCATTAGTGTTCATGTTTATTACATGAAACGCCAATCTTTGGGCAGTTTTTCTTCCAACCCCAGGAAGTTTTGAAAACTCTTCTATTAATCTAGTAATAGGACCTGTGTATACTTGCATATATATCACCTACTAAAATAAACCAGGGATGTTCATTCCTCCAGTTGCTTTGCTCATTTGAGCCGATTGTAATTCATCAACATTTCTTAATGCTTCGTTTACAGCACTTAAAACTAAATCTTGTAACATTTCTATGTCATCTGGGTCTACAACCTCAGGTTTTATGTTTATGTCTAAAACTTCTTTCTTACCGTTAACCTTTACAGTTACAGCTCCTCCACCAACAGAAGCTTCTATCTCTTTAGCTTCTAATTCTGATTGCATTTTTTGCATATTTTCTTGCATTTTTTGAGCCTGCTTTAATAAGTTGTTCATATTTCCAGGCATCATTCCACCACCGAAACCTTTTTTAGCCATGATTATTAATCCTCCTAAATTTCTTTATATTCTTATATTATATCATAATAGTATTATTATGGATTTTGATTTTCTTCAATACTATCTTTTATTTCTAGTATATCACTACTTATTGTATTTTTTAATATCTCTTCTCCTGGATCATGACTATCTTCATTTATTTCCATCTTTATATTTTTTACTTCAGACTTTAAAACTATTTTTATATTAAAACTTCTATTAAGTATTTCTCTTACTATTCTTTCTAAGTACTCTATAGTCTCAGGAGAACTTAATCTAGCTTTAGCAAAGTCAAAGTTATCATCAAATACTATATATAGCATGCTAGAATATACATTAAAACTCTTCACTTCATTTAAAAGAGCATATATTGGCATCTTCTTATCTTGCTTTATTCTTTGTAATATATTCTTCCAAGAAGCTTCTATAAGCTTAACATCTTCACTTTTTACTTCTTCATATACTACATCTTCTTTTTTAACACTCTTTAGTGAATTTTTTTGTACATTATCAGTCTCTGCACTAGCATTAACTACCTTTATACTTCCACTTTCAATAACTTTTTCAAGATTTTCTATTCTTTTTATAAGAGCTTCTTTACTTTCATCAAACATAGGTTGAGCAATTTTCATCATAGTAACTTCTGCTAATACCCTTGGATTTGATGCACTTTTCATACTATCCTGAGTTGTAGATAATATATTTAAAACTCTTATTAAGTCATTTACATCTACATTTTCAGCTTGAGCTTTTAGTTGTTCTATAGTCTCCTCTGGTAAAGATATTATTTCTTCTAGTTCTGTAGATACTTTGCATACCATTAAGTTTCTAAAGTGATCTATTAAGTCATTTATTAAGTTCCTTATATCTTTTCCCCATAATACAAATTCATTAAGTATCTGAAGCGATTCTTTTGTGTTTTGGTCTATTATGTACTGTGCTAATTCAAATAACTGTTCTACATTAACAGTTCCTAATAATTCAACAACATCCTTATATGATATTTCATTATCTCCAAAAGAAATACACTGATCTAGTATACTAAGAGCGTCTCTAAGTGCACCTTGAGAGTTTCTAGATATTAAATTAAGAGCCTTTTCTTCAACCTTTATATCTTCTTCATTACAAATCTTTATCATTCTAGCTGTCATATCGGCAACAGTAACTCTTTTAAAGTCGAATCTCTGACATCTAGATAAAATAGTAGCCGGTATTTTGTGAGGTTCTGTTGTAGCTAATATAAATATTACATATGATGGTGGTTCTTCTAACGTCTTTAATAAGGCATTAAAAGCTCCTTGAGACAACATGTGTACCTCATCTATAATATATACCTTGTATTTAGCTTTAGTAGGTGAATACTTTACACTTTCTCTAAGCTCTCTTATATCGTCTACACTATTATTAGAAGCTGCATCTATTTCTACAACATCCATTATATTGTCTTTCAATATGTCCTTACATACATCACATTCATTACATGGTTCTTGATTATTACTATGTAAACAGTTTACAGCTCTTGCAAAAATCTTAGCTGTAGATGTTTTCCCTGTACCTCTTGTTCCTGAAAATAAATAAGCATGTCCTACATTATTATTTTCAATTTGATTTTTAAGTGTTCTAATTATATGTTCTTGACCTACTACATCTTCAAACGTTTGAGGCCTATATGCTCTATACAATGCTTTATGCATCTTTCTCTCTCCTTATACAAATTCCCTATATCTTGATTTTTTCCAATACACTGGAATAATATATCATTATTATCAATAAAGTTGCCCAGTTTTATAGCTTTTCTATAATCCTTGGGAGATAATATCTTTTTATATTTATCTATAATATAAAAAAATCCCTCATTAAAGGGATTATTTCTTATATATTAAATACTGTACACCATCTATTGACTTAATTTCATAGGCGTTACCTAAACAGTTAGCTCAACTCAGGCACCCCCGCGGCACACGAAAGTGATCACTTACCGCTGCTTCCTTCCGGATCTGACGGGGTTCATGAGCTTCCATTGCGCAGGACCTAAGTGTCAACACCACTTATTCAGGGCAGCCCTACAAAAAGTAAGCCTCTAGATGGAATTCAATCCTGCTATAGCGGATTGCAGGTTACAGGGCACCGCTACCTCCCCATCTAGTACAGTAAAATTACAACCATATTTAAATTATTCTCTGGCGGAGAGTATGGGATTCGAACCCATGATACGCTTTTGACGTATACTCACTTTCCAGGCGAGCGCCTTCGACCAACTCGACCAACTCTCCTTATTATCTTTTCCTTAATGTCTTAAAAAATTCTTGTAATATATTAGAACAATCATCTTTTAAAACTCCATAAGATACATCAACGTTACTATTTTCATAGTAGTCGACTTTAAATTCATGTTGCTTTTCAGTGTATGAATTTTTTATATGTCGAGTTCCAATTATAAGTTTTTTTATTCTGGAATTTACTATTGCACCACTGCACATTATACAAGGTTCCATAGTTACATATAAATCACAATCTATAAGTCTCCAGCCTCCTAATCTTTCAGATGCTTGTCTTATAGCCAAGATTTCTGCATGAGCTGTGCTATCATTTAACGTTTCTGTTAAGTTATGAGCTCTTGCTATTATCTCACCATCTTTTACTATTATAGCTCCGATAGGTGTTTCTTTCTTGTCATATGCTTTATATGCTTCCTTTATTGCTTCTTTCATATAGAATGATTTTTCCATATTGCCTCCTAAAACTTATAACAACTCTATATTATCATATATTTTTTTATATTTCAACTTTATTTTATTTATGTTTTTAGGATAGCTATATAAAAGAGAGCATTTTCTGCTCTCTTTTATATATTTTAAATTATTAAATTAAGAATATCTATATTTTATAATTCATCCTTTTTTATTACATCTACACCCATATATGGTCTTAATACTTCTGGAACTACTACAGATCCATCAGCTTGTTGGTAGTTTTCTAATATAGCAGCTAAACTTCTTCCTACAGCTAGTCCAGAACCATTTAATGTATGAACATATTCAGCTTTAGATTTCTTATCTCTCTTGAATCTTATACCAGCTCTTCTAGCTTGGAAATCTTCAAAGTTTGAACAAGAAGAAATTTCAACGTATCTGTTGTAACTTGGCATCCATACTTCTAAGTCATATTTAAATGCTGCTGTGAATCCTAAGTCTCCAGTACATATTCTAACAACTCTGTATGGTAATCCTAGTAATTGTAACATTTTTTCTGCATCGTTAGTTAATGTTTCTAATTCTTCATAAGATTTTTCTGGATCAACAAACTTAACTAATTCAACTTTATTGAATTGATGCTGTCTTACTAAACCTCTTGTATCTCTACCTGCAGACCCTGCTTCAGATCTGAAGCACGGAGTGTATGCACAATATTTTACTGGTAATTGTTCTGCAGTTAATATTTCATCTCTGTGTATGTTTGTTACAGGCACTTCTGCAGTTGGTATTAAGAAGTATTCTGCATCTTCTATTTTGAACATATCTTCTTCAAACTTAGGTAATTGTCCTGTTCCTATGAAGCTTGTTCTGTTAGCCATGAAAGGTGGTAAAACTTCTGTATATCCATGCTCATCTGTATGAGTGTTTAAGAAGAAGTTTATTAAAGCTCTTTCAAGTCTAGCTCCTAATCCTTTGTATAAAGTGAATCTTGAACCAGTTATTTTACCAGCTGTTTCGAAATCTAATATTCCAAGTCCTGTTCCTATATCCCAGTGAGCCTTGTTTTCATAATCAAATGTTGGTATTTCTCCCCAAGTTCTTACTTCTACGTTATCATCATCAGTTGTTCCTTGTGGAACATCTGGGTGAGGAACATTTGGTATTCTCATTAATCTATATTCCATATCTGCTTCTACAGCTCTAACTTTTTCATCTATTTCTTTTATTGCATCAGATAATTTCTTTAACTCAGCTTTAGCTGCTTCAACATCTTTACCTTCTTTGATAAGTTGAGGTATTTTCTTAGACTCAACGTTTAATTCGTTCTTCATTACTTCAACTTCTTTAAGTAATTCTCTTCTTTGGTCATCTAATTCAACTACAGCATCAAGATCGAATTCTTTCTCTCCTCTTCTGTCCATAGCTTTTTTAATATCTTCTAAGTTTTCTCTTATTCTTCTTACATCTAACATTTTTAATTCCTCCTATTTTTTTATTTGATTATTTTAACTCATTTATTTTTCTTATTTATTTTTGCTTTTGAAGTATGCTTATTAGTACTAATAAACCCATCTCTTCGTATTTGTTTTTTACTATTTTGTTATCGATAACGTTTTTTTCAATACATGTATTAATTAGCTAATTTTTTGCAGATATTAATTTATGGTAATAAAAAAAGACCTTCTATCCCCTAGAAAAGGGACGAAAGTCTTTATCCGCGTTGCCACCCTAATTGATTATACAAAATATATGTATAATCCACTCAACCCTGTAACGTAGGCATACGTCTAGACTTACTATTAGTTCCGTCTAGAAGCTCGGGAATGGATTCAAAAACCATTGTCATGAGTTCACACCAACCACTCACTCTCTGAATACAAACATGTCTTTTACTAGTTTCCGTCAAAGCTTTTAACTAAATGTTTTATTTGATACTCATTATATTATATATATTAACAAGTTTCAATACTATTTATTCAAAATTTTTAATTTTTTGTTTATTATTGTTATTTCATCACCAAATCGTTGCTTCCATTCGGTTTAATGTTATTATATATAATTCCTGGCAAAAATGCTACTTCTATTTTATTTTCATCAAATCTTTTTTTGACTTTTTCCATTACGTCAAAGTATACATCCCAGTATTCTTCAGTATATACCCACGGTCTAGCCACTATTTGTATTGCATTATTGGCTATTGTAAATATACCTATTATCGGCTTAGGATCCTCTAAAACTCTACTGTCTTCTCTGAAAATATCATTAAGCACCTTTTTTACTAAAGCTACATCACTGTCATAAGTAACATTATAAGAAAAATCTATTCTTCTTATTTTTTGATGGGTAAAATTTGTAATATTATTACTAGTTAGCTGGAAATTTGGTACAATAACAGTTTTATTGTCCGGTGTTTTAAGTACTGTACTAAAAATTTGAATATCATGAACAGTTCCTTCTACACCTGACCCCTGTATGTAATCACCAATAGAAAATGGCTTAAAAAATAATAATATCATCCCTGACCCAACATTTGATAATATCTCTTTAAATGCTAATCCTATACTGAAACCTGCAGCTCCAAGCACTGCTACTACTGATGTCGTTTTAACACCGACCATTTCTAAAGATGTAAGCGTCACTATAGATAGCATAGCTATGTATATTCCATATACAATAAAGTTAGTTATACCTTTACTAACATTATATTTTGTTAAAAATTTTGACACTAATCTTTTTATCCACCTAGATACATATACACCTATAACAAAAAATAGTACTCCATAAAGTATACTTGGTCCTTTTTCAGCTATTCCATCAGAAAAGTTTTCTAAGGTTTTTTGCGCTACATTTTTTGTCACGTCTCTCATTTCAACCTCCTTCATACTAAAACTAATCTTATTTAGTAAACAATAATATTAAATTTATTTCTATATCACCATTATGTATATTTAATACATTTTTTTATTTAGATAATATATCTTTATCTCCTAGTTCCTTAATAATATAATCCATTATTTCTCTACTTGGTGCTTCTATTGTATGGATATGATCTTGTTTACTTAATGAAGATAGTTGTTTAAATTCATTATTTTTTACTTTCTCCATAAAACTTAATATATCTCTTTGTGTCGATACGTTAATGTTTGCTTTTATTTCCCCATATGTTGGATGATTTATTATAACATCTTTTATAATCCCACCCATATCAACTATAGTTTTTAATTCATCATATATCTCATCATCATTTATATGATTTTTGCATTTTATATATTCTACAACACTACTTTTAGCATATATTATGTATCCTTGAGGAGTTGCTATTATTTCATATCCTTTAGCTCTTATAAGAGCTATATCCTGAACTATTACCTGTCTACTAACTTCTAACTTTTTAGCTAATTCACTACCTTTAACAGGTTGTGTTGATGATTCTAGTATATCTATTAATTGTTTTCTTCTTTCTTCTGAACTCATTTCTATACTCTCCTTTTGCTTGTAAATATTTTGCTCACTTTATATGAATTTTATTATTTTTGCTTTATTCTATTCCTTATATTATTCTATATTTTATTCTTATATAAATCAATATTAGCAAAGCTATGTTAACAAAAAAGACCTTCTTTACAGAAGGTCCTTTTTTATTATTTTAAAAATAAAAAAGATTACGTGGCTACGTCCTACTCTCCCAGGAAGTTGCCCCCCAAGTACCATTGGCGCTAAAGAGCTTAACTTCTGTGTTCGGAATGGGAACAGGTGTATCCTCTTTGCTATAATAACCACATAATCTTTATGCTTAATATTTCTATTAAGTTGTAGAGTTAATACTCTA
>NZ_JBKFGI010000028.1:0-11252 GCF_056171995.1 Romboutsia sp. LXY-2 | reverse complement strand
GGTTATTATAGCAAAGAGGATACACCTGTTCCCATTCCGAACACAGAAGTTAAGCTCTTTAGCGCCGATGGTACTTGGGGGGCAACCTCCTGGGAGAGTAGGACGTAGCCACGTAATTTTTTTTATGTATAAAAGTATTGTAAGATCTCTATTGATTATTTTATCAGTAGGGATTTTTTTGCGTTCTTAAATTAATTTAAAATGAGATAATAACCAGAGTTAATCAAATTAAAATGAAAAATTAATTAAAAATAATTAAATTCATAAAAAAAATTGTGTTGTCAAAAGAAAAACAATCGACTATAATTACCTTAAACGATGACTTAATGGATTAAGAGTATGCGTTTATGTTTTTAAGGGAGATTGTTGAGCTTTACGGAAACGTTACCGCAAACGTTTCCGAGATATAAATAACTTAATCAAGGGGGAATGCCTGTGAACTTATCAAATTTATTAAAATCTAAAATCGGTAAAGATATTTCTGAATGCTCAAATAAAGAAGTATATTTTGCACTTTTAGAAATAGTGCAAGAACTTAGTGAAGAAAAGATAAGCCAAAAACTTGGAAAAAAGAAATTATATTATATATCAGCGGAATTTTTAATAGGAAAGCTATTATCAAATAACCTTATAAACTTAGGTATTTATGATGAAGTCAAAGAAATATTAGCGCAACATGGTAAAAATATAGCTGAAATAGAAGAAGTTGAACCGGAGCCATCTTTAGGGAATGGTGGACTTGGTAGATTAGCTGCATGTTTCTTAGATTCAATAGCCACATTAGGAATTCCGGGGGATGGTATAGGATTAAATTATCATTTTGGATTATTTAAGCAAATATTTGAAAATAACTTACAAACAGAGCATAAAAATCAATGGATTGAAAAGAATAGTTGGTTAAATAAGACTGAAACTACATATGATATAGAATTTAATGGACTTACTGTAAAATCAAGATTATATGATATTAATGTTACTGGATATAATAGTGCTACAAATAAACTTCATTTATTTGACATAGAAACAATAGATGAAAGCATAGTAAATAAAGGGATAGAATTTGATAAAGAGGACATTGAGAAGAATCTTACTTTATTCCTATATCCAGATGATAGTGATGAGAAAGGTCACCTTCTTCGTATCTATCAACAATACTTTATGGTAAGTAATGGTGCGAGATTAATATTAGATGAGTGTGTTGAAAGAGGATGCAAACTTAATGATTTACATGAATATGCAGTAATACAAATTAATGATACTCATCCTACTATGGTAATACCAGAACTTATTCGCTTATTAGTGGAAAGAGGAGTAGGTAAGGAAGAGGCAATCGATGTTGTATCTAAAACGTGTGCATATACTAATCATACAATATTAGCTGAGGCATTAGAAAAATGGCCATTAGATTATTTAGAAAAAGTAGTTCCTCAATTAGTTCCTATAATAAAAGAATTAGATAAAGAAGTTAGAGAAAAGTATGATGATGAATCTGTGTACATAATAGATGAACATGATAGAGTTCATATGGCACATATTGATATCCACTATACTTTTAGTGTAAATGGGGTAGCATCACTTCATACAGATATATTAAAAAATAATGAGTTAAACAATTTCTATGAAATATATCCTGAAAAGTTTAATAACAAAACTAATGGCATAACTTTTAGAAGATGGTTAATGCATTGTAATCCTTCACTTACAAAATTTATAGAGGAGTTAATTGGTGATGAATTTAAGAATGATGCAGAAAAACTACAAGAATTAATAAAATACCAAGATGATGATAAAATTCTTGAAAAATTATTAGCGATTAAACAAGATAATAAAGTAGAATTAAAAAATTATCTTAAAAAAGTACAGAATATAGAAATTGACGAAAACTCTATTTTTGATATACAAATAAAAAGATTACATGAGTATAAAAGGCAACAAATGAATGCTTTATATGTGATTTATAAATATTTACAAATTAAGAAAGGTAATAAACCAACAACTCCAATTACAGTTATATTTGGAGCAAAAGCAGCTCCAGCGTATGTTATTGCAAAGGATATAATACATTTAATATTATGTTTACAAGAATTAATAAATAATGATGAAGAAGTTAACAAATACTTAAGAGTTGTAATGATTGAAAATTATAATGTTACTGCAGCTGAAAAACTAATACCTGCTTGTGATATATCAGAACAAATATCATTAGCATCAAAAGAAGCAAGTGGAACAGGTAATATGAAGTTTATGCTAAATGGTGCATTAACTCTTGGAACAGAAGATGGTGCCAATGTTGAAATACACCAACTTGTTGGTGATGACAACATATTTATATTTGGAGAGAGTAGTGATAATGTAATTAAACACTATGAAAATGCAGACTATGATTCTCTTGATTTCTATATAAAAAATAAAAATATAAAAGAAGTTGTAGATTTTATAGTTGGAGAACAGCTTATGGAAATAGGTTGTGAAGAAAATCTTATAAGACTTTATAAAGAAATATTAAGAAAAGATTGGTTTATGGCTTTATTAGATTTTGAGGCTTATTGCGACAAAAAAGAAGAAGCATTTAAGTCATATGAAGATAGAAAGGCTTGGTCTAAAAAGGTGATAACTAATATTAGTGAATCAGGGTATTTCTCATCAGATAGAACTATTGATCAATATAATAAAGATATATGGAAATTAGGGCAAAAATAAGATTATATTAAGTAAAAATAGCTTGAGCAACGGACGAAGTCGTTTGAGTAACGGGAGATGAAGTGATTCGCATACGAAGTCGCTCGAGCGAAGTGAATTTTTAATTAGAATTCAATATATTCAAAATATATTAAAAATATATTGATTTTTATCACCGCCGGTGATACTATTTTCTTAACGATGGAAAACGTTATCGGTAACGTTACCAAAGTCAACTTACAAGTAGTCAAAAATAATTAGGGGGAATAACATGATTAAATTAAAGAAACTTACAGCACTAGCATTATCTGCAATGATGGCCACTGTAGCTTTAACAGGATGTTCATCATCAAATGATGATTCAGCTGGTACAGATGGAGATAGCAAAGGTTCAGTATATTACTTAAACTTTAAACCAGAATCAGAAGAACAATGGAAAAAGATAGCTGCTGACTATGAAGCAGAAACAGGGGTAAAGGTAAAAGTAGTTACTGCTGCAAGTGGTACTTATGAACAAACATTAAAATCTGAAATAGTTAAGAAAGACGCTCCTACATTATTCCAAATAAACGGACCAGTAGGATACGAGGCTTGGAAAGACTACACTGCAGATTTAAAAGATACAAAACTTTATAGTGACTTATTAAATCAAGATATGGCTATAAAAGATGGTGAAGGAGTATATGGTATACCTTACGTTGAAGAAGGATACGGAATAATATACAACAACGCAATAATGGAAAAATACTTTGCACTAGATGGAGCAAAAGCAAAATCTGTGGATGAAATAAATAACTTTGCTAAATTAAAAGAAGTTACTGAAGATATGCAATCTAAGAAGGAACAATTAGGAATTGATGGAGTATTTGCTTCTACATCATTAACTCCAGGAGAAGATTGGAGATGGCAAACTCACTTAGCTAACCTTCCTGTTTATTATGAATACAAAGATAAAGGTGTAACTAATGCTGACAAATTAGACTTTACATACGGGGAAAACTTCAAAAATATATTTGATTTATATATAAACAACTCTACATGCGAACCAGCATTACTTGGAAGTAAAACAGTATCTGACTCAATGGCTGAGTTTGCTTTAGGAAAAGCTGCAATGGTTCAAAATGGTAACTGGGGATGGGGACAAATAGCAGAAGTTGAAGGAAACACTGTTAAAGCAGAAGATGTTAAATTTATGCCTATATATACAGGTGTTGAGGGTGAAGAAAAGCAAGGTATCTGTATAGGAACTGAAAACTTCTTCTCTATAAATAGCAAAGCTTCAGAAGCTGACCAAAAAGCATCTATAGAATTCGTTGAATGGTTATTTACTTCAGAGACTGGTAAAGACCACGTAACTAATGAGTTAGGATTTATAGCTCCATTTAATACTTTCAGCAAAGATGAAACTCCTCAAGATCCACTAGCTCAAGAAGTATTAAGATACTTAGGAAATGCTGATTTATACAATGTAGACTGGAACTTCGTTTCTTTCCCAAGCCAAACATTCAAAGATAATTTCGGTGCAGCTTTACTTGAATACTGCAATGGAAATATGAAATGGGAAGATGTTCAAAAGCTTGTAGTTGAGCAATGGGCAACTGAAAAAGAAGCAGCTAAATAAGAAGGATATATAATAAAAAATTACTTGTAAGTGTGTATTGAAAATAAAACATTTCAAAATTTTATAATTTAGCACAATAAGGGCTTAGCCATAAATAACAGTACTATACCGTTAAACATGATTCACGATTAGGTCATAGTTTATTTAGGCGGTAAATACTTATTTATAGCTTAAGCCCTTTATTAAATTAAAAATAGAAATATTAATATTTTTAAGACACTTACTTTTCATTAAATTAGGGGGTGTAGTATGCAAAAGGCATTAAAGAAATATTTTCCTATATTTATAATTCCAACATTAATTGCATTTTCTATTGCATTTTTAATTCCGTTTATAACAGGGTTATATTTATCATTTTGTGAGTTTACAACAATAAGTAATGCAAAGTTTGTAGGGGTACAAAATTATGTAAAAGCATTCGGTCCTGGCCAAGGATTTGTTGAAGCATTTGGATTTACTACTTTGTTTACAGTAGTATCTATCATAACTGTAAATATACTTGCTTTTACACTAGCATATTTCTTAACTAAAAAAATAAGAGGAACTAATTTCTTCCGTACAGTTTTCTTTATGCCAAACCTAATAGGTGGTATTGTTCTTGGATACACTTGGCAAGCAATGATAAATGCAGTACTTGCAAACTATGGAACTACATTAGTTGCAGATGCGAAGTATGGTTTTATAGGATTAATTATATTAATGAACTGGCAAATGATAGGATATATGATGATAATTTACATAGCGGGTCTTCAAAATGTTCCTACTGAATTATTAGAAGCTGCAAAAATTGATGGTGCATCAAAGTGGCAAACATTAAGACATGTAACTATTCCAATGGTAATGCCTTCTATTACAATATGTATGTTTTTAACCTTATCTAATAGTTTTAAGCTATATGATCAGAACTTAGCTTTAACTAAGGGCGCTCCAATGAACAAAACTCAAATGTTAGCACTTAATATAGTTGATACATTCTATGGTAAAAACAACTTTGAGGGTGTTGGGCAAGCCAAAGCAGTTATGTTCTTTACAATAGTAGCAGTTATTGCTCTTACTCAGTTATATATAACTAGAAAGAAGGAGGTAGAACATTAATGCAAACTGCAGTATCAAGAAAAAAGAATCCAGGCAACGTAATAACTTTTTTAATACTTTGTGCATTAGTAGTAGTTTTTCTAGCGCCAATATTATTTATAATTATAAATTCATTCAAGGGCAAATTCTTTATAAGTGATGCACCTTTTGCATTACCAACGGCAGAAACATTTGTAGGAATTACAAACTATATTAATGGTTTAGAGAAAACAGGTTTCTTAAGTGCAATTGGATGGTCCTTCTTTATCACAATATTATCAGTAATAGTAATAATATTCTTTACTTCTATGACAGCGTATTATATTACAAGAGTAAAAAGTAAGATTACTAGTGCTATATACTATTTATTTGTATTTTCGATGATAGTGCCATTCCAAATGGTTATGTTCCCCATGGTAAAGCTGGCAGATAACTTAAAGTTAGCAAATCCTATAGGAATGGTATTTTTATATCTAGGATTTGGTGCAGGATTATCGGTATTTATGTTTAGTGGTTTTATAAAATCTATTCCTTTAGAAATAGAAGAAGCTGCAATGATAGATGGATGTAATCCATTACAAACATACTTCCATATAGTACTTCCAATATTAAAACCAACAGCTATAACAGTAGCAATACTAAATG
The DNA here is from genome assembly GCF_056171995.1 of Romboutsia sp. LXY-2. Classification (NCBI taxonomy): domain Bacteria; kingdom Bacillati; phylum Bacillota; class Clostridia; order Peptostreptococcales; family Peptostreptococcaceae; genus Romboutsia; species Romboutsia sp. LXY-2. Next base: position 5,233 of record NZ_JBKFGI010000028.1, on the reverse strand, counting down.
CAATGTGGATATGGAATGACTACTTACTACCATATTTAATTATAGGTCTATCTACGGAATATAAAACAATACCAGTAGTTATTCAAATGTTAGTAGGTTCAAATGGTAATAGAGATATGGGAGCAATGATGGCTATGTTGGTATTATCGATTATACCAATTATTGTTTTCTATCTAATATGTCAAAAACATATAATAGAAGGTGTTGTTGCAGGAGCAGTTAAAGGATAAAAGTATTATAGGAGGGATATTATGAGACGAAGTGGAATGTTGTTACCTGTTGCTAGTTTACCCTCAAAATATGGTATAGGAAGTTTTTCAAAAGAAGCTTATGATTTTATAGATATACTAAAAGATGCAGGTCAAAAATTATGGCAAATACTGCCTTTAGGACCTACTGGATATGGAGACTCACCATATCAATCATTTTCTACTTTTGCGGGGAATCCATATTTTATAGATTTAGATGAATTGGTAAAAGAGGGACTATTATTAGAAGAAGAATGCAATAGTTATGATTGGGGAGATAGCAAGCAATATATAGATTATGAAAAAATATACCTATCAAGATTTAAAATACTAAAGAAAGCTTATGAACGTAGTAGTATAAGTGAAGATAAAAGATTTAATGCTTATTGTGAAAAAAATGAATGGTGGCTACATGATTATGCCCTATATATGTCAGTTAAAGATAATTTCGGTGGAAAGTCTTGGATTGAATGGGATAATGATATAAAATCAAGAGAAGAAGAAGCTATATGTAAATACGAAAAACAATTAGAAAAAGAAATAATATTTTATAAATATTTACAATATCTCTTTTCTAAGCAATGGAATAAACTTAAAGCATATGCAAATAAGAAAGGAATTTCTATAGTAGGTGATATTCCAATATATGTATCAATGGATAGTGCAGATACATGGGCTTATAAAGAATTATTCCAGCTAGATGAAGAATGTAACCCTACTGCAGTAGCAGGATGTCCCCCAGATAGTTTTAGTAAAACTGGTCAACTTTGGGGGAATCCACTATACTGTTGGGAATATCATAGTGATACAGATTATGAGTGGTGGATACAAAGAATAGAATATTCATTTAAGTTATATGATATTGTAAGAATAGATCACTTTAGAGGTTTTGATGAATATTACTCTATACCATATGGAAGCTTAACAGCAGAGAATGGATATTGGGAAAAGGGACCAGGAATAGAGCTATTCAAATATATAAATAAAAAATTAGGTAATGTAGATATAATAGCAGAAGATTTAGGTTTTTTAACAGATACAGTAAAAGAGCTTCTAGAGGATACAGGATACCCTGGAATGAAGATAATACAATTTGCTTTTGATTCAAGAGAAGAAAGTGATTATTTACCTCACAATTATGATAAGAACTGTGTAGTCTATACTGGAACTCATGATAATAGTACAATAAGAGGTTGGTATAAAGAGCTTATAAAAGAAGATAAAGTAATGTCTATTAATTATATGAACAATAAATATACAAGAAATAATGCTATACACTGGGATTTTATATGCTTAGCTATGAGAAGTGTTGCAGATACTTGTATAATACCAGTTCAAGATTATTTAGGATTAGGAGATGAAGCTAGAATAAACATACCATCTACACTAGGTAATAATTGGACCTGGAGAATGCAACCTAATAGTTTTTCTGAAAGGTTGACTAAGAAGATATATACACTTACTAAATTATATGGAAGATTATAATTATATATATATACTAAGTCATCTACAGATATAGCAAAATATCAAATGGAAAGGATACAGTTACAATGAAGGCAATCACAATTAAAGATATAGCTAAAAAATGTGGTGTCGGAATAAGTACAGTTTCAAGAGCGATTAATAACCATCCAGACATAAGTGAAGAAACAAAAAATATGGTTATGGAAGTAGTTAAAGAAAGTAACTTTATTCCTAACAAGAGTGCAAGAAATTTAAAGCTTGTAGACACTAAAACTATAGCTGTATTAATAAAAGGTATAGATAACCCATTCTTTCAAAATATGATAAAAGTATTTGAAGAAGAGATACAAAGTAAAAAGTATACTTTTATATTACATAGGGTAGACAGTAATCAGGATGAGGTTGAGGTAGCACTAGAGCTAATAAAAGAAAAAAGATTAAAAGGAATAGTATTTTTAGGGGGATCATTCTCCCATCAACAAGAAAAATTACAAGAGATAACTGTTCCATTTGTATTAAGTACGATAGCTATGGCAGATCAGGTAGATAAAGATTTATACTCATCTGTATCAGTAGATGATATTAGTGAAAGTAAAAAGATAGTAGATTTTTTATTAGAAAATGGACACAGAAAGATAGCTGTGTTAGCAGCCGATAGTAGTGATATGAGTATAAGTCAACTACGTATACAAGGCTACAGAAATGCTCTGAAAAATAATGATATACCTATGAATGAAGATTTAGTCAGATATACATGTGATAATACAAATGCATTTACTATGGAAAATGGATATAAGCTTATGAAAGAGCTATTAGATTCCAATGAAGAATTCACAGCTATTTATGCACTTTCTGATAGTATGGCTGTAGGAGCATGTAAGGCTATTTTGGAATCTGGAAAGAGAATACCAGAAGATTACTCTGTTGTAGGATTTGATGGACTAGATATAACTTATTATTACAATCCATCTATTACTACAATACGTCAACCTGTAGAAGAGATGGCAAAAGAAACTGCTAAGATATTATTTGACTTAATTGATAATAAAACAAGTAATCAACATAAAGTCTTTGAAGGGGAATTAATAGTAAGACAATCAGTTTTTAATTTAGATAAATAATTTTAGCAACCAATGTGTATAAAGAGGGGGATTACAAAATGGCAAGCTTATCACTAGAAAGTATATATAAAATATATCCAAATGGTTTTGAAGCAGTAAAAGATTTTAATCTAGAAATAGAAGATAAAGACTTTATAATATTTGTAGGACCATCAGGTTGTGGTAAATCTACAACATTGAGAATGATAGCAGGACTAGAGGAAATAAGTAAAGGTACTTTAAAAATAGATGGTAAAGAAGTAAATGATGTGGAAGCTAAAGATAGAGATATTGCAATGGTGTTCCAAAGTTATGCACTTTATCCTCATCTTAGTGTATATGATAATATGGCCTTTGGACTAAAATTAAAGAAAGTACCAAAAGAAGAAATAGATAAAAAGGTAATGCATGCCGCAAAAATACTAGATTTAGAAAATTTATTAGATCGTAAACCAAAGGCATTGTCAGGAGGACAAAGACAGCGTGTTGCTATGGGAAGAGCAATAGTACGTGAGCCAAAGGTATTTTTAATGGATGAGCCATTATCAAACTTAGATGCTAAACTTAGAGTTCAAATGCGTACAGAAATAGCTAAGCTACATAATAGACTAGGAGCAACTATGATATATGTAACACATGATCAGACAGAAGCTATGACTCTAGGAACTAAAATAGTAGTAATGAAAGATGGAGTGATTCAACAAGTTGATACACCACAAAATTTATATAATTCACCAAAAAACAAGTTTGTTGCAGGATTTATAGGTTCACCACAAATGAATTTCTTAGAAGGAACAGTTTGTAAAAATAATGATAAAGTATCAATAAAGATAGGAAATCTTGAATTAGTATTACCTGAAGCTAAGGGGAAAGTAGCTATAGAAAAAGGATATTTAGATAAAGTAGTATCTATAGGTGTTAGACCAGAAAATGTATATAGTTGTTTTGAAAATGTATATAGTTGTTTTGAAAATGATAAAAAATACTTAGGTAGTGAAGTAGAAGCTAAAATAAATGTATATGAGTTATTAGGTTCAGAAGTATACTTATACTTTAATGTAGAAGGTTTCCCTATGATAGCAATAGAAAGTGCTGAAACTAAGGCTAAAGTAGGAGACAATGTTAGGTTTGGAATTGATATGGAAAAAGTTCATATATTTGATAACGAGTCAGGATTAATAATAACAAACTAAATAGAATATAAATTATAATATATATAAGTATTATGATTTATAATTTAGAAACAGGTAATTTTAAGGAAGGATTTTTTATGGATAATTTATTTAGATATGACAATAAGTTCTTTGAAGTTCTAGGGAAAATAACGGACATAGTTATATTAAACCTTTTATTTATAGTTTCTTGTATACCTGTAGTAACTATCGGAGCAGCTTTATCTGCATCATACTATGTAGGTATGAAGATTGTTAATAATGAAGACACGTATATTATAGGGGAATATATTAAGAGGTTTAAAGAAAACTTTAAAGTTAGTACCATAGTATGGATATTAATGATGATAGTAGGAAGTGTGCTAATTATAGATTTTTATTTTGCAAATATAATATCTAGTGAAATAATAAGTAATGTATTTAGATTTACATTTACTTTAATAGGTATTATATTTATGTTCACATTTACGTATGTATTTCCTATTATATCTAAGTTTGAAAATACAATTAAAAATACTATAAAAAATTCGATTCTTATATCTATTCAAAATTTACCTTTTACTATAATTATGGTACTAGTAAATTTATCACCATTGATAACAATGTTTTTATTTGAAAATTCTTGGGGATATACTATATTCTTTTATACAGTTATTGGATTTGGAATTAGCATGTATATTAACTCAATATTCTTAAGTAAAATATTAAATAGATATGTAAAATAATAAAATATTCAAGTGGGGCTACAAATAAGGAGATATATTCTTTATTTGTAGCCTTTTTATGTATTAAAAAACTATGACAGATCATAATCTACATATAATTTATGTAATTAACAGAGTAATTTGAGTAGTGAGTATTAGTGTATTATATTAAGTGAAAAACTTTAATAAAAAATAAAATAGCATTAATTATACACATATTTACAACTAGCTTGTGGATAAAAAAATTAATATTAAGCATTTATGCCAAAAACTTACTGTTAGTAATGTGAATAATTTGGAAATGGGTTGTGGATAAACTTTAATAAGTAAAGTTAAAAAGAAAAATACTAAAAAAAGTTAAGGAAAAGTGTTGACGGCATTATTTTAAGGTGGTATAGTAATACTTGTCCTTAAGAAAAGGGCAAAATAAATAAGAACTTTGAAAATTAAACAGTAGGTTAATTTATAGAATTTGAAACAACCAAACAAAGCCAGATATATAACAGTATCTGAGCCCGTTAAACTTTTATTTGAGAGTTTGATCC
>NZ_JBKFGI010000027.1:0-12899 GCF_056171995.1 Romboutsia sp. LXY-2 | reverse complement strand
GGCGTTACCCTATCATTCTACCTTTCGTAATATCAGTTCTAGTAATTAAAATTAATTACTAGGGTAGTTTTGTAGTAAACCCACGCTTACTTTTGTCTACCAACAAGTCACACCAAAATGGTCTTCTATAGATTTTTTATTTCTTCCAGTTATTATTAGTATTTCTTCTATTCCACTTTCTATTGCCTCTTCTATAATATATTGAAGTGTTGGCTTATCTACTATTGGCAGCATTTCTTTTGGTTGAGATTTGGTAGCTGGTAAAAATCTTGTCCCAAGTCCTGCCGCTGGTATTATGGCTTTTCTTACTGTCATTTTTATTCCTCCAAATATTTATGTCTATATTAATATCATTCTCTATATTTACAATTTCATTTGTTTACTATGAAATTATAACACAAATCGTCTAATAATGTGTTAATATATAAGCAATATCTTCCTATTATAACTACCCTATAATTAGTTTATTTCATAAAAATACACCTTTAATATATTTGGATTATCGTTATCTTTTATAAACTCTATTGTATAATCCTTCTTATAAATTTCTTTATTTTCTCTATAAGTAATAATCACATCTAATTTATTGTTTGTTGGAAATTCTGTATTAAAATCATTTAATTCAAAATCATCACCTTTTGTTAATCTAATGTTTACGCTTTGATTACTAGTGTTATGTACAGATATGAATAACTTATTTTCAAATACTCCATATTTATTATTTATATCAAAGTAAAACTTACTATCTACATTAATATGCCCGTTCATATATAGCATTATATTATTAAAAGTATCTCCTTCTATGTCTGCTATTGTTTCAAATTTATGTTTCGGTTCTTCTACTGGAGGTGGTTCTATCTTTATAATATTATCCTGATATGTATAATCTACAAAGTATGCATTGCTATAGCTTGCTAAGCTAAATAGTATACCTAAGCATGTTCCGATTATTATTGCCTTAGTATTCATTATAACCTCTATATATTTTTAATATATTTTTTAATAATTTTTTTATTTCTTATATTTTTATAAGTTACTTTCTATTATTAAAGTTACACTCTGATTGAAATTACTTTTTCTGTTATTTATTACCTCTTAAACTCATTGATTTATTTGACTTGTATTTAAGCTTATTGATTTATTTGATTTGCTGTTATATTAATTCTAAGATTAATATTTTTAGATTCATTTATATATTTATTCTCTAAGATAATTACTTTTGATCTGAATGAAATGCTACTGTTACTATTTATTCGATAATCTAAGACTGTGTTTTCTAATGTATTTAAATCTGATTCTATTACTGTATAATATTCTCCATCAGTATTTTTTAACTGTAATGCATAAATAATATCTCTGCATAATTCATCTGTATCTTGGTTTAACTTATTAAAGTTTATCTTAATATTTTGATTGAGGCTACCTTTGTTTAAAATATCAAAGTACTTATATTCACTCGATTCTCCAGGCATTAAAGTTGTATTTATACCTTCACCTACCTCAACGCCAAAGGTTCCAGTAGTTATTTCCAAGTCGGTAGTAGCTTGTACTTTGTTTATAAAGTAAGCATAACTTACTATACTTGATGAAAAACCAAGAATTAGTGATATCATTAGTGTAATAAGTTTATTTCTCATATTATTCTCTCTTTACTTATTTATTTGAGTTCCCTCAATCGTTATGGGATTTACTATATCCTTAAGATTTATATTCATATCTTCATGCTCATCTTTAATCATATTATCTGGATTTGTTTTGACTATTATATCAAAATTTTTGCTTGTTCCTGGTTCAATTATTTTATTGTCTAGATTTTCTTGTGCATTATGTGAAATACTAATTAGAGATGTGTAATCATGATTTGTATCTTTTATACTAAAGCTTTCTTCTGCAACTGTTAGTTTTTGTTTTAAGCTTCCTGTATTAGTTATTTTAAAAGTCTTTTTAAAAATATCTCCTGGCCTGACATTGGTGAATCCATTATTTGCTGGCATATTGTTTATCTCTGTATCTGTGTTGTTTACTACTGACCACTTTGCTGAATCATCAACCAAAAGATTAAATGTACCTGTGGTGATTATTAAATCACTTTCAATCTTTTTACTATCACTTAACCAAGCTTTAGTTCCTAAAGCAGTTCCTCCTAAAATCATTGTTATTCCTAATAATATATAGCTCTTTTTCCTTTTTCCCATTGTACCTTCCTTGTTTATTGTAGATTTGTAGTTAATAGCATATATATACTATTACTGTAAAATCTATTTCCAATAATATATGGTTTTATACCAATATTTACGAAATTAAATAAAAAATTCGCTTCAAACCAGTTTATTGATATTACTTAGGTTGATAAGTCATCCACATAATGCGAAGTATTATAATATCCTTAAGCGTAAAAAAACACTAGCTATAAGCTAGTGTTTTACGTCTATTATAATAAGCAAATCTATAAGCGGAGTTCTGTATTCGATAATCATCTTTCTAGGCCTATTGTCACCAATAGGCTCAAGCGACCTACCTACCGGAGAGTACGAGCAGCACTCTTTAATCCTATCTTGGTCTTGCTCCGGGTGGGGTTTACACAGCAGACTAGTCTCCTAATCTCTGGTGAGCTCTTACCTCGCCTTTTCATCCTTACCTTCAAAAGAAGGCGGTTATTTTCTGTTGCACTTTCCTTAGGATCGCTCCCACTAGGCGTTACCTAGCACCCTTGCTCTATGGAGCTCCGACTTTCCTCACGCAGTCAAATGACTGCCCGCGATTATCTGACTTACTTAATATATTCAATTGACTTCATCTATATTATCATATGTTTTTATTTATGTCAAAAATTTTTTTTGTAGTTTTTCTTTATCCATTGGCATTGCATAATAGTAGCCCTGAATAGTATCACAACCTAAAGTTTTTAAATAATCACATTGAGGTTTATTTTCTACCCCCTCTGCAACCACATTAAGATTTAAAGTTTTAGCTAGATATACTATAGATCTAACAATACTTCTACTCTTTTCATTTTCTTCTATATCTACTATAAAAGATTTATCCAATTTAATGGTATCAATAGGTAATGTACTTAAATTTGCTAGTGATGAATTTCCTGTTCCAAAGTCATCCATAGAAACCTTTATTCCTAATTTCTTTATATCTAAAATCTTATTTGCTATAAATTCCATATCCTTTGTTACTACCGTTTCTGTTATTTCTATTTCTAATAAACTTGGATCAACTTCAAACTCTTCTATATATCTTTCCATTGATTCTACCAAATCTACGTTATACAAGTTAATTATTGATAGATTAATAGATATAGGTATTATTTTGATACCATGTTCTTTCCATTGCTTAATATCACTACAAACTTTTCTAAATACCCATCTATCTATAATTTCTATTAAGCCATTTTTTTCTGCTATCGGTATAAAATATGCTGGACTAATAAACTTTCCTTTTTTATCTTTCCACCTTACCAAAGCTTCACATCCAACTATCCTTTCACTGATTGCATCTATCTTGGGCTGATAATATACTTCAAATTTATTGTTCTTTACTGCTGATTTTATATCTTCACTAATACTTAATTCATCTACCTGTTTCTTCCTTAGCTCTTCAGAAAATACATTATATTTTAAAGTCTTATTATCTTTAATTGCAATTCTTGCTAAATTAGCTTTATTTATCTTAGAGGTAAAACTAATTTGCTCACTATATTCATAATGTATACCTGATACTACAGAAATATTAATTCCTTCTTTATTCCCAACTCCAATTTGAGCAATCTTACCTGTAACAGATTCCACTAATTTTATAACTTCATCCTTATTTTTTTTATACCTTGTTAAATATATAAAATTATCTCTATAACATCTTGTATAAATAGAATCTCGCGGTAAAGTATCTTCTAGTATTTGTCCAATCTCCCAAAGCACAATTTCTCCAAATGGATCACCAAAGGTTTCATTGATTATTTCAAAGTAATCAATATCAAAATATACAATGGCAAAGTTTTTATTTTTCTTATTTTCTAATATTTTATTTCCATCCATAATAAACTTACTAAAGTTTCTGCTACCAGTTACCTCATCTACAAAAGCTAAATGATCTATTTCTTCATCACTTCTTTTTTTGTGTATTAATATTAATGCTATTATTACAATGAATACAATACCTAAAATAATTGCTACATCTATAGAAATATATAATTTTTCGATTTTATCTTCTATAATAATATTGTCTTTATTTAACTGACTCATATTTGAAAGTAACCCCACTAAAAGCACTACAGAAATTACGGATATAAATCTTTTACTTATTCCATACCTCATATTTCCTCCACAATATTAATTATATCCTTCTATATAGTAAATAATTTTAATAGCTTATTATTTAACTCTATATTAAATACATCATTTACATATAGTATCCCTTTTATATAGTAATATTTTATTATTAAAAATCCATTTACACGAATATAGGCTGTTTATATGTAAAAAAAAGCTATAGATTACTGTTTTTTCACAGTATCTATAGCCTTTTTATTATTATTTGGATTTTTATAAGTAAATTTGATACTTTCTATATTACTCTTTTTGCTTTCACCATCAGGACTACTTCCTATAACATAAATCTCAACATTACCATCACCGTCAAAATTGCTTAGGTCATATTTTATTCTATAACTATTACTATTTCCACTGACAGCACCTAGTTTATTGAATGTATCTTCGCCCTTAAATTTTGAATATACTTGATATTCATAAGGTCCACTTATACCTATCGAATCCCAAGTAAGCTCTATATTAAGAAAATGCTCTTCTATTTCATATGATGATTTAAGGTTTTCTACTTTAGTATCTGTGATTTTTTTAGGATTAACAGTAACTATAACACTTTTTTCTAAGTTTCCACAGCTTATCTTAACAATCTGAGTGCCTTCTCTTAAGCCTTTAATCTTACCATTGCTGTCCATACTTATTATAGGGTCACCACCATCTTCTAACTCTTCTAAGCTAAACATAACTTTAGGCTTATATTTATTATCTTCAGAATTAGTAATAACCTCTACTTTTAACTTGTGCTCTTCATCCACATCCAAGTCTATATCGTATTCTACCTTTATTTCTTCAACTACAAGGTTTATTATAAACTCCTCTTCTGCTTTAATGTCTTCACAAGTTGCTACTACGGAAGCCTTCCCTGCACCTACTACTTCCACTAAGCCATCTTTATCAACTACTAACACTCTCGTATTTGTACTTTTAAAATCTATTTCATTTTCTATATCAAAATCATAGTTCCTCGTAACTTTTACATCTATTTTTCCACTATCGCCTACTTGGCTTATTTCTTCATCCATAGATAAGTCAATATGTTCTACCTTTGGTTTTGCCACTATTATATCGTAATTATGTATAACTTGCTCATCTCTTAATATAGATAAACTTGTAGCTCCTTCTGATATACCACTAAGATTGTTATCTTGGTCTAAAGTAGCTATATTTTCATCTTCTACTTTATAGCTTATTTGTCCTTCATACCCATAAAAAGGCATAACCTTATATTCTATATCTATATTTGATGTACTATCAACAGGTATTATTATTCGATTTTCTCCCTCTGTAATATATGGTCCACCAGTGACTATAGCTGTAAAATCATATATTTTAGATGGTATAATCCCTTTATCAAATAATATAAACTGACCTACTACTAATACAATAATTAATGTAGATACTATTAATAATTCTTTTTTGTATTTACCTAAATAAGTTGTAGCTATTCTAGAATTAGCTGTAAAATCTAAACTTTTATATGATTTTGCATCTCTATATGCCTCTACAGCTCCATTATGTATACCTAATTTCCTTAATATATCACCCTTTAATATACATATTTCCAAATCAACATCATATTTATGATATAACAATTTAATATATTCTAGTGAATCAACTAAATTATCCTCATCATAAGATTCTCTTGCTAATTCCTTTATTTTTTCTATTGTTATTTCTTCTTGGTAGTCAATATCTGCTAATATATAAGGTATATTCTTACTTTTTAGTATGTCTACTATATTACTCTCTCTATCTTTAAAACAATCTTTGTAAATGTTAATTAGTTCTATAAATTGTGTTGTAGATGCTTCTTTATAAAAATAAGCTATATTATTTGCTATGTAGCTTCTACAATCTCTTTTCGCTTTTTCATCTCCATTAATCTCTTTGTGAAATTCCTTAGCTTTTTCTAACATGTCAAATACATTACTCATAACCCCATCTACCCTTTACAATTAAATTTATCTCTTTAATTTTACCATTCTTTTTGACATAAAAAAAGTCCGAAAGAACTTTATCTAAGCAGATAATTTCTTTCGGCAAAAGTAATGTATTATAATATTTCATAACGAGTAAACGAATATGTACTTCGCGCTGAAACTTATAATTTTATTATATATCAATTTTTGAATATTATCTAATACCAAAATTGTTATACTAGCTATAACTTTTTCCTATATTTTCATTATGATTCTAACATGAGAATGGTGAATCAGAATATAATATAAAATATCCTTGAGGATGATTACATACCGGGCAAGCTTTAGGTGCTTCAGTTCCATTATGAATATGCCCACAGTTTAAGCAAATCCATTCTTCTTCTTTATTACTTCTAAATAATGTGCCATCTTCTATCTTATCTGCATATTTTCCAAATCTATCACCATGAGTTTTTTCTATTAATGCTATTTGCTCAAAGCTATAAGCAACTGCATTAAATCCTTCTTCTTTAGCTATTTTAGCAAAGCTTTTATACACATCATCCCATTCTTCATATTCAGCATGTTGTGCTTCTCTCAAAATTTTAGCCATACTATCATATATAACTATTGGATAGCTTCCTTCTATATGTATCGTTTCTCCTGAAAGTTCTTTTAAGTGATTGTAAAATACTTTTGCATGAGCTTTTTCTTGATCTGCTGTATATGTAAATGCTTGTTCTATTAATGCTAACTTTTGTTGTTTTGCTTGGCTAGCTCCAAATGTATATCTATTTCTAGCTTGGCTTTCTCCTGCAAAAGCTCTCATTAGATTTTCTTTTGTTTTACTATCTTTTAATAAATTCATATTTTTCCCTCTCTAAATATAATTTATTAATACTATCTCCTAACTTTCATCATTTAATTCCATAATCACTTTATATTTATTATTTAGTAAAATCCCCCAATAGGATATATACTTTTTATATCCTGTTGGGGGACTTAGCTTAAATCTATTTATTTGTAGTAAATAATACTTTCAATAATATCTAACTCTTCTTTATTATCGCTATAAATGTATAAAGTTTCATCTTTATCATTTCTATCTCTTGTTATAATTAATAAATCGCCCTCATGAACTTTTTCTTTAAAATCACTAGAAAATTCTATATCTATATCTCCATTTAAAAAATAATATACACGAGATACATTATTATAGCTATCTTTTATATTTTCTATTTTAAACTTTTTAAATGCATCAGGTTTTATATTTATATGGCTTATATCTCCTTCACAGTCATCATTTGTCATAAGATTAAAGTCTCTAACTTTTCCATAACTTTTAGTATTAAAATCACCTCTAAAGCTGTCTTTTTCAAATCTGCATAAATTAATACTATACTCATCCTCATGTTTAAGTAAAAGCTCACCATCTAAAATCATTATCTTTCTATCAATTCCTGGTAAATGAGTAAAGGTAGATTCTTCAACTAAAACCATAGCTGAACTTATTCTATATTTAAAATTAAGCTCACTATAAACACTATCTTCTGGATAAATATATAACTGAGTAGTAGTACCACCAGACCAAGTGGTAGTTTTCTGTCCATTTTTTCTTATTATTTTTATATTGTAAGCCATAATTTTTTCCCCCTTTAAACTTATTTCTAATACTTTATATAATGATAAGTTTTCAATCCTTAAAAAGTATGAGACGATATCAACTACTTATTCTATTTTTATTGCTTTATGCTTTAATTTACCTTTTTAACTAAATAAGTTTATAAATGTAACTATTGTTGGTATACCTATTAAATCTATTAAAAATGCTCCTACCAGTGGAACTATTAAAAATGCTTTTGTAGAATTACCATACTTTGATGTAACTGAGTTTATGTTTGCTAAAGCATTTGGTGTAGCTCCTAATCCATGCCCTAACATACCAGCTACCATAATCGCAGCATCAAAGTCCTTCCCTAAAACTTTAAAGGCAACAAATATTCCAAACAATATTATAAATAAAACTTGAATTACAACTATTACTATCATAGGACCAGCAAGTCCTGCTAGTTCCCACAACTTTATAGTCATAAGTGCCATAGTTAAAAATATTCCTAAACATACATTGCTTATGATATCTATTGAATATAAATCTAGGTTTACAATTTTAAACTTATCATTTATATTTCTAAATATTACTGCCACAAACATAGCCCCTACATAGCCTGGAAGCACCACTCCTGTAATATTTGAGAACCATGTTCCAAGTAATGTACCAATAGTCATACAACTTGATATAACTGCAATTTGAACAATCATAGTATTTGCATTAAATGATTCACTCAATTTTATACCTGCTATTTCCTCTACAGATACTCCCCCATTACTGTCTATGTCATTTGAATATAGACTATTATTATTTTCTTCTGTTGGTTTTAGATTGTACCTATCTATTAAGTACCTAGATACTGGTCCTCCTACAAGACCACCACACATCACCCCAAAGGTTGCTGCTGCCATACCTATAGTAACCGCTCCATTAACTCCTAGTCCTTCTATAGTCATTCCAAAAGATGAAGCTGCAGCATGCCCACCTTCCATAGATATAGCTCCACACATTAAACCTATTAGTGGATCGATGTTTGTTACTTTTGCTCCTAAAACTCCTATTAAATTTTGAGATATTGCTAGTACACCACATAACAACCAGTATACTATTAATAATTTTCCTCCTTTTTTAAGTAAAGCGAAACTTGCTCCAAGGCCGATTGTTGTAAAAAATGCTATCATGAATGGTGATTGTAAAGTTGTGTCCATTGAAATGCTTAATATATTGCTAGTTTTTAAGATTAGTACAATTATTGCTGCAAGCAGTCCTCCTATTACAGGACCTGGTATGCATATCTTTTCTAATATTTTTACCTTTCTTCTTATAAAATTTCCAAATAACAATAATAAACTGGCCAAGGCTACAGTAGCTATCATGTCTAAATTTAATGTCATTAGCCCCTCAACAAATTCAAAACTCATCCCTGTCCTCCTTTGTCTTTTCATTAAACTCACTTAAATTAGCTACATATTTTATTGTCACTTAGACTAGTTCTCTAAATATCATTTATTCCCTTCTTATTATTCAAGGCTTCTACAGATAATCCTATATATTATTAACCCATTACAATTTTTAATAATTTCCATTGATAATATATATTTTTTCTACATCCTAAAAATATATATTAGCTCTAACTTCCTTATATACATTCTAATTTATTTCAAATTCCTTACATGTAAAAATAAAATAAATTAAAAATACTGTCTAAAAAATAAGCAAAAATACTTAAGAAAATACAGTATAAAAAGGGTCAATCAGCGAGCAGTTAAAAATTATTCGCTGATTGACCCTTATATTATTAATATAGACTTATTATCTGGCTATATGCATTTTCATTTCCATTACCACCTATTTGCGTTATTTCTCTAGGTTCTTTTTTCAGAAGTACATTCCTCTGACTTTGATCTAAGCTTTTACCTACTATAACTACCGGTGAACTTTCTTTAGATGCTAGCACTCCAACTGCTAATGCATCTATAAGACCATTTTGATTTTCTATACCATCCTTAGCTACGAATATATTTTTAAGCTCCTTATTGGTATAAAACTTGTCAATAATAAGTGCATTAGTTTCACTTCTATTATTTCCACCTAGTCTCTCTGGGTTTGGAAGACTCGAGGCTACAGTTTGTGATATTGCTCTTTCTCCACCTATTATATAAGCCTTATTTATTTTATTTTCTTTTATATAGTCTTTAAATACTGATACCCCATCTCTAGGTGATGCTAGTACTATAGGCATATTTTTATCTGCCGCTACTGGTGCTATGCTTACTGCATCTGGTAACCCAGTCTCTCCATTTACTACTGCTATTTGAGATACGTTTTTTATTTTTTTAGCTATTGCTAAAGATGTTTCAAATCTAGTATCTCCTGATATTCTTTCTACATCATATCCATATGACTTAAGTTTATTTTCCACATTTTTAGATACTACACCTACTCCACCTATAATATATACTCTTTTAGGAGATATTCTTTGTATTTCATGTAAAGTCTCTCCTGTTAGGTTATCTTTTTCTGTTAGAAGTATTGGTGCATTTTCCTGTTTAGCAAATGGTGTAGCACTTAGAGCATCTACTATTGCTGATGAATTTACTAGTACAACATTTTGGGCACTATTATTTTCCCATCCTCTGTTGGATACTTTTATTGCTGTTTGATATCTTGTATCTCCTACTAATTTCGTCTCTATTACAGTCACTAATATAGATTGCTTAACTTCTAAGTTATACTTTATATCTGTATTATTTCCTACTTGAACTGTGTCTGAGTAGTTTATTTGTAGATTTGTATTTTTACCATTGTTGGTATACTTAAGTATATCACCTACTATTTGTACATTAGAGCTATTATTTACATAAGGTTTTAGCTGTTGCCCCTTTATGTTATAAACCTTTGGTAACGAAATTATTATTTCTTTATCTTTTGTTTTTATTTCTCCTAAGTTTATACTTTGATCAGATAATCTTGCATATGTCAGTTTTGTTTGACTTATTGGAGTTAGATCTGTTATCTGATTATTCGTTAGCTCTACAGTATCTAAGTTATCCATTTGTGAAAGCGCAGAAATATCTTTTATATTATTAAAGTTTAGTTGTAAATCATATATTGTATCACAACTTACAAGAGGTGATATATCTTCTATTTGATTATAGCTTAGACGTAGACTTTCTAATGTTAATTGTGATATGGGTTCAATATTTTTTATATTGTTGTGTCCTAAGTCTAATACTAATAGCTTCTTAAGATTTGCTACTGGCTTTATATCTATAATCTTTGCATCTGTTATTCTTAATGTCTCTAGATTTTTCGCATATTCAAGACCAGTTAAATCTGAAATCTCTCCTTTATCATCAGTTAATGCCCTTAGAGATTCTAAGTCTTTTTGGTTAACTTTTTCTTCTGTATATCCTCTACCAAGCTGTTGATTTATTGCTTTTAATAAATACTTATCTTTTATTTCTATTATTGGTACTACAGGAGCTTCTTTAATTATTACCTTTATTTCTTTTGTAGTTTTGTTTTTATCACTATCTTCAACTTGTAATACTACTTTGTATTCTCCTGCTACATTAACATTTATATTATCTTCTATTACTTTTACTTTTTTTGATATATCTCCATCTTCAGCATCTACTGCTTGCACTTTTTTTAATAAGTCCCCTATAACATCAATACTATATTCATATTCTCCTACTGTATAAGTAGCGTCTTGTGCTATTATTTCAGGCTTATTATTAGTTTTTTCTTCTAATTTTACTGAGTACTCTACTAATTTTTCATTATGATTAAGTTTGATGTAGTTTTCACCTTCTTTTAAATATAGGATGTATGTCAGCCACCCATTGTCTGATTTCATTCCAAGACTATTGAAGGTTTGCACTAATCCATTTGGAGTTGAATGTTCTAAGAAGAATATTTCATTAGGATTCGTAATGTTTGTTTTATCATATTTTAATCTAAGCTGTACTTTTGTGAATTTATCTACTGATAATTTAAATACATCCCAATCTGTATCTAAATCTAGTACCCCTCTATATTCTTGTTCTAAAGTCATAAGTGTAGCTGTTCCCTTTGGATAATTATCATTAGGCTCAGTTTCATAATACTCATCAGCAGTGAAGTCTATTTGATAATCTATAGAAAATGGATATTCCTCACTTTCTCCTGTTGTATACATATCTAAATAGTAAGTGCCTGGCTCTATCCCTATTTTAAAAGAATTTTGAGATTTCATAATATAATCAAAATCTCTTGTGTTTATGTTTTTTACTCTATCATTATTTTTATTATATAAACCAATATATATATTGGCAAAGCTACCATCTTTATATGTTGGTTTTGATGACTTTATTGTTATATATCCTTTTTTTGGTACTTCAAATTTTACTTTGTTTGAACTATATGGATATTTTGTAAAGTTGTAGCTTTGATTTAGCTCAATATCTGTGTATCCATAGAATCTCGTCTCTGTGCTTGCATAAGCAACATTTGTAGATATATTCCCCATTGATATAACTACAGTTAGTAGTATTACTAATATTTTTTTCATGTCTACTCTCCTTAAATGTCTTTTGCTTAATAAATATTTTTAAATTTCTCCCTAATATATATTTTTTATATGTCACATATTATTTTATCATTTTTTCACATATTTAAATAGATTTTAGATCATAAAAAATTCGCTTCGCTTGAGCGACTACGTCTGCGATTTTATTTTGCTTATGATTGGTGCATTTGTATCACTTGATTGCATGAGTTATACACAGATTGTGAGTCATTATAATTTCTTTATACGCAAAAAAAGACTATGTATAAAATACATAGTCTTAATTGGAGCTGGTGATAGGAATCGAACCTACAACCTGCTGATTACAAGTCAGCTGCTCTACCGTTGAGCCACACCAGCATATGTTTTTGGAGTTAATACTCTAAAAACTGCATATCATTTAACTAATTTTCATCATTTTAGTTGGTCAAGTCCTCGACCTATTAGTATCGATAAGCTAAATACATTACTGCACTTACACCTTCGAC
>NZ_JBKFGI010000026.1:0-15162 GCF_056171995.1 Romboutsia sp. LXY-2 | reverse complement strand
TGTAGCTGAACATACTAATATAGCACCATCCATTTGAGCAGCACCTGTTATCATGTTCTTTACGTAGTCAGCATGTCCTGGACAGTCAACGTGAGCGTAGTGTCTGTTTGGAGTTTCGTATTCAACGTGAGCAGTAGAGATTGTGATCCCTCTTTCTCTTTCTTCTGGAGCCTTATCTATGTTAGCGAAGTCTACAGCTTCTCCTAATTGATATCTATCGAATAATGTTTTAGTTATAGCAGCTGTTAATGTAGTTTTACCGTGGTCAACGTGACCTATAGTTCCTATATTAACGTGCGGTTTATTTCTTTCAAATTTAGCTTTAGCCATTTTGAAATACCTCCCTATATATATTTTTTATGTAAGGTGAGGATTACCTCACCTCACTATTTTTTAAATTTATGTTAATTAATATTAAATTAATTATTATTTTCCTTCAGCTATTTTCTTAGCAACTGAAGCTGGAACTTGTGCATAATGATCAAATATCATAGTGTAAGTTGCACGACCTTGAGTAGAAGATCTTAATTCTGTAGAGTATCCAAACATTTCTGAAAGTGGAACGAATGCATTTATAACTTGTGCACCAGATCTAGCTTCCATACCTTGTATTAAACCTCTCTTAGAGTTTAATCCACCCATAACGTCTCCCATGTAATCTTCAGGAGTAACAACTTCAACTTTGAAGTAAGGCTCAAGTAATACAGCATTTCCTTTTCTTAAAGCTTCTTTCATAGCCATTGATCCAGCCATTTTGAATGCCATTTCTGATGAATCGACATCATGGTAAGAACCATCATATAATTCAACAGCAACGTCAACAACTGGGAATCCAGCAACTACACCTGAAGCCATAGCTCCTTGTATACCTGCATCAGTTGGTCCAACATATTCCTTAGGAACAGATCCACCAACAGTTTTGTTTTCAAACTTGTATCCAGCACCTGGTTCTTGAGGGTTAACTCTGATCTTAACGTGACCATATTGTCCTCTACCACCTGATTGCTTAGAGTACTTGTACTCAATATCTACTGGTTGAGTTATAGTTTCTCTGTAAGCAACTTGTGGAGCACCAACGTTAGCTTCAACTTTGAATTCTCTTAATAATCTATCAACTATTATCTCTAAGTGTAATTCACCCATACCTGATATTATAGTTTGTCCTGTTTCTTCGTCAGTTCTAACTCTGAAAGTTGGATCTTCTTCAACTAACTTTTGAAGAGCAACACCCATCTTTTCTTGAGCAGCTTTTGACTTAGGCTCTATAGCAACAGATATAACCGGCTCAGGGAATTCCATAGTTTCAAGTACTATCGGATGAGCTGGATCACATAATGTATCTCCAGTAGTAGTATCTTTTAATCCAACAGCAGCAGCTATATCTCCTGCATATACTTCAGTTATTTCTTCTCTAGTATTAGCATGCATTTGTAGTATACGTCCTAATCTCTCTCTCTTGTTCTTAGTAGAGTTTAAAACGTAAGATCCACTTGATATTACCCCAGAGTAAACTCTGAAGAATGCTAATTTCCCAACGAATGGGTCAGTCATTATTTTGAATGCTAAAGCTGAGAATGGTTCTTCATCAGAAGAATGTCTTTCTGCTTCTTCACCATCTTCTAATATACCTTTTATAGCAGCTATATCAGTAGGAGCTGGTAAGTAATCAACAACACCATCTAATAATAACTGAACACCTTTGTTCTTGTAAGCAGATCCACAGAATACTGGGTTCATTTCACAAGCTATAGTAGCTTTTCTTATAGCAGTCTTTATTTCTTCAACTGTAAATTCTTCACCTTCAAGGTACTTCATCATTAACTCTTCATCAGTTTCAGCAACAGCTTCTATAAGCTTTTCTCTCCACTCTTGAGCTAATTCTTTCATATCTTCAGGTATTTCAGTTTTTTCTATTTCTTTTCCTAAGTCATCTTTGTAGATGTGAGCACACATTTCTACAAGGTCAACTTCACCTTCTAACCAATCTTCTTTACCTATTGGTAATTGAACTGGTACTGCATTAGCAGCTAATCTATCTTTCATCATTTGTACAACATTGTAGAAATCTGCACCCATGATGTCCATTTTATTTACGAATGCCATTCTAGGTACTCCGTAGTTATCAGCTTGTCTCCATACGTTCTCAGATTGAGGTTCAACCCCACCTTTAGCACAGAATACTGCAACTGAACCGTCAAGAACTCTTAGAGATCTTTCAACTTCAACAGTGAAGTCGACGTGTCCTGGTGTATCTATTATGTTTATTCTATGGTCTTTCCAAGCAGCAGTAGTAGCAGCAGAAGTTATTGTTATACCTCTCTCCTTCTCTTGCTCCATCCAGTCCATTTGAGAAGCTCCTTCATGAGTTTCTCCTATTTTATGAGTTTGCCCAGTATAGAACAGGATTCTTTCTGTAGTAGTAGTTTTCCCTGCATCTATATGAGCCATGATTCCTATGTTCCTAGTTCTTTCTAAAGGAAACTTTCTAGCCATGGTTCTCCTCCTTATGATGCCCTTTGTAAGGTATCAATATATCCTATATTATTAGAATCTGTAGTGAGCAAATGCTTTATTAGCTTCTGCCATCTTATGAGTATCTTCTTTCTTCTTTACAGAAGCTCCTGTGTTGTTAGCTGCGTCCATTATTTCCTTAGCTAACTTTTCAACCATACCTTTTTCTCCACGAGCTCTAGTATAGTTTACTAACCATCTTAAACCTAAAGTTTGTCTTCTTTCAGGTCTAACTTCTATAGGTACTTGGTAGTTTGCTCCACCAACTCTTCTAGCTTTAACTTCTAACACTGGCATTATGTTTTCCATAGCTGTGTTGAATACTTCTAAAGCGTCTTCTCCAGTTTTTTCAGCTATCATAGCGAAAGCATCATAAACTATTGTTTGAGACTTACCTTTTTTTCCATCTATCATTAAATTGTTTATTAATTTCGTAACTACCTTACTTCCGTACATCGGATCTGGTAAAACTTCTCTCTTTGGAACATTACCTTTTCTTGGCATTTTACTTCCCTCCTTAATTATTTAATCTTAAATCATAGGTACTCAACATATTTTTAATATGCCGTGATGCCGTAAATATTTATATATATTTAAAGCACCGAACTATAATCGATTGTTAGTTTATTAGTTTATTATTTCTTTGCAGCTTTAGGTCTCTTAGCACCGTACTTAGATCTAGCTTGCATTCTCTTATCAACACCTGCAGTATCTAATGTACCTCTTAGTATGTGGTATCTAACCCCTGGTAAATCTTTCACTCTACCACCTCTTATAAGAACAACACTATGCTCTTGTAAGTTGTGTCCTTCTCCTGGTATATAAGCAGAAACTTCTATACCATTTGTTAATCTAACTCTGGCAACTTTTCTTAAAGCTGAGTTAGGTTTCTTAGGAGTAACTGTCTTTACTGAAGTACAAACTCCTCTTTTTTGTGGAGCACTTGCATCAGTAGTTTTTTTGTTTAAAGAGTTGTATCCCTTTTGTAATGCTGGAGCAGTAGATTTCTTTTCTATTGCTTTTCTACTTTTACGAACTAATTGGTTAATTGTTGGCATCATCGGCACCTCCTTCTTTTAATTTTCGATCTTAAATGACCGCCAACTACTCAAGTAATATTGAGTATACATTGCAATTTAACAAATTACAATTAATAGTTTATAACACACAATCAATGTGGTCTTAGCACACTTCGGTTTGGTGCTGCTAGTTCTTTTTTATTAAAAATGCGTATTGGAAGATTGCTTAAAAACTTAATTTTATCAATCTTCCAAATCACACACTTTTACATTTTAACACCAGAACTATTTCATGTCAAGATTTCTTTATTTTCTACAAATAATTAGTCTTGAATCTTTTCAACAGCTATGTTCTTATATCTCTTCATACCTGTTCCAGCTGGTATTAACTTACCTATTATAACATTTTCTTTCAGACCTATTAAGTGGTCTTCTTTTCCTTTTATAGCAGCTTCTGTTAATACTCTTGTTGTTTCCTGGAACGAAGCAGCAGATAAGAATGATTCTGTAGCAAGAGATGCCTTAGTTATACCAAGTAGCACTCTCTTAGCAACAGCAGGTCTTAAACCTTGTTCTATTGCATCTTCATTACTCTTATTGAATGTTAATACATCTTCATAACCACCTGGTAATAAATCTGTATCTCCCGGATCTTCAACCTTAACTTTTGATAGCATTTGTCTTACTATAACTTCTATATGCTTATCGTTAACGTCAACCCCTTGCATTCTATAAACTCTTTGTACTTCTTTTACTATATATTCTTGTACTCCGCCAATTCCTTTTACTCTAACTATATCATGAGGGTTTATTGAACCTTCAGTTAAAGGATCACCAGCTTCGATCATTTGACCTTGCTTAACTCTTATTCTTGATCCGTAAGGTATAGCGTATACTTGTTCTTCTCCTACTGTAGGAACTACAACTACTTCTTTTCTCTTTCCAGTTTCGTCTATTTCAACTCTACCAGTAACTTCAGTTATTATAGCTAATCCTTTTGGCTTTCTAGCCTCAAATAATTCCTCAACCCTTGGAAGACCTTGAGTTATATCTCCTCCGGCAACCCCACCTGTATGGAATGTACGCATTGTAAGCTGTGTACCCGGTTCACCGATAGATTGAGCAGCTATTATACCAACAGCCTCACCTATATTAACTTCTTTACCTGTAGCTAAGTTTCTACCATAACACTTAGAACATACTCCGTGGTTAGTCTTACAGTTAAGAACAGTTCTGATATTTACCTTTTCAATTCCTGCTTTAACTATTGCTTCAGCATCATCTTCTTGGATCATAGCATCAGCTTCAACTAAAACTTCACCAGTATTAGGATTTACTATAGCATCTATAGTATATCTTCCTACCATTCTGTCGTATAATTCTTCTATTATTTCATTTCCATCTCTTATTGCAAGTACTTCTGTTGTATCAACAGTACCACAATCTACTTCTCTAACTATAACATCTTGACTGACATCAACAAGTCTTCTTGTTAAGTAACCTGAATCGGCAGTACGAAGCGCTGTATCGGCAAGACCCTTTCTAGCACCATGTGATGATGTGAAGTATTCCATTACTGATAACCCTTCACGGAAGTTAGATTTAACTGGAACCTCAACTGTTTTACCAGATGCATTGGCCATCAGACCACGCATACCAGCTAACTGTCTTATCTGGTTCTTAGAACCTCTGGCTCCTGAATGTGCCATTATATATATGTTGTTTAATCTATCTAGTCCAGCCATCAGAGCGTCTGTAACTTTTTCAGTAGTTTCTGACCAAGTTTCTATAACTCTCTCATATCTTTCTTCATTAGATATTAAACCTCTTCTATAAGCTCTTTCATATTTATCAACTTTTTCTTCTGCTGATTTTATGAATGCTTTTTTAGCTTCAGGTATAGTCATATCTGCAACCGCAACTGTCATACCACCAACTGTAGAATATTTAAATCCTAGAGCCTTTATGTGGTCAAGTAATATAGCAGTTTCAGTATTTCCATGTTTTCTGAAACACTTATCTATTATTTTCCCAAGAGACTTTTTGTCAACTAAGAAGTCAACTTCAAGTCCGAATGGATCTTCATTTCTGTCTACAAATCCTAAGTCTTGAGGTACATTTTCGTTGAATATAAATCTACCAACTGTACTTTCAACTAAAGAACTTCTTCCATCTTTAAGAACAATTCTCATCTTAACTTTAGAGTGAAGATGAACTGCTTTGTTTTGGTATGCAAGTAATAACTCGTTGAAGTCCTTAAATATCGTACCTTGTCCTGGAGCATAATCTTGTTCTTCTATTGTTAAGTAGTAACATCCAAGAACCATATCCTGAGAAGGAGTTGTTATTGGTGTACCATCTTTAGGAGCAAGTATGTTATTTATAGATAACATTAAGAATCTTGCTTCAGCTTGTGCTTCTACTGATAAAGGTACGTGTACCGCCATTTGGTCACCATCGAAGTCGGCATTGTATGCTGTACATACAAGTGGATGAAGCTTTATAGCTTTACCTTCAACTAGTACTGGCTCAAATGCTTGGATACCTAATCTATGCAGAGTAGGGGCACGGTTAAGTAGAACTGGATGGCTCTTTATAACATCTTCAAGAACATCCCATACTTCCGGCTTAACTTTTTCAACTATAGATTTAGCACTCTTTATGTTGTGTGCATATCCCTCTTTAACTAGTTTATCCATAACAAATGGCTTGAATAATTCAAGAGCCATTTTCTTAGGAAGACCACATTGATAGAATTTAAGTTCTGGTCCAACAACTATAACAGAACGTCCTGAGTAGTCAACACGCTTACCAAGTAAGTTTTGACGGAAACGTCCTTGCTTACCTTTAAGCATATCTGATAATGACTTAAGCGGTCTATTACCAGGTCCTGTAACAGGTCTACCTCTTCTACCATTGTCTATTAAAGCATCTACAGCTTCTTGAAGCATTCTCTTTTCATTTCTTACGATTATGTCAGGTGCTCCAAGTTCTAATAATCTCTTTAATCTGTTATTTCTATTTATAACTCTTCTATATAAATCATTTAAGTCAGAAGTTGCAAATCTTCCACCATCAAGTTGTACCATAGGTCTTAAATCTGGTGGTATTACAGGGATAGCATCTAATATCATCCATTCTGGCTTGTTACCAGACTTTTTGAAAGCTTCCACTACTTCTAATCTTCTTATTGTTCTAACTCTTTTTTGTCCAGTGCTGTCTTTTAAGTCAGCTCTTAACTCTTTACTTTCTTGCTCTAGGTCTATGTTTTGTAATAATTGCTTAACTGCTTCAGCACCCATTCCTACAGTGAAAGTACCATATCCGTACTTTTCAACAGCAGTTCTGTATTCTTTTTCAGTTAATAATTGCTTTGGATTTAATCCTGTTTCACCAGCATCAATTACTACGTATGAAGCAAAGTATAATATTTTTTCTAAAGATCTTGGTGACATATCAAGTAAAAGACCCATTCTACTTGGTATACCTTTGAAGTACCAGATATGAGACATAGGAGCTGCTAGCTCTATATGTCCCATTCTTTCTCTTCTTACTTTAGCTTTTGTTACTTCTACCCCACATCTATCACAAACTACACCTTTGTATCTAACTCTTCTGTATTTACCACAGTGGCACTCCCAGTCCTTTTGAGGTCCAAATATTCTTTCACAGAATAGACCATCTTTTTCAGGCTTTAAAGTACGGTAATTTATTGTTTCAGGCTTTTTTACTTCTCCTCTAGACCATTGTCTTATTTTCTCTGGAGAAGCTAAAGCTATTTTTATCGACTCGAAATTGTTTAGTTCAAACAAGGAGTTCTCTCCCTTCTATTTGAGATTTCATTAATAAAAAAATTACTACATATCAAAGTCTTCGTCATTAGCATAGTCTACTTCTTCTTCTTCTTCTTCTTCTTCATAAACTATGTCTTCTTCGAAATCTAAGCTATCTATATCTTCATCTTCTTTGAAATCGTCTTCGATTTCTTCTATTATATGATTTTCTTCTACTTCTTCCATGTTATCTATAACATCTAACTCAAATTCACTTACTGTGTCATCTAAGTCTAGTGATTCTCTTACTTCTATTTCTTGATCTTCTTCAGTTAATACTTTTACATCTAAGCATAAACTTTGAAGTTCTTTTATAAGAACCTTGAATGATTCTGGTATTCCTGGTTCAGGTATATTTTCACCCTTAACTATTGCTTCGTAAGTTCTAACACGTCCTACAACGTCATCTGACTTAACAGTAAGTATTTCTTGAAGTATGTGAGCAGCTCCGTATGCTTCTAGAGCCCAAACCTCCATCTCCCCGAATCTTTGTCCACCGAATTGTGCTTTACCACCTAGCGGCTGTTGAGTAACTAATGAGTATGGTCCAGTACTTCTTGCATGTAACTTATCATCAACTAAGTGATGTAGTTTTAACATGTACATGTATCCAACTGTTATTCTGTTATCGAAAGTTTCACCAGTTCTACCATCGTATAATGTTAACTTACCATCTTCAGGATATCCTGCCGCTGATAATGCCTTTCTTATGTCATGTTCTTTCGCTCCATCGAATACTGATGTAGCAACATGCCATCCTAAAGATTTAGCTGCAAGACCTAAATGAACTTCAAGAACCTGTCCGATGTTCATACGAGATGGTACCCCTTGTGGGTTAAGAACTATATCAAGCGGAGTTCCGTCTTCCATGAACGGCATATCTTCTTCAGGTAATACTCTAGATATAACCCCTTTATTACCATGACGTCCGGCCATCTTATCTCCAACTTTTATTTTTCTCTTCTTAGCTATATAACATCTAACTAATTCGTTAACTCCTGGAGATAAATCGTCTCCATTTTCTCTAGTGAACACTTTAACATCAACTATGATACCAGATTCACCATGAGGTACTTTAAGTGAAGTATCTCTAACTTCTCTTGCTTTTTCTCCGAATATTGCACGAAGTAATCTTTCTTCAGCTGTAAGCTCAGTTTCTCCTTTTGGAGTTACTTTACCTACTAATATATCTCCTGAATCTACTTCAGCACCTATTCTGATTATTCCTCTATCGTCTAAGTTTTTAACAGCACTTTCAGAAACATTCGGTATATCTCTAGTTATTTCTTCAGGTCCTAACTTAGTATCTCTAGCTTCACATTCATATTCTTCTATATGAATTGTTGATAATCTGTCTTCTTTAACTAGTCTTTCATTTATTAAAATGGCATCCTCGTAGTTATAACCTTCCCAAGTCATGAATGCTATGAAACAGTTTCTTCCTAATGCTACTTCACCTAAGTCTGTAGCTGGTCCATCCGCTATAACATCTCCTGCTTGAATTACTTCACCTTTGTTTATGATAGGTGTTTGGTTTATACAAGTACCAGAGTTAGAACGTTTAAATTTAAGTAATTTATATCTATCTCTGTTTCCATCTTCTCTTTTTATTATTATTTCATCTGCCGTTACTCTTTCAGCTATACCAGCATTTTTAGCAACAACAACAGCTCCTGAATCTTTAGCTGCTCTATATTCTACTCCTGTACCTATTATCGGAGCTTCTCTTCTAACTAATGGTACTGCTTGACGCTGCATGTTTGATCCCATTAGGGCTCTGTTGGCATCATCATTTTCTAAGAAAGGTATCATAGCTGTTGCTATAGACACAACTTGCTTAGGAGATATATCCATGTAGTCAACACTTTGTGCTGGTACTAGTTCAACTGCACCATGCTTTGTTCTACATACAACTCTCGCATTTACGAATTCATTATTATCACTTAACGGTTCGTTTGCTTGGGCTCTTATGAATAAATCTTCTTCATCAGCAGTTAAGTAATGTATTTCATCTGTAACTCTTCCAGCTTCCTTATCGTATTTTCTGTAAGGAGACTCGATGAATCCAAATTCATTTATCTTTGCATAAGTTCCTAAAGAGTTTATAAGACCGATGTTTGGTCCTTCTGGAGTCTCTATAGGACACATTCTACCGTAGTGAGAATGGTGAACGTCACGCACTTCGAATCCGGCTCTTTCTCTCGAAAGACCCCCTGGTCCTAATGCAGATAATCTTCTCTTATGAGTTAATTCAGATAATGGATTTGTTTGATCCATGAACTGTGATAACTGAGAACTACCAAAGAACTCTTTTATCGCAGCAGCAACAGGTCTTATGTTAACTAACGCTTGAGGCGTTATAGCTTCCATATCTTGAACTGTCATTCTTTCTTTTATAACTCTTTCCATTCTTGATAGACCTATTCTTACTTGGTTTTGTAATAACTCACCAACAGATCTTATTCTTCTGTTTCCTAAGTGGTCTATATCATCTATATTACCTATTTCGTAGAATATGTTAAACTCATAGTTTATAGATGCTATTATATCGTCTAATAATATATGCTTTGGTATAAGCTCTTTCATTCTAGACTTTATAGCTTCTTTTATTTCTTCTTCATCACTATACTCATCTATTATTTCTTTTAATGTAGGATAGTGAACTTTTTCTTTTATGTTTAATTCATCTATGTCAAAACTTATATGAGATTTAATGTCAACAAAGTTATTTCCTATAACTCTAACATTCTTCTCTTCATCAACTAATAAATTAACTACATTTATTCCGCTGTTTTGTATTGCTTTAGCTATTTCGTAGCTTATCTTTTCCCCAGCCTTAACGAATACTTCTCCAGTTTCAGGATTTATTATATCCTCATTTGAAATCTTATTCATTATTCTGTAGCATAAAGCAAGTTTTTTATTAAACTTATATCTACCAACTTTAGCTAAATCATATCTCTTCGGATCAAAGAATAATGCATTTAACAGTGAAGATGCACTCTCTACAGTAGGAGGCTCGCCTGGTCTTAATTTCTTGTAAATTTCAACTAAACCTTCTTCAACAGTTTTTGTATTATCTTTTTCTAATGTAGCTGCTAATCTTTCGTCTTCTCCTAGAAGTTCGATTATTTCCGCATCTGTTCCTATTCCTAAAGCTCTTAATAAAACTGTAACTGGTTGTTTTCTAGTTCTATCTACCCTTACAGATATAACATCATTAGAATCTGTTTCGTATTCTAACCATGCCCCTCTGTTAGGTATAACAGTAGAAGATATTAATCTTTTTCCTGTTTTATCTCTTTCTTGGGCATAATAAACGCCTGGAGATCTAACTAATTGACTTACGATAACTCTTTCTGCACCATTTATAACGAAAGTTCCTCTTTCTGTCATTAATGGGAAGTCACCCATAAATACTTCTTGCTCTTTAATTTCACCAGTTTCTTTATTTATAAGTCTTACTTTTACTTTTAGAGGTGCACAATATGTAGCATCTCTATCTTTACATTCTTCTATGTCATATTTAGGTTTATCGTCTAAAGAGTAATCAACAAACTCTAATATAAGATTACCAGTGTAATCTTCTATTGGAGAAATATCTTCAAATACTTCTTTTAAACCTTCTTCAATAAACCACTTATAAGAATCTACTTGTAGTTCTATAAGATTTGGTACATCAGCTATTTCTTTTATCTTAGAAAAGCTCATTCTAGTTCTTTTACCTATCGTGACAGGATGTGGCATTCACTTTTCACCTCTCAATAATTAAAAATAAAACCATAGTTCATTCTAACGCATCTCATAATTTTATCATAATGTCAAGTATTTTTCAATATGTAAGTTATAGTAATTCAATAAACTATGTATTATTTATGTTAACCGCGTAAAATATGCATTATTTATTATGCACAAAATACCAATCTAAAATTCCACTTTTTTTACATATTTTTTATTTTTTAAAGTTTTTTTCAAATTTATTCATATTTCTTCAAAATTCTCTACTTCAAAATACCCGCAATCTCTAGTCTTCATAAAAAAAGGAAGTCTTTTGACTTCCTTCATCTAGTGAATAAAAAAGATGTCCAATAGGACATCTTTTATAGAAAACTACTTAACTTCTACAGTTGCTCCAGCAGCTTCTAACTTTTCTTTCATTTGGTCAGCTTCTTCTTTAGAAACTCCTTCTTTAACAGCCTTAGGAGCGTTATCAACTAATTCCTTAGCTTCTTTTAATCCTAATCCAGTTATTTCTCTAACAGCTTTTATAACTCCAACTTTTGAAGCACCAGCACCAGCTAATACTACGTCGAATTCTGTCTTTTCTTCAGCAGCTCCACCAGCAGCAGCACCAGCCATCATAACTGGAGCTGAAGCAGATACACCGAATTTTTCTTCAGCAGCTTTAACTAATTCATTTAATTCTAAAACTTTCATGTTTTCTATAGCTTCTAATATTTGTTCTATTGTCATTTTTAGCACCTCCGAATTTTTTTGTTTAATAATTTTTAATTTAATGATTAAGCTATCTTAGTAACTTTATCAATATTTTCTAAATCGACAATTAAGCTTCTTGTTTCTTTATCATCGCATCTAATAAGTATGCGAAGTTTGACATTGGAGCCTTTAAGCTTCCAAGTAATTTTGCAAGAAGTACTTCTCTTGATGGTATGTTAGCGAACTCAACTATTTGAGTTTCGTTGTAGAATTCTCCTTCTACAACCCCCATCTTTAATTGCATTTTTGGATGAGAATCCATAAATTCTTTTAATATTCTAGCAGGAGCAACTGGATCTTCGTATCCGAATGCTATCGCGTTAGTTCCTACTAATAACTCGTCATTGAATTGTTCTATACCAACTTCTTTAGCAGCTCTTCTTACTAAAGTGTTCTTGTAAACTTTGTATTCAACACCAGCTTCTCTCATTTTCTTTCTTAATTCAGTTACTTCTTCAACTGTTAATCCTTTGTAGTCAACTACAACAGCAGCAGATGATTTTTGTAACTTTTCAGCTATTTCAGCTACAACGTGTGATTTTAATTCCACAGCTTGTCTCATCTAAACGTGCACCTCCTTCACCTAATAGGTTTAGTATTCGCCGCAATTTCATTTAAAAAAGCTTTTAATATCATTTAACAGACACCAAAAGCTTTAGTAATTTCAATTTATCTAAAACCTCGGTAGGATATTAAGCTTAAAGCACCTACTGTCTACGGCAAATCTATTCTTTTTTATATCAACAAAAGTTATATTAACATTTTTGTTTATCTATGTCAATAGTTTTTATTATTCTGATATTTTAGCTGGGTTCATCTTAACTCCAGGTCCCATAGTAGAAGCTACAGTAACACTTCTTAAGTATTGTCCCTTAGCAGCAGATGGCTTAGCCTTAACTACAGCGTCCATTAAAGCAGCAAAGTTTTCAGTTAACTTTTCAGCACCGAAAGATACTTTTCCTACTGGAACGTGTATTATGTTAGTCTTGTCTAATCTGTATTCAACTTTACCAGCCTTTATTTCGTCTATAGCTTTAGCTACATCGAAAGTTACAGTTCCAGACTTAGGGTTTGGCATTAAACCTTTAGGTCCTAATACTCTACCTAATCTACCAACTACACCCATCATATCAGGAGTAGCAACAACTACATCAAATTCAAACCAGTTTTCACCTTGTATTTTTTGAACTAAGTCTTCAGCTCCTACGAAATCTGCTCCAGCAGCTTCTGCTTCAGCAGCTTTAGCACCTTTAGCGAAAACTAAAACTCTCTTAGTTTTACCAGTTCCGTGTGGTAATACAACCGCACCTCTTACTTGTTGGTCAGCGTGTCTTGAGTCAACACCTAACTTTATATGAGCTTCTACAGTTTCATCAAACTTAGCATTAGCAACTTCAACTACTAATCCTAAAGCTTCTGATGCATCATATAATCTAGTTCTATCTACTTTGTTTAAAGCTTCAACGTATTTTTTACCTTTTTTAGCCATTTTATTTTCCTCCTCGTGGTTAATTTCGGTTTTTCAACCTCCCACTTCTAAAAAGAAGTGTCTAATTTAAAATTAGTCTTCTACAACGATACCCATACTTCTTGCAGTACCAGCTATCATGCTCATAGCAGCTTCTACTGATGCAGCGTTTAAGTCAGGCATTTTTAATTCAGCTATTTCTCTTACCTTAGCAGAAGATAATGTAGCAACCTTCTTCTTGTTAGGTTCTCCAGAAGCTGAATCTAATCCAGCAGCTTTCTTTAATAATACTGCAGCTGGTGGAGTTTTTGTTATGAAACTGAATGATCTATCTTGATATACAGTTATAACAACTGGTATTATCATCCCAGCTTGATCTGCAGTTTTAGCGTTGAATTCCTTTGTGAATCCCATTATGTTAACACCGTGTTGTCCTAATGCTGGACCAACTGGTGGTGCTGGTGTTGCCTTACCTGCAGGTATTTGTAATTTTATTTGACCTATAACTTTTTTAGCCATTTGGATCGCACCTCCTCAGATTATTTCCTGTATCTTTTTTTATATTTTCTCTATGCCGTCAAACTCTACTACAAATAGAGTCTTCTTGCCAAATGCACTTATGCACACTTTTACTTCTTTTGTTTCCAGGTTAATTTCTTCAACAGTTCCTACTTGTCCACTAAATGGTCCTTTAGCAACCTCAACTGTATCACCAACTTCAAAGTCGATGTCATCACTTGCTAATTTAGGAGCAACTGCATCTATGCCCATAGCTTTAACTTCTTCTTCACTTAATGGTACCGGCTTAGAACCAGGTCCTACAAAGCCTGTAACCCCCTTAGTATTTCTTACAACATACCAAGATTCATCTGTGATTACCATCTTAACTAAGACATAACCTGGGAATACTTTACGTTGTCTAGTTTTTTCTTTACCAGTTTTAGTAGTTTCGACTACATCCTCTGTTGGAACAACAACTTGTGTTATGCAGTCTTCCATACCTCTAGTTTTTACAGCTTTTTCTATCGTAGCTTTAACTTTATTTTCATGTCCCGAATAAGTATGTACAACATACCATCTTGATTCTTGTAATTCTGACATTATATTTTCTCCTTTTTCTCTATTTTAGTATTAGTTTTAGTGCACCAGATAATACACTATCTATAGCCCATACTAATATAGTAGATGAAATAACTACAGTTAAAACCACTCCTGTGTTTTTTAGTAATTCTTTTCTAGTAGGCCAACTAACTCTTTTTAATTCTTGCTTAGTTTCCTTTATATAAGTACCTAAACGGAATTTGTTCTTAGTTTTAGCCCCTTGATTTGCTTGGGCAGTCATTCTTACTCACATCCTTATAAAAAACTATTTTGTTTCTTTATGAGTAGTATGCTTCTTGCAGAATCTACAATATTTTTGTAATTCTATTCTGTCTGGGTTATTCTTTTTGTTCTTTGTAGTGTTGTAGTTTCTTTGCTTACACTCTGTACATGCTAAAGTTACTTTAACTCTCATCTGCTACACCTCCAACTTTATAAATACAATAATATATATTGTTATATAGTGCTAAAAAATGGTTATTTAAAGCACTATTACCTTCCTGAATCATTACCTTGTATAAGTTATCACAAAATAATAGGCGTGTCAATGTTTTTGTACTTTCGCTGTTAAAAAAAAGAGGAGTATATACCCCCTCTTTTTTATATGTTAAATACTAGAATTGGAATGTAGAAATTATTCTACTATAGAAGCAACAACTCCTGATGCTACTGTTCTTCCACCTTCTCTTATTGCGAATCTTAATCCTTCTTCTACAGCTATAGAGTTTATTAA
>NZ_JBKFGI010000025.1:0-21780 GCF_056171995.1 Romboutsia sp. LXY-2 | reverse complement strand
CAGGATCAAACTCTCAAATAAAAGTTTAACGGGCTCAGATACTGTTATATATCTGGCTTTGTTTGGTTGTTTCAAATTCTATAAATTAACCTACTGTTTAATTTTCAAAGTTCTTTTGTGCTTCTCTTAAGCACTCATTAATAATAACATCATATTTTTTTGAAGTCAACACTTTTTTACTATTTTTTCATATTCACAGAAAAAAAGTTTATAACAAGTCATTTCTGCCTCGTTATAAACTATTATGTGCAAGTTTTTTTATATTATTCTAATTTTCACTAAAATATTTCTGAATGCCAACATATATTGCCCAAGCTACTTTATCTTGATATTTTTCATCAGTCAAAAGTTTAGCTTCTTTGTCATTAGATAAGAATCCACACTCTATAAGAATAGAAGGCATTGCATTTTCTTTTAATATGTACTTATCGCTTCCACTTTTAATTTCTCGATTATTACTTTCATCAACTACTCTCTTTAGCTCACCTTGTACAATTTTGGCTAAAGCTTGACTTTGTTCATTAGATACTGAGTAAAATGTTTGAGCGCCATAATACTTAGATGCATTTGCCACTCCACTCAATGCATTCATATGTATTGATAAAAACATATCTGCATCAGATTCTTGTATCATTTTTCTTCGATTTCTTAAATTCTCATTATACTTTTCTCTTATTGATTTTTTACCATCATCAACATATAGACTACTATCATCCTCTCTTATTAAAATAACAGTACCGCCACTAGATTCAATTAAATCCCTTAACTTAAGAGTAATAGCTAAGTTTATGTCCTTTTCTAAAATTGTCTTATCATCATTCATAGAACCTGGATCTATCCCCCCATGACCAGCATCTAAAACAACAACTTTATTAGTTATAGGCATAGAACTCATTACCTCAGTAGAAGAGTTTTTAATTTCTATGATAGAAGCTCCTACAAATAATAACGCCACAACACCAAAAATAATATGTTTTATGTACTTTTTCACAATATCACCCTGTACATTTATATTAAAAAAGACTTTGGAATATTCCAAAGTCTTTGAATAGGCATATAAAATTATCTCTTTGAGAATTGTGGAGCTCTTCTTGCTGCCTTTAATCCGTATTTCTTTCTTTCCTTCATTCTAGCATCTCTAGTTAAGAATCCTTCTGCTTTTAAAGCTGGTCTTAAATCAGTATCTGCCTTTAATAAAGCTCTAGATATACCGTGTCTTATAGCACCTGCTTGTCCAGTGAATCCTCCACCTTCAACAGTTACTATTACATCGTATTTATTTTCATTATTAGTTAAAACTAATGGTTGCTTAACATCTCTTATTAATGTTTCGTAGTTGAAAAATTCAGCTACATCTCTTCCATTTATAGTTATTTTTCCTTCACCTGCTACTAATCTTACTCTAGCAACAGAGCTTTTTCTTCTTCCAGTTCCGTAGTATTGAACGTTAGCCATGATAACTCCTCCTTTCACCCGTTATATATTATTTAAAGTTTAAAACTTCTGGATTTTGAGCTGCATGATCATGGTTAGGTCCTGCGAATACTCTTAATCTAGTCATCATTCTGCTTCTTAATTTGTTCTTACATAACATACCGCTTACAGCATGTGCAACAACTTCTTCAGGCTTTTTAGCCATCATTTCTTTGTAAGTTATTTCCTTTAATCCACCAACATATCCTGTGTGGTATCTGTACATCTTTTGCTCTAATTTCTTCCCTGTTAAAACTACCTTATCTGCATTTACAACAACAACGAAATCTCCACCGTCTACATGTGGTGTGAAAGTTGGCTTGTGCTTCCCTCTTAATATTGTTGCTATTTCAGTCGCCATACGACCTAATGTTTTTCCTTCAGCATCAACGATATACCATTTTCTTTGTACATCAGCTGGCTTTGCTATATAACTCTTCATAGTTGTCCCTCCTTAACTTATTTTCATATAAAAATTTTACCGTTTATGTCAAGTCCGGGGCAAGTGGACTTATTAACACACTCTAACTTATTTTAATACATGCCCCCTGGTGTGTCAAGCTAATAATCAACTTTTTTGAGAAATAATCCATGTGCTGGTGCAGTATGACCACATCTTGATCTACTCTTTGAATTAATTATGTCGGCAAGACTTTCATTTATCCTATTTCGACCTATATCAACTAGCGTTCCTGCTATTATTCTAACCATATTATATAAAAATCCATTACCCTCAACTTCCATAACAATAAGGTTCTCTTCTTTAGTCAATTCTATGTCGTATATAGTTCTTACAGTATCAGATACAGAAGATCCCGAACTCATAAATCCTTTAAAATCATGTGTCCCTACTAATGCTTTAGCTTCTCTACACATTTTTTCAAAATCTAAGTCATATTTAACTTGATAGGATATATCTTTGTATATAGGACTTCTATAAGCACTATTATAAATTAAGTATCTATACCTCTTACCTTTTGCACTATATCTAGAATGAAACTCTTCTGGTACCTCTTCACACTCTATAATAGATATATCTTTTGGTAATTTAGCATTTAAAGCGTTTGGTATCTTTGATGTTGGAATAGTAGACATTAGCTTAAAATTAGCAACTTGTCCAAATGCATGTACTCCTGCATCCGTTCTTCCAGAACCAGTTATTTTTACTTCTTCTTTAGTTATTTCATAAATAGCTTTTTCAATTGTACCTTGTATACCTAAAGAATTAGGCTGTTTTTGCCATCCACAATAGTTTGCACCATTGTACTGTATTGTTATTTTAATATTTCTCATTACATACCTCTTTATATATATCTAGTAACTATAATAACTCCCAAGTATATTATTAGTAAAACACTAGCTATATAATCAGCTCTAGTGATGATAGATATCTTCATTTTTGTTCTGTTATATCCACCTCTATAACATCTAGCCTCCATAGCCATAGCAAGTTCATCCGCTCTTCTAAAAGCACTAACAAATAAAGGCACTAGTAATGGTACTAAGTTTTTAGCTCTACTTATTATATTTTTACTTTCAAAATCCGCACCTCTAGACATTTGAGCTTTCATTATTTTGTCAGTCTCGTCTAGTAAAGTAGGAATGAATCTAAGAGCAATAGTCATCATCATAGCTAGTTCATGGACTGGTAAACCTATTTTTTTAAATGGATTAAGTAATCTCTCTATACCATCTGTTAAATCTATAGGAGATGTAGTTAGAGTTAATAAAGATGTCCCTACTACTAAGAATACTAATCTTATAGCCATAAATATAGCTTGCGAAATACCTTGACTAGTTATTCTAAGGAATCCAAATGACCATATTACGTCTCCAGGTAAGAAGAATACATTTATTACAAATGTAAATAGTATAATCCATCTTAAAGGCTTTAAGCCCTTTAAAATATATTTACCTGGTATTGTAGATACTTTAATTACTGCTGCTAAAGATACTAATACTATTACATATGGCCAAAATTTATTAATAATAAACAATGAAGCCATAAATACAAACGTAGCAATAAGCTTTATTCTTGAGTCTAGCTTGTGAATAACAGAGTTAGAAGGATAATATTGTCCTATAGTAATATCTTTTAACATTTTTTCCTCCCCCTCATAGCTTTTAATATTTCTTCTTTAGCTTCTTCTATAGTAATTATATCTTCTCTAATATCAAAACCTTGTTCTCTAAGCTTAATAGCAAGTTCTAATACTTGAGGTATATCTAATCCTATTTCTTGTAACTTTGAAGAGTTATTTTTAAATACCTCTCTTGGAGTTCCCATAAATTCAATTTTACCGTGATTCATAACTATTACTGTTTTAGCTAACTTAGCCATATCATCCATACTGTGAGATGATAATATAATAGTCATGTTATTTTCACTATGAAGTTTTTTGATTAAATCAAATATTTCATCTCTTCCACCTGGATCAAGTCCTGCTGTAGGTTCATCTAATATTAACACTTCAGGGTTCATCGCAATCACACCAGCAATCGCAACTCTACGTTTCTGACCTCCTGATAATTCAAAAGGTGATTTATCTTTAAAATCCTCATACTTAAGTCCAACCGCATTCATCGACCATTTGACTCTATTTTGTATTTCCGACTCTTCTAGGCCTAAATTAGAAGGTCCAAAGGCTATATCTTTCTCTACTGTTTCTTCAAATAATTGATATTCTGGGTATTGAAAAACTACACCTACTCTTTTTCTTATATCAGTTAAATTTAACTCCGGATCAGTTATATCAAAATCATTTATTATTATTTTTCCAGATGAAGGTTTAAGTATCCCATTTAAATGTTGAATTAAAGTAGATTTCCCTGAACCTGTATGACCTATAAGACCAACAAAATCACGGTCTTGTATCTCTAGAGTAATATCATCTAATGCCTTACTAGCAAAAGGCATACCCTCATTGTATATATGAGTTAAGTTTTTTACTATAATTGACATAATTGCATCACCATTTCATCTACAGTTAATATCTCACTATTAATCTCTAGCCCTTCCTTACTTAATAAACTAGATAGCTCTGTCATAAAAGGAACATCTAACCCTATACTTTTTAACATATCTATATTACTAAATACTTGTTTCGGAGTTCCCTCTAAGATTTTCTTACCTTTTTCCATTACAATTACTCTATCTGCATCTACAGCTTCTTCCATAAAATGCGTTATATGTATAGTAGTAATATTTTCTTCTTTATTAAGTCTTTTTATAGTCTTCATTACTTCTTTTCTTCCAGATGGATCTAACATAGCGGTTGCTTCATCAAATATTATACATTTAGGCTTCATAGCAATTATTCCTGCTATAGCAACTCTTTGTTTTTGTCCTCCAGAAAGAAGATGAGGTTGTCTATCTCTTAATTCATACATTCCTACGCTCTTTAAAGATTCATCCACTCTTTTTCTTATTTCTTTAGGATGTAATCCTAAGTTTTCCGGACCAAAAGCTACATCTTCTTCAACAACAGTAGCAACTATTTGGTTATCTGGATTTTGGAATACCATACCAGCAGTTTGCCTAATATCCCATATTTTTTCTTCATCTTTTGTATCAATACCATCAATAAGTATATTTCCCTTACTAGGCATAAGAATAGCATTTAAGTTCTTAGATAATGTAGATTTACCAGAACCATTATGTCCTATTACTACAACAAACTCACCTTGTTTTACATCTAAGCTTAAATCATCTATCGCTTTAAACGTCGCTTCATCTGTAATATACTCAAATGAAACATTATTAACCTTTACTATATTGTTCATATATCATACTCCTTCTTATAAGCAGCAATTAAATAAAGCCATTTTAAGTAGTATTATATCACAAGTAAACAAAAAAATGACTATATTAGTATGTACAAAAAAACTTAGTAAAATGAAAAATATTCGTATAAATAAAAAAAGACTAGGCATTAAGCCTAATCTTTTTTTATACTATACTAATTCTATAAAAGCCATTTCAGCAGCGTCGCCTTTTCTTGGTCCTTTTTTGATTATTCTAGTATATCCACCATTTCTCTCAGCATACTTTGGAGCTATATCAGTGAATAAGTTGTTTACTACTGTTTCATCCATAACGTAAGCCATAACTTG
The DNA here is from genome assembly GCF_056171995.1 of Romboutsia sp. LXY-2. NCBI lineage: Bacteria > Bacillati > Bacillota > Clostridia > Peptostreptococcales > Peptostreptococcaceae > Romboutsia > Romboutsia sp. LXY-2. The sequence goes on along the minus strand of NZ_JBKFGI010000025.1, from coordinate 16,194 downwards.
TCTTCTAGCGTGAAGATCTCCTCTTTTAGCAAGAGTTATCATCTTTTCAGCCATTCTTCTAGTTTCTTTAGCTCTAGTTACTGTAGTTTCTATTCTTCCAGCTCTTAGTAAATCAGTTACTAAGTTTCTTAACATAAGGTTTCTGTGTGCAGTTACACGACCTAATTTACGGTAATTAGCCATGCTTATCCCTCCTTTGCTAGCTACTATTCTTCGCTTGGTTTAAGACCTAGTCCAAGTTCTTCTAACTTTTGGATAACTTCCTCAAGCGACTTTTTACCAAGGTTTCTCACCTTCATCATATCGTCCTCAGATTTATTAGCTAATTCTTCAACTGTATTTATTCCCGCTCTCTTTAAACAGTTGTAAGATCTAACTGATAAGTCTAATTCTTCTATAGTCATTTCTAGAACTTTTTCTTTTTGATCTTCTTCTTTTTCTACCATTATCTCAACATTGCTTACATGCTCTGTTAAGTCTATGAATAGATTTAAATGTTCAACTAGTACTTTTGCTGCAAGTGATATTCCTTCTTGAGGATTTATACTTCCATTAGTCCATACATCAAGTACTAATTTATCATAATCTGTCTTTTGACCTACTCTTGTATTTTCTACATGATAGCTCACTTTTTCAACAGGAGTATATATTGAGTCTACAGGTAAAACACCTATAGGCATATTCTCTGTTTTATTTTCTTCAGCAGAAACATAACCTCTACCTTTATCAATGAATATTTCCATATTAAGCTTAGCATTATCATCTAGCGTAGCTATTGGTAAATCTTTGCTTAATATTTCAACGTCCGGAGGACATATTATATCAGATCCTTTGATAGAGCATGGTCCTTGAGCTTCTATTTTAAGTGTTCTACTTCCTTCACCATCTATAGTAGCTGAAAGCTCTTTTAAAGATAATATTATTTCTGTTACATCTTCTTTAACTCCAGGAATTGTAGAGAATTCATGTAACACTCCATCTATCTTAATAGAGTGTACCGCAACACCTGGTAAAGAAGATAATAATATTCTTCTTAATGCGTTCCCTATAGTTATTCCATATCCTCTTTCTAGAGGTTCTATGACAAACTTACCATAACTATAGTCTTCGCTAAGTTCGATTATATCTACTTTTGGTTTTTCTATTTCTATCATGGACAAAACCCTCCTTCAAATTTATTAATCCACTGAGGGTAAACAAAATTTTAAAAAATAATTTTAAAATATGCTTATTACTTAGAGTAAAGCTCTATAATTAAGTGTTCTGCTACTTCAAGATCTATATCTTCTCTTGATGGCATAGCAACAACTGTAGCGCTCATTCCTTCTAAGTTAGCTTCTAACCACTTAGGAGCTATTCTTGAGTTAGCTTCTACTAAAGCTTTGAACTTAGCAGAAGATTTAGATGTTTCTTTAACAGTTATAACATCTCCAGCTTTAACAGTTATTGATGGTATATCTACCTTCTTACCATTTAAAGTGAAATGTCCGTGTCCTACTAATTGTCTAGCTTCTTTTCTAGATGAAGCTAATCCCATTCTGTAAACCACGTTGTCTAATCTTCTTTCTAATAGGCTTAATAAGTTTTCCCCTGTTTTACCAGTCATCTTTTCAGCACGTTCATATAAGTTTCTGAATTGAGTTTCTAAAACTCCGTATATTCTCTTAACTTTTTGTTTTTCTCTTAATTGTAATCCATAGTTAGAAACTTTCTTTCTTCCTTGTCCATGTTGTCCTGGAGCATAGTTTCTTTTAACTATAGCACACTTATCAGTGTAACATCTGTCACCTTTAAGGAATAATTTCATTCCTTCTCTACGACATTGTCTACATGATGCACCTGTATATCTTGCCATTATTTACACCTCCTATTGTTCTCTTATATAATTACACTCTTCTTCTCTTTGGCGGTCTACATCCGTTGTGTGGTATTGGAGTAACATCTTTTATCATAGTTACTTCTAATCCAGTAGCTTGTAAAGCTCTTATTGCAGCTTCTCTTCCTGAACCTGGTCCTTTAACGAATACTTCAACGCTCTTTAAACCGTGCTCCATTGCAGCCTTAGCAGCAGTTTCAGCAGCCATTTGAGATGCAAAAGGAGTCGCTTTTCTTGATCCTTTGAATCCTAATTGTCCTGAAGATGCAGCTGATATAGCATTCCCATGAACGTCAGTTAAAGTTATTATAGTATTGTTGAAAGTTGATTGTATATGTGCATGTCCACGTTCGATATTCTTACGTTCTCTTCTTCTAACACGTGTAACTTTCTTTTTTGGTTTAGCCATTGTTTTCCCTCCTTTTACTAGTTATTATTTTTTCTTCTTACGAGATACAGTTTTTCTAGGACCTTTTCTAGTTCTAGCGTTAGTCTTAGTTCTTTGTCCTCTTAGTGGAAGACCTTTAGCATGTCTCATACCTCTGTAACATTTTATATCTCTTAATCTCTTTATGTTTAAAGCGATCTCTCTTCTTAAGTCACCTTCAACTAAGAAATCGTTGTCTATTATTTTTCTTAATTCATTAACTTGATCTTCAGATAAGTCTTTGATTCTAGCATCAGGACTTATTTCAGCTTTAGCTAATATTTCATTAGCAGTTGCCTTACCTATACCATATATATAAGTTAAGCCTATTTCTGCTCTTTTTTCTCTAGGTAAATCTACCCCAGCTATTCTTGCCATTGTCGCACCTCCTACACATAGTTTTACTTTAAAACCTAAAACACCTGCTTTATCCGAAAACAGATATTTCTACAATTTTAAGCTTTTTGTAACATCACAGTATTATATTATACTATAATTTTTAATAAATTACTAGTAATAATTTATTATCCTTGTTTTTGCTTGTGCTTAGGATTTTCACAGATAACCATTACTTTTCCTTTTCTTTTTATAACTTTACATTTTTCGCACATTGGTTTTACTGATGGTCTTACTTTCATTATTTATCCCTCCTCAGACTAAGGTTAAAATAGTCTACTTCTTACGCCAAGTGATTCTTCCTCTTGTAAGATCATACGGAGATAATTCAACGTTCACCTTATCACCTTCAAGAATTCTTATGAAGTTCATTCTTAGCTTTCCAGATAAGTGACATAATACTTCATGTCCATTCTCTAATTTAACTTTAAACATAGCATTCGGTAAGTTTTCTGTAACTGTACCTTCAAACTCTATAACATCTTTTTTGGCCATTAACTAACCAAACCTCCATTCAATAAGTTAAACAATATTATTTAACTTAGTAAGCTCAGCTCTTAAAAAAGCATCTGTAATTTCTTGTCCAGATAATATTTTATCCTTAAGTATTTCATTAACAACATTATATCTTTTCAAGTGCTTAACTTTCTTTAGCTTAGGTTTATCAAGTTTTCTTTTTCTTCCATCAGAGATCAATACATATTCATGGTCAATAACTTTTATTACAAAGAAAAATCTTCCTGTATCTCTACCTGAGGAAACCTGAACTACTTGCCCTACACTTAATTTATTAGATAGCACTTTATTCACCTACTTTACATGATTAAAACTCTGTTAATATCAGAGGTTCATCTTCAGTAATTGCTATCGTGTGCTCATAATGAGCTGATTTTTGTCCATCTATTGTAACAATAGTCCAGCCATCAGCTAAAGTCTTTACATGATAACGACCAGCGTTAATCATAGGCTCAATAGCTAGTACCATTCCTTCTTGAAGTCTTGGTCCTTTTCCTGGCGGTCCATAATTAGGTATTTGCGGATCTTCATGAAGTTCAGTTCCAACTCCATGACCAACTAAATCTCTAACTACAGAGAACCCATATTTTTCAACGTGTGCTTGTATTGCGTGTGAGATATCAGATAATCTATATCCTAGTTTAGCAAATTTTAATCCTTCATAGAAGCTTTCTCTTGTTACTTCTATTAATTTCCTATCTTCTTCAGATATTATACCAACACCGTGAGTTTTCGCAGAATCAGCATGATATCCTTTATAATAGGCTCCTACATCTAAACTTATAATGTCTCCCTCTTTAACTATTTTGTTCCCAGGTATACCATGTACAACTTCTTCATTGATAGATGCACATATACTTCCTGTAAAACCGCCATAGCCTTTAAAAGATGGGATAGCATTATATTTTCTTATATTCTCTTCAGCTATTTTATCTAACTCTAAAGTAGATATTCCCGGAGTAATAGCCTTCCTTAATATTTCATGAGTTTCACCTACAATTTTACCAGCTTCTCTCATGAATTCAATTTCTTTTTTAGATTTTAAAATAATCATTATTTATCACTTCCTAGAGCAACTACTATATCATCAAATACCTTATCTATTGATTGTTGACCATTTATATCTGCTATTATACCTTGTTTAGTGTAATAATCAGCTAAAGGCTTAGTTTCATCTAGATAAACTTGTATTCTTTTCGATACAGTTTCTTCAGTATCATCTGCTCTTTGGTAAAGCTCTCCTTGGCATACATTGCATACACCTTCAGTTTTAGGAGCATTAAACTCAACATGATACGTAGCACCGCAAGATTTACATATTCTTCTTCCAACTGCTCTAGATACTAATATATTCTTATCAACTTCGATATTAACTACCTTGTCTAAAGTTATATTAGCCTCTTTTAAAAACGCATCTAACTGTTCAGCTTGAGATACATTTCTTGGGAATCCATCTAACATAAATCCATTTTCACAGTCAGCTTGAGTTACTCTGTCTGTAACTAAACCTACAGTTAACTCATCTGGAACTAGTAATCCTTGATCTATGTATTCTTTAGCTTTCTTTCCAAGATCTGTTCCCTCTTTTATATTCTTTCTGAATATATCTCCTGTTGATATATGAGGTATGTTGTATTTTTCTACGATTCCTGCAGCTTGTGTGCCTTTACCTGCTCCAGGAGGTCCAAGTAATATTATTCTCATATGATCATCTCCGATTTATTTTAAGAAACCTTGGTAGGTTCTCATAACTAAATTTGATTCTAACTGTCTCTTAAGTTCTAATGCAACACCTACAACTATTAGTAGAGATGTCCCAACTAATGTTATTTGTATCTTCATAAAGAACATTATTATGGCAGATATCATTACTATACAAGCAAGGAATACTGCACCAGCTAGAGTTAATCTTGATAATATTCTATTTAAGTAATCGATAGTTGGTTTGCCTGGTCTTATACCTGGTATAAATCCACCGTTATTTTTCATATTGTTAGCTATATCTTCCGTATTAAACGAAATAGTAGTATAGAAATATGAGAAGAATATTATTAACAGAATTTCAAGTGATCTATATATCCAAACACCTGGGCTAGCCGCAGGATTTAAATATGTTTGAACAAAGTTTTGAGCATCTGCCCCCATAAACATTGCTATAGTTTGAGGGAAAGCTAAAAGTGAACTAGCAAAAATTACTGGTATAACTCCTGACTGGTTAACTTTCATAGGTATATGAGAACTTTGTCCTCCATACATTTTTCTTCCAACAACTCTCTTAGCATATTGTACAGGTATTTTTCTAGTAGCTTCTTGTATAAATGTAACAGCAGCTATAGTTATTAATATCACTATTAATAATACTACCCCTGACCATATCGGAAGACTACCATTTTTCATTTGGCTTACAGTTTGTATTATATCTGCAGGGATTCTTGAGATAATTCCTATAAATATTATTATCGAGCTTCCATTACCTAATCCTTTTTCAGTAATTTTGTCTCCTATCCACATTAGCATCATACTAGCTCCTACTAATGTAAGGATAACTGTAGCTATATAAAATGCATTATCTGTTGCTAAAGCACCTCTAACAATTCCTAATGTAATTGCTATTGCTTGTACAAATGCTAAAGCTAATGCTATATACTTAGTATATTTATTGATTTTTTTCTTACCTTCTTCACCTGACTTTTGAAGTTCTTCCAAACTTTCAAAACCAATAGTTAGAAGTTGTACTATGATAGAAGCCGTAATGTACGGTCCTATACCAAGAGCAAATAGTGTAAAGTTACTAAACGCTCCCCCTGTAAACAAGTTATATAAGGAAAGTAGACTATTTTCGCCTACCATCGCCCTTATATAATCTGTATTAACACCAGGAACAGGTATTGTAGCACCTATCCTGAATACAGTAATCATCATCAAAGTATATAATATTTTTCTTCTTACATCTTTTATCTTCCAAGCTTGTTTTAACTGTGATATCACGTTAACTCACCCCGCCTGTAATGGCTAGGAGTTGCAGATTAGATTAAACTAACTCTGCTTTTCCTCCAGCTTTTTCTATTTTCTCTTGAGCTGAAGCAGTAAACTTAGCAGCTTTAACTGTTACAGCTTTTTCAAGAGTTCCTTCGCCTAAGATCTTAACGCCGTTTTTTTCTATCTTACTGATAGCACCAGTAGACTTTAATAATTCAGCAGTTATTTCTGTTCCATTTTCAAATCTATTTAAAACTTCAACATTAACTTCAGTGTAAACTTTTTTGAATATGTTGTTGAAACCTCTCTTAGGAAGTCTTCTAGCTAGTGGCATTTGTCCACCCTCGAATCCTACTCTAACTCCACCACCTGAACGAGACCATTGTCCTTTTTGTCCACGTCCTGCAGTTTTACCTTGTCCAGTCGCAGTACCTCTACCTAATCTTTTCTTAGATCTTACTGCACCTTCAGCAGGTCTTAATTCATGTAACTTCATGGATTGCACCTCCTTTATTGCTTCTTCGTTATTATTCAGCTATTTCAGTTACTTCAACTAAATGCTTAACTTTTGTTATCATCCCTCTTATTTGGGCATTGTCTTCTTTAACAACTACTTGTTCTCTTTTTCTTAATCCTAACGCTTCTACGTTTTTCTTTTGGTTAGGAGTAGTTCCTATTGTACTTCTAACTAACTTTATTTGTAATTTAGCCATCTTTCACTACCTCCTTACCCTAGAAGATCTTCAACTTTTTTACCTCTAAGCTTAGCTATATCTTCAACTGTTTTTAGAGAGTTAAGTCCTTCTATTGTAGCATTTACCATATTTCTTGGGTTGTTAGATCCTAAAGATTTAGCTCTAACGTCTTTTAATCCAGCTAACTCAAGTACCGCTCTAGCAGGTCCCCCAGCTATAACTCCTGTACCTTCCTTAGCAGGCATTACTAATATTTTACCAGCACCGAAGTGTCCGTTAACTGCGTGTGGTATTGTTGTACCAACCATTGGCACTTGTATAAGATTCTTCTTAGCATCTTCTACAGCTTTCTTTATAGCGTCTGGTACTTCCATTGCTTTACCAGCACCTATACCAACGTGTCCGTTCTCGTCTCCAACAACGACTAATGCTGCAAAACGGAAGTTTCTACCACCTTTTACAACCTTAGTAACACGTCTAACTTCAACAACTTTTTCTTTTAAGTCAAGTTGTCTTGCATCTATTGGCTTACGACGTATCATGTGTATTTCCCTCCTTTATTAGAACTTAAGTCCAGCTTCTCTTGCACCTTCAGCTAACTCTTTTACTCTACCGTGATATAAGTATCCACCTCTGTCAAATACAACTTCAGTGATTCCTTTTTCAACAGCTTTCTTAGCTACTAATTCACCAACGAACTTAGCTGCTTCTTTGTTTCCTGTATTTTTAACAGCACCCTTTACTTCTGCGTCTAAAGAAGATGCAGCAACAAGAGTAACTCTGTTTGTGTCATCTATTATTTGAGCATATATGTTGTTAGCACTTCTGAATACACATAATCTTGGTCTTTGAGTACTTCCAGAAACTTTCTTACGAACACTCTTATGTCTTTGAAGTCTAACTGCGTTTTTATCAATTTTCTTTAACACCGAGCTCACTCCTTTCTAGCGTTTAAGTTTGGTATTATTTCTTACCAGTTTTTCCTTCTTTACGTCTTACAACTTCACCAGCGTATCTTATACCTTTACCTTTGTATGGCTCTGGCTTTCTCCAAGCTCTTATCTTAGCAGAGTAGTTCCCTACTAATTGCTTGTCTATTCCTTTAACTATTAACTCAGTTTGGTTAGGAACTTCAACAGTTATTCCTTCTGGATCTTCCATTTCTACCGGATGAGAGAATCCTAAGTTCATAACTAATTTGTTTCCTGACTTTTGAGCTCTGTATCCAACACCAACTAATTCTAATTTCTTTTCGAAACCAGCAGTAACACCTATTACCATATTATCTAGTAAAGTTCTAGTTAATCCGTGTAACGCTCTGTGTTGCTTGTTGTTAGTAGGTCTTTCAACAGTTATAGTATTTTCTTCTTGCTTTATTATCATAGCACCATCTAATTGCTTAGTTAAAGTTCCTTTAGGTCCTTTTACTGTAACGAAGTTTCCTTCAGCTACTGTTACTTCAACACCTGCAGGTACTGTTATTGGCTTAACACCTATTCTTGACATAGTCGCACCTCCTTACATTGTTCGTTTCTATTACCAAACGTAGCAGATTACTTCTCCACCAACATTTTCTTTTCTAGCTTGCTTATCAGTTAATATCCCTTTTGAAGTAGACATTATTGATATACCTAATCCGTTTAAAACTCTAGGTACTTCGCTCTTAGCAGCGTAAACTCTCATACCAGGCTTAGATATTCTCTTTAATCCTGATATAACTCTTTCGCCAGTTTGTCCGTACTTTAATTGTATTCTTATTATTCCTTGTTTTCCATCTTCTATAACATCATAACCTCTAACGAAACCTTCTTCTAATAAGATTCTAGCTAATTCTTTCTTCATATTAGAAGCAGGAACGTCAACAGTTTCATGCTTAACTACGTTAGCATTTCTTATACGAGTAAGCATATCTGCGATTGGATCTGTCATTGTCATATTGAAACCCTCCTTCCATTTTTAGGTAAGTTTTACCAACTTGCTTTTCTAACACCAGGTATTTGACCCTTATAAGCTAATTCTCTAAAGCATATACGGCATATACCAAATTTTCTTAAAACCGAATGTGGTCTACCACATATAGTACATCTAGTGTATTCTCTAGTAGCGTACTTTTGCTTCTTTTGTTGTTTTACAACCATCGCTTTTCTAGCCACTGGAATCCCTCCTTCGTTTAGCTTAGAAAATGACCTTTTCTAAGCTTACTTAGAAAACGGCATTCCTAATAATTTTAGTAATTCACGAGCTTCCTCGTCAGTTTTCGCTGTAGTAACGAATATTATATCCATCCCTCTTACTTTGTCTACCTTATCGTATTCAATCTCAGGGAATATTAATTGTTCTTTAACACCTAGTGCGTAGTTACCTCTACCATCGAAAGCATTAGGGTTTATACCTCTAAAGTCTCTAACTCTTGGTAAAGATACAGATACTAACTTGTCCATGAAGTAGAACATTTTGTCAGCTCTTAATGTAACTTTTGCTCCTATTGGCATTCCTTCTCTTAACTTGAAGTTAGCTACTGAATTTCTAGCTTTTGTAGTAACTGGCTTTTGTCCAGAGATTATTGCCATCTCTTCTACAGCCTTTTCTAATCCTTTTGGATTTTCTCTAGCGTCACCTATACCCATGTTTATAACTATTTTGTCTAACTTAGGTATTTCCATAACGTTCTTGTATCCAAATTTCTCCATTAAAGCAGGAGCAACTTCTTTCATGTATTTTTCTTGTAATCTAGAAGCCATTTAAGGTCCCTCCTTTCAAGCTATATTATATTTCTTTTCCGCTCTTAACTGCTACTCTAACTTTTTTCCCATCTTTCATTTCAAATCTAACTCTTGTTCCTTTTCCTGTTTCAGGATCTAGTGGCATTATGTTAGATATGTGAATTGGGGCTTCTTTATTTATTATTCCACCTTGTGGGTTTATAGCACTTGGCTTTTGGTGCTTAGTTATTACGTTAACTCCTTCAACTAAAACTCTGTTAGCCTTAGGGAATACCTTAACTACTGAACCTTTTTTACCTTTATCTTTTCCTGCTATAACTACAACAGTGTCACCTTTTTTAACACGCATCATGTCCTATTGCACCTCCTTATTATAGTACTTCTGGAGCAAGAGAAACTATCTTCATGAAGTCATTATCTCTTAACTCTCTAGCAACAGGCCCGAATATACGAGTTCCTACTGGAGTCTTGTCGTCTTTTATTATAACTGCAGCATTCTCGTCGAAAGATATATAACTTCCGTCTTTACGTCTAACGCCTTGCTTGCTTCTCACTATAACAGCTTTAACAACTTTACCTTTTTTTACAACTCCACCAGGTGTTGCACTTTTAACAGTAGCAACTATCACGTCGCCTATGTTACCATATCTTCTTTTACTTCCGCCTAGTACACGTATACATAATATTTCTTTCGCACCAGAGTTATCAGCAACTCTTAAACGTGTCTCTTGTTGTACCATATCGTAATCCCTCCTTTTCCAAAAAACTACTTAGCTTGTTCGATAACTTCAACTAATCTGAATCTCTTATCTTTTGATAAAGGTCTAGTTTCCATTATTTTAACTCTATCTCCGATTCTACAAACATTTTGTTCATCGTGAGCTTTGAATTTCTTAGTTCTCTTAACTGGCTTGTTATATAATGGATGACGTACGAAATCTTCAACAGCAACAACTATTGTCTTGTCCATTTTATCACTAACAACACGGCCTATTCTAACTTTTCTTCTTCCTCTTTCCATGTGTAAAAAGCCTCCTTTCCAAATTAAGCTCTAGTTTCGTTTAACTTTCTTTCAACAAGAACAGTCTTAACTCTAGCTATATCCTTCTTAACGAACTTTATTCTCGCTGTATTTTCTAATTGACCAGTAGCTAATTGGAATCTTAAGCTAAATAATTCACTTTTGAAGTCATTTAATTTGTTCATAAGCTCTTCGCTTGATAAATTTCTTAATTCTTTAGCTTGCATCCTATTCACCACCCTTTACTTCTAAATCTTCTTTTTTAACAAACTTACATTTAACTGGAAGTTTGTGCATAGCAAGTCTCATTGCTTCTCTTGCTTTATCTTCAGGAACACCTGCTAATTCGAACATTACTCTTCCTGGCTTAACAACTGCTACCCAGTATTCTGGAGAACCTTTCCCGGCACCCATACGAGTTTCAGCTGGCTTTCTTGTTACAGGCTTATGTGGGAATATTTTTATCCAAACCTTCCCGCCTCTTTTTATATATCTAGTCATAGCTATTCTGGCAGCTTCTATTTGATTAGAAGTTATCCAAGAAGCTTCTAATGCAACTAGTCCGAACTCACCGTAAGTAACTTTGTTACCTTTTTGAGCCTTCCCAGCCATGCTTCCTCTGTGAACTCTACGACGCTTTACTCTTTTTGGCATTAACATGAGTATTTCCTCCTTCCTTGAACCTTATAATTATTTACCTTCAGTTCTTTGAGGTCTTGATCCTTGAGGTCTTTGTCCTCTTTGTCCTCTGTTATCATTTCCTCTTCTATTATCATTGTTTCTTCTGTTATCTCTTCTGTCGTTTCTTCTGTTATCTCTTCTATCGTTTCTCTTGTTTTCTCTTCTTTCTTCTCTTGGGTTTACACCATTTCTAGTCGGAAGAACTTCACCATTACATATCCAAACCTTTATACCAGTTTTTCCGTAAGTAGTGTTCGCTTCAGCGAAACCATAGTTTATATCAGCTCTTAATGTTTGTAAAGGTACATTTCCTTCGCTGTATCCTTCAGTTCTAGCCATTTCAGCTCCACCTAATCTACCAGATGCAGATACTTTTATACCTTTAGCTCCTGATTTCATAGCTCTTTGTATAGCTTGCTTCATAGCTCTTCTGAAAGCTACCCTTCTTTCTATAGCTAATGCTATATTTTCTGCTACTAATTGAGCATCTTTATCAGGGTTTCTAACTTCAACTATGTTAACTATAACATTTTTCTTTGTCATTTTTTCTAATTCTGCTTTTAATGCATCTATACCAGCACCAGCCTTACCTATAACTACACCTGGCTTAGCAACGTGTAAGTCTAACTTTAACTTGTTTGCTGATCTTTCTATTTCTATGTTTGCAACTCCAGCAGAATATAATTTATTCTTTAAGAATTTACGAACGTTGTGGTCTTCTAATAATAAGTTTCCGAACTCTTTCTTATCAGTTGCGAACCATCTTGAGTCCCAATCTTTTATAACACCGACTCTTAGTCCGTGTGGATTAACCTTTTGTCCCATTGTTTTCCCTCCTATCTTATACTATTTTTTTTCCTTAAGAACAACCTCTATATGAGAAGTTCTCTTTCTTATCATTGTTGCACGTCCCATAGCTCTAGGCATGAATCTCTTCATTGTAGGTCCTTGGTTTGCAACTACTGATGCTATATATAAATTTTCAACATCCATTTCGTGGTTGTTTTCAGCGTTTGCTTTAGCAGATTTTACAACTTTAGCTATTATTGAAGCTGCTCCTCTTGGAGTGAACTTTAATATTGCTAATGCTTCATCAACATTCTTTCCTCTAACAAGGTCACAGATTTGTCCTGCTTTTCTTGGTGATACACGTACATATTTAGCAGTAGCTTTTGCTTCCATTTGCTATTCCTCCTTCCTTAGTCAGAAATTATTATTTTCTCTTATTAGATTTTTCGTCGTCCTTGTGTCCTTTGAAAGTTCTTGTAGGAACGAACTCACCTAACTTGTGTCCAACCATGTCTTCTGTTACATAAACAGGAACATGTCTTCTTCCATCATGAACTGCTATAGTATGTTCTACCATTTGTGGGAATATTGTAGAAGTTCTTGACCAAGTCTTTATAACTTCTCTATTTCCGCTAGCGTTCATAGCTTCTATTTTCTTTAAAAGTCTCGCGTGTACGAAAGGTCCTTTTTTAGTTGATCTTGACATTTAATATCCTCCTTTCCTAGTGAAAAGTAATCTATTACTTAGTTCTTCTTGATACGATTTGCTTATCAGAAGCTTTATTTTTCTTTCTAGTTTTGTATCCAAGAGCTGGTTTACCCCATGGAGTAACAGGTGATGGTCTACCTATTGGAGATCTACCTTCCCCTCCACCGTGTGGATGGTCACAAGGGTTCATTACAGAACCTCTAACTGTAGGTCTTATACCCATATGTCTTTTTCTACCTGCTTTACCGATAACTACGTTACCGTGTTCTATGTTACCAACTTGTCCGATTGTAGCTTTACAATCTATTGAAACGAATCTCATTTCTCCTGATGGTAATCTTAATAAGGCTTTTTTACCTTCTTTAGCCATTAATTGAGCAGAAACACCAGCAGATCTAACTAACTGAGCTCCTTTTCCAGGCTTTAATTCTATGTTGTGTATTACTGTACCTACTGGCATATCCTTTAATGCTAATGCATTTCCTGGCTTTATGTCAGCTGTTGGTCCTGATAATACAGTTGTTCCAACCTCTAATCCAACTGGAGCTAATATATATCTCTTTTCACCATCTGCATAGTGTAATAAAGCTATGTTAGCCGTTCTATTTGGATCATATTCAACAGTAGCAACCTTAGCAGGTACTCCGTCTTTATTTCTCTTGAAATCTATTATTCTATATTTTCTTCTGTTTCCTCCACCTCTGTGACGAACAGTTATCTTTCCGTGTGCATTTCTACCAGAGTTCTTCTTTAAAGAAACTAAAAGAGATCTTTCTGGTTCATTGCAAGTTATTTCATCAGAAACTAAAACTGTCATTTGTCTTAAGGCAGGAGAAGTTGGTTTAAACTTTTTTATAGCCATCTGTTTTCCCTCCTTCGTTTGTTAGGATATTACATTCCTTGGAAGAATTCTATTTCTTTACTGTCAGCAGTTAACTTAACTACTGCTTTCTTAAAGCTTGCAGTTCTTCCTTCATGTCTACCCATTCTCTTAACTTTTCCATCGTAGTTCATAGTGTTTACTTTTTCTACTTTAACTCCGAATACTTTTTCTACAGCTTTCTTTATTTCAGTTTTGTTAGCATCGTTAGCTACAACAAAAGTGTATTTCTTTTCAGCCATATCCGCCATAGATTGCTCAGTAACAACTGGCTTCTTTATTATATCATGTGGATTAGTCATCATTATGCGTACACCTCCTCCACTTTCTTAACCGCGTCTGTAGTGATTACGAATGTATCATACTTTAATATATCGTAAACATTTATAGTGTTAACTGTAGCAGTAGCAACACCTTCCATGTTGTTTGCTGATCTTATTACGTTTGTATTATTTTCAGCAGTTACTACTAAAGCTTTCTTAGAAGCGTTTATATTCTTTAATATTTGAGCAAATTCTTTAGTCTTAGGAGCATCCATTGTTAATGCGTCTAATACTATCATTTCTCCGTTTTGAACCTTAGCAGATAAAGCACTCTTCATCGCTAATCTTCTTACCTTCTTAGGTAATGTATATCTGTAATCTCTTGGCTTAGGTGCAAAAGCAACTCCTCCACCAACCCATTGTACAGATCTTATAGAACCTTGTCTAGCTCTACCTGTTCCTTTTTGTTTCCAAGGTTTTCTTCCGCCACCTCTAACTTCTGCTCTAGTCTTAGCAGATTGAGTACCTTGTCTCTTGTTTGCTAATTGGTTTTTAACAACCTCATATAAAACATGTTCATTAACTTCAACGTTGAATATAGCATCACATAATTCTATTTCTCCAACATTTTGTCCATTCATATTTAATACATTTAATTTTGGCATTGTGCTTCCTCCTTTCTTAGGTTAGTCATTATTTAGAAGACTTTATAGCTTCTTTTATAGTTACTACTGAACCTTTAGGTCCTGGTATAGCACCCTTAACTAATATAAGGTTCTTTTCAGCATCTATTCTAACTACTTCTAAGTTTTGAACAGTAACTTTAACGCTACCCATGTGTCCAGCTAATTTTTTGTTTTTGAATACTCTACCAGGGAATGAACAAGCACCCATTGAACCTGGTCTTCTGTGATATCTAGAACCGTGAGATTCTGGACCTCTAGATTGACCATGTCTCTTTATTGGACCTTGGAATCCCTTACCTTTAGATATTCCAGTTACATCTATTATTTCTCCTGCTTCGAATAAGTCAGCCTTTATTTCTTGACCAACAGTGTATCCTTCAACAGATTCTACTCTGAATTCTTTTAAGTGTTTCTTTAATGTGTTAGCAGCAGCTAAATGACCTTTTTGAGGCTTATTTAACGACTTTTCTTTAGCATCTTGGAAACCTATTTGTATAGCGTTGTATCCGTCTTTCTCAACTGTTTTTATTTGAGTTACAACGATTGGTCCTGCCTCAACAACTGTTACTGGTACAACTATACCTGCTTCAGTGAATATTTGAGTCATTCCTAACTTTTTTCCTAATATTCCTTTCATATTAGCACCTCCTATAATTCTTACAGCGGATTACCCGTTACCAGATAATCATTCTAAGATAGTTACCATATAGGCGAATATCTTAGGTAGCTATTATAATTTTATTTCTATATCAACACCAGCTGGTAAGTCTAACTTCATTAAAGAGTCAACTGTCTTAGGCGTTGGGTTTGCTATGTCTATTAATCTCTTGTGAGTTCTTATTTCGAACTGCTCTCTAGAGTCTTTGTACTTGTGTACAGCTCTTAATATAGTTACTATTTGCTTTTCAGTTGGTAGTGGCACAGGTCCTGAAACTTGTGATCCAGCTTTCTTAGCAGTTTCTACTATTTTAGCAGCTGAAAAATCTAATAATTTGTGATCATATGACTTTAATCTTATTCTTATTTTTTCATTCTTAGCCATTGTAATTTCCCTCCTTTATCGTACGTTTAATTTAAGTTACGTACGACTTATGCCGATACACTGCTCCGGGTGTGTTGTAATTAAACACTCGACATTTTGCCGTATTTCACTAGAATTCAATTTGTTATTTTCGTATCTCTCAAGCACACTATTATATATTATATTATTTTTTACTTTTTTTCAAGTTTTTTTTACTATTTTACAAAATTTATTTTTTTATGTAAAACATAGATGTAAACTTGATTATTTCCTGTTTCAAAGCACTAACTTAGTATATATTTTTTTTTGAACAATGTCAACAAAATATATGTAGTATATTATTACTAATTTAGAATTTTATACTAAAACAAAAACGAGGGAGCACAAGCCCCCTCGTCTATATATGTTAAATAACAGAATTGGAATGTAGAAATTATTCTACTATAGAAGCAACAACTCCTGATGCTACTGTTCTTCCACCTTCTCTTATTGCGAATCTTAATCCTTCTTCTACAGCTATAGAGTTTATTAA
>NZ_JBKFGI010000024.1:0-24661 GCF_056171995.1 Romboutsia sp. LXY-2 | reverse complement strand
TAGCAAAGAGGATACACCTGTTCCCATTCCGAACACAGAAGTTAAGCTCTTTAGCGCCGATGGTACTTGGGGGGCAACCTCCTGGGAGAGTAGGACGTAGCCACGTAATCTTTTTTTTATGCAAAAAATTAAATAAAAATTTAAGTTGGAATTTACAAAATATAACAATAGAGATATACTTAATAATGCTAGAACAATTAATTGTATATGTAACAATAAAATATAATAAAATCATAGACTAGGGGGGAATTATGAATATAGCTGTTGTTGGGGTTAACCACAACATAACCCCAATTGAAATAAGAGAGAGCGTAGCTTTTACGGACACAAAAAAAATAGAAGCTATAAATTGTTTGCTAGATAAAGATATTAATGAAGTTATTATACTATCTACATGTAACAGAAGTGAAATATACATACAAGCAGAGGATATTGATAAAAAATTAGAAGAAGTGAAAGACTTTTATGAAGAGTTTTTTAATAATCCTAATATAAAAGAGTACCTTTTCTCTAAAATTAACAAAGAAGCTGTAGATCATCTTTTTAGAGTTACAGCAGGACTGGACTCTATAGTTTTAGGTGAAGATCAAATACTAGGACAAGTAAAAGATGCTCATCAGTTTGCGATGAATATTGGATCAAGTAAGAAAATATTCAATAAGTTATTTAGAGATGCGATAACAACATCAAAAGAAATAAAAAACAGGACAAAGATATCACAGCAACCTTTATCTATAAGTTATATAGGAATAAAGTTTTTAAAAGAAAAAATTGGAACGCTAAAAGATAAAAGAGTTCTTGTAATAGGTATTGGAAAAATGAGTATGTTAGCAATGAATCATTTGGAAGAAGAAAATGTTAAAACTATATATGTATCTAATCGTAGTCGTGATAAGTTTAACAAAATACAAGAACAGTATAAAAATATTGTGCCTATAAAGTATGAAGATAGATATAGTGTACTCAATGATGTAGATATAGTAATTAGTGCTACTGCATCACCTCATCTAGTAGTAAAATACAAAGATATACCTAAAATAGAGCATAAACTTTATATGATGGATATAGCTCTTCCGAGGGATATTGATCCAAAAATAAATGAAATTGAAAATATAGAACTATACGACATAGACGATTTAAAAGAAATACAAGATAAAAATGATAAAAAAAGGAAAGAACTGGCTAGTATTGGGTATGAAATTATAGAAGAAAAGTCTGATGAATTTATACAGTGGCTAGACTCAATAGTTATAGATTCTACTATACAATCTCTAAATGATAAGTGCCTAGAAATTAGAGAAGACACTCTAGATTACATATTTAGGAAAATTAATGTTTCTGCAAGGGAAGAAAAAATAATTGATAAAATGATGACATCAGCTTTAAAAAGAGTTATTAGAGAACCTATAATAAATCTAAAGCAAGTTAAAGACAAAGGTAAGAGGGAAGAATATATAAAATTAATAGAAGAGTTATTTGAAATCTAATATTAGGAGGAAAAACAAATGAAAAATGAAAAATCAAAAGCAATATATGAAGATGCAATTAAATATATACCAGGTGGCGTAAATAGTCCAGTGAGAGCTTTTAAATCAGTTGGATTAGATCCGATTTTTATAGATAGAGCAGAAGGTAGTAGAATCTATGATGTAGATGGAAATGAATTTATAGATTACATATGTTCATGGGGACCATTAATGCTAGGTCATAGTCCAAAGGAAATAGTAGAAGGAATAGAAGAGATCGTTAAAAGAGGTACTAGTTATGGTGTACCAACGGCTATTGAAGTAGATATGGCTAAATTAATAGTAGAAGCTTATCCTGCAATAGATCAAGTTCGTATGGTTAACTCTGGTACAGAAGCAACAATGAGTGCATTAAGAGTAGCTAGAGCTTATACAAGAAGAAACAAGATATTAAAATTTGAAGGATGTTATCACGGTCATTCTGATGCACTATTAGTTAAATCAGGGTCAGGTACAATTACATATGGAGTTCCAACAAGTCCTGGAGTACCAGAGGACGTAGTTAAAGATACGCTAGTATCTAGATATAATGATTTAGATGCATTAAGAGAAATATTTAAAACTCAAGGTCATGAAATAGCGGCTGTAATAGTTGAAACTGTAGCAGGGAATATGGGTGTAGTTTCAGGAACACAAGAGTTTTTACAGTTACTAAGAGATATAACTAAAGAATATGGAGCAGTATTAATCTTTGATGAAGTAATTACAGGATTTAGATTAAATTATAGTAGTTCTGTTGGATACTTTGGTATAGAACCTGATATGGCATGCTTCGGTAAAATAATAGGAGCAGGACTTCCTGTAGGTGCTTATGGAGGTAAGAAGGAAATAATGGATATGGTATCTCCAGTAGGACCTGTTTATCAAGCTGGAACTTTATCTGGGAACCCACTAGCTATGTATATGGGGAAAAAGAATTTAGAAATATTAAGAGATAATCCAAATATTTATACTGAATTAGAAGAAAAAGCTATAAAGCTAGAAGAAGGACTTAAAAATAATATTAAAAAATTAGGACTAGATTATACAATAAATCGAGCTGGTTCACTAGTTTGTTTATTCTTTGCAAAAGGTCCAATAAACAATTATGATGATGTTACTAAATGTGATGTACCTAAATTTAACAAATACTTTGAGGAATTACTAAAAAGAGGTGTTTTACTAGCCCCAACTCAATTTGAAGCTATGTTCTTATCTAATGCACATACAATGGAAGATATAGAATATACAATAAATGCAAGTTATGAGGCATTAAAAATAGCTCATAATCTGTAAAAATAAATAAAATAGTAGTTTTAATTGCCAAAATAATATAAACTTTAAAGGATATTATCTATAATGTATAGAATTAGATTTTACATAGTATTCTTTAGGGTGAGGCAATTAGATTAAAAATAATACCTAGCCCTTTGGGCTAGGTAAAATATTTTCTGCCCAAAGAAAGGAGAATAAATGAAAGCATTAGAAATGAATTTATTAGAAAGTATATCAAAAAATATAAGTCCACTAAATGAATCTTCTATGAATCAAGCTAGACAAAGATTAGACAGACTTATAAAACCTCAAGGTAGTCTTGGTAAAATGGAAGATATTTGTGTGCAATTAGCAGGAATTTACGAGAGTAAATATTTTGATATGGAAAAGAAAGCTATTATTGCTTTTGCAGGAGATCATGGTGTGTATGAAGAAGGTGTTGCTCCAGACCCTCAAAATATAACAGTACTTCAATTTCCAAACTTTGCAAAAGGGATATGCGGTGTAGGTACAATATCTAAATTTGTTGGAGCTGATGTTGTAGCGGTAGATGTAGGAATTAATAGTGATGAAAAATTAGAAGGCGTTATAGACAGAAAGATAAGAAAGAGTACTTCTAATATGGCTAAAGGACCTGCCATGACTAGAGAAGAAGCAATAAGATGTCTAGAGATAGGTATAGAAATTACAGAGGAATACATAAATAAGGGCTATAAGCTTATAGGTATTGGAGAAATGGGAATAGGAAATACAACTCCAAGTACAGCTATTATATCTGTTATAGGAGGATGTGATCCTGAAGAGATAACTGGTATAGGAGCTGGACTTAAAAAAGAAAGATTAAAACATAAATCTGATACAATAAGAAAAGCTATAGAATTAAATAATCCAGACCCAGAAGATGGAATAGATGTATTATCAAAGGTTGGTGGATTTGAGATAGGAGCTATGGCAGGGGTAATATTAGCTTGTAGTGCTAATAAAATACCTGTAGTTATAGATGGATTTATATCTTATGCAGCAGCATTACTTGCATACAAAATAAACCCGATGACTAGAGATTTCATGATAGCATCTCATACATCTGCAGAAGTAGGAGCTAATAAGGCATTAGGAATTCTTGGATTAAATCCTGTCTTAAATATGGATATGAGGCTAGGAGAAGGTAGTGGTGCAGCATTAGCATTTAATATAATTGAAGCGTCAAATTTTACATATAAGAATATGGCAACATTCGATGAAATAGACATGGGAAGATAAAGGAGACCGAATATGAGCAAAATTATTCTAGTTACAGGTGGAGCTAGGTCAGGAAAAAGTAGTTTTGCAGAGCAACTTTGCATAGACAGAAATAACGATACAGCTTATATAGCAACATCTATACCATTTGATGATGAAATGAAAGATAGAGTAAAAAAGCATAAGGAAAGTAGACCTCAAAGCTGGAAAACATATGAGATTTACAAAGATATTTACTCTATAATTAAAGATGTTAATCAAAAGCATAATACAGTCATATTAGATTGTGTTACTTTATTAGTTAATAACCTTATGTTTACATATGGAATTGATATAGATAATTGTAATACGAATCAAATTAATGAATTAGAGTTCTACATAAAAGACCAGATGAATAAACTACTTAATGAGGTTAAGAACACTAATCTGTATTTTGTTATTGTTACCAATGAATTAGGAATGGGTGTGGTACCTGATAACAAGCTTAGTAGAGTATACGCTGATATAGTAGGTAGAATAAATCAACAAATATCAAAAGAAAGTGATGAGGTATACTTTGTAGTTAGTGGAATACCTATGAAAATAAAGGGATAGCATATGAAAAGATTTATATCAATATTACAATTTATGACTAGAATACCTATAAACATGGATACAGGGTTTGATGAAGAGTTTCATAAGACGCTATATTATTTTCCGCTAGTAGGATTTGTTTTAGGTATAATAACATTTTTAATAGGCATAGTATCAACTAAATTATTTGATCCATTTATTGCTTCTATAATAATTACATTAGCAAGTGTAATTTTAACTGGAGGGCTTCATATTGATGGTCTAGGTGATACTTTTGATGCACTTTATAGTTATAGAGATAAAGAAAAAATGTTAGAAATAATGAAAGATTCAAGATTGGGTACAAACTCACTATTAGCGATAATGTTTTTAATATTACTTAAAGTAGGGTTTATAAACAGTTTAATAATCAATGAATCATTATGGCTTATAGTATTTATGCCTGTAATAGCTAGATTAGGAGTACTTACGATAACTTATAAAACAAAAACTCCTAGAGAAAAAGGTATGGGAAACTTATTCATAGGAAAATGTACAATGAACATGATTGTTGTAGGGACTACATATACAGTATTATTAATAATAGCTATTAGTAAATTTATATTTTTGGCGCAAAGTATTGCCATTATAAAAATAATCAGTTCAATAGTTATAGTATTTTTATTTATAAACTTATTTAAGAAACATGTTTATAAAAAAATAGATGGAGTTACTGGAGATATATTAGGATGCACCATAGAACTTTCTGAAGTATTATATCTAGTATATATTTATTTACTAATAAGATAATAAAAAAGCCTTAAAAGAGGTGATGAAATGACTAAATTGATTTTAGTAAGACATGCAGTGACTAAAGATAATGAGCAAAGTAGATTATCAGGTCATATAGACAGCGTATTAAGTGAAGAAGGCAAAAAACAGGTAAGAAAACTTACTAATTACCTAGAAAAACAAAAAATAGACAAAATTTTTGCAACAACTTCAAAAAGAACAAAGGATACTGTAGAACCTTTGGCTAATATAAAGAATATAGGAATAATAGAAAGAGAAACATTAAAAGAAATTAGCTTTGGAGATTTCGAAGGAATAACATTTGAAGAAATACAAAATAATCACCGTGATGAATTTGATAAGATGATAAACCAAGGATATGAATATAAATATCCAAATGGAGAAAGTTTAATTGAATCTTATTATAGAGTGAGTAAGGAAATAGAAAAGATAATTAGTGAAAATGATAATGAAACTATATTAATTTGTTCTCATGGAGGAACTATCAGGAATATAATTTCTTATTTGATATCAAATAGCTATGAATATCATTGGAACTTTAAAATTGATAATGCTTCTGTTACAATGATAGAGGTAGAAAATAGATTTGCAGTAATAAACATGATGAATAATAAAAATTTCGTTTAGATAATAAAATTGAATATTAGATTAATTTAGGTTTTACACTTCTAATTTTAGCAATGAAATAAAAAATATTTCAAAAAGTAAATCATTTAAGGAGTGTGAATTTAAAAGGGAAAAAGGTGAGAAGCCTTTGCAGCCCCCGCTACTGTAAAACGGACGAAACTATTAAATAAAGCCACTGTCTTTTGATGGGAAGGAATAGGAGTAGGATGAAGTTGAGCCAGGATACCTGCCTAATTTAATTTTGTGATGAGATCTTCGGGGTGAGAGATTTTTATTTATATATATATGTTTATTTATTAATAAAAGTCCTATCTCACTAGAGTTAGGGCTTTTTTGTGTATTAAGATTGGATATAAGTATATTGGTATTTGAGATATATAAGGAGAGTAAGGAAATAGATATATAAATTATATATTGATAAGGATGTGAATTTATGGGGAAAAAAATAATGCTTATGGGCACGGCATCTAATGTTGGAAAAAGTGTTTTAGTAGCTGGACTATGTAGAATATTTAAGCAAGATGGAAATAAGGTAGCGCCTTTTAAATCTCAAAATATGGCACTAAATTCCTTTATTACGAAGGAAGGTTTAGAAATGGGAAGAGCTCAAGTTTTTCAAGCAGAAGCCGCAGGAATTGAACCAACTGCAAAAATGAACCCTATATTACTAAAACCATCTGGAAATCACAGATGCCAAGTTATTGTAAATGGTAAAGTAAGAGAAGATATGTCATCAACACAGTATCATGATTACAAACCAAAGGTTGTAAACATATTAAAAGAAACTTTTGAAGAATTAAGTAGTGAATATGATGTTGTAGTAATGGAAGGTGCAGGTAGTTGTGCTGAGATAAATCTCAAAGAGAGAGATGTTGCCAACATGGGAATGGCACAAATAGCTGATGCTCCCGTTATTATAATTGGAGATATAGATAGAGGTGGAGTATTTGCGTCATTAGCAGGTACCATGCTTTTATTAGATGAAGAAGAAAGAAAAAGAGTTAAAGGTGTAATTATAAATAAATTTAGAGGAAGAAAAGAGCTTTTAGGAGACGGAATAAAAATGCTTGAGGAAATTATAAAAGTACCTGTTTTAGGGGTAGTTCCTTATAGTGATGTGAAGATAGAAGATGAGGATAGTGTAACAACTAGATTTAAAAATAAAATGGAGAATAAGGATATTAACATAGAAATAATAAGAACACCGCATATGTCTAACTTTACTGATTTTAACATATTTGAAACACAAGAAGATGTTAGTTTAAGATATGTAAACTATGGTGAAGCTTTAGGAAATCCTGACATAGTAATACTTCCAGGAAGCAAAAGTACAATAGATGATTTAAAGTACTTAAGGGAAAGTGGCCTAGAATCACAATTAAAAGAATTACATAAAAGAGGTAAGTTAATATTTGGTATTTGTGGCGGATATCAAATGTTAGGCAAAAAACTAAAAGACCCATACCATGTAGAAGGCGAAACTGAAGAAATAGACGGTATAGGACTTTTAGATATAGAAACTATATTTGAATTAGAAAAGACAACTACTCAAGTAGAAGCCACAATAAATAGTGGATTATGTGGATATCTAAAAGGACTAGAAGGTAAAAAAGTAACCGGATATGAGATACATATGGGGATAACTTCTAGAGGTAAAAAGATTAATAGTTTAAACACTATAGATAAAAAACTAGGCGAAGAAGTTAATTATACAGAAGGTAGTGTTAATGAATACGGTAATGTAGTAGGAACATATCTTCATGGAATATTTGATGAAATAGATTTTACTAGAGAATTACTAAATAATATTAGAGAAGCTAAAAACTTAGAAAGATTAGATAGCAAAGTTACATCTTTTATGGAGTTTAAGGAAAAAGAGTACGATAAGTTAGCTGACTTATTAAGAGAACATTTAGATATAGAAAAAATCTACGAGATTATGGGTTAGGTGATACATATGAAGAAAATATTAATAGCAGGAACTAGTAGTGGAGTAGGTAAAACTACTATATCTTTAGGAATAATGCAGGCACTTACAAAAAGACAAATGAAGGTTCAACCTTTTAAGGTAGGCCCTGATTATATAGACCCTTCTTATCATACATTTATAACTAAAAGATACTCAAGAAATTTGGATTCTTATATGTTAGATGATGAAAAAGTAAAATACATAGTTAATAGAGCCTCTAAGGATGCTGATATAAGTGTTATTGAAGGTGTTATGGGACTATATGATGGTTTTGGTATAGAATTAGATGATTGTACAAGTTCACACACATCTAAAATATTAAATGCACCAGTAATACTAGTTATAAACGGAAAGGCTATGGCGGCATCAGCAGCAGCAATGGTATTGGGATATAAAGAAATTGATAAAAATCTTAATCTTAAAGGTGTAATAGTAAACAATGTTAGAACTAAAGGACATTATGAAATAATAAAAAGTGCAATAGAAAAATATTGTGATGTTGAAGTACTTGGATACTTCCCTCCTAACGATGAGTTTTCTTTAGACTCAAGACATTTAGGATTAGTTCCAAGTATAGAACTAGATGCTTTAAAAAATAAGTTTAATAATCTAGCTTCTGAAATAGAAAAATACATAGATATTGATAGAATAATAGAAATATCAGAAACAGAAGAAATAGAAAATAGCTTTGATATAGATAGCTTTATTAACAAAAATAAAGTAGAAAATAAGTCGATTGCAATAGCATATGATAAAGCTTTTAACTTCTACTACAGAGAGAATATAGAGTTATTAGAAGATTTAGGATTAGAAGTAAAATACTTTAGTCCTCTTGAAGATAAAGAAGTTCCAAAGGCAGACTATATTTATATAGGTGGAGGATTCCCTGAAATCTTCGGAGAAAAGATACAAAACAATGAAACTATGAGAAAGTCTATAATGGAAGCTCATAAAAATAACATTCCTATTTATGCAGAGTGTGGTGGACTTATGTATCTTGGAGAAAAATTGGAAGACCAAGATAAGAAAGAATACGACATGGTTGGAATATTCAAAGGTATAAGTAAGATGACATCTTCGCTAAAAAGATTTGGATATTGCTATGGCGTAGCAAAAGAAGATACTATCTTATCTAAAAAAGGTGAAATAATAAAAGGTCATGAATTCCATCACTCAGTATTTGAAAGTGAAGAAAATTGTGCTTATGCTATGAAAAAAGAAAGAAAAGACATAGTAGTTGATGAGTGGGATGGAGGATATAGTAAAGGAAATACTTTAGCATCTTACTTACATACGCATTTTTACAACAACTTAAATTGTGTAGAGAATTACTTAAGCAAGGGTATGGAAGGAAATAATTAATATGAATATATTATCTATTTATATAGGATACATTATAGATTTAATAGTTGGAGATCCGTATTCTTTTCCTCATCCAGTTAGGTATATTGGGAAGCTTATAAAAATAACTGAAAATAACATAAGGAAAATAGCTAAAAGTGATAAAGGCTTAAAAATAGGCGGATTTTTTCTTTGGTTTATCACAGTAGGAATTACTTATTTAATAACTTATGGAGTTGTAAAGCTAAGTAGTTTTAATGAAATAGTATTTATATTAGTAAACTCTTTTATTATTTACACTACATTAGCTACAAAATGTTTAAAAGATGAGGCAGTAAAAATATATAATGTTTTAAAAACAGGAGATTTAGAGAAATCTAGAATCCAATTATCTTATATAGTAGGACGAGACACTACTAATTTAAGTAAGCAAGAAATAATAAGAGCTACAGTAGAGACAGTTGCCGAAAATACAGTAGATGGAATAATTGCGCCTATGTTTTATGCTTTTATAGGTGGAGCGCCACTTGCAATGGCATATAAGGCAATCAATACTTTAGACTCTACAGTTGGATACAAAAATGATAAGTATATGAATTTAGGATTTGCATCAGCGAAAATTGATGATATTGCTAATTATATACCTGCAAGAATATCTGTAATTCTTATGACATTAGGAAGTATGATATTAGGATATGACTACAAAAAATGTTTTAACATTTCTATAAGAGATAGAAAAAACCATAAAAGTCCAAATTGTGCTTATCCTGAAGGCGCAGTCGCGGGAGCTTTAGGAGTTCAACTTGGAGGAACTAATATATACTTTGGAAAAGCAGTTTATAAGCCTACTATAGGTGATAAAAATAGAGAAATAGAAAAAGACGATATAGTTAAGACAAACAGAATAATGTATGCTACTTCAATTACATCTATGGTAGTATTCACATTAATATTTACAACATTATTCTAACAAAGGAGGATGTAGATGAAGGATTTAGGACATGGAGCTAACGTCAGTGCTATAGCACAAAAATATAAAATAAACCCTAAAGACATAATAGATTTTAGTTCTAATATAAACCCAAAAGCAATCCCTGGATTAGAAAAGTACATCCTAGAAGGATTAAAGGAATGTAGCTCTTATCCAGATATAAATTATTTTAACCTAAGAAAAAATATCTCGGATTATATTAACATTGACCCTAGTTTTATAATACCTGGCAATGGAGCAACAGAAATAATCTACCTTATGATGAAAAGTATAGGAAAAAGATTAGCCATCTTAAATCCTACATTTTCAGAGTACGAAAGAAGTGCAAGATTAAATAATTTAGAAGTGATTAATCTTGACTTAGATAAAAATAATAACTTTGAAATAGATATAAATAGCATAAAAGAAAACATAAATAAATTTGACAGTTTATTTGTATGTAATCCTAACAATCCAAATGGGAAAGTAAAGGATTTAGAAGAATTATTAGAAATAATGGTAAGCAACAATAAATTATTAATTGTAGATGAAACCTTTATGGAATTTGTAGAACTTGAAGAAAAATACAGCTTAATTAAGTATGTAGATAAATATAATAATTTATTCATACTTAAAGCCGTTACAAAGTTCTTTGGATTACCTGGCTTAAGACTAGGATATGGAGTCACAAGTAATAAAAATATAATAGAAAATATTTATAAATATAAGGAGCCTTGGACTATAAACTCTTTTGCAGATAATTTATCTAATTATATTTTTAAAGACAAAGATTATATAAAAAGTAGTAAAGAGTATTACGTGAAAGAAAGAGAATATATGCTAAACGCCCTAAAAGAAATAAATTCTATTAAGGTATATGACACAGACACAAACTTTGTACTAATTCAATTAAAACAAAATACTTCTAATGAGATAAAAAATAGGTTACTAGAAGAAGGTAAGATTCTTATAAGAGATGCTTCTAACTTTATAGGTTTGGATGACAGCTTTATAAGAGTAGCTATAAAATCTCATGAAGAAAATGAAAAGCTTATAAAATATATGAAGAATTTTTTAGGTAATTAATAATGAAAGCCTATGGAATTTGCCCAGCATCTTGTGGAGAGTTTGTACAAGGTATATTAGACAAGGAAGAGTATTTGTGTTCATATGCAATAGACTTATATTCAAAGGCGATTGTAGAAGAAAAATTAGAAGATGTACAAAGAGGACCTTATAAATCTAGAATGGCAATAAAGTCTGTTTTTAAAAGATTTGGAATACCAGTAAGAGAGTGTAGAAATATATCTTTACAAATTAATAGTGATATACCTGTAGGTAAGGGGATGGCAAGTTCCACGGCAGATATAGGTGCAACTATAAAAGCCACACTGTCACTAATAAATAAGAGTCTATCTAATGAAGATATAGCAAAGTTGGCAGCTAAAATAGAACCTACTGATTCTATATATTTAGATAAAAATAGTATTTTTAACCCTATAACAGGAGAAACAATAAAATCTCTAGGAAATATAGAAAATGGAAAAGTAATAATACTAGAGCCCAAAAAGACTTTAAGTACAAAACGAATAAGAAGCATTCCTGATTATAACGAAAGAAAAATAAGAAATAAAGAGACTATAAAAGAAGCTTTTGAATTGTTAGAACAAGGAATAACAAAGAATGACTTAAATCTTATTGGAAGGGCAGCTACCCTTAGTAGTTTGGCAAATGAAAATATACACAAAAAGTATCAATTAAATAAAATAATAGAAATATCTAATTCCTATGGTGCCTATGGTGTAAATATAGCACATAGTGGTACAGTAGTTGGAATTATTATTGATAGAGATATGAATGAAAAAAGATTATTAGAGTTATTATACGATGCTAAAATAAATTCTTTTTATAACAAAATATACGCTTCAGATATTATTGATGGAGGCCTTAGGGGGAAATAAGATGGAATACATTAAAAATCCTATGATGATAGAAAGTAAAAGCTTTGAAATGATACAGGATATAATTGATGAAATAAGACCAGGATATAAATTTAAAAATGAAATAGAAGAAAAAATAATTAAGCGTTCAATCCATACTACAGCAGATTTTGAATACCTAGATATATTAAAAATCTCAGAAACTGTAGTTGAAAATATTATAGATGCTTTAAAAAATAATGCGACTATATATACAGATACAAATATGGCACTTAGTGGAATTAACAAAAAAAGATTAGATGCATTAGGCTGCAAATACAAATGCTTAGTAGCAGATGAAGAAACTGCCAACCTTGCAAAAGAAAAATGTATAACTCGCTCTATGGCCGCTGTAGAAATAGCAGCAAGAGAAGAAGGTAGAAAAATATTTGTACTTGGTAATGCTCCAACTGCTTTATACAAAGTTATGGAAATGGAAACATCTAAAAAACTTAAGGTAGATGCAGTAATAGGTGTTCCTGTAGGATTTGTGGGAGCAGCAGAGTCTAAGGATGAACTAGAAAAAACCAACTTACCATATATAATATCAAAAGGTAGAAAAGGCGGAAGTAACTTAGCTGCAGCAATAGTTAATGCTATCTTATATGCTATGTAGGTAAACATATGGAAGAGTACGTATATATTGATGGAAAAAAATATAGAAGAGGATATACAACTGGGTCTTGTGCAGCTGCGGCATCAAAGGCGGCTACAGCAATGCTGTTTGCTAAAGAAAGAATTGAAAATATTAATATAGATACACCAAAAGGAATACCACTAAGCTTAGAGGTTAAAAACATCACAATATGTAATGACTATACAATATGTTCTATAGAAAAAGATGGTGGCGATGATATAGATGCAACCCATACTATGGATATATTCGCTAAAGCTGAGTTTATTGATCGAGTTGATGAAGAGGATATTATAGTATCTGGAGGTATAGGAGTAGGAACTGTAACTAAAAAAGGCTTAAGTGTAGAAGTTGGTAAGCCTGCTATTAACCCTGTACCCATGAAGATGATACATAAGGAAGTAAGAAATATAATAGGAGATGACTTTAAGAATAATATAGGTCAAAATAAATCTATTAAAATAACTATTTCTGCTCCAAAGGGAGAAGAAATAGCAAAAAAAACCTTTAATCCCAGACTTGGTATAGTTGGTGGAATATCCATATTGGGAACTACAGGAATAGTAGAGCCTATGAGTGATGAAGGATGGAAAAAGTCACTATCGATAGAATTAGAAATGAAGAAAGCTCAAGGTTTAGACAAAATAATATTAGTTCCAGGAAATCATGGAGAAGTATTTATAAAAGAAGAACTAGGGCTTGATATGAAGTATGTAGTAAGAACTAGCAACTTTATAGGTTACATGCTTAAAGAAGCTCAGAGAATAGGATATAAAAAAATACTTATGGCAGGTCATATTGGAAAATATGTAAAGATATCTGCAGGTATATTTAATACTCATAGTAAGGTTGCAGATGCTAGAAATGAAATATTGATAGCAAATTTAGCAATGATGAAAGCACCATATGAGTTTTTGAAAGAAATAAGCAATTGTGTAACCGCTGAAGGTGCAGTTGAGATTATTAATAAAAGTGAATATATAGGACTTTACAATATATTAAGTAATAAGTGTAAATACAAAATAGATGAATACTTATTAGATGAAGAAATGCAAGTTGAGGTTATGATGTTCTCTATGGACAAGGTTCTACTTGGAAAGTCAGATAGTGCAGATTCTTTGGTGGAGGTATTTAGATGATAAACATAATAGGACTAGGTCCAGGGAATGAAGATTACATAACTAAAATGGGAGAAAAACTAATTCTTTCTTCAGAGGTATTAATAGGAGGAAAAAGAAATTTGGAATCTATTAATGACTTTGAAGGTGAAAAAATAGAGCTATCTTCTAATTTAAAAGAAATTCTAGAATATATCAGAGAAAATAGTCATAAACAGATATCTATTGTTGCATCAGGAGATCCATCTATATATGGAATAGCAAGATATCTAAGTAAAAATATTGACAGGAAAAAGCTAAACATTGTATCAGGTATTAGTTCTTTACAATATATTTTTTCTAAAATATATGTTGATATGAATGACTTATATATTACTAGCAGCCATGGTAAGGTGCCTGATTTTGATTATATACTTTCTCATAAGAAGGTATGTATGGTTACAGATAGCAACATAGGACCTCATGAAATATGCAAAGAAATAGAAAGTAGAAATCTAAAAAAGACTATTATTGTAGGGGAAAATCTTTCTTATGAAAATGAAAAAATAACAATAGGAAGCCCCGAAGGTATATTAAAAATAGAAAAATTTGATATGAATGTTGTGGTGATATTAGATGAGGAATAGTGAGTTTATTACTGGGAAGGTTCCTATTACTAAGGAAGAAGTAAGAGCAATATCAATAAATAAGCTTGATTTAGTAAATTCTAAGAGATTTATAGATGTTGGAGCAGGAACAGGAAGTGTGAGTATTGAAGCTGCATATCACTATCCTAATATATCTGTTACATCAGTAGAGAAGAATGATGATGCTATAAATCTAATAAATCAAAATATAGAAAAATTTAAACTTAAAAATATTGAAGTAATAAGAGGATATGCACCTGTAGATATTAATGAAAAAGTAGATGCAATTTTTCTTGGTGGTACAGGAAATAACTTAGAAGAGATAATATTATGGTCTAAGAAACTATTAGTTCCAGGTGGAAGACTAGTTGCGAATTTCATTATAGTTGATACGTTTAATGAAACTCTGAAATTGTTAAGAAAAAATAACTTTATAAATATAGATGTAAGTGTTCTAAATGTTTCTAAGTTAGAAAAACTGGGTAAAGGTGAGTATTTCAAACCTCTAAACCCGATTTATATAATATCATGTGAAAAAGGGGAAGAAGAACTATGATGGGTAAAGTACATTTTGTAGGTGCAGGACCAGGAGATAAAGAACTAATAACACTAAAGGGGTATAAGCTTTTAAGTAGTGCAGATGTAGTAATATATGCAGGTTCATTAGTTAACCCAGAATTATTAGATTATTGTAAAGAAGGATGTGAAATACACAACAGTGCACATATGGATTTACAACAAATAATTGATGTTATGGAAAAAGGAATCAAAGAGAATAAGTCTGTTGTAAGATTACAGACAGGTGATTTCTCTATATATGGATCAATAAGAGAGCAAGTAGAAGATTTACATAAATTGAATATTGGTTATGATTGCACTCCAGGTGTAAGTTCTTTTTTAGGAGCAGCGTCTGCATTAGGCGTAGAGTACACGGTTCCAGAAATATCACAAAGTGTAGTTATAACTAGGATGGAAGGAAGAACTCCGGTGCCACCAAAGGAATCTATAGAATCTTTTGCAGCGCATCAAACTTCAATGGTAATATTTTTATCAGTTCAAGAAATAGAAAAAGTTGTAGCTAAATTAGTTGAAGGTGGATATCCAAAAACTACACCAATAGCAGTAGTATATAAAGCTACTTGGGCAGATGAAAAAGTAGTAAAAGGAACATTAGAAGACATAGCAGATAAAGTAAAAGAAAATAACATTAATAAGACTGCATTAATAATGGTTGGCGAGTTCTTAGGTAAAGAGTACAACAACTCTAAACTATATGATAAGGACTTTAAACATGAGTATAGATTCTAAGATTGCAATATTATGTATAACAGAAAATGGCCAAAAGTTAGGTATAAAGATACAAGAAGCTTTAGATGATGGTCATATCTATTATATAAAAAATAATAATAACCTAACAAATAATGAAGAAAATGCTATAGAAGACAGAAAAAATACTATTCATCAAAATGATAAAAAAAATATCGAAGAATCAATAGCTATTAATAAACAAGCTAATGTTCAGAGAATTAATAGCAGAGTAAAAACTTTTGTAGGTGAGATATTTGATAAATATGATTATATAATTTTTATTATGGCTACAGGTATAGTAGTAAGGAGTATAGCTGATTTTATAAGTAGTAAATTTTCTGATCCAGCTATTTTAGTAGTTGATGAGCAAGGAAAAAATATTATTAGCTTATTAAGTGGACATATGGGTGGAGCTAATGAAATGACTTTATATATTAGTAAACTTATAAATGCCAACCCTGTAATAACTACAGCAACTGATGTAAATAAAAAGTCAGCTTTAGATATTATAGCTAAAAAGTTAGATGGTCATATTGATAATTTTAGAGATAATGTTAAAGAAATAAACTCTATGTTAGTAAACAATAAACCTGTTGGCTTGTACATTGATGGAGATTATGACATAGATACTAGAGGATTTGAAGTATTAGATAATTCAAAGAGTCTAAGCAAGCTATATGAAGGTAATAAAAGTATAATTGATAAATTTAAAAAGATTGTTGTTATTAGCAATAAAAAAGAGATTGTACATATTAACCAAGATATAAATAAAGAAAAGTTTATAAAGCTAGTACCTAAAGACATAGTTATAGGTATTGGTTGCAGAAAAAATATTGATAGTTTGGAGCTTCAAAATGCTTTTATAGATTTTTTAAATAGTAATAACATAGATATAAAATCTATAAAAGAAATAGGAAGCATTGAAATAAAGAAACATGAAAAAGCCATTATAGATTTGGGCAAATATTTAAAGGTACCATTCAAAACTATTTCTGTAAGTGAAATATGTGAAGTAGACTATTTATTTGATAAATCTGATTGGGTGAAGCAAAATGTAGGTGTTTATTCAGTTGCAGAACCAGTGGCATACATATTAAGTAATAGAAATTTAATAATACAAAAACAAAAATACAAGGGAATAACATTCTCTGTTGGGAGATTGAAAATATGATATATGTTATAGGTATTGGACCAGGAAGTAAAGAACTTATGACCCTACAAGCAATACAAGCAATAGAAGATGCTGAAGTTATTGTAGGATATAAAACTTATATAAATTTAATAAAAGAGTTTATAGAAGGAAAGTGTGTTGTTCAAAATGGAATGAGACAAGAAATAGATAGATGTAAGGAAGCTGTAGAAATAGCTAAGTCTGGTAAAAAGGTTGCTGTAATAAGTAGTGGAGATGCAGGTATATATGGAATGGCAGGGCTTATTTTAGAATTAACTTCAAAAGAAGAACAAGAAATACCTGTAAAAGTAGTTCCAGGAGTTACAGCAAGTATAGGTGCAGCAGCAATATTAGGTGCTCCAATAATGCATGATTTTTGCCATATAAGCTTAAGCGACTTATTAACTCCATGGGATGTTATTGAAAAAAGATTAAGATTGGCAGCAGAAGCTGATTTCGTAGTTTGTTTATACAACCCTAGAAGTAAAGGGAGAAGTGAACATTTAGCTAAGGCTTTTGAAATAATGGGTGAGTTTAAAGATAAGAGTACACCTGTTGGAATAGTAAAAGATGTTGGAAGAGAAAATGAAAATAAATTTATATGTACATTTGAAACTATGGATTTTGAAAGAGTAGATATGACTACTATGGTTGTTATAGGTAATAAATCTACTTTTATTCATGAGGATCTAATGATAACACCAAGAGGTTACACTGTATGATTTTAGTTTTAGGAGGAACATCTGATAGTATAGAAATATGCAAAGAATTAAGTAAGCATAATAATGTGGACTATGTTCTTTCTGTAACTACTGAATATGGAAAAGAGATTGCTACAAAATACACTGAGAATATTGTATTAGGGAAATTAAGTAAAGAAGATATGCTAGATTTCATTATAGAAAATAATATTAATAAAATAATAGATGCAACTCATCCTTATGCAGTAGAAGTATCTAAAAATGCTATTGAATGTTCAAACATAAGTAAGGTAGATTATGTAAGGTTTGAGAGAAAGTCTTTAATAGAAGAAATAGACTATGAGAATAAATATATAGTCAGCAGTATTGATGAGGCTTGTCGTATTGCAAACAAAATAGGTAAGAACATATTTATAGGAACAGGAAGTAAAAACCTAGATCAATACATTGATAAGATGAGTAATAAAAATCTTGTTGCTAGGGTGCTACCTACTAGTGAAGTGATTCAAGCTTGTGAACAACTTGGATTAAATGGTGATAACATAATAGCTATGAAAGGTCCCTATAGCCAAAGTATGAATGAAGAAACATACAAACAATACAATGTCGATGTAGTAATTACGAAAGAAAGTGGAGTGGCTGGTGGTTTTTTAGAAAAAGTAATAGCATGTAAATCACTAAACATTCCTGTAATAATAATAAAAAGGCAATTAATGAATTACCCAACTGTGATTAATGATACAGAAAAAATAATTGATATGATATAAATTTAACTATAGGAGAGCAAAGTTATGAAAAAGGCAGTTTTAGTAGTAAGCTTTGGAACAAGCTATGAAGAAACTAGAAAAAAGACAATAGAAGCATGCGAAAATAAAATAAAAGCTAATTTAAAAGAGTATGATTTTTATAGAGCATATACATCAAACATGATAATAAGAAAGATAAAGAAGAGAGACAATATAACAATCGAAAATCCTATAGAGGCATTAGATAGACTTCACGAGGAAGGTTATGAGGAAGTTATAGTACAAACACTTCATATTATCTGTGGAGAAGAATTTAATAAATTAAAAGAACAAGTAGAGAGTTATCAATCAAAGTTTAAAAAGATTATATTAGGAAGACCGCTACTTACATACATAGAAGACTATAAAGAAACCGTAAAGGCAATTGAATATCAAATTCCTGAAATGAAAAAAGATGAAGCTGTTGTATTTATGGGACATGGTACTTTCCATGAATCTCACTCTGCATACCCTGCATTAGAATATGTTCTGAGAGATAATGGGATAAATGCTTATGTAGGTACAGTAGAAGGATATCCAGAAATAGAACATGTTATTAAAAGGTTAAAGGAAGATAATATAAAAACTATTAACTTAATGCCTTTTATGTTGGTTGCAGGAGATCATGCAATAAACGATATGGCAGGAGATGAAGAAGATTCTTGGAAGACAATACTTGAAGAACATAACTTTAATATAAAAATTCATCTAAAAGGCTTAGGAGAAAATCCTTATATACAAGATAAGTTTGTTAGTCATACTATTGATTGTATAGAAAAAGTAAAACAACTAGAGGCAATATGCTAATACATAGATTGGGGGAAAATTAAAATGGCAAAATTTTATGGAATAGGAACAGGACCTGGTGATAGTTCTTTACTTACTATAAAAGCGGTGAATACATTAAAAAACTTAGATATATTATATACACCAGAATCTAAAAAAGGTGGAGAAAGTTTAGCTTTAAGTATAGTTAGTGAATACCTTCCAGATAGTTTAGATATAAAAACGAGACACTTCCCTATGAATTTTAATGATGGTGAGAAAATAATTGCTTGGAACCAAATAGCAGAAGAAATCGTAAATGATGTTAAAGAAGGGCGTAATGTTGGATTTGTTACATTAGGAGATCCGATGATATATAGTACTTATGTGTATATCATGGAGCGATTAATAAGTAGTATAGAGGTAGAAACAATACCAGGAATATCATCTTTTTCAAATATTGCATCTAACCAAAATTTCCCGTTAGTTATGGATAGAGAGCCTCTGATAATAATACCATGTACAATGGAAGAAGAAAAAATAGACTATGCACTAGAGAACTATAGTTCAATAGTTTTAATGAAAGTGTACAAGAACTTTAAAGAAATAATACAAAAGCTAGAAAGAAATAACTTACTAGACAGTGCTATACTAGTGAGTAACTCTTCTCAAGAAGGAGAGGTTGTATATACTGATTTAAGAGATGTGCACTTAGAAGAAAAGATATCTTATTTCTCAACAATATTAGTAAATAAAGAAAATAATATAGAGAATAAAGTAGGATAGACAAGAAGATTAATCTAAAGGAGATTTAGTATGAAAGTAATAGTAGGAACGAGAGGTAGTAAGCTGGCTCTTATTCAAACGAACTGGGTAATAAGTGAACTTAGTAAAAACTTTCCTGACGCTGATTTTGAAGTAAAGATAATCAAAACAAAAGGAGATTTAATACAAAATGTAGCCTTAGATAAAATAGGTGATAAGGGTCTATTTGTAAAAGAAATAGAACAACAACTTTTAGATAAAGAAATAGATATAGCAGTACATAGTATGAAAGATATGCCATCTACTTTGCCTGAGGGGCTTAAGTTTGCAAATATACCTAAAAGAGAAGATCCAAGAGATGTTTTAATATTAAGAGAAGGATATAAGCATTTAGATGAACTACCAAAAGGAGCTACTATTGGAACTGGAAGTAAAAGAAGAAAATATCAGTTATTAAAGTATAGACCTGACTTAAATATAGTTCCTATAAGGGGTAATATAGATACAAGAATAAGAAAAATAAAAGATGAAAATCTAGATGGAATAATACTAGCTGCATCAGGTATCTTAAGAGCTGGACTAAAAGAAAAAATAAGTTGCTATTTACCTATGGATATTATATTGCCAGCGCCTGCTCAAGGAGCATTAGCAATAGAAATAAGAAAAGATGATGAAGAAATAGAACAAATGATAAGTTGTATTAAGGATAAGGAAACTGAGATACAAGTTGAAGCAGAAAGAGGTTTCTTAGATGGAATACAAGGTAGTTGTCATATTCCTATAGGTGCTTATTGTAAAGTAAATGGGGAAAATATAAGTTTGGTAGGATTATTTGGTGATGAAGATGGAACTAAACTTGTAACAAAAATCATTGAAGGAAAGTCTAGCTGTGCTAGAGAAGTTGGACTAGAGCTATCGAAACTAATATTAAAGGAGTATGAGAACTATGAAGGGTAAAGTTTACTTGGTAGGTGCAGGACCTGGTGACTATAAGTTAATGACAATCAAAGGTCTGGAGTGTATAAAAAAATCAGATGTAATAATTTATGATAGACTTGCAAATGATCAATACCTAAAAGAAGCTAATCCTAACTGTGAATTTATATATGTAGGTAAGGCATCTAGCAACCACGCATTACCTCAAGATGAAATAAATGAGTTAATAGCTAAAAAGGCCAAAGAAGGAAAAATAGTTACAAGGTTAAAAGGTGGAGACCCCTATGTATTTGGTAGGGGAGGAGAAGAAGCTGAAATACTTGTAGATGAAAATATAGATTTTGAAGTCGTACCAGGAATAACATCTGCTATTGGGGGATTGTGCTATGCAGGTATACCTATAACTCATAGAGATCATGCATCTTCTTTCCATGTAATAACTGGTCACTTAAGAGATGATGATAGTGGAGAGCTTAACTGGAATGCACTAGCAAATAATAAAGGTACCCTTGTATTTTTAATGGGTATAAGTAACCTTAAAAAAATTAGCGATAATCTAATGAGAGAAGGTAAATCTAAGGATACACCAGTAGCACTTATTAGTTGGGCTACTAGAGCTAACCAAAGGGTAGTTACATCAACTTTAGCTGAAGTATATGAAACTGCTATAAAAGAAAAAGTTAAACCGCCTACACTTATTGTGGTTGGAAGCGTTGTAAACCTAAGAGAAAAGTTAAACTTCTTTGAGAAAAAGCCATTGTTTGGGAAGAATGTAATGGTAACTAGGACTAGACTTCAAAGTAGTAGTCTTGTAGAGAAAATAATTGACTTAGGTGGAAACCCTATAGAAGTACCTACAATAAAGATAGAAAAAATAGAGAACAATGCTTTACTAGAAAAAGAAATAGAAAATATAAAAGATTACTCATATTTAGTTTTAACTAGTAAAAATGCGGTTGAAATATTTTTTGATAAGTTAAAAGAAATGAAATTAGACTGTAGAGCACTAGCAAATATAAAAGTCTGTGCAGTTGGAACAGCTACGGCTAAGGCTATAGCTGATAGAGGTATAAATCCAGATATAGTACCTAAAAAATTTGTATCAGAGGAATTATTTGAAGAAATAAAGCCTAATTTAACTAGTGAAGATAAAATACTAATTCCAAGAGCAAAAAATGCTAGAGATTATCTAGTGGATAAGTTAAGTGAAATTTGTAGTGTTAGTGAAGTACATACATACGAAACTGTTATAGATAATGAAATGAAAGAAGAAATCTTAGAACTATTAGAAAATGAGTCTATTGATTATATAACTTTCGCAAGTTCATCATCAGCAAGTAACTTTGTAGAAATAATAGGTAAGGAGAATATAGATAAGTTAGATAATACAAAAATAATATCTATAGGACCTATAACGACCAACACTATAAAAGAATTAAAACTAGATTTACATAGAGAAGCTGAAGAAGCAACAATAAATTCAGTGGTTGAAGCTTTAATTAAATAATTTATAAAAATGCTA
The DNA here is from genome assembly GCF_056171995.1 of Romboutsia sp. LXY-2. NCBI lineage: Bacteria > Bacillati > Bacillota > Clostridia > Peptostreptococcales > Peptostreptococcaceae > Romboutsia > Romboutsia sp. LXY-2. The sequence goes on along the minus strand of NZ_JBKFGI010000024.1, from coordinate 2,060 downwards.
AAAATCCCACTGTTTAAGCTGGAGATTTATATATATTACCAAGGGGGAAACAATTATGTTAAGAAGACCAAGAAGATTAAGAGCTAATAAGGCAATAAGAAATTTAGTAAGAGAAACTAAATTAAACGTGGAAGATTTCATATATCCGCTATTCATCGTAGAAGGTGAAAATATAAAGAGAGAAATATCATCTTTACCAGATGTATACCATTTCTCTGTTGATATGTTAGAAGATGAGATAAAGGAATTAAAAGAATTAGGAATAGAGCATGTAATATTATTTGGTATACCTCATGACCATGAGAAAGATGCATGTGCTACACCGGGATTTGATGAAAATGGAATAATACAAAGAGCTATTAGAAAAATAAAAGAAATTGATAGTGAAATGAACGTAATAACAGACGTATGTATGTGTGAGTACACTAGCCATGGGCACTGTGGTATCTTAAATGATAATGGATATGTAAATAATGATAAAACATTAGAATACTTAGCTAAGATAGCTCTTAGTCATGTTAAGGCTGGAGCTGATATGGTTGCACCATCAGATATGATGGATGGCAGAATAAAAGCAATAAGAGAAGCTTTAGATAAAGAAAACTTTGAACATATAGCAATAATGTCGTACAGTGCTAAGTATTCATCTACTTTCTATGGACCATTTAGAGCTGCTGCTAATTCAGCACCTTCATTTGGAGATAGAAAAACATATCAAATGGACCCTGCAAATAGCAATGAAGCAATAATAGAATCAGAATTAGATGTAGCTGAAGGTGCAGATATACTTATGGTTAAGCCAGCATTATCTTATTTAGATGTAATAAGAAGAACAAAGGATACTTTTGATTTACCTCTTGCAGCTTATAATGTAAGTGGAGAATATGCTATGCTTAAATCAGCTGTGAAAAATGGAATATTAGGTGAAGGCGCTATATATGAATCAGTTATGTCTATTAAGAGAGCTGGAGCAGATATAATAATAACTTATTTTGCCAAAGAACTAGCAAAACAAATGAGAAATAAATAATATTTAATTAAAATAAAATTTTGCAACTAGTCTATTTTTATTTAAGGTATATATCTTATACATTAAGGTTAATTATAGATGATGTTGCAAAATTTTTATATTTATATAGAATAAAAGCGTAATAAATCACAATATAGCAAATACTTAGTAGTTAGGAGAGATTGAGATGTTATATCCAATAAATATAAAATTAGAGGATTTAGAAATAACTATTATTGGTGGAGGGGATGTAGCTTACAGAAAGTGCAGAAATTTTTTAGACTTTGGAAAAAAAGTAAAAGTTGTATCGAAAGAGTTTATAGATGAATTTTATGAGCTTAATGAAGATGTAGAGTTAATAGAAGACATTTATAAAGAAGAATACATACAGTCTAGTTTTATTGTTGTAGCGGCTACTAATGATAGAAAAATAAATGAAGAAATAGGAATATATTGTAGAAAGTATGGCAAACTAGTAAACGTAGTTGATAACATTGAATTATGTAATTACACAGTGCCATCTGTTATAAGAAGAGGTGATTTACTACTTAGTATTTCTACAGGTGGAAAAAGTCCGTCGCTATCATCTAAGATTAAAAAAGAATTAGAAGAAAAATATGATGATAATTATGAGGAGTATATTAATCTTTTAGGAAAGTGTAGAAGCAATATTATCAAAAATTATGATGATGCAAAAGAAAGAAAAAGAATACTTAATCAACTGGTAAATCTAAGCTTAGAAGAGTTAAGAAAAGTTGAAGAGAAGTATAAGTAATAATTTATGAAATAAAGTTTTAAAAAACTATTGACGATATAAAACAAAAATGATATATTATTACTTGTCCTTAAGAACGGGACATAAACAAAAGAAAAAACAATTTTCGAAAAGAGTTGACAAAGTTATACAACTTTGGTAAACTGAAGAAAGTTAGAAAATGAACTTTGAAAATTAAACAGTAGGTTAATTTATAGAATTTGAAACAACCAAACAAAGCCAGATATATAACAGTATCTGAGCCCGTTAAACTTTTATTTGAGAGTTTGATCCTGG